>NZ_CP155796.1:0-623070 GCF_039729195.1 Mycobacterium sp. DL
TTGACGGCTGACCCCGATCCCCCGTTCGTCGCCATCTGGAACACTGTCGTCGCCGAGCTCAACGGCGACGGTGGCACCGCCAACGGATCTCTGACCCCACAGCAGCGCGCCTGGCTCAAGCTGGTCCGCCCCCTGGTGATCACCGAGGGATTCGCACTGCTGTCGGTTCCCACACCCTTCGTCCAGAACGAGATCGAACGCCATCTACGCGAACCCATCGTCACGGCCCTGAGTCGTCAGCTCGGCCAGCGCGTCGAACTCGGGGTGCGCATCGCCGATCCCGCCGCTGAAGGCGACGACGTCCACAACGGATTTCGGGAGCCACCCCCCGCACCGGAACCCGAGGACAACCTGGACGCCGAGGACGACGTCGACGAAGATCAGGCCGCACGCGCCAGTGCCGAGGAGAGTTGGCCGACGTACTTCTCCCGGCGGGCCAACAACTCCGCGACCGACGACGACACCGCGATCAACCTCAATCGTCGCTACACGTTCGACACGTTTGTCATCGGATCCTCGAACAGATTCGCCCACGCTGCATCGCTGGCAATCGCCGAAGCACCGGCCCGCGCCTACAACCCTCTTTTCATCTGGGGTGAATCGGGGCTGGGCAAGACTCATCTGCTGCACGCGGCCGGCAACTACGCCCAGCGACTGTTCCCCGGAATGCGGGTCAAGTACGTCTCCACCGAGGAATTCACCAACGACTTCATCAACTCGCTGCGCGATGACCGCAGGGCATCGTTCAAACGCACCTACCGCGACATCGACGTGCTTCTGGTGGATGACATCCAGTTCATCGAAGGCAAGGACGGCATCCAGGAAGAGTTCTTCCACACCTTCAACACCCTGCACAACGCGAACAAACAGATCGTGATCTCCTCCGATCGACCTCCCAAGCAGCTCGCCACCCTCGAGGACCGGTTGCGCACCAGGTTCGAGTGGGGCCTGATCACCGACGTCCAACCGCCGGAGCTGGAAACTCGAATCGCGATCCTGCGCAAGAAAGCTCAGATGGATCGCCTCGACGTCCCTGATGACGTTCTCGAGTTGATCGCCAGCCGTATCGAACGCAACATCCGCGAACTCGAGGGCGCCCTGATCCGTGTCACCGCGTTCGCCTCGCTGAACAAGACCCCGATCGACAAGTCGCTGGCCGAAATCGTGCTGCGCGATCTGATCTCGGACTCCTCCACGATGCAGATCAGCACCGCCGCCATCATGGCCGCCACCGCTGAATACTTCGAGACCAGCATCGAAGAGCTCCGCGGGCCCGGAAAAACCCGTGCGCTGGCGCAGTCACGTCAGATCGCGATGTACCTGTGCCGTGAGCTCACCGACCTGTCACTGCCCAAGATCGGCCAGGCGTTCGGGCGAGACCACACCACGGTCATGTACGCGGAGAAGAAGATTCGCGCTGAGATGGCGGAGCGTCGCGAGATCTTCGATCACGTCAAAGAGCTCACCACCAGGATCCGGCAGCGCGCCAAGCGCTGACCGTCGGCCTGTCATTCGTGCGTCCCGCGGCACATCCATGCCTCCACGCATCTCTACCTGCCGACTGAATTCCAAAAAAACTTCCGTCACTGTGTTCCCAGCCGTCACAACATCGGCCTGTGCAGCGACCTGTGCACAGACAGCTGTCAACCGCCGAATCGCGGCCGGCTCGGTCCCCAACCACGAATGCATCCCCAGACACCCCGAACTTGTCGTCGCACCATCCACAAGCCGCCAACACCCTGCCGTGCCCACCTGCCAGCGACGAACCACCTCTATGCACAGTTTCCACAGGACCTATTACTGTTGCTCTTAGATATCTATAGATTTCGTTTAGAAGAAGCGCCCTGGGGAAACACACGTCCACCCTGGACCGATGGCCGTTCGTCGCCCGCATGTCAGCCCGATGGATTAGCTTTCAAGTTGAGCCCGAAAGCTCTACGGTGGTTCATCGACAGCCGTTGCGGTCGTCGTAGCGCGCCGGGGCGGCGCGGTGTGCGATCCGGGAAACCGCTGATTGACGCTTTTGTCGGGGTGTGCATCGAAGGGACGTTATGGACGTGGCGACGGCAGGTCTCACGGATTTGAAGTTTCGGCTGACCCGCGAAGACTTTGCCGACGCGGTCGCCTGGGTTGCCCGCAATCTTCCCTCCAGGCCGACAGTGCCCGTGCTGGCAGGTGTGCTGCTCACCGGATCCGACGAGGGACTGACGGTTTCCGGATTCGATTACGAAGTTTCCGCAGAAGTACAGATTCCGGCCGAGATCGCTTCTCCAGGAAGCGTTTTGGTCTCCGGACGGTTGCTGTCCGACATCGTGAGGTCCCTGCCGGCCAAACCGGTCGACGTCAGCGTCGAAGGCACCCGGGTTGCGCTGACCTGCGGTAGCGCTCGCTTTTCGCTTCCGACGATGGCGGTCGAGGACTATCCGACGCTGCCCACGCTGCCCGATGAGACCGGTGTCGTGTCGTCGAACCTGTTCGCCGAGGCGATCGGACAGGTGGCGGTGGCGGCCGGCCGCGACGACACCTTGCCCATGTTGACGGGTATCCGCGTCGAGATATCCGGCGAGAAGGTGGTTTTGGCTGCCACCGACCGTTTCCGCCTCGCTGTGCGGGAACTGACCTGGTCCACGGACTCTGCAGGTGTCGAAGCAGCCGTGCTGGTGCCGGCGAAGACACTGGCAGAAGCTGCGAAGGCCGGCACCGACGGCGAGGAAGTGCACTTGGCGCTCGGGGCGGGTTCGGCAGTCGGCAAAGAGGGACTGCTCGGTATTCGGAGCAAGGGAAAGCGCAGCACGACCCGACTGCTGGATGCTGAGTTCCCGAAATTCCGCCAGCTGCTGCCCGGAGAACACACGGCCATGGCCACCATCGCCGTCGCCGAGCTGACCGAGGCGATCAAGCGTGTCGCGCTTGTCGCCGACCGCGGGGCGCAGGTCCGGATGGAGTTCTCCGACGACGTCCTGCGACTGTCGGCCGGTGCGGACGACGTCGGAAAAGCCGAAGAAGATCTGCTCGTGCAGTTTTCCGGAGATCCACTGACGATCGCCTTCAACCCGACATATCTGACCGACGGCCTCGGTTCGCTGCACTCGGAGCGGGTGACGTTCGGTTTCACCACACCCAGTCGGCCGGCGGTGTTGCGTCCCGCGGGTGACGATGATGCCACCGCTGGAAGTTCCGGACCTTTTCCGGCGGCTCACACCGACTATGTCTATCTGTTGATGCCGGTACGCCTCCCCGGCTGACCCACGCACCGACAGCAGAAGGGACGCCTGACATGCAACTCGGTCTCATCGGCCTTGGCAAGATGGGTTTCAACATGCGGGCCCGGCTCCGCGACGGTGGGCATGAGGTGGTCGGATACGACCCCCGGCCGGAGGTATCCGACGTCGAATCCCTGAGTGCTCTGGCCGCCGCTCTGGAGTCGCCACGAGTGGTGTGGGTCATGGTGCCTTCCGGCACCGTGACCGATCAGACCATCTCGGAGCTGGCGAAGGTTCTCAGCGACGGAGATCTTGTCATCGACGGCGGCAACTCGCGATACACCGAAGATGCTCCCCACGCCAAGTTGTTGGCGGACAACGGAATCGGATTCATCGACGCGGGAGTTTCCGGCGGAGTCTGGGGTCTGGCCGAAGGTTACGGGTTGATGGTCGGAGGCAGTGATGCCGATATCGAGAGAGCGATGCCGATCTTCGAGACGTTGCGGCCGCCGGGACCCAAGGAGGACGGATTCGTCCATGTGGGGCCGGTAGGGGCGGGGCACTTCGCCAAGATGGTGCACAACGGGGTCGAGTACGCGTTGATGACTGCGTATGCCGAGGGCTACGAGATGCTGGCCGCCGAGGACCTCGTCAAGGATCCGCAAGCCGTCTACCAAGCGTGGACGAACGGCACCGTGGTGCGTTCCTGGCTGCAGCAACTGCTGGCCAAGGCGCTCAAGGAAGATCCGGGACTCAACGACATCAGCGGCTACACCGATGATTCCGGTGAAGGCCGGTGGACAGTGGAGGAAGCGATCCGGCTCCGGGTCCCTGTCCCCAGCATCGCGGCCGCACTGTTCGCGAGATTCCTCTCCCGCCAGGATGATTCGCCCACGATGAAGGCAGTTGCCGCACTGCGCAACCAGTTTGGTGGCCACGCCGTCAAGAGAGTGAGCGAGTCCGGGTGACCGGAGTGTTTCGGTGTACGTACGTCACCTCGCCCTGACCGACTTCCGTTCTTGGGAGCGCGTCGAACTCGACCTCGAACCGGGCCGGACGGTATTCGTCGGCTCGAACGGGTTCGGCAAGACGAATCTCATTGAAGCTCTGTGGTATTCATCGACGCTGAGCTCGCATCGGGTGGCCTCCGACGCGCCTTTGATCCGTTCCGGTGCTGATCGTGCCGTCGTGTCCACCATCGTGGTGAACGACGGTCGCGAACTCGCAGTCGATCTGGACATCACGTCCGGGCGGGCGAACAAGGCCCGGCTGAATCGGTCACCGGTGCGGTCGGCGCGCGAAATACTCGGCGCGCTGCGGGCGGTCCTTTTCGCACCGGAGGATCTGTCCCTGGTGCGCGGCGACCCGAGCGAACGCCGGCGTTATCTCGACGAACTGGCGACGACGCGGCGCCCTAGGATCGCCGGGGTGCGTGCAGACTACGACAAAGTGGTCAGGCAACGCACCGCCCTTCTCAAGACCGCGGCCGGTGCTCGCTACCGTGGTGACCGGGGCGCGTTGGACTCCCTCGAGGTGTGGGACGGTTACCTGGCCGCTCACGGTGCCCAATTGATCACCGCGCGTGTGCAATTGGTGATGGAACTGGACCCAGAGGTCGAGAAGGCATATCAGCTTCTGGCTCCGAACTCGCGTCCGGCGACGGTCCGCTATCGCAGCGGGGTCGATCTGGTGGAGAGCGAAGCGGCGGCGGGCAGCGCAGACCCGGGCGTGTACGAAGCCGCGCTGCTGGAGGCGATGAGCCGGCGCCGCGACGCCGAGTTGGAACGCGGCGTGTGCCTTGTCGGTCCACACCGGGATGATCTGGAACTGCGCCTCGGCGACCAGGTGGCGAAAGGGTTTGCCAGCCACGGTGAGTCATGGTCGGTGGCCTTGGCGTTGCGGCTGGCCGCCTATGAACTCCTGCGCGCGGAAGGAAGTGATCCGGTGTTGTTGCTCGACGATGTCTTCGCCGAACTGGACAGCGCTCGGCGCTCGGCACTGGCCCAGGTCGCGGCCGCCGCCGAGCAGGTGCTGGTGACCGCTGCGGTCGACGAGGACATCCCTTCGGACTGGGATGTCCGGCGGATCGGCATCACCATGAGCGACGGCGACGCCGGTCGAATCTCGGCGGTTCAGTCATGACCGGTGAGGACGACGATCCCGTGGGTCCCCCTCCGGACCTGGCCCGCATGAAGGGCATGGATCTGGTGCGAAGGACCCTCGAAGAAGCACGTGGTGCGGCGCGCACCCAGGGCAAGAACGTCGGTCGCGGCCGCACCTCCGCCGCCCCGCGCCGGGTGGCCGGCAACAGCAGGCGACGGTGGTCGGGTCCGGGACCCGACGGGCGTGATCCACAACTGCTCGGTGCCGCCACCAGCGATCTGGCGCGCAACCGCGGTTGGAACGGTCGTGTCGCCGAGGGCTCGGTGTTCGGCCGGTGGCGGTCGGTGGTCGGGGATCAGATCGCCGCACACGCCACTCCGACGTCGCTGAACGAAGGTGTGTTGACCGTGTCGGCCGAGTCGACCGCCTGGGCGACCCAGCTACGGATGGTGCAGGCCCAGCTGCTGGCCAAGATCGCCGCCGCCGTCGGAGACGGCGTGGTGACGTCGCTGAAGATCGTCGGTCCCGTGGGTCCGTCGTGGAAGAAGGGGCCGTACCGGGTGCCGGGACGGGGGCCTCGGGACACCTACGGCTGAGTCGACTCCCTACCACTGTCTGAGAGCGCCGACAGGCTTTTATCCACAACTCTCAAGCGTCCAGACTTGTCGATATTCGAGAAATTCCGTAGGCGGCGCAAATAGGTGTGCAGAAACGCCGCCTCAGGGTCAGTGCAGGCAGTGCCTGACGGTAGACTCGGGGAGAGATCCGCGAGGGACCTTCGTTCCTCGCTTGCGAACCCCAAGGAGACGCGTTCCACGTGGCTGCCCAGAAGAAGACTGCTTCTAAAGAGTATGGCGCTTCCGCCATCACCATTCTGGAGGGTCTGGAAGCCGTCCGAAAACGTCCCGGCATGTACATCGGTTCCACCGGTGAGCGCGGCCTGCATCACCTGGTCTGGGAGGTCGTCGACAACGCGATCGACGAGGCCATGGCCGGCTACGCCAGCAGGGTCGATGTCAAGATCCTCGGCGACGGCAGCGTTCAGGTCACCGACGACGGCCGCGGAATCCCCGTCGAAATGCACTCCAGCGGGGCTCCCACGGTCGACGTCGTCATGACCCAACTGCACGCCGGCGGCAAGTTCGGCGGCGAGAACAGCGGTTACAACGTCAGTGGCGGTCTTCACGGTGTCGGCGTCTCCGTCGTCAACGCACTGTCGACCCGGCTCGAGGCCACGATCCTGCGCGACGGCAGCGAGTGGTTCCAGTACTACGACCGCTCGGTTCCCGGCACGCTCAAGCAGGGCGGCCCGTCGAACAAGACCGGCACCACCATCAGGTTCTGGGCGGACCCCGACATCTTCGAGACGACTGTCTACGACTTCGAGACCGTCGCCCGCCGCCTGCAGGAGATGGCGTTCCTCAACAAGGGCCTGACGATCGAGCTCACCGACGAACGCGTCACCGCCGAGGAAGTGGTCGACGAGGTCGTCAGCGACACCGCCGAGGCGCCGAAGTCCGCCGACGAGAAGGAAGCCGAGGCCAAGGGCCCGCACAAGGTCAAACACCGCACCTTCCACTACCCGGGCGGTCTGGTCGACTACGTCAAGCACATCAACCGCACCAAGACCCCGATTCAGCAGAGCATCATCGACTTCGACGGCAAGGGACCCGGCCACGAGGTCGAGATCGCGATGCAGTGGAACGCCGGCTACTCGGAGTCGGTGCACACCTTCGCGAACACCATCAACACCCACGAGGGCGGCACCCACGAAGAAGGTTTCCGTAGTGCGCTCACCACGGTGGTGAACAAGTACGCGAAGGACAAGAAGCTCCTCAAGGAGAAAGATCCCAACCTCACCGGCGATGACATCCGCGAAGGTCTGGCGGCAGTGATCTCGGTGAAGGTCAGCGATCCGCAGTTCGAGGGCCAGACCAAGACGAAGCTCGGCAACACCGAGGTCAAGTCCTTCGTGCAGAAGATCTGCAACGAGCAGTTGTCGCACTGGTTCGAGGCGAACCCGGCCGAAGCGAAGACCGTTGTCAACAAGGCGGTTTCGTCGGCACAAGCGCGTATGGCCGCCCGCAAGGCCCGGGAGTTGGTGCGCCGCAAGAGCGCTACCGACATCGGCGGTCTTCCCGGCAAGCTCGCAGATTGCCGTTCCACCGATCCGCGGCTGTCGGAAGTGTATGTGGTGGAGGGTGATTCGGCCGGTGGCTCGGCGAAGAGCGGCCGCGACTCGATGTACCAGGCGATCCTGCCGTTGCGCGGCAAGATCATCAATGTCGAGAAGGCCCGCATCGACCGGGTGCTCAAGAACACCGAGGTCCAGGCGATCATCACTGCGCTGGGCACCGGCATCCACGACGAGTTCGACATCGCCAAGCTGCGATATCACAAGATCGTGCTGATGGCGGACGCCGACGTCGACGGCCAGCACATCTCCACGCTGCTGCTCACGCTGCTGTTCCGATTCATGAAGCCGCTCATCGAGAATGGGCACGTCTTCCTGGCCCAGCCGCCGCTGTACAAACTGAAGTGGCAGCGCAGCGAGCCCGAGTTCGCCTACTCCGATCGCGAACGCGACGGACTGCTCGAGGCAGGACGCGCCGCCGGCAAACGGATCAACACCGAAGACGGGATCCAGCGCTACAAGGGTCTCGGCGAGATGGACGCCAAGGAACTCTGGGAGACCACAATGGATCCCAGTGCCCGCGTGCTCCGCCGGATCACCCTCGACGACGCCGCGGCCGCCGACGAACTGTTCTCCATCCTGATGGGCGAGGACGTCGAGGCGCGCCGCAGCTTCATCACCCGAAACGCGAGAGACGTTCGTTTCTTGGATGTCTGAAGCCGTTTGACCTTTTCCCCCAGCTGCTCATAGACGAGCGAGGAGCGTATGACCGACACGACCCTGCCCCCCGGCGACGACGACGCCACGACCGACCGCATCGAACCGGTCGACATCCAGCAGGAGATGCAGCGCAGCTACATCGACTACGCGATGAGCGTGATCGTCGGCCGTGCCCTCCCCGAGGTCCGCGACGGCCTCAAACCGGTGCACCGCCGGGTGCTGTACGCGATGTACGACTCGGGATTCCGCCCGGACCGCGGACACGCCAAATCCGCACGCTCGGTTGCCGAGACGATGGGCAACTACCACCCCCACGGTGACTCGTCGATCTACGACACCCTGGTCCGGATGGCCCAGCCGTGGTCGTTGCGCTATCCCTTGGTCGACGGCCAGGGCAACTTCGGCTCGCCGGGCAACGATCCTCCGGCGGCGATGAGGTACTGCGTCAGCGGTGACGCGCTGGTGCGCTTGCCTTTCGGGCATTCCGTGCGTATCGCGGACATCGTTCCGAACGCCAAGCCGAATTCGGACAATGTCGTGCACCTGAAGGTGCTCGATCGCAACGGCAATCCTGTGGTCGCCGACCGGTTGTTCCACTCGGGTGATCACGAGACGTTCACTGTGACCACTGCCGAGGGGTACTCGGTGACGGGTACCGCAAACCACCCTGTGCTGTGCCTGGTGGATGTGGCCGGAGTCCCTACGCTGCTGTGGAAGTTGATCGAAGAGGTGCGACCGAATGATCGTGTCGCCATTCAGCGGACGCAACCTGCGGAATTCGGCTCAGCGGAGTGGTTCGAAACGCTAGAGGCGCTCCTACTCGGCGCGTTCGTCAGCGAGGGTTTTGTCTCGCGGTCGCGAGCGGGGTTCAACAACTTGGACCGCGACTACTTCAACATGGTGGTCGCCGCCTACGACGCTGTCGTAGGCGGTACACGTTACGTTTCCGAGCGCACCATTGCATCGGGCTCGCGGCTGCTCGAACTCGACATTCAGAATCTGGACGCGCTGTGCAGGAGTCGGCTTGCGTGCCTGGTGGAACAACGTTCCGCAGCCAAGGCTGTGCCCGAGTGGCTATGGCAGTCAGCAGCGGTCGTGAAGCGGGCGTTCCTCCAAGCGCTCTTTGAAGGTGACGGTTCCTGCTCAGCGCTACCACGCAGCACTGTTCAGGTCTCATATTCAACCCGGAGCAGCCAACTGGCTGAGGACGTGCACCAGCTGCTGCTGGAATTCGGGGTGGTGTCCCGCCGCTATCTGCACGCGACCGGTGAGCACAAGGTGGTCATCACCAACCGCGCCCACGCGGCGTTGTTCGCAAGCCAGATCGGATTCGGTGGAGCCAAACAGCAGAAGCTCCAGCAGATTCTCGCGGCATTGCCCGAACGTGCAGCAGGACTTGACGGCGACCACGTGCCTGGTTTGGCGAAGTTCGTGAGGGCACAAAGCGGTGGGCGTTGGGTGGACAAGGAGTGGTTGCATAAGCACAACATCGACCGACTCAGTCGCTGGGTACGTGACCGCGATGAGATCTTGTCCCACATCGCAGACGCTGAGGTCAGGTCGATTGCGCAGGACCTCACCGACGGCCGCTTCTACTACGCCCGAGTCACGAGCGTCGTAGACGCGGGTGTTCAGCCGGTCTACAGCTTGCGCGTCGACAGTGACGACCACTCGTTCATCACGAATGGATTCGTCAGCCACAACACCGAAGCACGCCTCACTCCCCTGGCGATGGAGATGCTGCGTGAAATCGACGAGGAGACAGTCGATTTCATCCCGAACTACGACGGCCGGGTGCAGGAGCCGACGGTTCTGCCCAGCCGGTTCCCGAACCTGCTGGCCAACGGCTCCGGTGGCATCGCGGTCGGCATGGCCACCAACATGCCGCCCCACAATCTCCGCGAGCTCGCCGAGGCCGTCTTCTGGTGCCTGGACAACTACGAGGCCGACGAAGAGACGACGCTGGCTGCGGTTACCGAGCGGGTCAAGGGACCCGACTTCCCGACGTACGGTCTGATCGTCGGCTCGCAGGGCATCCATGACGCCTATACGACCGGCCGCGGGTCCATCCGGATGCGCGGCGTGGTCGAGGTCGAAGAGGACCAGAGGGGCCGCACGCTGCTGGTCATCACCGAGCTGCCCTACCAGGTGAACCACGACAACTTCATCACCTCGATCGCCGACCAGGTGCGCGACGGCAAGCTCGGCGGCATCTCCAACATCGAGGACCAGAGCAGCGACCGCGTCGGGTTGCGGATCGTCGTCGAGGTCAAGCGCGACGCCGTGGCCAAGGTCGTGCTCAACAACCTCTACAAGCACACCCAGCTGCAGACCAGCTTCGGCGCGAACATGCTGTCGATCGTCGACGGTGTCCCCCGCACGCTGCGTATCGATCAGCTGATCCGGCTCTACGTCGTTCACCAGTTGGACGTCATCGTCCGGCGGACCACGTACCGGCTGCGCAAGGCCAACGAGCGGGCCCACATCCTGCGAGGTCTGGTCAAGGCGCTCGACGCGCTCGACGAGGTCATCGCCCTCATCCGGGCGTCGGCGAACGTCGACGTCGCGCGGGCCGGCCTGATCGAACTCCTCGACGTCGACGAGATCCAGGCCCAGGCGATCCTCGACATGCAGTTGCGGCGGCTGGCTGCTCTGGAACGTCAGCGCATCGTCGACGACCTGGCCAAGATCGAAGCCGAGATCGCCGACCTCGAGGACATCCTCGCCAAGCCGGAGCGGCAACGGGCCATCGTCCACGATGAGCTCAAGGAGCTCACCGACAAGTACGGCGACGACCGCCGCACCCGGATCATCCCGGCCGACGGCGACGTCGCCGACGAGGACCTCATCGCGCGCGAAGAGGTCGTCGTCACGATCACGGAGACGGGCTACGCGAAGCGGACCAAGTCGGATCTGTACCGCAGCCAGAAGCGTGGCGGCAAGGGCGTCCAGGGCGCGGGGCTCAAGCAGGACGACATCGTCAACCACTTCTTCGTCTGCTCGACCCACGACTGGATCCTGTTCTTCACCACGCAGGGCCGGGTGTATCGCGCCAAGGCGTACGACCTGCCGGAGGCGTCGCGCACGGCGCGTGGTCAACACGTCGCGAACCTGCTGGCATTCCAGCCGGAGGAGCGCATCGCTCAGGTCATCCAGATCAAGAGCTACGAGGATGCGCCCTACCTGGTGCTCGCAACCCGCAAGGGCCTGGTCAAGAAATCCAAGCTGACCGACTTCGACTCCAACCGCTCCGGCGGCATCGTCGCGGTCAACCTGCGTGACGGCGACGAGTTGGTGGGCGCGGTGCTGTGCTCGGCCGATGAGGACCTGCTGCTGGTCTCGGCGAAGGGCCAGTCGATCCGGTTCTCGGCGACAGACGAGGCGCTGCGTCCGATGGGCCGGGCCACCTCGGGTGTCCAGGGCATGCGGTTCAACGAAGAGGACCAACTGCTGTCGCTGAACGTCGTGCGTGAGGGCACGTACCTGCTGGTGGCGACGTCGGGCGGCTACGCCAAGCGGACGGCGATCGAGGAGTACTCGGCACAGGGCCGCGGCGGCAAAGGCATCCTCACCATCCAGTACGACCGCAAACGTGGCACTCTGGTCGGAGCGTTGATCGTCGACGACGAGACCGAGTTGTATGCCATCACCTCCGGAGGAGGTGTCATCCGGACCGCGGCACGGCAGGTGCGTAAGGCCGGACGGCAGACCAAGGGGGTTCGCTTGATGAACCTCGGTGAGGGCGACACACTGATTGCCGTGGCGCGCAACGCTGAAGAGGATGCGGACGATGACGCGGCGGACGAGTCGGTTGAGCCAGTCGAGTCGGACGAGTCGGACGAGTCGTGATGCTGCATCGACTGCCTCCAGCGGTAGGCACTGAGCTAAGGAGCCCCAGGTGAGTTCACCGAACGAACCGGGACGCCCGCGTGTGGGTGAGTCCGGCGGGGGCAACGGCTCGTCGGGCTCCGGCCACGACGGCGGCTCGCTGGGCAACTCGGTGACACGCAGCGGCCCGGCACCGGCGCACAGCGCCGAGCACGGAGATGTGCCGCCGTGGCAGCGCGGCCCGGCGTCGCGCCGGCAACCACAGCAGTCCGCTGAGGGACAGCCGCCCTCCGACAGTCCCCGCGCCAACCCGCCGGGCCTCGACGCGCGGCTCAACAGGTTCATCGCCGGCGCACCCGCACCGTCGGCGGCGCCCGAGGCAGAGGCGCCCTCGCGTGGTGAGCGCACCGACGTGGTCCGTCCGGAAGGCCTTCGCCCGGATCAGAGCGCCCGCCCCGACCAGAGCCCCCGTCCCGACGGCGGTTCCGGCGCGTACGCCAGCGAGCTGCCGGATCTGTCGGGTCCCCCGCCCAGGCCGCAGCAGCAGCGCAAGCCGGTCGAGCGTCCGGTGACCGAGCAGCCCGCCAAAACCCCCGGGCAGACGTCGGGGGCGGGCAGAGCGGTCCAGGTCGCGACCCGCCAGCAGCATCACAAGGGCCCGGTGCGGGCCAGCATGCAGATCCGCCGGATCGATCCGTGGAGCGCGCTGAAGGTCTCGCTGGTGCTGTCGGTCGCGATGTTCTTCGTGTGGATGATCGCGGTGGCGTTCCTGTACCTGGTGCTCGGCGGCATGGGTGTGTGGAGCAAGCTCAACAGCAACGTCGGCGACCTGTTGACCAGCGCCAGCGGAACCGCCGGTGGTGAGCTCGTCTCCAGTGGCACCATCTTCGGTGGGGCCGCGTTGATCGGCCTGGTGAACATCGTTCTGCTGACCGCCGCGGCGACCATCGGCACGTTCATCTACAACCTGACGACGGACCTGGTGGGCGGCGTCGAGGTCACCCTGGCAGACCGCGACTGACGTCGCAGGCTCTGGGTTTGGGCCACGGCTCACCCGTGCGGTAATCTCGTCGCTCGGCCCCCGCTAGCGGAGGTCCCCCAGTGCAGTTGACGGGGCTATAGCTCAGGCGGTTAGAGCGCTTCGCTGATAACGAAGAGGTCGGAGGTTCGAGTCCTCCTAGCCCCACGGAAGGGTTCACGATCGATGAAGAGGGTGCTTCTGTTCGCCGCCGCAGCTGGTGCGGTCGCCGCGTTGGTCGTGTGGCGGACCCAGCACGGTGCCGAGGTGTGGCACACCGTCGCCGACGTCCCTTCCTGATCCACCAGGGGCCTTAGCTCAGTTGGTAGAGCGCTGCCTTTGCAAGGCAGATGTCAGGAGTTCGAATCTCCTAGGCTCCACAATCAACACTCGACGACGTTCAGCGCGAGGCCGCCCAACGACGTCTCCTTGTACTTGACCGCCATGTCGGCACCGGTGTCGCGCATGGTCTTGATGGCGGTGTCGAGGCTGACGTGATGGGTGCCGTCGCCGCGCAGCGCCATCCGTGCGGCGGTGATCGCCTTCACCGATGCGACGGCGTTGCGTTCGATGCACGGGATCTGCACCAGGCCGCCGACGGGGTCGCAGGTGAGGCCGAGATTGTGTTCGATGCCGATCTCGGCGGCGTTCTCCACCTGCGCGGGCGAGCCGCCCAGTACCGCGGCCAGGCCGGCGGCGGCCATCGAGCACGCTGAGCCCACCTCCCCCTGGCAGCCGACCTCCGCCCCGGAGATCGATGCGTTCGCCTTGAACAACTGCCCGACCGCCGCGGCGGTCAGCAGGAACTCGACGACCCCGTCCTCCGTCGCGCCGGGCACGAACCGCCAGTAGAAGTGCAGAACGGCTGGGATGATGCCGGCAGCGCCGTTGGTGGGTGCGGTCACCACCCGGCCACCGGCCGCGTTCTCCTCGTTGACGGCCAGTGCCCAGACCGTGACCCAGTCCATCGCGTACAGCGGATCGGTGGGATCGGATTCGACTGCCTTCGACAGTGCGTGGGCGCGGCGGCGTACGTGTAGAGCGCCGGGAAGCGTTCCGCCCGTTTCCAACCCGCGGTCCACACACTCGCGCATGGCCGACCAGATCTTCAGCAGACGGTCCCGCAGGACCGCCTCGTGGCCGAGCGCCGCCTCGTTGCGAGACACCAGATGTGAGATGCTGCAACCGTTTTGCTCCGCCAACGAAACCAGGTCGGCGCCCGTGTGGAACGGAAAGGGCAGTACGGTGTCGTCGCGGGGACCTGCCGCCGCTTCCTCCTCGTCGACCACGAAACCGCCGCCGACCGAGTAGTACACCCGGCGCTCGAGCAACGAGCCCTCGCCGTCGAACGCCTGGAAGACCATTCCGTTGCTATGAAAGTCCATGGCATGCAACGAGAGAACGATATCGGTCGCCATCACGAACTCGATGTCCCGGTCACCGGCCAGGTGCAGCCGGTCGCCCGCCGCGACCGCCTCGACGCGCGCGTGGGCTGCTGTGGGATCCACCGTCTCCGGGTCACATCCCTCGAGGCCGAGCACGACAGCACCGGGGGTGCCGTGGCCGGCGCCGGTCGCTCCCAGCGAACCGAAAAGCTCGACCCGCAGCCGCGAGACCGCGGCCAGATTCCCGTCGGCGGCCAACGCGGCGACGAAGCGCCCGGCAGCCCGCATCGGACCGACGGTGTGTGAACTCGACGGCCCGATGCCGATCGAGAACAGATCGAACACCGAGACGGCCACGACCGGACCCCGCGGCGCTAGGGCTTGGGAGTGACGTCGACGCTGGGCGGCAGCGGTGACGGCTCCGGTTGCGACGAGCGGCGGATGATCGTGAACGCCGCGGCTCCCCCGGCCAGCGCCGCCACCCCGATACCGGCCAGCAGCAGGGGCCGACGGCGGCCGCGGCTCCGGCGGGCCTTGCCGAATGCCTCGGGAAGGTTGGCCACCACCTCCTGCGCGGCCGACAACTCGGCGGCGATCGCGTCCTGCGCCGACGCCAAGTCGGCCTTCAGCTGTCGGGCGAGCCGGTCTCGGCGGTAGCGGTTTCCGACCCATGCCGCCGAGGAGCGCACCGAGTCGAACCCGACCCCCAGCGCTCCCCTGGTGACGTCGACAGGTCCGACGGCCGAGTACTTCAGGCCCCGACCGAGCCGTTGGCCCGGCGTCAATCGGTCGATGGTCTTGGAGCTCATATGCCACCTCTTTCGGACGGACGGACGTCGCGCCTCCAGCCTGCCATCTACGCGCCCGCAAGGTGCCCCGGTTGGCGGGCAGACGCGGCGTGGCAGACTGGCTTCCCGTGACGAGTTCCATTCAGACAGCGACCGCGACCCTGCACACCAACCGCGGCGACATCAAGATCGCCCTGTTCGGAAACCACGCCCCCAAGACGGTGTCGAACTTCGTCGGGCTGGCCCAGGGCACCAAGGACTACAGCACCGAGAACGCCAGCGGCGGCTCGTCCGGACCCTTTTATGACGGCACGGTGTTCCACCGGGTGATCGAAGGTTTCATGCTTCAGGGCGGTGACCCGACCGGCACCGGCCGCGGCGGACCGGGCTACCAGTTCGCCGACGAGTTCCACCCGGAGCTGCAGTTCGACAAGCCGTACCTGTTGGCGATGGCCAACGCCGGCCCAGGTACCAACGGCTCGCAGTTCTTCATCACGGTGGGCAAGACGCCGCACCTGAACCGCAAGCACACGATCTTCGGTGAGGTCGTCGACGCCGAATCGCAGAAGGTCGTCGACGCCATCGCCACCACGGCAACAGACCGTAGTGACCGGCCCACCGAGGCCGTCGTGATCGAGTCGATCACCATCGCTTGATCCCGCCGGAATTGCATTCCAGCAGCAGGAGTTCGAGAAACGCCCTGCTGGAATGCAATTCCGCGGCTAGTTACCGGGGGCGAACCCGGCGTCGCTGAGCGCGTCGAGCACCTGAAGCGGGTCGGTGCCGAGGTCCCAGCGACTGAGCACCAGCAGCCGGTCATCGGTGGTGTCGATTTCCAGCAGACGCACTTTGCGCCCGATGCGACGGAACTCGGTGATCCGGATCAGCTTGATGTCGGCGTGTCCGAGTTCTCGTGTGCGCCAGAAACCGCGGACCACGAGGGTCTCACCGGAGATTGCCAGTTTCGGCCGTGAGCGCCACGACATGAGCGCGAACATCAGCAAACCCACCGCGGCAATGCCGACCAGAGCGCGTCCCGGCGGGTCTGTGACCAGCGTCACAGCCCCGAAAGCGAGGACGACCCCGAGAAAGCCGGCACCGACGATGCCCGGCGTCGGCGGACTCCACTCAGTTTGCTGAACGGACAATTCACACCCTCCTACCGTGGCTGATGGGGTTATCCACAGGTGCTATCCCCAATGGGGATGAATCACATCCATGTGATCTGGTGACCACCCGGTTGCGGACAGGCGAACGCCAGGCAGCGAGAATGAATTCATTCCGCGGCAGTTCGGGGTCAACGCCAGCGCATCGTGAGCAGCAGCCCGGTGATCATGAAAGCAAACGCGATGGCGTAGTTCCACACGTTGAGGTCGGACATCCACTGCAGGAAGTTCGGCACGTCGGGTCCGCTGCCGGCCAACTGGAAGACGATCAACCACGCCAGCCCGATCAGCATCAGCCCGCAGAAGAGAACCACGAACCAGGTGCCCGACTGGCCGGCTTTGACCTTCACCGGAGTCCGGCTCACCGGGTTGATGGTGAAGTCGTTCTTCTTGCGGACCTTGGACTTGGGCATGCGTACCTTCGGACGATCGGCGTCGCCAGTGCGACGATGTGTACGGGAAAGCCTAACTCAGCCCCCTTGGCCATCTCACCAGGAGACGACAGGATGGACGACCACAAGGGTCGACCCAGATCGGCGTGGCGATTTGGTGTCCCTGTCGTGTGCGTGGCCGCGGGACTGCTGTTGGGAGCGACTCACAGTGTCTCGGGGGGCGACGAGATCCGCCGCAGCGACGCGCCCCGCCTGGTCGATCTCGTTCGCGAGGCCCAGCAGTCCGTCGACCGGCTGACCTCGGACCGCGATGCCCTGGACAGCCGGGTCGACAATCACCACGGCGGTTCGTCGGGCACTGACCTGGCGCTGACCGCGATCACCGAGCGGGCCGACGCATTGGCCGGGCAGGCCGGCCTGGTGCCGATGCGGGGTCCCGGTCTGGTGGTCACCCTCACCGACGCCCAGCGCGACGCCGAGGGCCGGTTCCCGCGCGACGCCTCCCCCGACGACCTGGTCGTGCACCAACAGGACATCCAGGCTGTCCTCACCGCGCTGTGGAGCGCGGGCGCCGAGGGCATCCAGATGCAGGACCAGCGAATCATTGCGACGTCGGCACCACGGTGCGTGGGAAACACGTTGTTGCTCAACGGCCGAACCTACAGTCCGCCGTACGTCATCTCCGCGGTCGGTGATGCCGCAGCCATGGAGGAGGCGTTGGCTGCGGCGCCTCTGGTGACGCTCTACAAGCGGTACGCGGCCCGGTTTGGTCTGGGCTACACCGAAGAGGTGCGCGACGTCGAACTGGTGGGCTACCAGCAGCCTGTCCGGATGAGCTTCGCCAGCCCGATCGGCCCACTCGGCTACTAAATTGACGGTGCAGCAAAAGTAGCTGAGCACTGCACGGAACCGCCTGGTGCTGCTATACATAGCGTAGCTGGGCAACAAAACTCCCCGGCAGTGCCGATATCGGTCCGAGAGGCGGACAGTTTATGCAGGGTGTGTCGTGGTGGATAGATGAGATTCGCGTTAGCTCGTACTTGTGGTCAGCAAACGTCAAGCTGAGGATTGAACATGCCGATGTCACAGAGAGACGAGTCGACCTAAACACCAGCCGCCAGATAAGCAATGAGAGCGACGGCAGCGGTCAAGTCAGACACGAGGCCCGGTACCTACACCGCGGACGCGGCGTAGTCACGGATTCTGCAGTGACTGCTGACCTCTAGTGGCAACCGGAAGGCATTTAGGCCTGCGCGATCGAGACATAACCTAAGGACCCGAATGATTTGTCAGCGACAGCGAGATCTCATAGCGAGCCTCGTCGCGATGTCCGTGCCGGTCGTGTTTGCGCTGTCGTCCGCACCGCTGGCCATCGCCGCGACTGTATTGGCCGCCGAGGGCACAACGCGGCAAAGCGGCGAAGCGCAGACGGCATTTCAAGGCGCATTCTGCGAGCTGAACACTTGCTCCTCCCTCGGCACTGGACCTGGCACCGCGACTGTGAGCGGTCAGCAGATTCAGTCGGGAGTCGACAACACCCCAGGCGATATCATCCTGCTCGGTTACTCGCTAGGTGCAATGGGCGTATACGACCGTCTCCGGGTCTGGGGGAACCGGCCGGAACTGGCACCCAATCCAGAGCGGGTGGTGCTCGTCGTCACGTACGGAAACCCCGAGAATAAATTCGGCGGCAACCAACGCATGAGATTGGGCGCGGGCATTCCTGACGGGCAGCCGTACCGGCATCTGGACATTGTGGCGCAGTACGATGCTGTGGCAGACCGCCCTACTCGCTTCGGCTTCTACTCGTTAGTGAACGTCGCCGCCTCGCGGCATTTCGCCTACTTCGACGAGGTCGTCGACATCAACGATCCGAACAACCTGGTTTTCCAAGAGGGAAACACAACCTACATGCTGATTCCGGCGGAGACGCTGCCCATGCTGAACTGGGTACGACCATTCGTCTCCGAAGAGCGCCTGGCTGAACTCGACGCGCGGTACCGGCCGCTGGTCGAGCGCGATTACGACCGGCCCGATTACATCGCGCAGGGTGAAGGCGCCGACTGGGGCAACGGCAACCCGCCACCGAGCGTGTCGGGCGCCGGCCAGCAAGAAGCCCGGCTGTCCGACGATGCCGAAAGCCTCACCGACACAACGGTAGTCGAGAATGAGGCGAACGCGCGCACCACGAGTTCGGTGCGCACCGTCGAGGAGACTGACGAGATAATCGACGACACGCAACCGGAGGAGGCCACGGTCGATTCCGACGAGGACGGCGATGCCTCCGCCGACGAGAGCGCGACCGGCGACGAGGACGTTGAGAGCGACTCCGGGTCCGAGTCGCTGACGTCGACCGACGGTGACGACGACAAGAACGACCGCGGTGACGACGACAAGAACGACCGCGGTGACGACGACAAGAGCGACAAGAGCACCAAGCGTGACGATGACAAGAGCGACGCGAGCGACAAGAGCGACGCGAGCGACAGCGGAGCCTCCTCAGAAGCAGCCTGACATCTGAGAAGGGAAACCCCTGGCGGTAGCCTGTCTGGCATGCAGGTGTTGGTCGTCGACAACTACGACAGCTTCGTGTTCAACCTGGTCCAGTACCTGGGCCAGCTCGGCGTGGACGCGAAGGTCTGGCGCAACGACGACGACCGGTTGTCCGACGAGGTCAGCGTCGCCGAAGAGTTCGACGGTGTGCTGCTCAGCCCCGGACCGGGCACGCCCGAGCGGGCCGGTGCCTCCATCCCGCTGGTCCACGCGTGTGCCACCGCAGGCACTCCCCTACTCGGTGTGTGCCTGGGGCACCAGGCCATCGGGGTGGCATTCGGCGGCACCGTCGATCGCGCGCCCGAACTGCTGCACGGCAAGACCAGCACCGTCCACCACTCGAATGCCGGTGTGCTGAAAGGCCTCCCGGATCCGTTCACCGCGACGCGGTACCACTCGTTGACGATATTGCCCGATACGGTGCCTGCCGAACTCGAGGTGACCGCGCGGACCGAAGGCGGCGTCATCATGGGTGTACGCCACGTCGACCTACCGATCCACGGTGTGCAGTTCCACCCCGAATCGATCCTCACCGAAGGCGGGCATCGAATGCTCGCCAACTGGCTTGCCTACTGCGGTGCAGCGCCCGCCGAGGAACTCGTCCGTCGCCTCGAGGATGAGGTGGCCGGCGCGGTGCAGGCCGCTACGACGCGAAGTTCAGCGTGATCCTGGCGCCGAAGGTCACATCGGAGCCGGCCGCCGGGCTCTGATTCACCACGGCGTTGGTGCGTTGACCGCTGTTCTGCACGTCGCCGCCCTTGTCGAGGACGCCGGTCCAGCCCAGCGCACGCAGCCGAGGCTCGGCGTCGGTCCAGAACATCCCGGACAGGTCGGGCATCACGAACTGGTTGCCCCGCGACACCTGGATCTGGATGAGGGTGTCCTCCGGAACAGTCTGGGCGACAGCGGGATCGGTGCCCAGTACCTGGCCTGCGGTGGTGGTGCTGTCCACCTCGACCGGTACCGAGTTCGCGAATCCGGATGCCGAGAGGATCTGCTGACAGACCGCCACGGTCTGGCCGACACAGTCGGGCACCGCCGCCGTCGCCGGCCCGGTTCCGACGACGACGGTGATCTCGTTGGTGATCGCCGAGGTCTGGTTGGCCGGCGGCACCGTCGACAGCACCCGGTCGCGCTGCTCGGGGAGCGAGGCGGACGCGGTGCGCCGGAACCGCTCGAAGCCGGCGTCGGTGAGTTCCTGGACCGCGTCGGCGTAACTCAGACCGGAGACGTCGGGCACCTCACGCTGCTCGGGTCCGGTCGAGACGTTGAGAGTGATCTCGTCGCCCGCCGCGACGGACGCGTTGGCCGCGGGATCAGTGCTGATCACGTGATCGGGTGGCACCTCGGAGTCCGGGTTGCGCTGCAGCGTGGTCGTGAACCCGAGGTTCTGCAGTGCGGCGATCGCGTCGTCGGACACCTGACCGCTGACATCGGGAACCTGCACGTCGCGGGTCTCTCCGCCGAATGAGTTGATCGCGATGGTGACCACGACGGTGAGCACGGCCAGAATCGCCACCGCCGCCAGCCAGCGTCCGACCGAACCGCGCCGCGCGCGTTCTTCGTAGCGTGGTTGGTGGCGCCCCACCTGGTCGAGTTGTTCGGTGCGACCGTCGGACGTTCCCGCGGACAGCAGCGACGTCCGTTCGGCATCGGTGAAGATCTTCGGCGCATCCGGTGTCTCGCCGCTGTGCACCTTGACCAGATCGGCGCGCATCTCGGCGGCGGTCTGGTAGCGGTTGTCGGGGTTCTTGGCCAACGCCTTGAGCACGACGGCGTCGAGTTCGGGGGAGATGCCGCTGTAGCGCTCCGACGGCGGGACCGGGTCCTCCCGGACATGCTGGTAGGCCACGGCGACGGGGGAGTCACCAACAAAAGGGGGCTCGCCGGTGAGCATTTCGTAGAGCACACAGCCCAGCGAGTACACGTCGGAACGGGCGTCGACCTTCACGCCGCGGGCCTGTTCGGGCGACAGGTACTGCGCGGTGCCGATCACGGCCGCGGTCTGCGTGACGGGGTTGGCGGCATCGGCCAGCGCGCGGGCGATGCCGAAGTCCATCACCTTCACCGCGCCGGTCTTGCTGATCATGATGTTGGCGGGTTTGACGTCACGGTGGATGATGCCGTGCTGGTGGCTGAAGTTCAGTGCCTGGCAGGCGTCGGCGATCACCTCGATGGCGCGTTGTGTCGGCATCGGGCCCTCGCCGTGCACGATGTCGCGCAGGGTCACGCCGTCGACGTACTCCATCACGATGTAGGGCAGCGGCCCCGTCGACGTCTCCGCCTCGCCCGTGTCGTACACCGCGACGATCGCGGGGTGGTTCAGCGCCGCCGCGTTCTGCGCTTCCCGGCGGAACCGGAGATAGAAACTCGGGTCGCGGGCCAGGTCGGCGCGCAGCACCTTGATCGCGACGTCGCGGTGTAGCCGCAGGTCGCGTGCCATGTGGACTTCGGACATTCCGCCGAAACCCAGGATCTCGCCGACTTCGTAGCGGTCGGAAAGGTGCTGTGGGGTTGTCATCGCCGTATCTGTTCTGAGGGCCGTATCTGTTCTGAGGCCGTGAGGTGCCGCGGCACCGCGGGAGCGGCGCTGTCGAGGTGTCGTGATACCCAGTATCCGGGCGCGCCATCGCCGCCCGTTCCGATCGGGGCTGCAGCGGGTGTCTCCGGCGGCGCGACCTCGGATGTCGGGGTTTCGGTGACGGTGGGCGGCGGGGTGCTGTCCCTGCGGTCCTGCGCGTTGAGCACGATCAGGATCGCGATCACGATGGCCAACGCCCCGAGCACGCCCGCGGCCCACAGCAGCGCACGCTGGCCGGAGGAGAACGTGCGTCTCGCCGGCGGTGCCGAGCGGTGTTGGCTTCCTGCGTTACGGGGGCGCGCTGCGGTGGCGGGGGCGCGGCCTGTGACGTCGGCGGAGCGCTGCTGGATCGCCGGCGGCACCGCGGTGGGGGCGGCGCGTCCCAGCGACGGAGCGGCGTTGGGTCTGGGGGGGCGCCGGCCGGAGCGGACGGCGGCGACGGCGTCAGCGAACGGCCCACCGGACTTGTAGCGCATCCCGGGGTTCTTGACGAGCGTGATCTCGATCAGCTCGCGGACGTTCGGCGGCAGGTCGGCGGGCAGCGGGGGAGGGTTCTCCTTGATGTGCTTCATCGCGACGGTCAGCGCGCCGTCTCCGGTGAACGGCCGCTTGCCCGAGACGGATTCGTAGCCGACAACACCCAGCGCGTACACATCGCTGGCCGCGGTCGCGTCGTGCCCGAGAGCCTGTTCGGGCGCGATGTACTGGGCGGTGCCCATCACCATGCCGGTCTGGGTGACGGGCGCGGCGTCGACGGCCTTGGCGATGCCGAAGTCGGTGAGCTTCACCTGACCGGTGGGGGTGATCAGGATGTTTCCCGGTTTCACGTCGCGGTGCACCAGCCCCGCGGTGTGGGCGACCTGCAGCGCACGGCCGGTCTGCTCGAGCATGTCCAGCGCATGCCGCAACGACAGTCTTCCGGTCCGCTTGATCACCGAGTTCAACGGCTCACCGTTGACCAGTTCCATCACCAGGTAGGCGGTGCGGCCTTCACCGTCGATGTCGGTCTCGCCGTAGTCGTACACGCCGGCGATGCCTGGATGGTTGAGCATCGCGACGGTGCGCGCCTCGGCCCGGAACCGCTCGACGAACTCCGCGTCGGTCGAGTATTCGGCCTTGAGCACCTTGATCGCGACACGACGGCCCAGTCGGGAATCGACGCCCTCCCAGACCTGGCCCATGCCGCCGGTGGCGATCAGCCGTTGCAGCCGGTAACGAGCGGACAGGGTGACACCAACGCGCGGACTCATGAGGCCCCCCGCAGCGCTGCGGCGATGGTCGCTCGCCCGATGGGCGCGGCCACCGCACCGCCGGTCGCCGACAGGCGCTCGCCACCGTTCTCGACCAGAACCGCCACTGCGACCTTGGGATCCTGTGCGGGCGCAAAAGCGATGTACCAGGCATGCGGCGGCGTGTTGCGGGGATCCGTACCGTGCTCCGCAGTGCCGGTCTTGGATGCGATCTGCACGCCGGCGATGGCTCCCTTCTGCTGAGTCACCTGCTCGGCGGCGACCATCAAGTCCGTAAGTGTATCTGCGACCTGCTCCGGGACCGCCCGGCGCTCCTGGGTGGGCACCGTTGTGTCGATGTTGGCCAGGTCGGGTCCCTTGAGACTGTCGACCAGATAGGGCTGCATCGTGATCCCCTTGTTCGCTACGGTCGCGGCGATCATCGCGTTCTGCAGCGGCGTCAACGCGACGTCCTTCTGCCCGATGCTCGACATCCCCAATGCTGCGGCGTCGGCGATCGGGCCGACGGTCGACTCGACGACCTGCAGCGGAATGGGCGGGGGCGCCACGTTGACCCCGAATGAGCTTGCCGTCGAACGCAGCGCGTCGGCCCCGGTGTCGATACCCAGTTCGACGAACGCGGTGTTGCAGGAGTTCGCGAACGCGTAACGCAGCGTGGCGGTCGGACCGCCTCCGCAGGGCGTACCGCCGAAATTCTCCAACGTCGCGGTGCTGTTGGGCAACGGAATGTCTGCTGCCGCAGTGAGTTCGGTGTCGGGGGTGGCTCCGGCCTGAAGCGCTGCCGCAGTGGTCAGCACCTTGAACGTCGACCCGGGTGGGTACGTCTCGGAGATCGCACGGTTCAACAGAGGGGAGTCCGGGTCGTCCCGAAGCTGTTGCCAGGCCGCGGTCTGCTGGTCGAGATCGTGGGTGGCCAACAGGTTCGGATCGTAGGACGGCGCCGAGACCATCGCCAGGATCTTGCCGGTCGACGGTTCCAGCGCGACGACGGAACCCTTGCACGGGCCGTCGCAGCCCTCCTGCATCGCATCCCAGGCGGCCTGCTGCACCTGCGGGTTGATCGTGGTGGCGACGGTGCCGCCGCGGGGGTCCCGGCCGGTGAAGAAGTCGGCCAGGCGGCGCCCGAACAGCCGCTGGTCGGATCCGTTGAGGATGGTGTCCTCGGCGCGTTCCAGCCCGCTGCTCGAGTAACTCAGCGAGTAGAACCCGGTGACGGGCGCATAGGTCATCGGGTTGGGGTACACGCGGAGGAAGCGGAAGCGCCCCTCGGTCGACACGGAGTAGGCCAGCAGTTCGCCGCCCGCGGAGATCTGGCCGCGCTGGCGGGAGTACTCGTCGAGCAGGACCCGCTGGTTTCGCGGATCCGAGCGCAGGCCGTCGGCGGTGAACACCTGGGTCAGGGTGGCGTTGGCAAGTAACACCACGATCAGGGCCATGATCATGACGGAGATGCGGCGCAGTGAGGTGTTCATACCTTCCCGATCACCTCGGTGCTCGCCGCAGCGATCGGTGCGGCCGGCAGGGGCCCGGTGCCGATCGGCCGCCGTGCGGCGTGCGAGATACGGACCAGGAGCGCCAACAGCAGGTAGTTGGCCACCAGCGAGGAGCCGCCGTAGGACATCCACGGCGTGGTGAGGCCGGTCAGCGGGATCAGCTTGGTGACTCCGCCCACCACGATGAACAGTTGGATCGCCAGCGTGGTGGCCAAGCCCGCGGCAAGCAGCTTGCCGAAGCTGTCACGCACTGCGATGGCGGTCCGCAGCCCGCGGATGATGACGATGGTGTAGAGCATCAGCACGGCGGCCAGACCGACGAGCCCGAGTTCCTCGCCGACCGCGGCGATGATGAAATCGGTGGACGCGGCGGGCACGGTGCCGGGTTGCCCGTTGCCCAACCCGGTGCCGAAGATGCCGCCGGTGGCGAAGCTGAACAGCGACTGCACCATCTGGTACCCGGCGCCGTCGGGGTCGGCGAACGGGTCCCGCCAGGTCTGCACCCGGACCCTGACGTGGTCGAAAAGGTAATACGCCGCAATGCTTCCCGCGGCGAACAGTGCCAGCCCGATGACCACCCAGCTGAACCGTTCGGTGGCGATGTAGACCATCACCAGGAACGACGCGTACAACAGCAACGAGGTGCCGAGGTCCTTCTCGAAGATCATCACGCCGATCGAGGCGATCCATGCCGCAAGCAGTGGCGCGAGGTCGCGGGGCCGAGGCAGATCCATGCCCAGCACGTGTTTGCCTGCGCTGGTGAACAGGTTGCGCTTGGACACCAGCACGGCGGCGAAGAAGATCAGCAGCAGGATCTTCGAGAACTCCGCGGGCTGAATCGAGAAGCCCGGCAACCGGATCCAGATCTTTGCACCGTTCTGCTCGGACATCGAGCGCGGCAGGATTGCGGGGATCACCAGCAGAACCAGCCCGGTCAGGCCGCACACGTACCCGTACCGGGAGAGCATGCGATGGTCGCGCAGGAAGATCACCACCGCGGAGAATCCGAGGACTCCGACCAGGGTCCACAGCATCTGCTGGTTCGCGGTACCCCCGAGACCCTGCGAGGTGGTCTCGCCCTCGGCGATGTCGAGACGGTGAATCATCACCAGCCCCAAGCCGTTCAGCAGTGCAACCACAGGGAGTAGGAGCGGATCGGCGTACGGGGCGAACCGTCGGACGGCGAGGTGCGCGCCGGCGAACAACGCAAGGTAGGCGACGGTGTACTGAGCCAGATCCCAGCGCAGGCCCTGTTCTTGATTGGCTTCGACGAGCAGCAGCGCCACCGTGGTGATCAACGCCGCGAAGCCCAGCAGGAACAGCTCGGCGTTGCGGCGGTTCGGCAGGTCGGGCGTCACTGCGACGGGGGCTTGCGGCTGTGTCGTCACGACACTTCCCGGCAGTTCGTTCCCGGTTCAGGTGGTGGCGGCGGCAGCGCGGTCACAGTCGGTGACGGCGTCTGGGACGGTCGTGGGGTCGTAGGCGCGGGGGAGTCGGTGACAGTGCGCGGAGTCTCAGGCGCGGGGGTGGCACGTGGATCACCGCTCGGCGCAGTGGTTCCCGGTGCGGCCGCGGACGTCGTCGGAGTGGTGGGACGGGGTGACGGGGGCGGGGTCGTGGGGCGCGTCGTCGTCGTGGTCCGGGGGGCGCAGACGGGCAGCACCGACCCGCGGAGTTGCTCGATCTGACTGATCGCATCGTCGAGAGAGCCCGACGGCAGACCGGCTATGACCTGAGCGCGTTCGGAGGGGCGCATGTCGTCGACGCCGAGAAGCCGGCAGTCCAGGTTGTCCTGCGTCTGGCCTGCGCTGATGAGGGAGAGTTCGTTGCGGGCGTTCAAACAACCCAGAAGGTAGGGCTCTTGCAGCGAGACCCCGAGGAAGGAGCCCTGGACGCCCCGCATGATCGAGACCGTGCCGTCGTGGTCGCTGACGTAGTAGTTGTTGCGGACGATTTCGCGGCCGACGGCCAGACCTGCGAGCAGCACAAGGACCGTGACTGCCGCGGCGATGAAAATGCGCCGCCGCGAACGTGGTCGCGGCGGGGGTTCTTCAGGTTGCGGGACAACACGTTTGGCGACGTTTCGTTTCGGGTTGAACGCCGATGCCCGACCGGCGGCGGTGTTCGGTGGGGCTGCGTCGTCGGCCTGGCCGGAGACCGCCCCCGCCAGGATCGGCTGGGTCTGGCCGTAGTCGTAGTCGACGACGTCGGCCACCACGAGGGTGACGTTGTCGGGTCCGCCGCCGCGCAGCGCCAGTTCGATCAGCCGGTCGGCACTTTCGGCGACATCGTCGATCTGCAGCGCTTCGAGGATGGTGTCGTGACTGACCGGGTCGGTCAGGCCGTCCGAGCACAGCAGGTACCGGTCGCCGGCGCGGGCCTCCCGCATGATGAGCGCCGGTTCCACCTCGTGTCCGGTGAGCGCCTTCATGATCAGCGAGCGCTGTGGATGGCTGTGCGCTTCCTCTGCGGTGATGCGCCCCTCGTCGACCAGGGTCTGGACGAACGTGTCGTCCTTGGTGATCTGGTTGAGCTCGCCGTCGCGCAGCAGATAGCCGCGGGAGTCACCGATGTGCACGAGGCCAAGCCGATTGCCCGCGAACAGGATTGCCGTCAGCGTGGTGCCCATGCCGTCGAGTTCGGGGTCGGCCTCGACGTGCTCGGCGATCGCCGAGTTGCCTTCACGTACCGCCGCGTCGAGCTTGCTGAGCAGGTCACCGCCGGGCTCGTCGTCGTCGAGGTGGGCGAGGGCGGCGATCACCAACTGGGAGGCGACCTCCCCGGCCGCATGCCCGCCCATGCCGTCGGCCAGCGCGAGCAGGCGCGCGCCGGCGTAGACCGAATCTTCGTTGTTGGCGCGCACCAGGCCGCGGTCGCTGCGCGCGGCGTATCGAAGGACGAGGGTCATGGGCGTAGCTCGATAACCGTCTTGCCGACCCGCACCGGTGTGCCCATCGGAACTCGTACTGCCGTCGTCACCTTCGCCCTGTCAAGGTATGTACCGTTGGTCGATCCTAGGTCCTCTACGTACCACTCCTGACCCCTCGGGGAGAGCCGGGCGTGGCGGGTCGAGGCGTAGTCGTCGGTCAGCACCAGCGTGGAGTCGTCGGCGCGACCGATCAATATCGGCTGAGTGCCCAGCGGGATGCGCGTTCCCTTCAGCGCACCGTCGGTGACCACCAGTTGGCGGGGGATGTGGCGACGGCCCCGGTTGGGCAGCAGCGAACCCCGCAGCGCCAAGCCGCGGCGCACCATCACCGCGCCGGTGGGCGCGTAGATATCGGTACGCAGGATGCGAAGCACCGACCAGATGAACAGCCACAGCAGCAGCAGGAAGCCGACACGGGTCAGCTGCAGTACTAGCCCCTGCATCTGACGTCCTCTCCGTCCCCGTGATACGCCTCGCGCAAGAGCTCGTAGGCGTCCTTTCGGCACCGCCACCATACGTGCGTGACGATCGACGTGAGGATCAAGCAGACCGGTTTACCCGGGCGGTCGACCCTCAGTGAACGCGGACGATGATCTCGGAGTGGCCCAGCCGGATGACATCGCCATCGGCCAGCTGCCACTCCTGCACCGGCGCATTGTTCACCGTCGTGCCATTGGTGGAGTTGAGGTCCGACAATAGCGCGACCTGGCCGTCCCAGCGGACCTCCAGATGCCTGCGGGACACACCCGTGTCGGGCAGCCGGAACTGGGCGTCCTGACCGCGGCCGATCACGTTGGCGCCTTCGCGCAGTTGGTAGGTGCGGCCACTGCCGTCGTCGAGCTGCAGAGTGACGGCGGTGCCGGCCGATGGGTAGTCGCCCTGACCGGGACCGTAACCCTGGCCTCCGTAGCCTGCCGGGGCGCCGTAGCCCTGGTCTCCGTAGCCCGCAGGCTCGCCGTAACCCTGGTCGGCATATCCGGCACCGGCTGGGGCCTCGCCGTAGCGGCCGTAGTCGGGCTGGGCGTAGTCCTGCCGGCCGTAGGCCTGGCCGCCCTGCGAACCGTAGCCACCGCCCTGGTCGGGGTAGCCGCCCTGCTCGGGGTAACCGCCCTGGTCCGGGTAGGACGGGCGACCCTGGGGCGGGTAGCCGCCGTCCTCGGGCCGGCCCGGGGGGCGACCGTAGTCGTAATCGTTGGAAGGGGCGCCGTAGCCGGGCTGCCCGCCCGGAGGCGGGCCGTAGCCTGCGGGGGCCTGGCGATAACCCTGATCGGGGTAGCCGCCCTGCGGAGGGCCGTATCCGGCCGGGGGGCGCTGCTCGTAGGACTGCGGCGGGTAGCCGCCCTGATCCGGGTAGCCGCCTTGGTCGGGGTAGCCGCCCTGGTCCGGGTAGCCACCGCGGGGCGGGTAGTTCGGATCACCCTGCGGGGGATATCCACCCTGGTCGGTCGGCGGCGGATACGGACGCTGGTCATCGGGGCGGGGGTAGCGCTCGTCGTAGTACTCGTCTGAGGGCCGACCCTGTCCCTGGCCGCGGTAACTCGGATTGTCGGTCATCGGTGGAACTCCTGGTTCTGCGTTGGACGAAAGTTCTCGAGGTGGGGCG
Source organism: Mycobacterium sp. DL (assembly GCF_039729195.1). Classification (NCBI taxonomy): domain Bacteria; kingdom Bacillati; phylum Actinomycetota; class Actinomycetes; order Mycobacteriales; family Mycobacteriaceae; genus Mycobacterium; species Mycobacterium sp. DL. The sequence goes on from NZ_CP155796.1 coordinate 29,147, forward strand.
GGATCGCCCTTGGTCGAGTCAGGGTTGACCGCACCACGCGCGCGAAACTGTCCGGTGTGCAGGTTGGACGACTGCTCGAATCTGACAACCACATCACCATACGTTTGCCACCCCTGCTCATGGATGTATCCCTCCAAGTGCTTGGCAAACGTGGTTGAGGTGATGTCCGGGTCGGCACTCACCTTGTGGTAGTCGGGCACACTGAGGGTAATGACGTAGTCGTTCGGGGCCAAAATTCGGCCGCCGTGCAGTTCGTGTGCACCGGTGTCCGCCTCGCGGCGGAGCAGCGCCTCTACCTCCTGCGGGACGATGGATCCGCCGAAAACCCTGGCGAAGGCGTCGCCGACGGTGTCCTCGAGTTTGCGTTCGAAGCGGTCGACCAAACCCATGTCCTCGACCGCCTTCCTCTGTGTAGTCGGTAATCCTGCCTGCGCGGTTACACCGCCAGCGTGTCGGCTGGCCGTCATGCTTGCATGCATGGTATCGGCCATGTCCGCCACTACGGGACCAACAGAACTCTGAGAATCGCATCGACGCTGGTCAAGGCGGTGCACTCACGGCGTTTGTCGGTGGAAGAAGCTCTGCCAGTACGTTTGGAACGAGGGGTTGGCTGCGTGATAGGCTCCCTCGGTCATTCGGGCGAGTGGCGGAATGGCAGACGCGCTGGCTTCAGGTGCCAGTGTCCTTCGGGACGTGGGGGTTCAAGTCCCCCTTCGCCCACAGCGAGCGGTTCGACGTAATCGCAGCACAAAGGTCACGAACCAATTTGGTTCGTGACCTTTGCCTTTGGGTGGGCCTTCCCCCGAGGGGCGGCGTTTTCACCGAGGCAGAGCGCCGAAGCTCACAGGCCGAAGAGATAGCCGTTGCATTGTGTGCCTATCAGGCACACAATGGTCTGCATGGCTACGAAGTCGGAGCGGTTCGCGGTGCGCCTGACTGCTGAGCAGGACGCGCTGATTCGTCGTGCCGCAGAAGTGGAGGGGACCGACCTGACCAACTTCACAGTGACCGCGACGCTGGCTCATGCCCGCGACGTGCTCGCCGATCGCCGACTGTTCATGCTCGATGAGCTCGCCTGGGCGGAGTTCGTGGCGGTCCTGGACCGGCCGGTGTCGCATAAGCCGCGGCTGGAGAGGTTGTTCGCGGAGCCGTCGATCTTCGACGAGTGAGCGGATACAGCGCGCCACGTCCGATCAGCGAGCACGATGTGGTCGCCGACTTCGACAGCGGCGAGCCCACTCTGGATGGGTATCTGCGGGGCAGGGCGTTGGCCAACCATGTCGAGGGGGCCTCCCGGTGCTTCGTGACGTGTCGCGACGGCCGCGTCGTCGGGTTCTACTCGTTGGCCTCGGCATCGGTGGACCGCGCCGGCACACCAGGGCGGGTTCGGCGCAACATGCCTGACCCGGTGCCGGTGATCCTGCTGTCCAGGCTGGCGATCGACCGCAATGAACAGGGAAAGGGGTTGGGCGCTGCGCTTCTGAGGGACGCCATCACCCGGGCCGTGGCTGCCGCTGAAATCATCGGTGTACGAGCGCTATTGGTGCACGCTCTGCATGGACAAGCCCGAGATTTCTACGCAAACTTCGACTTCGAGCCGTCACCAACGGACCCGCTGCACCTGCTGCTGTTGATCAAGGACGCCCGAGCCCTGCTCGACCCGCAGAGGTGATCGAGATGCGCGGGCAGCCGGGGTGACAAGCACGGGCGCAACGCTCGCAGCCCGCCTTTCGTCCCGCCTCGAGGTCGACCTGTCCGCGAAAGCCGTAGGACGTGCTTTTAGGGGTTGCGGATTCGATGGTGGGGTGCCATTCTGTACGGCTTTGCTCTAAACCACCGACCTCCATAGAAGCGATGACTCTCACCGACGACAAACAGATCACCCCTTCCGCTGACGACGCCAGCGGTACCGGCCTGCGCGGCCGCCCGATCAACGACGTGGAGGCTTACCTCGACACCCTGCCCGAGGACGCCCGCGTGGGGCTGCGTGCTCTTGGGGAACTGCTGGTGGGTGTGACGCAACGGCCGTCGCGGTCGGAGGACGCCGACCGGTTCACCGCCCGCTGCCTCGGCGTGTCTGATGTCGCGCAGCTGATCGATGAGGATCGCGAGCTGGATCCGGTGTCGGGGCTGACTACTGCGGTCGCACTCGCCGAGTGGATGACCACCCACGCCACCGTGATCGAGGTGGGGCCGGGTGAGTACTCGCTGCCACCGAAGTGGACCCAAACCGAGGTTGGCGCACAGAGCTATGTCCACCCGCAGTGCCTTCGTGTGCACTTTCCGGCGGGCACGTTGCTCGAGGATGCCGGGTGCGTTATCCGGATCGAAGCCCGCCAAGGAGTGATCCGTTGCCCGGAGGTAAACGCCATTGTTGCCCCCGGTCATCAGGGCGGCGCCCGGCTGGTCATGAACCGACTGGCCGCACGAGCCAACGATCTGAACCCGTACCGCGGGCGGGCCCTACGCGCCACCTACACCAGCGGCCTGGAGCTGACGGTGATCGACCTGCCCACCGGGCTGACCCGTGACACGGTGATCGTCGACGAGCAGGTCTGGCGGGAGATCGACCTCGGCGTGACCGCAGTGCGTGACCGCCACGAGGTGCTCAACGCCCACGGTCTCGGCACCCGTCGGGGAATACTGCTGTGCGGGCCACCCGGCACCGGGAAGTCGGCGGTCTCCGCGGTCATCGCCGCCGAAGTCGTGGGCGCGTTCACCGTCATCTACGTCGAAGCCAAAGCCGGCGAGGAGCTCTTGACCGCGGTCGTCCAGGAAGCCCAACGCCTCGGCGGACCGGTACTCCTCATTCTGGAAGATGTTGACCTGTGGTGCCGCGACCGCCTCAGCGGCGGTGGAGGGCTCTCGGAGTTACTGCAGGCCATGGACATCGCCGCCGCCGCCCGCATCCTGACCCTGGCCTCCACCAACGATGCCGCCACTCTGGACAAGGCCGCGATCCGCACCGGCCGCTTCGATGCCATCCTCGACGTCGGGTACCCCACCCGCGCAGATGCGGCCCGCATCCTGACCGCCCTCCTCGCCGGCCTCCCCGGCGCCGACAGTGTGGACACTCACGCCGTCGTCACCACGCTGCCGGAACAAACCAGCGGCAGCGACCTGCGCGAAATCGTCCGTCGGGCGGTCCTTTCCGCCGATGACACCGGGCAGCTCGGCACCGCTGCGCTGCTCACCGAGGTGGGAAGCGGCCGCTACCGCGCAACCATTCCGGACGGGATGTACCTGTGATGGGAGAGAGCGACGGCGCCATTCCCGAGCACGCCGCGACAGAGAGAATCCGTATTCGGGGGCTCGGCAGACGGGCGTGGTTGGTCACCTGGTCGATTCGCCTGGTCCTCTGGGTTCTGGGCTTCACGCGACTGGTCCGGACGACGCTCGTGAACGAGGATGTGGTGCCCAAACGGGGCGCGGTGCTCCTGGCCGCAAACCACACATCCATGATCGACGTGCTGTTCCTCTTGGCGGCGCTGCGGCGCCAAGCGATCGCCATGGCCATGGCCGAGCTGTGGAAATCTCCGTTCACACGCTGGCTCGTCGAGGTGCTCGGTCAAATACCAGTCGTACGTGGGGATCCCGAGTCGGGCAGGCAGGCGATGGAGAGCGCTGTCGAAGCACTCCGCAACGGTGCGCTCGTCGGCATCTTCCCGGAACAGAAGTGCGTCAAGCCAGGAGAGGTGGCCCCGTACAGGCCGGGCGTTGCCGTCCTCTCCAAGCGGACCAATACACCGATCATTCCGGTGGGCATCATCAACGCGAACAAGGTCCTGCCGCTGGACAGGAAGATCCCTTCATTGAGGCACACCGTGTTCGTCGTCTTCGGTCAACCGATCGATCCCGAAGAATTCGCGTCCGTCTCCGACCTGCTCACGGAGACGCAACTGCGAATCACGACATTGACTCGAGCCCCTCACCGGTGATGTTGGTGATGGCTGTGGCGTCGCTGAAAACCGCGGGCATAGTGGAACCTGAGCACGGCAGAAACTAGCGGTGGAGGCGGGCATGTCGCGAGGCCACGCATGCAGGTGAATGGTGTCCGGGGAGGTACGCCGTGAGCCGGCCCGAGGTGGTGCTGATCACCGGCGGCGGCTCCGGCATCGGTGCCGGTCTCGCGGCCGCCTTTCATGCGCGGGGACACCAGGTCATCGTCGCCGGGCATGGGCGCGAGCGCATCGAAGCGGTCGCGGCGCGTCACCCCGGAATGGAGGCCGAGGTCGTCGATGTGGCCGATCCCCAACAGGTGATGGCACTTGCCGAGCGGGTGGGCCGGCGTTGGCCCCAGCTGGCCACCGTGATCAACAACGCAGGCATCCAAAACCTGTGCGACTTCGCCGGACAGGGTCCGCACGATGCAGCCGAGTTGGGGCGCGAGGTGGACGTGAACCTCAAGGGCGTGATCTACATCGCCAACGCATTTCTGCCGCTACTGAAAGCGCAGCCGAGCGCGCGGTTGGTCAACGTCGGCTCCGGACTGGGGTACGTCCCGCTCGCTGCCGCGCCGATCTACTCATCGACCAAGTCCGCGGTGCACAGCTTCACGATCGCCCTCCGGCGCCAACTCAAGGGGTCCACTGTCCAGGTCGTCGAGTTGATACCACCCGTCGTCGTGACCGATCTGCATCGAAATCTGGACCAGATACCGCCGCGCGCAATGGAACTCGACGTCTTCGTCGCCAAAACGATGGCCGGGTTGGACAAGGGCCAAGACGAGATCGTGGTCGGCTTGGCCAAGGTCCTGCAGTTCTTCAGTCGGGCGGCGCCCGGGCTCGGGTTGACGGTGGTAAACCAGAAGGCGGATTAGGCAGTCGCCACGGTCCTGCGTCGCGCGCGTGATGTGCGCAGGTTGGTGCGGTTGCCGCACGTCTTCGCGTCGTGCCAGACGCCGCTGTTGTTCCTTGAGCGGTCGTAGAACACCGAGTCGCACGCGGGTTCGCGGCAGCGCTTGAGCCGCTCCCAGGTCGAAGACCTTTGGCCGAGAACAACTTCGGTCCAGCACGCCGCCGCGATCCACTGCGTCCCGCTGCCTCGCGGCACCAGCTGAACCTCACCCGAACCGGCCAGTGAAAAACCGACTGTCCCGTCGGGCTGAACCGGGGTCTCCGGTGGTGTGTCACTGTTGATCAGATCGCGCAGCGTGGAACGCAAGATGCGCAGGCGTCCCGCGTCCCGGTCGGTCAGCACCATTGCCGGCGCAGGCAGGCCCGAGACCTCCGACCACGCTGCCAGTGCGTCGACTGCCCAGGCCGACGCGGTGGCGCCGTCGCCGAGCAGATCGGCGCCGTAGGGCGCGATGGCCCGGGTGTTCATCAAGTCCTGGACGAGCGCCAACCCCGACGGCGCTAGCCGGAGTCGGTAGCGGGTGGTGGCCGGCCACGATGGTGACATAGGTCAACACTACTTGACTATGTCACCGCGAGGGCTAGTCTCTGACATAGACAAACAAATTTCACCTATGTCAAGGAGTTCGAGATGGTCAATGTTCACGGCGCGGTCGCGGTGGTCACCGGGGGTCAGCGCGGCCTGGGCAAGGCCATCGTCGACGAACTTCTCAGCCGCGGCGCAGCCAAGGTCTACGCCACCGCGCGGGCACCCAAGCCGAGCGAGGATCCACGGGTGGTCAGCGTCGCTCTGGACGTCACCGATCCGGATTCGGTGCGCGCACTCGCGGACGCTGCTACCGACGCCCAGATCGTCGTCAACAACGCAGGGGCCATCGCGGGACCGTCACTCCTGAAGGATGACTTCGCCCAGATCCGGTCGGTTTTCGAAACCAACTACTTCGGCGCGTTGCACGTCGCCCGGGCATTTGCGCCGATCCTCGCTGCCAACGGCGGCGGCGCGCTGGTCGACATCGCCTCAGTGCTGTCGTGGTTCAGCGGGTCCGGCGCCTACGGAGACAGCAAGGCAGCGCTGTGGTCGGCGACCAACTCGCTGCGCGCCGAGCTCGCGCCACAGAACACGCTGGTTGTCGGCGCCCACCTGGGCTATACCGACACCGACATGGTGGCCGACGTCGATGCCCCCAAGAACGACCCACGCGACGTCGCCGCCGCGATTCTCGACGGTGTCGAGCGCGACGAGGTCGAGGTCCTCGCCGACGACCTGACGCGGGCCGTCAGGGCTGGGTTGTCGGATCCGATCCCGAATCCGTTGCGCGCAACGTCGGTCTGAACGCAAGGGCGGCAAGACCTGCGCCCAGTTGCCACCCGATGATCGTGTAGATCGCTGCCCGCTCCCAGGCGCCGTCGCCGAGGAGTGTGTCGGCGCCCAGCGCACTGCCGGCGACGAGCATGGCGGCGGAGATCAACCCGATGAGTCCGAGGGCAGCGCCGGCAATGCCGACCGCGCGGAACTGCCTGCGATGCAATAGGACTGCGCCTGCGGTCAGGATCGCCAGGTTGCCGCCGAGAATTGCCGCGGTGGCGCCGCCGACGTGCATCAGCGCAACGGTGCCGGTGCTGCCACTGGGGAAGACGCCGACCACCACCGAGCCGACGCCGTAGATCAGGGCGCCACCGAGGAATGCCGCCGAGCCGCGGCCGCGTGGCATCGCCGCGACCAATACCGCAGCCGCAACTGCGAAGGCCACCCCCTGCGCGATGAACGCGCCGTTCATCCAGGCGGCCATCGGGGACCGCAGCGGCTGGCCCAGGTCGCTGATGTAGTCGCTGGAATAGCTGTAGCCCGACAGGTGTGCTGCGACAACAGCTTCCGTCGTCAGGTAGAACACCCCCGCAACGACCCACAGGCTGGCGGCGACCCGCAGACCCGTTGCCGATGTCGCGGTGCGCACGATGACAGCGTGTCACGCGCTCGTGACCTTCGCGGCTGTCGGGGCTTATTCTGATCCGCGTGAGTAGTCCGAAAGTGCCCGGCGGGGTGGTGCACGAACTGCCGGTCGATCTGCGTGAGGCGCTGAGCGCCAATGACCCGGCACTCGCCGCGTGGATGGACATCACGCCGTTGGCCCGCAACGAGTTCATCTGCTGGGTGGAAGACGCCAAGCAGCAGAAGACCCGCGAGCGGCGGATCCGGCGGACCCAGGAGGAACTCGAGGAAGGGCAGCGTCGGCCCTGCTGCTGGCCGGGGTGCAAGCACCGCGAGCGCACCGGTAAGGCCTGAGCAGAGGACCGCCGGCGACGTTTCCGCGTTCGTTGCCGTATCCGACCGGATGTGCGCGCGAATCGCTAAACTGGCCCGGCCATCGGGTGTGGAACCGGACGGTGCGAAGGGGATTCATGTTTGCCGCTGCAGGCCCTTGTCTCACCGCGGGTATCGCGCTGGTCAGCGCCGGCATCATCGCGGTCGCTCCGGTCGAGCCGCCTCCGATCGCGGTGCCGGCCGTTGATGCGGCTGTGCAACTTGCGGCGATCCCCAGCCCGTTGGTGCTGTACCCGCAGGTGTTCGCGACGGCGTGGGAGAACACCGCAGCGCTGGCGGAGGCGTACTTCGCCGACCCGTTTCCGCTGACCCGGCTGACCGCCCGCAATCAGATCGGGGCATTGGCGGACGCCGCCGAGGCGCTCGCGGCGGGTGACGTCGGTGCGGCGTTGGCCGCTGTCGGTGAGGTGATCGCGCAACCGTTCAGGACCGTGGCCGGTGCGGTCGAGTACGTGGGCACGCTGCTCGATCAGCCCGGCGCAGCGGAGGCCCTGTTCCAGATCGTGTTCAGTCCGCTGCTGGGCGGCATCGCGGCCGCCGGCGTGGCGATCGGTGACATCATCGACGCCGCTGTGGCGCTGGATCTGGTCGGTCTCGTCAACGCCGTGATCAACATTCCGGCCAGGATCATCGACGGGGCGCTCAACGGAGGCTACGGTTCCCCGTTCGGCAACTTCGACAACCTGCCCGGACTCCTGACGCCGCTCACCGTGGAGGGCTACCTCTTCCCGGGGCCCATCGCGTTGGTGATCAACATCGACCAGGACGCCGCTGACTACATCGACGAGCAAGCCGACGCGGATACTGCTACCCCGACCGCCGCAGTTGAAGCCGACACCGTTGCGACGCTGTCTGATTCGACGGAGATCGTCGACGGCGCCGACGGCACCATGGAGGATGAGGCGCCTCCCGAACCCGATCGCGTGAACGAGAAACGCGCAGCACCTGGTGACGAGGCGACCGACGATCATGTGCCGGGCGACGAAGATCCCGTCGACGTCGCCCAGACAGCGGATCAGGACGAGCCGGCCGCCGATGACGATGCCGATGACGATGCCGATGACGATGACAGTGACGCCGGAACCGGCTCCGTCGACGCTGACACCGACGGCGCGGCCGACACCGACGGGACCGACGGCGCAGACTAGCCCTACCGCCGAGTGATGTTCCTGCGGAGAGGTTTTCGGCGACCATAGGGAACAGTCGGCCGTCCTCAGGAGAGTGGTCCACCGACGGTCGGCGGGGTGTGGACGGGGACGTGGTGATGGAAGCGATTGCCACCCGCCCGTTTTGCGCGGTACATCGCGTGATCGGCCATCACCACGAGATGGCTGAGCAGGTGGTAGGCGTTCACATCATCGGGTGGCGGTGTCGTGAGAGGTGTGCAGACGGTGCCGACGCTGGCGGTGACGGGGACCGGCAGTTCGGCGATGGTCTGGCAGATGCGCCTGGCGAGCGGAGTGATGTCGTCGGTCTCCGACAGGCTCGCGACGAGGAACTCCTCGCCTCCGCTACGACCGATCACTGCGGTCTCACCGGTGGCCTCGGGCAGCGCACGAGCGACGGTGACCAGCGCCGCATCACCGGCGTGGTGGCCGTGCATGTCGTTGACGGCCTTGAAGTTGTCGAGGTCGATCAGCGCCACCACCAGGTAGCCGGAGGCGTTCTCGTTGAGAAGCTCCGACGTCGCCTGGAAGAAGGCGCGACGGTTGAACAGGTTGGTCAGCGGATCACGTGCGGCATGCAGTAGATCCGCTCCCAGAGATCGGACGAGCAGTTGGATCGCCAGCGGCATCGTGATGTTGATCGCCAGGACCAGGAACAGGTCCACCAAGGCAAGGGCCGGGTGGCCGGAGACAGCCAGCCTGATCGCCGCGGTGATACCGACCGCCGCCGCGATGGCGAAGTTGTACAGGACCAGCGCAGTGGAATGGAAGAACGCGATGTAGGCGCCGATGATCGCGAACGAGATGCAGCCGACCAACGACGCCAACGGGTCCCCATGTGCGAGACAGGACAATGCGACTGCGGCATTGGACACCAACGCGAACAGGGCGGACTGCCGCTGCGTCGGCCAGCGCCACGTGAACAACAGCACGCCGGCGATGCCGCATCCCACCGCGAACCACGTCATCGCGACCGGCACGGTGCCCCGCGGTCCATCGGAACTGAAGAGCAGCACCAGCAGACACAGCACGAGCGATCCGGTGATCAGGGCCATCGCCAGCCGCACCGGGCCGGTCATCTTGCGGGCACGCAGATACCCACTGAGCCAGTCGTAGTGGCTGGGTCGCAGCCGCCACGCGCTCGGTGGTGTGGCCATTCGTCTTGCCCCCGGTCAGCAATCGCCGATCGCCCTCTTGATCAGGGCGACCGGTGAAAAACGAAATTGCACCACGGATACGCCCGTCAGCGGGCGGAGTGCGAGCTCATCGAGACGGCCTTCGAAGCCAGCCTCACCGATGGGTGACCACCGGTGGTGTCGATTCCCGGGTGTCAGGTATGAAGGCTGAATGCGACTTGTAGATCTTGGGGCGCTTTCCGCCGGGGCGGAGTCGATCCGCGCGACCGCAGGAGCGTTGCTCGGCTGGCCGGGCGACCTGTTCGGCGCCGACGGCGAAACCTTCAGCGCCACACTGACCATCGACGACGACGCTCGGGTCCCGGGTTCGGTCGACCTGCTGCGTCCGGGCACCGTGCACCGGGCGATCGTCCAGTGCGGCCCCGAACGGCGGGACAGTGCCGTGCGGAAACTGTGCCTGAAGATTCCCGACGCCCACGGCGCCGGCCGGGACCAGGATTTCCTGATGGCATCGTCTGGCGACGGCGCACCGTTGCATCACGCTGCGCTGCCGACCGACTCAGTGGCTGCCCTGTATTCGTCGCTCTGGCTCTACCTTGCGGGACTTCAGCCGGTTCTGTTCGGCGCCCTGGCATCAACCACGGGCCGTGATCTGCGCTTCGGTCTCGGCGACGAACTCAGCTTCGCGATCAGCCCACCGGTCGGCCAGTTCCGCAGGATCGGGGCGTTGACGCTGACCGGACCGCACGACGGCGCGGTCCGGTTCGTCGGCCGCAACTGCGGAGGCAACATCTGGCCCCTGCCGCCGGTCGCCTTCTACTGATCAGCTCGACGAGCCCTCGGTGTCGTCGAAGAACGCCCACTCGCCGTCGCCGGAGTCGACCTCCATCCGCCACCCCAGTTCTGAATTGTCGGCCTTCTGGTCGACGAACCAGGCGTGGGCGTCCTCGGCGCTCTCGATGTCCTTCGTGTCGACGACGTCTCCCATGGGATTCATAACGCGGTAAGTAGCCATGAGGCGCGGGTTCCCGTTGTGCCGCAGTCGAAACTGACGAGTCAGTCGCCGCGCCCGGTCGTCTGCTGCAACTCGTCGATGAGGTCGGAGGCCTGGGCCTTCGTCGCATCGTCGGGGACCTCCCGACCGGCTTCGCGGGCCAGCGTGTGCAGGTAGCTGCGCTGGGCACCCGTCATTGGTTCGTCACCTGTCACCCATTCCGACGTATCTTTTTCCGGGGTCTCCCGGGGTGCTTGGTTGTTGTTCTCAGTCATGTTGTGGTCACCTCCGCAGCCCGGGTGCCCGTCGCAACTATGTTCGAAACACGATGACCGCCGGCAAAACATGACAACCCGTGTCACCGCTCGGGCAGCGACCTGCAAGTATCGAGACGTGGGCAACAACGAACGCTCGAAGATCGTCATGACCGACGACGAGATCGCCGAATTCATCGACCACAGCCGGACCGCCACGATGGCCACGGTGCTTCCCAGCGGTCGGCCTCATCTGGTCGCGATGTGGTACGCCGTGCTCGACGGCGAGATCTGGTTCGAGACGAAGGCGAAGTCGCAGAAGGCAGTCAACCTGCGTCGCGACCCGACGATCACCGTGATGATCGAGGACGGCCAGACCTATGACACGCTGCGCGGGGTGTCGATCGACGGTCGAGCCGAAGTCATCGACGACCCCGAGACCAACCTGCGCGTCGGCATCAGCGTGTGGGAGCGCTACACCGGGCCCTACTCCGAGGAGATGCGCCCGTACGTCGACCAGATGATGAACAACCGCATCTGCGTGCGGGTGGTGCCGTCGAGGTTGCGTAGTTGGGACCACCGCAAGCTGGGCATGCCGGGCATGCCGCTGTCGGGAAGCACCGCCCAGTACCTCAGCTGACGGCACCAAAGGTGCTGTGGCGCAGGTGAGTTGCGCGGTTCAGCGGAACGACTGGTGGGGCGGCGCGAATCCGGGGTTTGCCAGCGCGGTTGCGGTGGCGCTGCCGATCGGGCCGTTCTCGTCGACCAAAACCGCGGTGCCGGTGGCGACGCCGGCATGGCTGGAGTGGGTGAGGGCGGCGAGGCCGAGGTACGGACCTTCGGGCAGGCGGCTCAGCGTCAAGGTGTAGTCGGCGTTGATGAACTGCAGTCCGTCCGCGTCGAAGTGGGTCAGCGAGCTTGCGATGTCCCCGGCCATGGCGGCGCGGGTGAAGGGGCTCAACGGCTCACCGTCGACCAACGGGATCAGGTCACGGGTCCACACGTATTTCGGGCCGTCGTGCGCCCACCCCGCCAGCCCGAGGCTGGGGGTGTCTCCGTTGTTGCCGTAGGTCCAGATCAGGGTCACCGCGCCGTCGGGGATCGGGTTCGGTACCGCCGGTGGCGACGGCATGGGCACCGTCGTCGACCATCGTCGGCCGGATGGTTGCTCGCCGCGCCGCAGGAACAGCGCGGAGGCGCGGGCGACGACGGTGTCCGCCTGCGACATGGTCGCTTCCACCAACTTGAGCCGCCGGCCCTCCCGACTGATCTGGGTGTGAACTCGCACCGGCGCCAGAGCGGCAGGCCGAAACAGGTCGACGGTGAGGCGGGCCGGTTGCATCTCGGGGTCGCCGGCGTCGCGTTCGACGACGCACCCGAGGAGGCCACCGACGTAGTTGCCGCTGATGGTCTGTCCCCACGGACCCTGCGCCAGCTCGGTGGGTGCGAACCGGTCACCGTCAGGGACGAAGAATGCCCGAGTTGTCACCGGGCAGACGTTAGCGCTTCGACAGCAACCGTTTGACGTCGGTGGTGATCGGGTCCACGACGTCGGAGTACTCGAGGTGCTTCTCGACGTAGGCCGCGACCATAGGACAGACCGGGACGATCCGCAGCCCGGCTGCCTTCGTGGCGTTCAGCGCCTCCGCGATCAGGATCGTCGCCAGGCCACGCCCACCGAACTCCTCGTCGACCTCGGTGTGCGGAAAGATCCGCTGGTTTCCCTGGTCTGTCGAGTGGTCGAGGAACTCGGTGAAGCCGACCTTCTGCCCGTCGACGGAGATGCTGAATCGGTCCGACTCGGCGGTCACCTCGGTGGGGGCGCCGGTCTTGTCTGTGGTCATGTTCCGAGTTATACCCAGTTCAGCGCGCGGGGTTGCTCCGCGGTCGCAATCTGCCGTTGGGCAGAGGGGGCGCAGGCAGCCTTGTCACCTTGCCTTCGTAGCCGTCGACGGCGCCGAACCGGGTGTCGTGGTTCTGCCACTGCTCCCGGTAGGCCGCGATGTCGTCATGGCTGCGGCCGACGAAGTTCCACCACATCACGAGCTGCTCGTCGAACGGCGTCCCGCCGAGCAGCACTGCCCGCGCGGGTCCGTCGCCGCGATTGGCCAGATGCAGCCCGCCGTGACCGGGGCCCTGGTAGGCCAGGTCGGCCACCCTAAGTGTGGAGCCGCACGCTTCCACCGTGCCCTGGTCGAGCAGCACGCCGTGCTCGAAGGTCTCGTCGATGTCGAGCGTCACCTCCGCGCCGGGTTCGAGGTCGAGCTGCGCGCCGAGCAACGGTGTGAAGGTGTGGACCGGTGAGCGGTCACCTTCGAGTTCGCCGAGAAACACCCGCACGGTCACACCGCCCGCAGAATGGGGCCGCGGAGCGTAGTGCGCAAAGTCGCGGTCACTCTGGCGGGCGGCGTCGGGCAGCGCCACCCAGAGCTGGACCCCGTGCAGCACGGTGGTATTCGCGGTCGACACCTCTGAATGGCAGATCCCCGCACCCGCGGTCATCAGGTTCAGCTCGCCTGGCCGCACCATGGCGTGAACGCCTGCGCTGTCCCGGTGCTCGACCTCGCCGCTGAACAACCAACTCACCGTCTGCAGACCGGTGTGCGGATGCGGGGGCACATCCATCCCGGGGCCTGCACTGACGTCGTGCGGGCCGTAATGGTCGGCGAAACACCAGGCGCCGATCAGCGAGCGTTCCCGCTGAGGCAGGGTGCGACGGACCCGGATCGCCCGGGGGCCTCCCAGTGGCACGTCACGCGGGTGCAGAACACCATCGAATGACGAAGCGACACAGTCGACTTCAGCGGGTGCAGCGTCGGTGTTGCTCATGTGACCACAGTAGTCTCCTCTGCTGTCGACAGGACCATCGCAGACCGGATGACCTCGAGGTCGTGGTCGTCGATACGGAACACCCCGAAGCGGAACTTGTAACCCCAACGCGCCTTGTCCTCGATGAAGTCCAGCTGCTCGATCAGCGGCCGGATCGGCGTCTCGGTGCAGGCCAGGAAATCGACGTTGCGCCGCCACGGTTGGAAATCGGCAGATATGTCCACTTGATACGGCTCGTCGTCGACGACCTGGCCGATCGCGGTGAACGCCTGCAGTGCAGCACCGTCGGGGTGCGCGGTCTTGGGCGAATAGAAGATGATCCAGTCGCCGCGTTCCATCCTGCGCAACATGTGCGGCTTGCCGTGATTGGCCTGTGTGAATCGACCCTGCACCCCTCGCGCGACGTGGTCGCGGCTGACGGTGTTGATCCAGTTCGTCATGGTTCGACGTTATGCCGGTGTACCGACAGTCCGACACCCCCGCGACGCAGCCTGTGGATAGAGTCTGAGCGCATGGGCGACGGCGGGTTGACGGCGGAGGAACTGCGCGGCATCACCTTCGAGAAGCCGGCCTGGCCCAAGCGCGGATACCACGAGAAGTCGGTCAACGATTTCCTCGCACTGGCGTCACGCCGGCTCGACGGCAAGGGGCACCTCTCCGCGGCCGACGTCCGTGCCGTGCGCTTCAACAAGCCGCCGTTCGGCAAGCGTGGTTACGACGAACACCAGGTGGATGCCGTGCTCGCCGAGATCGCCGCCGCCATCGAGCTTCTCGATACCTGACCGGGGCGGCATTGTCTGGTCGCTCACAACGCACATGGTCCGCGCCGGAAGGGGAACCCGGCAACCAACAGGAGGATGCCTGATGAGCGACGGACAGAACGAAGCGCCGGTACGCCGGACCGAGAACGTCACCAGCGCGCCGGTGCTGCTGTACGACGGAGTGTGCGGCGTCTGCAACAGCGCGGTACAGACGATCTTGCGATTCGACCGTGACGGCACCATGCAATTCGCGGCGCTCGACAGCGATGTCGCCAGGGGCGTCATCGCTCGCCATCCCCAGCTGGCCGACGTGGACTCGGTGGTGTTCGTCGAATACCTCGGCGAGCCCGCTGAGCGGATCGCCATCAAGTCGGCCGCAGCACTGCGGGTGGCCGACTACCTCGGCGGACCGTGGCGCGCGTTCCGGGCGGCCGGACTCATCCCGCAGACGGCGCGCGACCGGCTCTACGACGGCTTCGCCCGGATCCGTTACCGCGTCTTCGGAACCCACGACACTTGCCCCATCCCGGCGCCTGAGGTACGCGCGCGTTTCCTGGGCTGAGCGTTCTGTAGTCGAAACGTACGTTAGGGGCATGGCGCAACCGGCTGATCTGAGGATGGGGACCGCATCAGGTCGATGGGTCTTGCTGGCCACGGTCCTCGGTTCGGGAATAGTGATGATCGACAGCACCGTGGTGAACGTGGCACTGCCGCACATCGGTGAAGATCTCGGCGCCGGCTTCAGTGGTCTGCAGTGGACCATCAACGCCTACACGCTCACGTTGGCGGCACTGATCCTGCTCGGCGGATCTCTCGGTGACACGTTCGGGAGACGGCGGATCTTCCTGATCGGGGTCATCTGGTTCGCGGTGGCCTCCGCCGCCTGCGGGTTGGCGCAGAACATCGAGATGCTGATCGCGGCGCGGGCCTTGCAGGGCGTCGGTGGCGCGCTACTCACCCCGGGCAGCCTGGCGCTGATCTCGGCGTCGTTCTGCAAGGCAGACCGTGCTGCCGCGATCGGCGCATGGTCGGGTATGGGTGGGCTGGCCGGGGCCGTGGGTCCGTTTGTCGGCGGCTATCTGGTGGACATCAGTTGGCGGGCGATCTTTCTCATCAATCTGCCGCTTGCTGCCATCGTCGTCGCCGTGACCGTGCTGCGGGTGCCGGAGAGCCGGGACACTGAATCCGCACCGGGCCTCGACGTCAGCGGAACGATCCTGGCGGTGCTGGGGCTGGTCGGATTGACCTACGGGTTCACCGAACTCGCGAATCGGGGAGCCGCGGTGGATGCTCTCGTCGCGGTCGGCGTGGGCGTACTGGCGTTGGTGGTTTTTGTCGTGGTCGAGCGCCGGTCCCCTCATCCCCTGGTCCCGCCGTCCCTGTTCGCCAACGCGACCTTCCGGGTCGCCAACTCCATCACCCTGTTGATCTACGGCGCTCTCGGGGTGGTGTTCCTGCTCCTGGTACTGCAACTGCAGACGGTCGCCGGTTTCAGTCCTATCGCCGCCGGGACGGCACTGCTCCCCGTGACGGCCGTCATGCTGGTGTTCTCGTCGCGGGCCGGCGCTCTTGCCGGACGGATCGGGCCGCGACTGCCGATGACCCTCGGTCCGTTGCTCGCCGCCGCGGGGGTGCTGATGATGCTCCGCATCGGCCCGACCGCGTCGTGGCTCGTGGATGTCCTGCCTGCGGCGCTGCTGTTCGGTGCCGGCCTCGCCCTCGTCGTCGCGCCACTGACCGCGTCGGTACTCGATGCCGCCCCAGACCATCTGGCGGGTTCGGCCTCCGGAGTGAACAACGCTGTCGCTCGCAGCGGAGGACTGATCGCGGTCGCCCTGATCCCAGGTCTCTCGGGCATCAGCGGTGCCGACTACTCCGATCCATCCACCTTCGATTCCGGGTTTCGCGTGGCGATGTCGATCTCAGCCGGGCTGCTTGTCGTCGCGTCCGCCATGGCAGTCGTCGGCCTGAGATCCCGTCCCGAAGCAGAGCCTGAGCGAGGCCGGATGCGCGTCGAAGAGAACGTCCACTGCCCGACTGTCGGCCCCTCGCTGCACCCGAGGCCGGACGCCGTAGGCTGATCTTCATGTAGCACACCAGGTGCTACATTGGTTCGTATGGAAGAGATCGGCGTCCGCGAATTGCGACAGCACGCGTCGCGATACCTCGCCCGTGTCGAAGCCGGCGAGGAACTCGGAGTGACCAACAACGGACGACTCGTCGCTCGACTGATCCCCGTGCATGCCGCCGCGCGTTCCCGCGAAGCCCTGATCGAAGCAGGTGCACTCATCCCAGCGACTCGCCCGCTGAACCTTCTCGAAGTCGCCGCAGAACCAGCACCAGACCAGGAACGCACATTGTCCGATGTGCTCGGCGAGATGCGCGACGAGCAGTGATCTACCTGGACACCTCTGCTCTGACCAAGTTGCTCGTCGTCGAGAACGAGACGTCCGACCTGCAGGCATGGCTCGCCGGGCAGATCGGCCAGGGCGAATACGCCGCCACCAGTGCGCTCGGCCGGGTCGAACTGATGAGAGTGGTTGCCCGCTATGGAGACCCGGGGCAAGTCGAGCGGGCCCGCTACCTACTCGACGGCCTAGACATCCTGCCGCTCACCGAACGGGTGATCGCGCTCGCGGAAACGATCGGCCCACCCACCCTGCGTTCTCTCGACGCCATCCACCTTGCGGCCGCCGCGCACATCGAGGCCGGGCTGACAGCGTTTGTCACGTACGACCACCGCCTGCTGGCCGGCTGCCGTGACGTCGGTCTCGCCACGGCATCACCCGGTCGCACCGGGTGATCTGACTCGCGCTTGGTCGTATTGCTCCGCTGCGATTCCTCGTGAGGTATTCCTGAGAGGAAGAGTTAGAGAGGGTGCGTTCATGCCTACTCCACTGTTGCCGCCGGGCTTCGACTTCACCGATCCCGACATCTATGCCCAACGGTTGCCGGTGCAGGAACTGGCTGAACTGCGCCGCACCGAACCTATTTGGTGGAACGCTCAGCCCCTCGACGTCGGCGGTTTCGCCGACGGCGGCTATTGGGTGGTCACCAAGCACCGTGACGTGCGTGAGGTGTCCCTGCGCAGTGACGTGTTCTCCTCGGCCGAGAAGTCGGTGGTGCCGCGCTACAAGGAGACCGGAGGCGGTGGCCAGATCGAGGCCGGCCGGGCGTCGATGATCATGATGGACGAACCGGAGCACACCCGACTGCGCCGCATCATCTCGCGAGGATTCACCCCGCGGGCCGTCGAGCGGTTGCGTGCCGAACTGAGTGAGCGCGCACAGCGCATTGCCGCAGACGCGGCCGGGCTGTCGTCGGGCGACTTCGTTCGGCAGGTGGCGTGCGAGCTGCCGCTGCAGGCGATCGCCGGTCTGCTGGGGGTGCCGCTGGAGGACCGCGGCAAGCTGTTCGACTGGAGCAACCAGATGATCGGCAACGAGGATCCCGAGTTCGCCGAGTACGACTCGCTCGGATCGGCTGCCGAGTTGATGTGGTACGCAATGCAGTTGGCGGCACGCAAGGCCGAAGATCCGGGAGACGACATCGTCAGCGCGTTGGTCGACGCCGACGCCGACGGCCAACTCACCGACGCCGAATTCGGGATGTTCGTCGTCACGCTGACGATCGCGGGCAACGAGACGACGCGGCAGTCCATCACGCAGGGCATGATGGCGTTCGCCGACTTCCCGGAGCAGTGGGAGCTGTTCAAGGAGCGGCGGCCGAAGACCGCCGCTGACGAGATCATCCGCTGGGCGTCACCGATCAATGCGTTCCAGCGCACCGCCCTGGCGGACACCGAACTCGGGGGAGTGCGGATCAAGAAGGGGCAGCGGCTGGTGTTGTTCTACCGGTCGGCGAACTTCGACGAAGAGATCTTCGACGACCCGTGCAGCTTCGACATCCTCCGAGATCCCAACCCGCACCTCGGGTTCGGCGGCACCGGCGCGCACTACTGCGTCGGCGCCAGCCTGGCGCGGATGACGATCGACCTGATGTTCAACGCGATCGCCGATCACCTTCCCGATCTGCGGCCGATCGGCGAACCCGAACGTCTGCGATCGAGCATGATCAACGGCATCAAACACTGGCAGGTCGACTACACCGGGAGTTGTTGACCGCGCGCACCAGAGACGACGGTGTAGGACCGGGTGCGCTCGGGGCGTTCCCACAGCACTCCGCCGTCGCCCGTGACGCCTGCTCTGATCAGTTCGCGCTTGAGGATCTTGTTGGTGGCAGTCTGCGGCAGCGTCGTGTTGAGACGGACGAACCGTGGCCAACCCTTGGGGGACAGATCTTCCTGGGCGCCGAGGAAGCCCTCGAACTCCGCCGGGCTGAGGTCGGCGCCGTCATTGAGCACCACTGCCGCCATGATCTGGTCGCCGACGTGAGGGTCGGGCACCGCGTAGACGGCCACCTGGTTGATCTGCGGCAGCCTGAGCAGGATGCGTTCGATCGGTGCGGCGGCGAGGTTCTCGCCGTCGACACGCATCCAGTCGGTGGTGCGTCCCGCAAGGTAGATCCAGCCCTCGGCGTCCCGGTAGGCGAGGTCCCCGGACCAGTACATGCCGTGGCGCATTCGCTCGTTGGTGGCGTCGGGGTCGTTGTAGTAGCCGCCGAACGCGCCGCCACCGGTGGTGTTGACCAGTTCGCCGACGGCGTCGTCGAAGTTGGCCAGGGCACCGGTGTCATCGAATTCAGCTGTGGCGCATTCGGTCACGGTGTCGGCGCGGTAGACCGCCACGCCGTCCCAGCCCTTACCGATGGACCCTGGTGGGGTGCCGTCCTCGCGCACCACGATGACCGCGAACTCGCTGGAGCCGAAGCCGTCCATCACCCGGCAGCCGAACCGCCGGGCGAAGTCGTCGATGTCACGGTCGGCGGCCTCGTTCCCGAACGCGACACGCAGTGTGTTGTCGGCGTCGTCGGGTTGCTCATGAGTACCCAGTACCAGCGCCAACGGCTTGCCGACGTAGTTGACGTAGGTGACGCCGTAGCGGCGGATGTCAGTGAGGAACCGTGATGCCGAGAACCTGGCCGGCACCATCGCCGCGCCACTGCAGACGGCCACCGACCAACCGGCCGCGACACCGTTCGAATGGAACAGCGGCATCGACAGATAGCAGACGTCGGCGGGGGTCACCTCGAGTTGCAGGACCAGACTGCTGCCGCTGAGCACCGCCATCACGTGGGCGAACGGGACAGCCTTGGGGTTGCCGCTGGTGCCTGAGGTGAAGATCAGCATCAGCGGGTCGGTGGCGGCGACCTCGCGGTGCGGCACCAGAGGCCCGGCAGACCGGACCGCATCGACGTAGGTCGCCGAGGTCACGTCGAGGACCGTGATGCCCGACAGATCCAGCTCCGCCAGCAGTCCCGCATGTTCCGAATCGATCAGCAGCAGTTGGCAATCCGCGCGCCGGATGTCGGCGAGCAGCCCCTCGCCGCGGCGGGTGGTGTTGATGCCGCACAGCACATATCCGCCGAGGGCGGCCGCGGCCATCGAGCGCAGCATCTCAGGAGTGTTGCCGAGCAGCACCCCGACATGAAGCGGACGGGCGGGGTCGGCCATCCCGATCAGCGCCGCCGCCTCGGCTGACGCTTCCGCGAGGTGTTCGCGCCACGTCCAGGTCCGGTCCTCGCACACGACGGCGGGGGAGTCGTCGTGCAGGCGGTCGCGCAGGATCTGCTGAACGGTTTCATGCACGGGGCGCCTCCTCAGGGGTCATCGGGATGTGAACACCATTCCGGGGTAGTCGTTCTCGGCGACGTCGTCACAGTGACGGCGGTAGGTGCCGAACCCGCCGATGTAGGGCATGAACACCCGCTTCTTGCCCTCGATGTTGGCGCCGAGGTACCACGAGGACGCGGCCTGGACGAACAGTGTGCCCTCCGCGACCTGGGTGACGTGTCGGGTCCAGGCGTCGGCGGCATCACGGCGCACCTCGACGTGGTCGGCGTTCTGGGCACGCGCGGCGGTGATCAACCCGATCGCCCAGTCGACCTGGACCTCGGCGTGCAGCACCATGTTCGCCAGCACCGACGGGCTGCCCGGCCCACTGAAGCTGAACAGGTTCGGCAGACCAGGAATCATCAAGCCGAGGAACGTGATCGGACCCTCTGCCCAGACATCGCTGAGCCGGACACCGCCGGGGCCGACCGGGTTGATGCGGGTCAGCGCGCCCGTCATCGCGTCGAACCCGGTGGCGAAGACCATTGCGTCGCAGGGGTAGCTCGCGGTGCTGGTCTGCACGGCGTCGACGGTGACGGCGGTGATGGGTTCCCGACGCAGGTTGACGAGCGTGACGTGTTCCCGGTTGAACGTCGCGTAGTAGCCGGTGTCGGTGCAGATGCGTTTGGTGCCGATGGGGTGGTCCACCGGAATGAGATCCTCGGCGACGGCGGGGTCGGCGACGATCTCCCGGATCCGCGCTTCGGCGAACTCCCGGGCGATGGTGTTGGCGGCGAGGTCGGTGAGCTGATCGGGGAACGTCTTGCTGAACAGCACCCCGCCCTCGGCCCATCGCTGGCGCAGCGCGGCTTCGCGCTCCTCGGGGCTGGTCTCGGCGGCGGGCTTCGCGGGGCTGGTGTGCGGGGTGCCCGCCGGAGCGTACGAGGACCGCCGGCGCCGGTCGGGATACTCGGCCCTGATGCGCTGCAGATCGTCGTCGGTCCAGGGTCGGTTCGGCATCGGCACGCTGTAGTTCGGTGACCGCTGGAACACCGTCAGCGACGCCGCCGAATCCGCAAGATGAGGCACCGCCTGGATGCCCGACGACCCGGTGCCGATCAGCCCGACTCTCTTGCCACCGAAGTCCGGTTCGTTGTCGGGCCAGGCTGCCGTGTAGTAGATCTCACCGCCGAAGTCGTCGATGCCTGGGATGTCGGGTCGGTTGACCTCGGACAGGCACCCGGTGGCGCACAACAGGTAGTTGGCCCGCTCGGACGTGCCGGTCGACATCTGCACCTCCCACGTCCCGGACCGGGCGTCGAAGGCTGCCCCGGTCACCGTGGTGCCGAAGCGGTAGTGGCGGCTCAGATCGAAGTGACTGGCCACGTGTTCGAGGTAGGCGAGGATCTCGGGTTGCGCCGCGTACCGCTCGGTCCACGTCCACGTCTGCTGCAGATCCTCGTCGAAAGAGTAGGAGTAGTCGACGCTTTCGACGTCACAGCGGGCGCCCGGGTAGCGGTTCCAGTACCAGGTGCCGCCGACTCCGTCCGCGGCATCGATGCCCAGGACCGTCAGGCCGGCAGCAGTCGCACGGTGCACCGCGTACAGCCCGGCGAAGCCTGCGCCGATAACGATCACGTCGTAGCCTTCGGCGGTCATGACACCGCCTCGGTGACGCGGTTCGCCAGCAGCTCGCGCATGTCCGTCCACAGCAGATCGCGGGCTGCGATGGCGGGCGGGAAAGTCAGCATCGTGAGGAAGCCGTGGAACAGACCGTGAAAGTCGCGGTGCAGCACTGGGACTCCAGCCGAGCGTAGCCGTTGGGCGTAGGCCACACCTTCGCTGTGCAGCGGGTCGAGGGTGGCGGTGACGACGACCGCGGGCGGCAGACCCGCCAGCGACTCCGCGCGTCCCGGGGCGACCAGGTAGGCGGGGTCGGGCAGCGCCCCGCCGAGGTACTGCTGCCAATACCATTGCAGCGCCGCATGGGTGGTGAAGTAACCGGTGGCTCTCAGTCGGTGGCTGGAGGTGTCACACGACGGATCGATCATCGGGTAGAGCAGCACCTGCGCGACGGGCAGGGTCGAGCCTCGGTCGCGACACAGCAGGGGCGTCACCGCGGCGAGGTTGCCCCCGGCGCTGTCACCGGCGACCGCGATCCGACGCGGATCGACACCGAGTTCGGCGGCGTGACGGACAACCCAGTCGAACGCCCCGTAGGCGTCTTCCGCTGCGGCAGGTGACGGATGCTCGGGGGCGCGCCGGTAGTCGACGGAGACGACCACGGAGTCGGTGTGGCGCGACATCGCCCGGCAGAACCCGTCGTGACTCTCGATGTCGCACAACACGAAACCACCGCCGTGGGAGAAGACCACGGCGGGCCGGGGTGCAGCGCCGCCGCCGTGCGGTTGGTAGATCCTGACGGCGACGGGTCCGGCCGCCGTGGCGATCGTCCGGTCCTCGGCGCCAGCGACATCGTCGACGTTGGTGACCGGTTGGCGCCGCGCCGCAACCGCGGCGCGCGCATCGGTCGCCGACATCCGCTCGACCGCGGGGAAGGCGTCGTTGAGCGTGCGCAGCATCGCGGCTACACCGTCGTCCATGGGCTCCTCGTAGGTGGTGATCTGTTTCTATCAGAAATAGAGACTCGGCCGGGCTGAATTGTCGGCATCGTCTAGTGCCTGCTCCTCTAGGGTGTCGCCATGGCCGACGACGACACCGATCCGCAGCCGCGTCTGCGGTCGACGAGCTACGCGGTGCTGGGTCTGCTGTCGTTCGGCCAGGAACTGTCCGGCTTCGACATGAAGCGCTGGGCGGACTGGAGTCTGAAGTTCTTCTACTGGGCACCGTCCTACAGCCAGATCTACGGCGAGCTGCACCGCCTCGAGGAACTCGGGCTGGTGGTGTCGCGGTTGGACGACAACAAGAACGTGCAGCGCAAGCGTGGGGAACGCGAGAAGCGGGTCTACCGCATCACCGCCGCGGGGGAGAGGGCCGTGTCCGCTTGGACCGCCGAGGCCGCACCCGAGCCGGCGGTGCTCAAGCACGGCATCATGCTGCGAGCGTGGCTGGGCCACACCGCCGAACCGGCCAAACTGCGGGAGATGGTGCTGGCACACCGCGCGCAGTCCGAACGCATGAGGGTGCTCGCCGAAGATCACGCGCAGGGCGCCGCCCCCGTTCCGGAGTGGGCCTATCCCGTCGCGGTGCTCAACTGGTCGGCCCAGTACTACGCCGACGAGGTCGCCCGCGCCGATACGCTGCTCGCCGAGCTGGACCGCCTCGCCGCCCAACGCAAACGCGAGGCCAGACGCAAGGGGTGACGATCACGCCGGCCGGTAGCGCAACAGCGTGACCCCTGTCCCGGGCACGTCATGGAACACCGGGGCCACGCGCATGCCGATCTGGATCTGCTCGGGTTCGACGTCGACGAGTTCGGTGCTCACCTTCGGCCCGGCGTCCCACTCGACGACCGCGAGCAGCTGGGGCAGGGCATCCGCCCACGGCGGGCCGGTGGGTCGCTGAGCCACCGTGTAGGTGAACAGCGTTCCGGCACCGTCGATTTCGCGCCACTCCAGATCGTCGGCCAGCGTGCCCGGCGCCAGCGTGCGCGGGTAGAACACGTAGCGGCTCAGCGAGGGGGAGTACTGGATCAGGATCCGGTGCTCGGTCAAGGCGTGCCAGTACGGCGCGGACACCGGGGTGGGCTCCGGCAGGGGCGGGGTCTCGGGCATGCTCAATCGCCTCCCAGCACCAGAGCCACCTGCTCACTCATGATGCCGCCAGTACCGGTGACGAACGCGACGTCGCAGTCGGAGACCTGGGCGGCGGCACCGCGGCCCATCACCTGGCGGGCGGCGTCGACCACGTGGTGCATGCCGCCCGCCATCCCGGCCTGCCCGAACGACAACTGCCCGCCCGCGGTGTTGAGCGGGAAGTCCCCGCGGTAGGTCAGGTCGCGGTCGTTGATCCATGACGCGCCTCGGCCTTTGGCGCAGAAGCCCGCGTCCTCGAGGGTCATCAGCACGGTGATCGTGTAGCAGTCGTAGAGGGAGGCGACATCTACGTCCGCCTGGGTCAGACCCGCCATCGTGAATGCCTTGGCGGAGGACCGTGCGACCGGAGTGGTCATCAGGTCCTCGGCGTAGGTGGCCGTCTTGAACGCGATGTGCTCACCGAAACCCTTCACCCACACCGGGCGGTGGCGTGATCGTGCGGCGAGGTCGGCGTTGGCGATCAACACGCCTGCGCCACCCTGGACCCGCATCACGGTCTCCAGCATGTGGATCGGGTCGGCGATCATCGGGCTGTCGAGCACGTCGTCGATGGTGAGCGGCTTGCCGTGGAACACCGCGTCGGGATGGGCGCAGGCGTTGGTGCGTTGGTCGACCGCGATCTTCGCGAGTGCACGCGCGTCGTAGCCGTACAGCGCGGCATAACGCTGCGCGATCTGGGCGTAAGGCGCGTTCTGGCCGACGTTTCCGTAGGGGATCTCGAACTCCGCCTGCGGTGACCCGAAGATGTTGCTCGACGCCCCGTACCAGGCGGGCGGTGCTGCGGGATGGCGCTGCGATCGGGGCAGCATCGTCGACCCCGGCACGACCGCCAGCACGGCATCACACAGTCCCAGTTCGACTGCCACGGCCGCACGCCACACCATGCCCGCCGACGTCGCACCGCCCAGGTCGACGCGCTCACCGAAATCGATGGGCATGCCCAGGTATTCGCTCAGCGTGGCGGGAGCGAACATCGCCGACTCCGCGATGCCGTGGCAGACGAGGCCGTTGATCGCCGCGGCGTCCAGACCGGAGTCCGCGATCACCATCGCGGCCAGCGCCGCGTACTGGTCGATGGTGAACTGCTCGGGTCGGGTCTGCTTGCGCTGCGCGGGAAGTTCCGCGATACCGACGATGGCCGCCTCGCCGCGAAGCCCGGCCATCACACCGTCGCCGATCGTGACGGCAGCGCGACGGTCGCGGTGCCCGGCATCAGCACGGTGTCACCGCGGCGCCCGGCGATGTCGAGGTCGACCAGGCCGACCCCGTGGTCGATCCGCGTGCCGGTCACCACCCCGCCGAAGGTGAGTTCCTCACCGGGGTAGGCCACCGCGCGGTTCTGCACCGAGAACCGGACCAACCGGCCGTGACCGCCGATCCAGTCGGTGAGGGCGCGGGACAGCAGCGCCGACTGCAGCGGACCCTGAACCAGGACGTCGTCGTAACCCTCGACGGTGGTGGCCCAGTCCCGGTCGTAGTGGATGCGGTGCCCGTTGTAGGTGGCGGCGCTGAAGAAGAACATCTGGGTCCGGTCGACGGTGACGACCAGCGACGGGATCTCGTCGCCGGGCGCGACGTCCTCGTAGCACACCTGGTCGGTCACCGGGGCCTCCTCACGGCCGGGCGATCATCGACGTGGTGGCCTCGGCGAGAAGGGCGTCGTGCTGATTGCGGTATTCGGTGTGCCATGTCACCAACACGAATCGACCTGACCTGCCTTCCTTTTCGACGATGGACTCGATGGTGCGGACCATTTCCACCTCGTCGCGGTGATAGGCGGGAAGGCGGAAGGTGGTGGTCTCGCCGCCGGCCATTCGGCGTGGTGCCCGGGGGAAGGCCAGACCGCCGGAGACCGCTCCCGACGAACCGTCGGGGCGCAGGCCGTCGAGCGCCGCCACGCCGAGCACCGCGTACTGCAGGTAGAGCGGCGGGCACACCACGTCGTCGTAGCCGTGGGCGCGCGCATGGTCGGCATCGAACCAGAGCGGATTGTGATCGCCGACCGCCGCGGCCCAGCGCTGCCATTGCACCCGGTCCACCTCGCCGGTGGCGCGCGCCGCGACGCTGCCCACCTGTGCTGCGGACTCGGCGTCGATCAGGCTGTCATCGGTCACGCGTCCGCTCCCTGCAGCCAGGTGGCGGCGACGTCCGCGCCGCCGCCGAGAGTCGAGAGCACCCGCGCCCGCTCGGAGTACCGGTGCAGGTCGGTGTCGACGACATACCCCATGCCACCGTGCAATTGGTGCGCATCGAGGGTGGCCAGCTTCGCGGCTGCGGCGGCGTGCATCCGGGCGACCGCGGTCTGGCGGGTGGCGGTGTGGCCGTCACCGAGCAGGGACACCGCCGCCCACGCCGCCAGTCGGGTGGCGGACAGCGCGATGTGCATGTTGGCGACCAGATGCTGTGCCGCCTGGAACGACGCGATGGGCCGGCCGAACTGTTCGCGCATCGCCGTGTGGTCGACAGTGCGCTGCAGGGCGGCCTCACCCACTCCGACCAGATCGAGGGACAGCAGCGCCGACGCGGTGTTCGCGAGTCGGCGCAACCGGTCGTCGGGGATTCCGTCGTCGCCGCCGAGCACCAGGCTGTCTCCGACGGTGACGTCGTCGAAACGCAACGCGGCCGCGCCCTGTCCGCCCATCAGAGTCAGCGGTTCGGTGTGCACCCCCGAGGCATCTGTGGGCACCACAAATGCCAGGGTCCGGCCTGTGCCGACGTCCTTCGCCGAGACGACCACCACGTCGGCGGTCGGGGCGTCGAGCACGAAGTCGACGAGGCCGTTCAGCACCCAGACGTCGCCTTCGTGGGCCGCCTGCAGTACGGGCGCGACATCACCGGCATCAACCGGTGACCACAAAGCCGTTGTGGCGCGGCATCTTCCGCCGGCCAGCGGGGGCAGCAGCGCGGCGTGCTGCTCGGCGGTCCCGAACGTGTGTACCGCCAGGCCCGCGTGCAGGGTGCCGTGGACGATCGTCGGGCACAGCGCGCGGCCGGCCTCGACGCAGAACGCACCGAGGGCGGTGAGGTCGGCGCCGGAGCCGCCGTACTTCTCGGGCAGCGTCAGCCCGAGAACCCCCGCGTCGGCCAACGACGTCCACAGTGCGGGCGGCCCGGTTCCGGCCGACAGCAGCCGCCGCAGCATCGATGTGAACTCGCGTTCGTCGTCGTCGGGTAGCAGTCGCACGGTCAGCTCCTCGATCAGCGCCCGTAGGACGGCATGCCGTGGCCCCGCTGCGCGATGACGTCGCGCAGCACCTCGTTGGTGCCGCCGCCGAACCGCATCAGGGGCGCCGCGCGGTACAGGCGCTCGAAGACCCCGTCGGCGGGAGCGCCCGGAGTGCGATGTGCCAGCAGGCCGTCGGGTCCGAGCAGATCGATGGCGAGGTCGGCGATCCGTTGCCGCAGTTCGCTGGTGAAGACCTTCTCGACGCTCACCTCCACCGTGGGGATGACGCCGGTGTCGAGCAGCGACGCCGCTTCCAGGCCCATGAGCGTCGCGACATCCACGTCCGCTTCGGCCTGGGCGATTCGCCGAACGAAGGCCGGGTTGTCCGCCGGGACCGATCCGTCGCGGCGCGGACGGTGAACCAGTCGTTGCATCTCGTCGAGCGCCCTGCGCAGATCTCCGGCGTTGGTCAGGGCACCGCGTTCCAGGTCGAGCGCGCCGGTGATGTAGGTCCACCCGCGGTTCTCCTCGCCGATGAGGTTCCCGACGGGGACCCGGACGTCGCGGAAGAAGACCTCATTGGTGCGGTAGCCCGACCACGCGGTCAGCGGACGGATGTCGATACCCGGTTGGTCGAGCGGCACGATGATCACCGAGATGCCGCGGTGGCGCCGGGCCTCGGGGTCGGTGCGCACGCAGAGCCACTCGTGGGTGCTGCGTTGGGCGCCGCTGTTCCAGATCTTGGATCCGTTGATCACCCAGTCGTCGCCGTCACGCACCGCGCGGGTGCGCAGGCTTGCGAGGTCGGTACCGGCATCCGGCTCCGAATAGCCGACCGCACAGGTCAACTCGCCCCGGGCGATCGGTGGCAGGAACTCGCGCCTGTTCTGGTCGGTGCCGTGCCGCATGATCATCGGCGCCACCGAGGTGACCGTCAGGTCCGGCCCGGGCACGCCGCGGTACTCGAACTCCCGCATCAACAGATGCTGATGCATGGCATCCAGGCCGAGCCCGCCGAATTCGGTGGGCCAGCTGACGCCGAACCAGCCCTTGTCGCCGACCGCGCGCCGAAACGCGGTCACTTCCCCGCCGATGCGCTCCAGACCGTGCTCGGCGAGCTCGGCCTCCAGCGCCGGTGTGACGTTGTCGCGCAGGAAGGCTCGCACTTCGTCGACCCAAGCCCGTTGGGCCGCATCAAGGCCGACGTCCACGAGCGGTGAGCCTAGCCGTCGAGGCGAGGCGATTGGACTGTTTCGAAAAGAAAGAGTTCGACGAGGTGGTGGGTCAGTCGGCCGAGGAGTCCGCGACGTGCTCGGTGTCCTCGTCGCGGTCCTGCCATTCGGCGAAGAATCGATGAACCCAGTCCTCCGTCGCGAACTCGCCGAACTGACGCGGGTGATCGATCACGGCGGTGTCGCTCTGGCCGTGGTCGTCCTTCATGAACATGAGAACCGGTCCGACGAACAGGTTGCCGTTGAAGGCGTAGTGCCGTGTCTCGCCGTCAGCGGTGCGGATGTCCACCTCATAGCTGACGTGCCCGGCCTCACCTGCGGTGCGTCGGATGTGGCG
Source organism: Mycobacterium sp. DL (assembly GCF_039729195.1). Classification (NCBI taxonomy): domain Bacteria; kingdom Bacillati; phylum Actinomycetota; class Actinomycetes; order Mycobacteriales; family Mycobacteriaceae; genus Mycobacterium; species Mycobacterium sp. DL. The sequence continues at coordinate 57,648 of NZ_CP155796.1, forward strand.
GACGGTGGCCGCGCCCTCCTCCATGCAAGCCCTCTTTCTGGTCCTCGTCACTGCAGCACTCCACCCTTGAGCACAACAGCGTTAGGGTCAACAGTGTTGACATAAGGAGTAACGCGTGTGACGGAGCCCAACAGGCAGCCGGCGTCAGGTCGTCGGCGGCGGCGGACGCGAGCGGGAACCGAACTGTCGCGAGAGGTGTACATCGACGCGGCGGTCAACCTGATCGAGAACCGGGGTGCGGCAGTCCTGAGTGCCCGCACGCTGGCCGCCGCCGTCGGCGCCGACCCGTCGGCGCTCTACCGGTACTTCGCCGGCGTCGACGATGTGCTGCGTGCTGTCGGCGATCGGATGATCGGGATCGCGCTGGACAGTTGGTCGCGCGGTGACGACTGGATCGATTCGTTGGCGAATCTGGCCAGGGCGCTGTACCGGGTGTACGTCCACGAGTTCCCGCAGACGGGGTTCGCGGTGGCGACCCGCACCACCGGTCTGCCCAACGAGGTTCGAGCGGTCGACCTCACCGTCGGCCTGATCTGCGAAGGCGGCTTCGACACGGAGACCGCCGCACACTGGTTCCGGTCGCTGTCCGATTTCCTGCTGGGGCAGGCGATGCTCGAAAGTGCATTCGTCTCGCTGCCGCAGGACGTGCAGAGCAGCGACGACACCGCCTGGCGCACGTTCGAAAAGCGGCTGCCCGACATCGATGCGCCGCACGCCGACGCGGCGGCCCCGCACCTGCGTTCGCGGATGCTGGGCTCGTCGTTCGAGGACACGATGCAACTGATCCTGCGCGGCCTGGCGGCCTCCCCGCGCAGCGCTTCGTCGACTCAGGGAGGGTGAGCGCTCGGTCAGTCCGCGGCGCCGACGACCTCGATGCGACAGGTGATCCGGAGCGTACTTACACGAGCATCAACGTCGGGCGTTCGGCCACTCTCCGCGCCATTCGTCCAAGGTGGCAAACACCTCGGGCGTGGAAACGTCAGACGGCCGCCGGCCGGTACGCGCGAGCCACTGCTTCATCGGCGGGCGGGCGGCCAGGCGAACAGCCGCCTCACGGAGCAGCTCGGGAACCGTGACCCCTTGCTCGGCAGCGCGCCGCTGGAGCCCCGCGTAGACGTCGTCGCCAACGTCGGGAATGCGGATCGTCCTGGCCATACATGCACCCTAGCCGTGCGTAAACGTATCGTCGCTGGTCAGCCGCGTAAGCGGATGCCAACCTCTAGGAAATTTGGGGGACGGTGCCGTCATGGCGCCTCTCGGCGAGTGGTCGCTCGAAGCGACTGATGTGATTGGGGCCCGGGGCATGTCCGGCACCGTCGAGACATAGAACTGCGTGCCGCCCCGGACTATTCCGGGTCCGCCGCCGACCCCTCGTCGCGGCGGCGGACGTCCGGAGCATCAGGCGATCTCCGCGTAGTAGACGCGGCGTTCGCCGACCGTCTGGCCGTTGCGCTCGGCCAGCGACTTGAGTTGGCGTAGAGCAAACGTCCGACCGCGGCCGGCCTCGGGAACGTAGATGCCCGCCCACAAACCTTCCGCACGCGGCAACTCGCAGGCCTCGCGCGCACACAGCCAGCGCCGGGGGCAGGCGCGGCAGATCGCCTTGGCCTCCTGATCGGCCGTGGTGGTCCACCGCTCCGGATCCCTGGTGCACGCGCCCACCGGCATCTCGTCTCTCGGGTCTGCGTTCATCGGTATCGCTCCTCTGTGCGCCGGCGGCCTGGTCGCCGCGATGTTCGGAAACGTATCGAACAAACCGTAGCGATGCAACAGTTTGTGCAACGGAACCGTAGTCGGCGACCCTGGGAATCTGCGGCCGCGGTCCACGGGTAGTTCCGATGAATTGCGCTTGAACAGGTATTTCTGTGATCCCCGTTCGGATGGAAGCAGCGGTGAGAATGGCTGAAAATTCCGGAGCGTTGCTGCCGCCCGAACCACCTCGAAGGTGTAGCTTTGACACGGAACCATTGCGGTTCGCCGAACCAAGTCGTAGCAGTAGCGCGGTGACTGGATACGATGTTCGCGTCGATCCGCCCACACAGCACGAGGAATTCCCGGTAGATGACCAACGCGGAGTCGATCGACGAATCGACCGACGTCGTGGACCCCGGGATGGCCAGGGCGGGGGCTGCCGCCGCGGCACGGCGGCGGGAACTCGACATCAGCCAGCGTCGCCTGGCCGCCGACGGAATCATCAACGCCGGCGCGCTGATCTCCTTCGAGAAGGGCCGGAGTTGGCCGAGGGAGCGCACCAGAGCAAAGCTCGAAGAGGTCCTGCAGTGGCCGCCGGGCGCCATCACGAGGCTGCGCAGGGGCGAGCCGCTGAGGCCCGTCGAACCGGCCGCCGCACGCGCCACGACCGGAGCCGACGAGGTGTCACTGATCGTGCAGGCAGTGGTCACCGCGGTCAATACGCTCAGCACGACGGTCGGGTCGCTGCCGCCCGTGGACGACCCCGCTTTCATCCCTCGGGTGACGGGGATCCTGTCGAATCTGCGTCAGCTCGAAGCCGTCGCGGCGGGGGCTGCGCGGATGGGCCGGGTCACGCCGCCGCTGATCAAGGCGTTGAGCACGGTCCGCAGCCTCTACGACGAACTGATGGTGCGCGCCGCCTCGGCGCCACAGGCCACGCTCGGACAACGCCTGTACGCCGCGCGCCGTGGTGCCAACCTGACCGTGCTCGAAACCGCGCAGGCCGCCGGGGTTTCCGAGAGTGCGATCCAACAGGCCGAAGCCGAGGAGCAGGTCACCGGAGCGGAGGCCGCGGCCATCGAGGAGCTGGTCGCGCAGATCGCCTAGCGGTCAGCGCCGTTCGCGTGAGCGGTCGTCGCGGTTGGGGAAGTGCGAGGCCAGGGCAGCGCAGATCTCGAGGAATTTCCGACGAGCGGGTGGGGACATCTCGCGTGTTCCGTCGATGACGCCGCCGGGGCGCAGGTGCCCGTCGAAGGGCACCTCGACGACGAGCTGGCCCTGGCCCGAGAACTGTTGGGCGAGAATCGCCCTCGTACGTTTGTCGGCGTGTCCGTCGGAGTCGTTGAGTACCACGATGGTGCGCTGCAACAGGCCCGTCAAACCGCGATTGGCGAGCCAGTCCAAGGTCTGTCCCGCCGCGGCCGCGCCATCCACCCACGGCGTGGACACCACAACCAGCGCATCGAGGTCGCGCAGCACCTCCTGGGTGACGGGGGTGTCCATCGTCGAGCTGCAGTCGATGATCGAGATGGTGAAATGGCGATCGAGGCGCGCGGTGGCCTCGCGATAGATCGCCGCATCGAGGACCCGGCGGCGGGCCGGCGTCGCTTCACCGGCCAACACGAACAGTCCGGCGGCGTTGTTGCCGACCCGGTTGCGAACGTCGGCGAAGGTCTCGAGGTGCTTGTCCCCGGCCAGCTCCCAGAAGGAACCCTGCGCTTTCGGGTCCACCCGACTCCCGAGCTTGCCGAACGCGGTGTCGGCGTCGACGGCCACCACCCGATCGTCCTGCCGGAGCTCGGCCAGGACAGATCCGATGCAGGCCGACACCGTCGTCTTACCGGCACCGCCCTTGCCCATCACGCCGATCTTGAAGTGACCGCGCAGCGGACCGCGAATCCTGGCCTCGAGTTCGGCGAGGCGACGCTCCTCGGGTGAGGGTCCGAGATTGATCAGCCCGAAGGTGGCCTTGTAGAGCGCTGATCGCCAACCGCGGCCGGGCACGGCCTTGCGGGTGGGAACGAGTTCGTCGGCCCGGATCCGGTCGGCGTAGGAGCCGGGGTGCGCGGGTGCCTCGGGCCCCCGGGGCTGCTGGCCGTGCCACGGTGCGCCGCCGCCGTGGTGCTGGGGTGCGGTGGGGGGTCCGGCCGGGCGCGTGCGCTGGGGCCACCCCGGGGGTGGCGCCTGGCCCCAGCTGTCGGGACGGGCAGGCGCGGGTCGGTTCGGCGGCGGACGGAACATCCCGCCGGCGCGTTCGGGGTCGGGAGGCGTCGGCGGAGCGGCGGGCTGACCCTGTTCGGGTGACGGCTCGAAGTGGGGTTCCTCGGGGCCTGTCCAGCCCGGATCTTTCCGCAACGCGTCATCGCGGTCGGTCACGTGATGTCTCCTCCGGAGGCGATCTGTCGCCATACTCGCGCCCGGCGCTGGTGGCCGAGCATCTGCCAGGCTAACGGTTCGAGAACCCCAGCAAACTACCTGCGAGGTGCTGCGAAGGGTTCGCGGCAGTCAGATAACAGGGTGTTCGAGCCATCCCGGGACTTCTGGCGTCAGGCGACCCGAGGGTGCCGGCGGCCGGTGAGTCGACGCCCTTCCGAGCGCACATGGATTAGCCGGACTCGAGGAGGCACACCTAGAGACGGTTGATCGAGTTGCTGAGAGTTGTGTGAGCGGCGGGGGCGGCTGCTTGGACGGTGGCAGAATTTGTGCACCGAGGGGGGTGCGACCGCTGGTACTCTCCCTCAGGGAAGGGGTGGACTGGCATGGCTGCATTCGACAGATTTGAAGTGCTCGGCAAAGTTTCGGCCGAGCAGCCGGGTGGTCCCGAGGAACCCCGGTCGGCTCTGCAGCGGTCGTCTGGCGCGGCGTCCGCCGGTTCCCCCATCCTCGACTCGGGACGACTGCTGATCGCCGGGATGGTGGGCACCACCGGCCGGGGCGAGCCGGAACGGGGCGAGCCCTTCGGGCATGGAGCGGCCCGCTTCGTCGCTGTCGGCGACACCGTGGGTTCGGCTTATCCCGGTGATGACTGGCAGGGCGTGGGCGCCCAGGCGTATGCAGGTGCCAACCGTCGCCAGTCCGAACACACCGCGCTGATGGCGGTGCTGGACCACAGAGTGCAGACCGTGATCGCCCGGGAGGCGGATCAGATCCGCCACCACCGCGACAAGCTGCAAGAGCAGTCCGACTACCTGGCCGACCTCGGGCACACGACCTCGTCTATCGGCCACGTTCCGGGCGTCGGAGGGGCGATGAGGGCCGCAACGGAACTGGCCGCGGTGAAGACCGCTCTGGGCAACTGCAGCGGGGAGTTGTATCAACTGTCGAACGAGGTCGGCGAGAACGCCGCCCAATTGCATGAGCTGGTCGGCGAGTACTCACGGCTGAGCGCGGAGGAGGCTCCCGCACCCGATGGCGACGGCGAGGCGTCCGCGCCCCCGCCGGGCGAGGGGTCGGGGTCCGACTCGAACGATCAGAGCTCATCGGCCCCGCCTGCGGTCGGCGGGTCGCCGATGCCGACGTCGGTGGGCGCAGTTGGCGCACCGACCACCGAGGCGTTCTCGGAGACGGACGCACCACCCGTCGATCCAGGCGAGGTGATGGCGGGGATGACCTCGGCGTTCGGTGCTGTCGGTGGGGTGATCGGCTCGATTGTCGCGCCGCTGGCTGCCGCGCTGACCGGGGCAGCAGGCGCGGCGGCCCAAGGGCTGTCCGGCCTGGCCTCGGCCCCCGCCGACGCAGCGGAGACAGAAATGCCCGGAGGCATAGACCCGGATCTCGAGCGCGGTGGCACCGAGGACGACGACGAGGAAACCGACGAACCGGCTGTGGCCGATGCTGACGCCGGCGGGGATGCGGTTCCGCCCGAGATCGTCGAGGAGCCCCGCGGATCGCTGTCGGCTGGTTCGGAACCGCCCCCACCGGCCGCACCGCCTGCCGCGACGAGACCACCGCGGTAGCGGAACAGGAGAGACGCCCCATGTCACGGGAAGCATTGCAGGTCAGCACCGCTCATCTGCGGGCGCTGGCCGACAGACACTGCCAGGCAGCCGGCCAGATCATCGCTGCGGTTGCTGCGGTGTCCGGAACCGACAGCGGAATCCGCACCTCCCACGGGGTGATCGCATCGGCCACAGCGGGCGCCGTCGCCGCGGTCGAGCAGGCGCGCCGCGCCGCCGGAGCGGGCATGGTGGCCGAGTCCAGCGCGCTGAGTGACAACCTCACCGGCGCCGCCGACCGCTACGAGGCGGCCGATCACCACTCGGGTGTGCGCCTCGACCGGCAGGTCGAGGACGCTCCGACCTCCCTGGACCCGCGATGACGGCCGGCGCGTACTTCGGGGACAGCGAGCCCACCCACTACGACGACGTGGTGGGCGCCGAGGTCACCATCGACGGGATGCTGGTCATCGCCGATCTTCTCCACCTCGTGGACTTTCCGCTGTCCCTGGGGATCCGGCCCAACATCCCCTACGAGGACCAGCGCAAGCTCGTGTGGGATCAGGTCACCCGCGACCTCACTGCTCAGGGAATCCTCACCGCATTCGGTGACCCCCACCCCGAGGTAGCCGCGATGGTCGACGCGCTGAGCCGGCCCGACCGAACTCTCGACTGCCGCTGGTGGCGCCGCGAGGCCGGTGGCAAAATGGTGCGCTTTGTGGTGTGTCGCAAGGGGGAACGTCATGTCGTCGCCGCACGCGATGAAGACATGCTGGTGCTGCAACGGGTTGCTCCGCAGATCGGTCTGGCGGGCATGGTGAACGTGGTCGTCGGCGATGCCACACCGGCGGACGTCGAGCCGCTGACCGGTATCGCCGCCAGATTGGCCGAGGCACGCTCGGCGGACCAACTCGCGCGATACGGCCTGCCGCCCTCCTCGGCCCGGATCTACGCGGACGCAACGGGCAAACCGGACAGCTGGGTGGAGATCACCGCCAACGAGCGACATTCCGGAGGGACCTACTCCCAAGCAGGGGTGGGGGCCGGTGTCCTCGATTCGGCGCACGGCAGAATCGTGTCGGTCCCGCGGCGGGTCAACGGTGAGCTGTACGGCAGCTTCCTGCCGGGCACTCAGGAGAACCTGCAACGGGCATTGAACGGTCTGATGGAGTTCCTCCCGTCCGGTGCCTGGTCCGACCACGAAGACGTGAGCGACCGTGTCGAGGCCGACGCTGCGGCCCCGGACTGAGAAAGGCGATACACGGTGGACTACCCACCCGGTACCCCCGATGAGGGGGACCGCGACGATCTGGCGGCGCTGGACTTCAGCGTGGCCGACGAGGCGGCAGACGAAACCGACCTGGGGGAGATCCTGGGCGACTACACAGCCGAGGCCGCCGCCGACGAATCGGAGCCGCTGGAAGCATTCGCAGACAAGCACTCTGGAGACACGGCCGACGGTGTCATGCCGATGTTCACCGTCACCAATCCGCCCGGGACGGTGACGGTGACGACGTACATGGACGGCCGAGTGCACCAGATCGACCTGTCCACCAAGGCCACGACGCTGGCCGAGACGGTCCTCGCCGAGGAGATCGTGGTCATCGCCGATCTGGCGACGCAGGACGCCAGGTCGGCGCAATACACCTTCATGCTCGACGGCATGGGGGGTCACGGCCACGACAACGCGGCCACCCGCGACTTTCTCAGCCGTGATCTGGATCTGCCCACCCCCGAACAGGCTCGCGCGGCGCGTGACGAGCTGTTCGCAACCCGCTACGCAGGTGAGGAATGACTGAACATCTGGCAAGCGTCTTCGGCACCGCGGTCGGCATGCTGCCCACCTCACCGGCGCGGTCGTTGGAGATGTTCACCGAGATCACCGAGGTCGACGAAACCGCCTGTGACGCCTGGGTGGGACGCATCCGCTGTGGTGACATGGACCGGGTGACCATGTTCCGGGCGTGGTACTCGCGGAACAACTTCGGCCAACTCGCCGGTGCCGCCGAGATCTCGATGAACAGCCTGGCAGCGCGGGTGCCGATCGGCGGCCAGTACGGCGACATCACCTATCCCGTGATCTCCCCGCTGGCCATCACCATGGGGTTCGCGGTGACCGAGGCCGCCGAAGGCAACTATGCCGACGCGATGGAGGCGCTCGACGACGCACCCGCGGCGGGTGCGGAACACCTGGTGTCCTGGGTCAGGGCCGTCATCTACGGCGCGGCACAACGGTGGACCGATGTGATCGACGAAGTCCGCGGCGCCGGTGCCTGGCCCGACAAGTTCCTCGCCGCCGCGGCAGGGGTGGCACACGGGGTGGCGGCAGCCAACCTCGGGTTGTTCACCGAGGCGGAACGCCGCCTGACAGAGTCGAATTCGTCGCCAGCCGGCGAAGCGTGTGCCCCCTCGATCGCCTGGTTCCTGGCGATGACCCGGCGGGGACAAGGCAACGAGGATGCTGCTATCGCGCTGCTGGAGTGGCTGCAGGCCACCCATCCCTCGCCGAAAGTGACTGCCGCGCTGAAGGATCCGGCGTGTCGACTGGAGACCACCACTGCGGAGAAGATCGCCGCCCGGCGCGACCCATGGGACCCGTCCAGCGTCGTGGCGGACAACTCCGGTCGCGAAGCGCTTCTGGCCGAGGCGCAATCGGAACTGGACCGTCAGATCGGCCTGACTCGGGTCAAGGAACAGATCGAGCGTTACCGCGCGGCCACGCAGATGGCGAAGGTGCGGGCTGCCCGCGGCATGAAGGTGGCGCAGGCCTCCAAACACATGATCTTCACCGGCCCGCCCGGGACGGGCAAGACGACGATCGCCCGGGTCGTCGCCAACATCCTGGCCGGCCTGGGCGTGATCGACGAGCCCAAACTCGTCGAGACATCCCGCAAGGACTTCGTCGCCGAGTACGAGGGCCAGTCCGCAGTCAAGACGGCACGGACGATCGACCGGGCGATGGGCGGAGTGCTGTTCATCGACGAGGCTTACACACTGGTGCAGGAGCGTGACGGCCGCGCCGATCCGTTCGGCAGCGAGGCTCTCGACACCCTGCTCGCCCGGATGGAGAACGACCGTGACCGGTTGGTGGTGATCATCGCGGGCTACGGCAACGACATCGACCGGCTGCTGGAAACCAATGACGGTCTGCGCTCGCGGTTCTCCACCCGGATCGAGTTCGACTCGTACTCTCCGGAGGAGATCGTCGAGATCGGCCGGGTGATCGCAGCGGCCAACGACTCGAGCCTCTCCGACGAGGCAGCCAAGCAGGTGCTGGAAGCGGCGACGCTGCTGGTTCAGAGCACCACAAGCGGCAAGCCCGCCCTCGATGTCGCGGGCAACGGCCGCTACGCCCGCCAGCTCGTCGAGGCTGGAGAGCAGACGCGGGATATGCGTCTGGCGCGGTCGCTGGATATCGAATCCCTTGCCGTAGAACAACTCAGCGAGATCAACGGTGAGGACATGGCAGCAGCGATCGTGTCGGTGCACGGCCGACTGAATCTGAGCGGATAGACGATGGCGGGATTCCGGCTCACCACCAAGGTGCAGGTCAGCGGCTGGCGCTTCCTGCTGCGCCGGGTCGAGCATGCGATCGTGCGACGTGATACCCGGATGTTCGACGATCCATTGCAGTTCTACAGCCGCGCAGTGACGGCAGGCATCGTCATCGCGGTGCTGATATGCCTCGGCGCGGCATTGCTCGCGTACTTCAAGCCTCTCGGCAAGCGCGGCGGCGACAGCCTTCTGGTGGACCGCAACACCAATCAGCTGTTCGTGGTGCTCCCGGACAGCGGTCAGCTGCGGCCCGTGTACAACCTGACGTCGGCACGGTTGATCCTCGGCACCAACAACACCCCGGTGGAGGTGAAGTCCGAGGAACTCGACAGCATGCCGAAGGGACAACCGCTGGGGATCCCGGGCGCACCGTACGCGACCCCGGTGTCGTCGGCGCCTGAGTCGCAGTGGTCGCTCTGTGACACGGTTGTCAAGCCGGAAAGTGTTGCCCCGACGGTTGATACGGCGGTGCTGGTGATGCCGTTGGCGCTGGACTCGTCGGTCGGGGAGATGCGCCCCGAGCAGGGAATGCTGATCAACTACGACGGCCAGGACTGGCTGGTCACCGACGCCGGGCGGCACGCCATCGACCTCTCGGACCGTGCCGTGACCTCCGCCGTCGGCATCCCCGTCACCGCGCGGGCCACGCCGATCTCGGAGGGACTGTTCAACGCGCTGCCCGATGCGGGTCCGTGGCGACTGCCCGACATCCCCGCCACCGGGGCGCCGAACTCAGTCGGCCTGCCGCCGGAACTGGTGATCGGTTCGGTGTTCAAGACGATGACCGAGTCCGACGAGCAGCACTATCTGGTGCTGCCCGGCGGTGTCGCGAAGGTCAACGGCACCACCGCCGCGGCGCTGCGTGCCACGAACTCCTACGGCTTGATCTCGCCGCCGTCGATGGAGCCGAGCGCGGTGGCACGGATCGTCGAGCAGGTGTACAACTCGCCGCTGCCCGACAGTCCGATGGATGTTCTGATGCGTCAGGATGTTCCGACACTGTGCTGGGCGTGGCAGCGCGAACCCGGCGACCAGAGCCCGAAAACCACCGTCATCGCCGGACGCCGTCTGCCGCTCCCACCGTCGGCACTGAACACCGGCATCCGCCAGATCGGCGGTGACGCGACCGTCCACATCAGCGGCGGCCAGTTCATCCAACTGCAGTCACCGGACCCGCGTTACGGTGAGAGCCTGTACTACGTCGATCCGCAGGGCGTGCGGTACGGACTGCCCGATGCCGACACCGCCTCGAAGCTGGGGTTGACGGCGCCGAGAACAGCGCCGTGGCAGGTGGTCAGTCTGCTCATCGACGGTCCGGTGCTGTCGAAAGAGGCGGCGTTGATAGAGCACGACACCCTGCCCGCGAACCCCAACCCCCGCCGGGTCAACGCCGACGAGGCGCTCCCCGCGGGAGTCGACAACGGAGGTGGCGGATGACGACCCGCAAGTTCACCCCGATCATCAAGCGGGGACCTCGCCTGACCCCCGGTGAGATCAACGTGACTCCGCCCGACGATCTCGGTGTCGACATCCCGCCGTCTGGCATGCAGAAGGCACTGCCGTGGGTTCTGGGCGGATGCATGCTCGGCATGATCGCGATCATGATCTTCAGTGGTGTGCGCCAGCTTTCGCCGTACATGCTGATGATGCCGCTGATGATGGTGATGGCCGCCGTCGGCCTGGTGGCCAGCGGCGGCAGCGGCGGCAAGAAGGTGCCCGAGATCAATGCCGACCGCAAGGAGTACCTGCGCTACCTCGCCGGTCTGCGTACCCGGGTGACCTCCTCGGCTGCCGCGCAGGTGACGTTCTTCAACTACCACGCACCGCACCCGGATGATCTGTCGTCCATCGTCGGCACCCACCGGCAATGGTCGCGTGCGAGCAACGCCGACTTCTATGCGGCGACGCGAATCGGCATCGGGTCTGAACCTGCGGTCGACAGGCTGTTGAAACCTGCCGTCGGTGGTGAACTCGCGGGGCCCGCCGGCGCCCCGCAAGCGCACCTGGAACCGGTCAGTCACATGTGGGTGACGAAGTTCCTGCGCACCCACGGACTGATTCACGACTGTCCGAAGTTGGTGCAACTGAGGACATTTCCCACCATCGCCGTCGGGGGTGATCCCGATGGCGCGGCGGGGCTACTGACCTCGATGATCTGCCACCTCGCGGTGTTCCATCCGCCTGACCTGCTGCAGATCCGGGTGCTGACCGACGACCCCGAGGACGCGGACTGGTCGTGGCTGAAATGGCTGCCGCACCTGCAGCACCAGTCGGACACCGACGCGGCAGGCACCACGCGGATGGTCTTCACCCGCCCCGACGGGCTGAGCGACCTCACCGCGCGCGGCCCGCACACCGCGGACGCGGCACCCAGCGGTCCCTATGTGGTGGTCATCGACTTGACCGGCGGCAGAGCGGGATTCCCGATGGACGGCCGATCCGGCGTCACCGTCATCACGTTGGGTAACCACCGCGGCTCGGCGTACCGGATCCGGGTGGACGCGGACGGCACAGCCGACGACCGGTTGCCGAATCAGACGTTCCGACTGGTGGCCAGTCAGGTGGACAGCATGACACCGGGGCAGGCGGGTCGGCTGGCCCGCAAGCTGGCGGGCTGGTCGATCACCGGGACGATCATCGACAAGAGCACCCGGGTGCAGAAGAAGGTGGCCACCGAGTGGCACGAGATCGTCGGAGCGCAGACCGTCGAGGAGGTGACACCGGCACGCTGGCGGATGTTCACCGACACCGATCACGATCGGCTGAGGATTCCGTTCGGCCATGAGCTCAAGACCGGCGACGTCATGCATCTCGACATCAAGGAGGGAGCTGAGTTCGGCGCCGGGCCGCACGGCATGCTGATCGGCACCACCGGGTCGGGGAAGTCGGAGTTCCTTCGCACGCTGATACTTTCGCTCGCCGCCACCCACCACCCCGACCAGATCAATCTGCTGCTCACCGACTTCAAGGGTGGCTCGACGTTCCTCGGGATGGAGAAGCTGCCACATACCGCGGCCGTGGTGACCAACATGGAGGAGGAGGCCGAGTTGGTCAGCCGCATGGGCGAGGTGCTCACCGGTGAGCTCGACCGTCGCCAGTCGATCCTGCGACAGGCCGGTCTGCAGGTCGGCGCGGCCGGCGCACTGTCGGGAGTCGCCGAGTACGAGAAGCACCGCGAACGCGGCGCCGATCTTCCGCCCCTGCCCACACTGTTCGTGGTCGTCGACGAGTTCGCCGAGTTGCTGCAGAACCATCCCGACTTCATCCAGTTGTTCGACCGCATCTGCCGGGTGGGCCGGTCGCTGCGGGTGCACCTGCTGCTCGCCACGCAATCCCTCAACACCGGCGGCACCCGCATCGACAAGCTGGAACCCAACCTGACCTATCGGATCGCGTTACGCACCACCAGTTCCGCGGAATCCAAAGCCGTCATCGGCACGCCCGAGGCGCAGTACATCACCAACAAGGAAAGTGGCGTCGGCTTCCTGCGCGTCGGGATGGAGGACCCGGTGAAGTTCCAGAGTGTCTACACCGGGAATCCGTACCAACCGGCGGTGGTGGCCGCAGGCGACGCCGACGTCGCACCGCGCGCCACCGACAGCGGGATCCGCATCCACCGTTTCACCGCGGCCCCGATCCTCGACGCGACGGTGGCACAGTGACGATCGAGCCGGAACAGAAAGTGCTGCGCGAAGTGGTGCTCAATCAGCTCACCACCGGCGAGAACCATGCCTACCGAATGTGGCTGCCGCCGTTGGCCGACCCCACGCCGGTCAACGAACTGGTCGCCCGCGACTACGACCGTCGCCCGCTGCGGATCGGGTTGGGCGTCATGGACGAACCGCGGCGTCACCGGCAGGAGGTGTGGGGCATCGACGTCGCAACAGCGGCCGGCAACATCGCCGTCGGTGGCGCCCCGCAGACGGGCAAGTCGACGTTCCTGCAGACGCTGATCCTGTCTGCTGCGGCGTCGCACACCCCGCGGCAGTTGCAGTTCTACTGCGTCGACATGGGTGGCGGCGGTCTGATGTACATCGAGGATCTGCCGCACGTCGGTGGTGTCGCCACACGAGCCGAACCCGACCGCGTCAACCGGGTGGTCGCTGAGGTCAAAGCCGTTCTGCGGCAGCGGGAGCAGACGTTCAAGCAGTATCGGGTCGGCTCGATGGCCGACTACCGGCAGATGCGCGAGGATCCAGGCAAGCCGGCCTCGGCGGACCCGTTCGGTGACGTGTTCCTGGTCATCGACGGCTGGCCGGCCTTCGCCGCGGAGTTCCCCGATCTCGAGGCCGTGGTCCAGGATCTCGCCGGACAGGGACTGGCCTACGGCGTGCACGTGGTGATCTCCACCCCGCGCTGGACGGAACTCAAAGCGCGAGTGCGCGATTACTTGGGCACCAAGGTGGAGTTCCGCCTCGGCGACGTGAACGAGACCCAGGTGGACCGGATCACCCGCGAGATTCCGATGAACCGGCCTGGACGCGCCGTGTCGACCGAGAAGCATCACTTGATGATCGGGGTGCCCCGACTCGACGGCGTCCACAGCGTCGAGGGTCTGGTGCCCGCGATGTCGGCCGCGGTTCAGGAGATCGCGGCACGCCACACCGATGAGGCTCCACGGGTGCGGGTCCTGCCAGAACGGATCCATCTGCACCAACTCGATCAGGACCCTCCGGGTCCGGAGGCCGACTACCGCACCCGTTGGACCATCCCGGTCGGCGTGCGCGAGGCGGATCTCACCGTGGCGCACAGTCACATGTACACCAGTCCGCATCACCTGATCTTTGGTGCGCCCAAGTCCGGCAAGACCACCATCGCGCACGCGGTGGCGCGCGCGATCTGTGCGCGCAACAGCCCGGAACAGGTGCGGTTCATGGTCGCCGACTATCGGTCTGGGCTGTTGGAGGCGGTGCCGGAGACGCACCTGCTGGCCGCCGGAGCGATCAACCGCAACCACACGGCGCTGGAGGCGGCGATCAAGGCGCTGGCCACGAACCTGACCAAACGGCTACCGCCGGCAGACCTGACACCGTCGCAGCTTCGGTCACGTTCCTGGTGGACCGGACCCGACATCGTACTGCTGGTCGATGACTGGCACATGATCGTGGCGGCCGGAGGAATGATGTCGCCCATGGCGCCTCTGTCGCCGCTGCTGCCCGCCGCTGCCGACATCGGTCTACACATCGTCGTCACGTGTCAGATGAGCCAGGCGCATCGCGCCACCATGGACAAGTTCGTCGGTGCCGCCTACGGCGCGGGGACGCCCACGATGTTCCTCTCCGGCGAGAAACAAGATTTCCCATCGAGGGAGATTCTTGTCAAGAAAAGGCCGCCTGGGCAGGCATTCTTTGTGACCCCGGATGGGAAAGAAGTGATTCAAGCGGCCTATGTGGATCCGCCGGAAGAATTAGTGTTCGAAGCACCCTCCAACGGCGGTTAGTATTGGTTTTCAGAACGTCCAGCAAATGCGGACGGACTGTGAAAGCAATCGGGTCGGGGGATCTTCTAGCTCTCTCACAGGGAATTGCTGCCGTTTGACCAGGGCTCAACGCACAAATGTGTTGAGGACGAGTGAGGAGTCAGCAAATGCAACCACTGAGCCACAACGCGGGCGCCGCCGGCGTCGGAGGTCAGGTCGTCGCCAATGGTGCGCGGGGTCTCGCCACCGGTACCGCGGCTACAACGGCGGTCTCCGCGCTTGCTCCGGCGGGCGCGGACGAAGTGTCGGCCACGGCGGCCATCATGTTTGCCTCGGAGGGTGTGCAGACCATGGGGATCAACGCGATGGCGCAGGAGGAGCTGGCCCGCGCCGGCGCCACCGTCATCGAGATCGCCGGTGTCTACCAAGCTGTTGACGGCGAAAACGGCGCGACGCTGGCCTGAACCGGGCAGCTGAAACGAGTCGCTTGAGTCATGGCTGGCATCTCGATTCCCCTTCCACCGATCTGGGGGGCGTTCCCCCCTGAGATCAACACGTCGCGCCTGATGGCCGGCGCCGGTCCCGCGCCGATGATGCAGGCGGCTGCGGGCTGGGAGGCCTTCGCCATCTCGCTGGAGACGCAGGCCGACGAGTTGGCCGCCAGCCTGTCGTCGCTGGCTCAGATGTGGCAGGGCCAGGGCAGCGAGCGTGCCATCACCGCATCGATGCCGATGGTGCTCTGGCTGCGGATGCTGGCGTTGCAGGCGCAGAAGCGGGCGCTGCAGGCATCCGCACAGGCGACCGCTTATTCGGCCGCGCTGACGACCACCCCGCCGCTGCCGGAGATCGAGCTGAACCATGTCACCAACGCGACGCTCAACGCGACCAACTTCCTCGGTGTGAACACCGTCCCGATTGCGGTGAACGAGGCCGATTACGTACGCATGTGGGACCAGGCGGCGGCGGTGATGAGCGCCTATCAGGCCGAGACCTCGTTGAACGCGACGTTCGAGCCGATCACCCCGCCCAAGCCGATAGTCATACCCGGCGCCGCGGAGAGTGCGATGGCCGTGGGGATGGCGGGCGCGGCACCGATGATGGCCGGGGCCGCGGTGCGAAACGCGACCTTCCTCAAGGTCAGCGGCCAGGGCAAGTTCGAGGAGGTCAACCAGAAGGCGGGCCGGGCCGAACAGATGGCACAGCAGGCCGCCAACCAGGGACGGTCTCAGACGGACCCGGGCCAGATGATGCAGCAGGCCCCTCAGCAGGGCATGCAGATGGGCATGCAGATGGCGTCCCAGCTGGGCTCCACGCTCGCCCAGGCACCGCAGCAGATGATGCAGGGAGTGACGCAGCCGTTCCAGGCGCTCTCCCAACCGCTGCAGCAGGTCTCGTCGATGTTCGGCCAGATGGGTGGCCTGGGCGGCAACAACGGTGCGCAGGTCGGGATGTTGGGCGCGACCCCGTTCTCCAACCACCCCGCGATCGGGGGCACCGGAGCCGCGGCCGGATCGGGCCTGGTCCGAGCGGCTTCGCTGCCGGGGGCAGGCGGCACTGCCGCACGCACACCGTTGATGTCCAACCTCGTGGGCAAAGAGCTCGCGATGAGCCCGGTGGCAGTCGGCGCCGGCGCCGGGCCGGGTGTCGCCGCGGGCGGGCTGGCACCTGTCGGTGCCGGCGGGGGCGGGATGGGCGGCCCGATGGGGATGCTCGGTCAGCGGGGAAGGAGCGGCGGGAACAAGAACGGACTCAACGCCCCGGCACCACTGGAACACGACCTCAACGAGGACGAAGAGGACGACTGGTGATCGTCCCGAAAGACTTGCCGACCGCCTGGGTCGGGAGGGTCCGCCAATTCGGCGGGAACACAGGTAACGAGAGAGAAGGTCAGCAATGACATTGGTGAATGCGGATACTCCGCAGTTAATGGCGGAGGCGGCGAACTTCGACCGGATCTCCGGCGAACTTCAGTCCGTCCTCGCCCAGGTCGAGTCGACTGCCTCGGCTCTCCAGGTGAGCCTGCACAGCGAAGGTGCGGGACAGGCGGCGCAGGCGGCGCTGCTCCGATTCCACGAGGCGTCCAGCCAGCAGATCCGGCTGCTCACCGACATTTCGCAGAACATCCACACCAGCGGTACCTCATACCTCAACACCGACGCGAACAACGCAGACGACCTCGCGTCGCAGATGAACATCTAGCTCGAACTCACAAGGAAACGGAGAACAGACGTGGGACAGATCAACTACGAGTTCGGGGCCATCGAGGCCGGCGCGGGCGAAATCCACGCCGCGGTGGGCCGTACCAACGGGCTTCTCGACGAAGGCCAAGGCTCGCTCGCGCGGCTGCAGGGTGCGTGGGTCGGCGACGGTTCGATGTCGTACCAGGCGGTGCAGCAGCGCTGGGACGCCAACTCGACGGAGCTCAACCTTGCGCTGACGCAGCTCGCGCAGGCAGTCAGCAACGCGGGTACCACGATGGGTGGCACCGAGAACGCAGTCATCGGAACCTTTACATAAGCGCGGTGGTGCACGTCGGTGGACGACCGGCATGAACGAAGGATCGTCCACCGCGTGCGCCGCGCGCACTCCCTGCAAACCCTTGAGAGGTACACATGTCGGCCGACTATGACCGGCTCTTCCACTCGCCGGATGCCGTGCGGACGGTCGACGAGGACTCCGACCGCGACACCCCGCCTGCCGTCCGGGACAGCGCAACAACTCACGGCGGCGCGTCCCGCAACGACGTGACGCCACCCGCGATGCCAACCGCGGCGCCGCGCACCCAGACTGCCGCTGCGCCGCCGCCTCGGCAGACCGAGGTCACCAGTCAGATCCCGGCGACTCACGCAGCACCCCAACATCTTCCGAACAACGGGATGATGCGGACACCCCAGAACACCGCTCACTCGGGGGCGCGTCACGAGCAGCAGCAGACGGCGCCCGCCCCACTTCCCCGCCCCGCGTCGGCCCCTGCGCCGTCGCACCACTTCGCCGACAGCGACGGTGGTCGGCGGGCGGCGGCTCAGCCCGCGCCGACGTCGGCGGCATCGATGGGCAACCACCGCGCCATCGACGCGTTGTCGCACGTCGGCGTTCGTAGCGCGGTGAAGATGCCGTCCCAGCGAGGCTGGCGGCACTGGATCTACATGCTGACCCGGATCAACCTCGGGCTCTCACCTGATGAGATGTACGAGATGGATCTGCACGCGCGCATCCGGCGCAACGCCCGAGACTCCTACCAGATCGGCGTGTTCGGTCTGAAGGGCGGAGTGGGCAAGACCGCGGTGACGGTGGCACTGGGTTCGGCGTTGAGCAGAATCCGCGGTGACCGGATCCTCGCCATCGACGCCGATCCTGACGGTGGCAACCTCGCCGATCGTGCCGGAAGGCAGTCGGCTGCGACCGTCGCCGATCTGTTGACCGACAAGGAATTGCACCGCTATAACGACATTCGCGCCTACACGAGCATGAACGGCGCCAACCTCGAGGTGCTGTCGTCCGAGGAGTACAGCGCCGCGCGGCGCGAATTCAACGACGACGACTGGAAGGGCGCGACGGATATCGTCTCGCGCTACTACAACCTGGTGCTCGCAGACTGCGGGGCCGGGCTCTTCCAGCCCGCTGCCCGAGGGGTCCTGTCGACGGTGTCCGGGCTGGTCATCGTGGCCAGCGCCTCGATCGACGGGGCCCGGCAGGCTGCGATCACGATGGACTGGTTGCGGCAGAACGGGTATCAGGATCTGCTGGGCCGTTCCTGTGTGGTGATCAACCATGTCGTGCCGGGCAAGCCCAACATCGACGTCGAGGATCTGGTGCAGCAGTTCGAGAGGCATGTGCCACAGGGTCGAGTGATCGTGCTCCCGTGGGACAAGCACATCGCGTCGGGCACCGAGATCCAGTTGGATCTGCTGGGCAAGGAGTTCGAGCGTAAGGTCGTCGAACTCGCCGCGGCGCTCTCCGACGACTTCGACAGGCTCGAACGCCGTTGACCGCGACGGCCGCGCCCCCGTCGTCGTCGAGCGTTTCGCCCGGCAAGCCGTCGACCACGCGGGTCACGATCCTGACAGGTCGGCGCATGACCGACCTGGTGTTGCCGTCGGCGGCGCCGATCGAGACCTACGCGGACGAAACGGTGTCAGTGCTGGCCGGCATCCTCGAGGACACCCCGCCGGAGGTGTTGGCGGGCTTCGACTTCAATGCGCAGGGCGTGTGGTCGTTCGCCCGTCCGGGAGCGCCGCCGATCAAGCTCACCGACTCGCTGGACGCCGCGGGCGTGGTAGACGGCTCACTGCTGACAGTGGTGCCGGTGAGTCGCACCGAGCGTTACCGACCGTTGGTCGAGGACGTCATCGACGCGATCGCGGTGCTCGACGAAACACCGGAGTTCGACCGCAGCGCGCTGTACCGCTTCGTCGGGATGGTCCTGCCCGCCGCGGCGGTGGTCATCAGCACGGTCGCCATCCTGTCGTGGGCGTCAACCGGCCGCGACTGGTGGTGGGCTGTGGCACTCGGCGTGCTGGGCGTGGGTCTGATGGGCGCCAGCACGTTGGCGCAGACCCGCTACGACAACCTCGACATGGCCGAGAGCCTGCTGGTGTCGTCGCTGGTGACACTCGGGACCGGGGTCGCGCTGGCCGTTCCGTTACCGCGCGGCGTGGAAACGCTTGGGGCGCCGCAGATCGCGGGCGCCGGGTCGCTGCTGCTGCTGATGGTGTTGGCGACCCGCGGCGGGCCGAAGGGCCGGGCGGAGGTCGCGGCCTTCCTCGCGGTGATCGCGACGGCGGTGACCATCGCCGCGGTTGCGTACGGATACGGGTGGAACAACTGGGTGCCTGCTGGCGCCATCGCGTTCGGGCTGATCATCGTGACCAACGCGGCGAAGCTCACGGTCGCCGTCGCCCGGATCGCGCTGCCACCGATCCCGGCACCGGGGGAGACGGTGTCCAACGACGAACTGTTGGATCCCGTCACGACGACCGACACGTCCGAGGAATCCGAGACCTGGCAGGCGATCATCGCTTCCGTCCCAGACTCTGCGGCGCGCCTCACCGAGCGGAGCCGATTGGCCAAGCGGTTGCTGATCGGCTTCCTCACCGCCGGTGCGCTGATCCTGTCCGCCGGGTCGATAGCCGTTGTCGTTCAAGGGCACTTCTTCAAACACAGCCTGATCGTCGCCGGCTTGGTGATGGTCATGTGCGGATTCCGCTCCCGGCTCTATGCGGAGCGGTGGTGCGCCTGGGCGTTGATGGCTGCCGCGGTCGCGATACCGACCGGCGTGATGGTCCGGATGTGCCTCTGGTATCCGGAGCGGGCCTGGTTGGTGCTCGCGGTCTACACCGTGTTGGCGTTGGTCGCGGTGATCCTGGTCGGTGCCACCGACGGCGTCCGACGGTTGTCACCGGTCACGAAACGAATTCTGGAATTACTGGACGGCGCCGCGATCGCCGCGGTGATCCCGATGCTGCTGTGGATCGCCGGGGTGTACGACCTACTGCGGAACCTTCGGTTCTAGGAGAACAGCGATGGGCAATCCACCTCCACTGTCAGTCGATCCCGAACAGCTGGGAATGGCCGGTGGTCAACTGCTGAGTTCAGCGGCTCAATTACCGGCTGCGCCCGCGCCTTTCAAGCCGATGGGAAACGACCCCCTGTCGCTGGCGATCATCGGCCAGATCCCGGCGATCGACGACCCGGTGATCGCGCAGCTGCCCGCGGTGCAGGCGCAGTCGACGAAGACTGCGAACAGCGTGGTGGATGCGGCCCAGGCGTATTCGTCGACCGACCAGCAACTGGGCGGCCAGATCAGCCAGGAGATGCAGAACACGTCAGGACTGCCCGGTACCGGATCGGGCAGCCCGGCCGCAGGTTCGTCCGGTGCCGACTCGATGGGCCAGATGATGAGCATGCCGATGCAGATGGCCGGGCAGATGGCGCAGATGCCGATGCAGGTGATGGGAGCGGTAGCCGCGGTGCCGCAGGGCGTGATGCAGGGTGCCCAGCAGGTCGGCCAACAGGTCAGTCAGATGGCGGGCCAGTTCGGGCAGGGCGGGCAGGGTGATGCCGCCGGCGGGATCGATCTCCCAGGTGGTGAGTTGCCCGAGGCGGAACAGGCGGACGAACAACCGCCCGAGGCGCCCATGGAAGAGGAGCGCGACGAGCAGGACGGCGCCGCCGCGGGTCGGCAGGGAAGCGAGCGCGCGCCCGACAGCAGTGAAAGCGGTTCGCCAGGAACACCTTCCGGCCGACACCGGCTTGCCGAACCGCCCGTAGCCACCGACGACAGCATCAACCTGTGAGCGGCAGCCTGGAGGTCAACACCGACCAACTGCGCAGCGCCGGCGCGGCGTTCGTTGCGGCTGCGGACAAACTGGCCGCCGTGCAGGTCGACGCCCCGCTGGGTGATGCTGCGGCCGCCGTGACGCAACTGCAAACCGCGGAGGCGTGCACAGCTGCGAAGGCCTTCGTGGCAACCGAGATGTCCACCCTGGTGGACGCAGTGCACACCTACGGCTCGAATCTGGGTGCAGCCGCCGGGAAGTACGAGTCGACGGATAGGGCGTCGGGCGAGGCAATACGTCAGGTGGATGTTCCGCCGGCGTCGTAGGCGGGGGTGTAACGACCAGGTGCAACACTACGTAGGGCAGTGTTACACTTCGGTCATGCCGACCGACCGCCGGCGCCACGCGATCACCGAGACCGACGACATCAGCGACGCCCTTGCTGTCGCCCGTCGCGCATGGCCCGACCTTGCCGACAAACCAGGCGCGCTGCTGCGCCAACTCATCCTGGCCGGGCAAAAGACGCTTGCGCACAACGGCATTGAGCAAGATCGCGAACGTCGACAGGCAATCGCCGACACCGGCGGCGCGCTGACTGGCGTGTTCGGTCCCCAGTACCTGACGGAGTTGCGCGGGGACTGGCCCGAATGATCGTGCTCGACGCGAGCGTGTTGATTGCACACTTCGACTCGGCCGACACCCACCATGACGCCGCAACCGATCTCCTGCTGCGGCATGCCTCAGAGCAGTTCGCGTCGAGCGTTGTCACGCTCGCGGAGGTCTATGTCGGCGCCGCCCGCTCGGGTCAGGCCGACCGACTCGAGCACCTTCTGGCGGGCCTCGAGGTCGAACCTCTCGCGCTGCCGGCCGAGGGTGCTCGTCGGCTCGGGGAGCTGCGGGCTTCGACCCGGCTCAAAATGCCGGACTGCTGCGTGCTCTACAACGCCGAAATGCACGCGGCGGCGGTCGCCACTTTCGACGAAGCACTGACCGCCCGTGCCGTTGATCTCGGACTACCACTGGCGCGAGGCTAGTGCGCGCGCTCCGAACCCAGTCCTAGCCGCTTTGAGCCCCCCGTGCCGTCTCGAGCACGGCCTGGACTTTCTTGCGACGCTCTTCGATGGCCTTGCCGATGTCCTTGAGTAGCAGGGGTTTGTGCCGCACCAGCTCTTGAATGTCGTCACGTCCGATCTGGAGCACCGTGACCTCCTCGAGCGCCACCGCGCCCGCGGTCACCGCCTCGCGGGTCAGTGCGCTCTGGCCGAGGAAGTCGCCCCGCTGCAGGATCCGAACCGGGAGCACGTCGTCGTCATCGGAGACGGTGAGTTGAACCCGCCCGGACATCACGAACGTCATCTTGGTGGGAAGTTCCCCCGGCACCTGAAGAGTTTCGCCGGCGCCGTAGCGGGTCAGGTGCACCCTCGGGAGCAGCAGCTGCTGGTCGATGCCGGTGAGACGCAGTGTGGTCGCGATCGCCTGCAACTCGGACCGGGTCCGATCCTCGCTGGAGAAGTCGTCGTCCACCTGGTCCAGATGCAGTCCGGCGCGCCGGGCGGCGTACCAGGTCCATCGAAGGAACGTGGCACGGGCGGCAGCGTCGTCGGCGGGGGACCGCAGCGGAATGGTGGTGCAGTACTGGGTCGCACCCATCGGCACCGTTGCAATGCGATCGCCCACACGCAGCTGAGGCAACCCGGCGGCCACCTGGCCCAGCACCTCGCACACGGCGTCCGGCGGATCGGTGGCGGCGAACACCGTCGACACCGAGATCGTGTGAGCTCCCGCCGGCCGGCTCAGATTCGTGAACGATGCCCCGGCCAGCACGGAGTTAGGCATCACCTGCAAGCCGCTGGCAGTCTCGATATGGGTTGCACGCCAGTTGACTTCGATGACCCGGCCGCGCGCGGAGGGGGTGTCGAGCCAGTCGCCGATCTGGAACGGCTGCTCGAACAGCAACAGCAGGCCGGACACGATCTGCCCGACCGAGTTCTGCAGCGCCAAACCCAGCACGATCGAGCTGACACCCAACGCGGTGAACAGCCCGCCGACATTGGCGCCCCAGACCACTGACAGGATCAGCGCCAGACCCACCGCGATCAACGCGAAGCGGGCAACGTCGAGGAAGATCGTCGGTAACCGCTTGCGCCAACTGGATTCCGGAGCGCTGTCGAACACTGTGGCATTGAGGCCGGACAGCAGCAGCACCAGCACCACGAAGCCCAGCGTCGTGGCGACCAGTCGCACCGGGGTCGCGTGGACCGACACCTGATTGGCGCCCGTCAGCAGTGCCAGGAGCGCCCCCAACGGGAGGACGTAGTTGCGCAGCAGTTCCACCGGTCTGGCCAGCGCACTGCCCCGGCGCTCCAGCGCGGTGCGAAGCTCCGTGAGCGCGATGAGCCCGATCGGCAACCCGATTGCTACCGATAGTGCCCAGTAGAACCACGGCTGGTCGAGGGATTCCATCGCTAGCGGCTCTCCGCGAGGCGATAGGTCTGTTCGTCGTTCCCGTCGTGGCTGATCACGCCGGCCGCAGTGAAGTCGTGCAGG
The DNA here is from genome assembly GCF_039729195.1 of Mycobacterium sp. DL. Taxonomy (NCBI): domain Bacteria; kingdom Bacillati; phylum Actinomycetota; class Actinomycetes; order Mycobacteriales; family Mycobacteriaceae; genus Mycobacterium; species Mycobacterium sp. DL. The sequence goes on from NZ_CP155796.1 coordinate 81,074, forward strand.
TCCCTGACGACGTCGTAGACCCGCGAGGTGACGTACACGCCGGGCTGGGACGATCCATTGCGCACCTGATAGGCGAGATTGACCGCTGCACCCCACATGTCGTACGCGATGCTGGTCCGGCCGATCAGACCGCTACCGACGGTGCCGGTGTCGATGCCGGCACGCAGGCGCAGGTCATAGCCCGACTCGGCGTTGAATCTCGTGATGATGTGGTGCATTTCGATCGCGAAGTCCACGGTGCGGCGGGCGTTGTCCAGACGGGGCTGGTTGAGCCCGCAGCTGGCGAGGTAGCCGTTGTGCAGCGTGCGTACCTGTTCGACGCCGAGATCTTCGGCAGCCAGGTCGAATTGGTGCACCAGCTTGTTGGTGATGGCCAGCGATTCCTCCGAGGACAGATGTACGGCCAGTTCGTCGAGGCCGACGACTTCGGCGAAGATCACGCTGACGTCCTGGTGGTGCAGCGAGATGTTCTCCTCGCCCTCCCGGTACCGCTCGACCACCGACTCGGGCATCAGTGACAACAGCAGCTTGTGGTTCTCCTCGCGTTGCTCGACCAGCAGCTGTTCGTGGCGCGACAGGTTGCTGCTCATCTCGTTGAAAGCCTTTGTGAGATCGCCGAACTCGTCGAGCGAGCGGAGAGGCAATACGACGCCGTAATTGCCGGCCGCAATCTGGCGTGAGCCGGCCTCCAGGCGTTTGATCGGGCGCACGAACCGGCGCGACAGCAGCATCGCGATCACACACACGATGAAGATGATCGCGGTGGTCGACAGGATCAGGGTGCGCGTGAAGCGGTTGACCGGAGCGAACGCCTCCGCGGCGTCGATGTTGGCGACGATGTTCCACTGCAGTTCATCGTCGGCAATCGGCGCGTAGGCCTGCAGTGCGCGGCGCCCGAGGTAGTTGTCGGAGATCAACGTGCCGGTTTGCCCCTGGGCTGCCAGGCGGGTCGCTTCGGTGCCCGCCGGCTGGATGAGCACGGTGGTTCCCTGACGGATCGCCTGATCGGCGACATCGGGCGGGGTGCCGGCGGCGACGACCTCGGAGCGGTACCGGTCCGGGTCCTCAAGGAACAGTCGGGAGTCCGACCGCATCAAGTCGTCGTCTCCCACCAGGAACGTCTCCCCGGTGGTTCCCATGCCGGCCTGCTCCCACTGCTTGTCGACCGTCATCAGACGGTTGATCTTCGACATCGGAAGTTGAAGGGCGAGAACGCCGGTCACCTGGTCGACCGGGCCGACCGGGCTGACCATCCAGGCCGTCGGCTCCAGCGCAGGCTGGTAGGCACTGAAGTCGGTGACTTCGACGTGATCGAGTGCGTTGCTGCGCATCGCCCGGTTGAACGCGTCGGTGAGATCCCCGCCGCGGAACGGGCCGCGAAGGACATTGGTGCCCAGATCGATGCCCTTGTTGGCCGAGTACACCACATCGCCCTGGGTGTCGATGAGGAGCGCGTCCTCGAACTCGAAACGACTCGTGACGGTGCGGAAGAAGTTGTTGAAGCGAGCGTTGGCCGCTGACCACTCGCTGCTGTCCCCGGCGTCGTCGACCGCGATCCGCTCCGAGGCATCGGTGAAGGGGATCGTGTAGTGGATCTGCAGGTACCGCTGTGCGTATGAGGTCGGCAGAAGTGCTGCGACATCGAGTTCGACGCCCGTTCTGGCTTCCTCTTCCGGGGCGTAGACGGTGGTGTAGTAGTTGGCGAGGGCCTGTTCCTGGGCGGGTTCGATCGGTGGTGCGTCGGGACCGTTGAGCTGGTTGAAGCCGGCGGTATAGGCCGTCATCGCGGTCCCGGCGTTGCTGGTTCTCGCGAACAGGATGATCGAGTTCGTCAGGTCGGATATCTCGGCGACGAGCTGTCGGCTCTGGGATTCACGAACCTCGGTGAGTCGGTCGAAGGCGGCGTTGCGCAGCGAGATGCGGCCCGATTCGAAGCCGATGTAGCCCACCACCGCCGCGGACAGGATGCTGGTGACGAGCAGCATGAGCAGGAACTTGGACTGGATACTGATTTTCGACAGCATTTTGCCGAGGTGGCGGGGCAGCTCCACCGGATAGGCAGGCTCCTGGCCCGCATTGTGGGTCTTGTCTGTCCGGTTTGTCATCGGCAAATGACATTAGCGTGCGGCGGGTGGGTCTCGTGGGAGTTGAGAGGAGGGCGGCTCGACGGATCAGACCGATGCGTCGACGCTGACCGCGTCGCCGATGAGCACCGCCAGATGCTGCCAGTACACCCAGTCGGCGATGGCCTGCCGTTGTGTCTGCGGATCGGTCGCGGTGTGAGCCTGGTAGAGCGCGAGCTCCTGGGCGTGATTCGCGTAGATGATGAATGCCGACAGGTGGGCACCGCCGCGTTGCGGGCTGGTGCTCATCAGAGGCTTGGCGACGTCGAACCACAGCTTCGCGGTTTCGTCGGCGGGTGGGGTGATGTCCGCCGGAGCCGGAGGCAGTAGCTCGTTGAGGCCGAAGTCGCTGACGGCGGAGAGGGTTTGGGCTGCCGAGGGGGCGATGACCTCTAAACGACTGCGGCCCTGCATCTTTCCATCGTCGGGAATGTCGTCCGGGGTGAGGATGATCTTGGCGGCGCCGGGGTCGAAGCTGGCGAACTGCTCCTCGGTGGCGACAACTGCGCGCAGCCTCAGGTCGTGATGTTGAGCCCAGCCCTGCACCGCAAGAATGGGGTAGGTCGCCCACGTAGCGCGTTCGGTCGACGGGATGGCTTCGTCGGCGGTGGCCATCCGCACCTGTTCGGGGAGGTGCGCGCCGTCGGGGATGTAGGCCATCCCGTAGCTGTTGGCGACGACGATGGTGTCGTCGGTTGTCAACGCGGTGACCCAGAAGAATCCGAAGTCCATCACCCCTGCGTTGAGGGCGGCACCGATGTGGCGAGCCCGTTGAAGCGGGTCGCTGCCGTTGGTCTTGCGGCGAAGCGCACCGGCGACCGCGGCTGACTGGATCGCATCCCGCTCAGCGCGCGCGGTGGAGACCGGTACAGGTGCGGGCGCGGCGCCGCTGCCGGCCGCCGACATGGCGGAAACGCCGGGTCCGGTAGCCGCCGTGGGCGCAATGCTGCCCGGGGCGCCGGGGGCGGGGGGACCGGGCGGTGCAGGGGTGGTCGGTGGTCCGAGCGGCATCGGCGGTGCCGGGCTGGCACCGCCTGTCGGCGCGGCACTGACCGGTGCTGCTCCGCCTGCGCCACCCCCGGAGATCCCAGTGCCGCCGGTCGCTCCGCCGGATGCGCCGCCCGCTGGCGGGACCGCCGCAGCCGCTTGGCTGGTAGGCGCCGGGGCAGGAGCGGGCGACGTGGCCGGAGCGGACGACGCCAACGGTGGCTGGCTGGTCAGCGGCTGCAGCGGCGAAGTGGTCCTGGCTGACTTGGCCGCGTCTGCCGGGGTTGCGGCATTGGGAGCGCCGCCTGCGGCGCCCGTCGGGGTCGCGGCGGGTGAGCCGGACGCGTTGGGGCTCGACGAACCGGACCCCGATGGCGAGGACGATGTTGGTGAAGCTGCTCCTCCGGACGACGCTCCGGATGTGCCCATGGAGCTGGTCGGTGCGGACGATCCGCCCGATGGGTTGGATGGGGCGAGGGCGCCGGGGCTTGCTGGTTGATTTGAGATCGGGGGAGCTTGAGATTGCGGTGCCCCGCCGACAGCGTCGAAAGGTGATGCTTCAGGCGGCCCCCCTTTAGCGCCAACGACATCGACCGGTGGGGTCGGTCTAGAACTGGATACTGGGCTGATCACCGGACGAGTGAGTGCACCTTGACGTACAAATCTTGATTGGGGCGGCCCGGTTCCTTGTCGTTGTTCAAGCGGTGTCGGGACTGGTGCGGGAATCGATGCGGATTGAGGTGTCCATTGAACAAATGTCGGAACTTGCCCGGACATCGCTGAGACTTCGCTACTGTTCACAATATTCTGCCAAGCGACGTATAACTGAATGAGGCCGTTCTTCGTCGCGTCGTCGATGTTGGGGATCTGGCGGATATCCTGAATGATCTGTTGGGCATTCTGCAAATTTGCATTTACTGCCATCTTTGTCTGCTCGACGACACCAGTGGCCAAGGTGTAAAAAGCGAACGCCTTTCCAAGGTGCTCCTGAAGAGAAGTCATATCGCCAACCCGTTGTTGAATTGACGATCTACCAGCATCGGCCCCCTGCCCTACCCATATCCCCCCTTCGAAAACTTGGCCCTGCTGCTGGCGCCAATTAGTCACGACAGCTTCAATTTGGTTCCGCATGTTGAGGAACTCCGCGGCACGTTCTTGGAGCTCCGTCTCGTCGATGTCCGGCCAACCAGCAGGCTCGGTCATCTCTTCGACGTATTCTCCAGCGAACTTTCCGATACCCACTATTGAGATCCCGCCGCTTTGCACGCTTGGTCATTAGCGGCAATTAGCTCTGCAGCGGCATTGGCAAGATAAGCATCAGACGGTACATAACTGGGAAAGGACTGGACGAAACCTCTGCGGTATTGAGCAGCTAGCGTTGCGAAGTCGTAAAAAATGGCGTTCCCACTACGCAGTCCTAGGTCCTGCATCTTCCCCGCGTTAGTCTGCATCACAGTCGTCATCTCTACGTATATGGCCTGCTGTTCGGGCGGCCACTGAGAAACCGATAGGTTCGGATCGGTTGCGAGCCATTCAGAGGTGTCACGGTCAAATTCCTCAACGGCCTGGCTCCACTGACTGCAGACGGACAATGGCTCGGTGACAAAGCGTTCAGGATCGGAGGGGTCACCGAGTGGTGCAAAATCGAGTGGCGCTGGCGATTCCACAACTAGGGGAGCTCGTGCGGAAGCTGAGCCGTAAGTTATCGCTGAGCAAATCCATACCAATGCGTTCGATGTTCCAGTAGCGACTCGTGCGAGGTGATCATCGGCCGGCGTGTAGGTAGGCACTTTGTTTGCGTAATCGCGCCAGTAGGCGATCGACTGTTCGTAAAGCTCTCGAACGACGCGATGTGGTGTCAGCTTGACTAAAGCCGCCGTTTGGTCAGCAGCGGAACGCATCGCATCCGCTATGGCCAGATGCTGAACACGCTGAGCTTCCGTCCAGTCCGAGGCGGGAATTGACGGGTCTCTGTCGTTCCAGCCTTTCGCTGCTTGTTCGGCGAACGTGTCCCCGATGGGAGTCCATGCGGCGCAGGTAGGTTCATCGACGATAATCCCGACGCCCTTGTCGTCATCGGCGCTGGCGATCTCGCTGGCATCTGATGACGTACTAGGCGCTGAGGGCGAAGCCGTGGGCGGATCTGTGCTTGAACCATCGCGCGTGAACAGCAACGTCGTGACGACGGTGACGACTACAACCACGAGCAGTACAAGCCCGCCGAGAATCCACTTGGATCGATTGCCGCCGATCTGAGGCGGTAGTTGCTGCCCCCATTGCGGGGGCGGACCCCACTGAGGCGGGCCTGGTGGAACCCCCGGGGGCTGCTGAGGAGGCCACTGGCCAGGAGGTGGCGTGGTCACGCGCCCCACCTCCGCCTGTGCGTCTTCATCCCCGTTCCTCCCAGAGCACCACAACCCGCTGTTCGGGTTGACCGCGATTCCGACTCAACCAGCTTACGAGAGGTCCGGAGGGCTCCATGTCGCTGATTCTGGCCGCCACGTCCGGCGGCCACCTCGATGGTGATCGCATTTAATCGCTAACCACCCACACTCGCGCCGAGGCCGGCACCGACCAGGAACGTCACGATCGTCAGCGGTATCACCGCCAACGACACAACAAGTCCAGTGCCGAACCTTCTGAATGCGCCCGTCGTCAGCATCAGCGGCAACCCGACGATGACCACGGCACCGTAGCCCACACCGATATCGATGATCCGCATCACGACGAGCAGCAGATAGGCGGTCCCGAGAACAACACCGAATAGGCTTGCCGGCCCGAAGAACTGGTCGAACTTGATGCCGCTTTTCATAGCACCAGCCTTAACGACGCCGCAGCGAGTAGGAACACTCCGGCGATGCCGCCGGCCAGAGCCGCTCCGGTAGTCCACGCAGACCGTCGCCGAAACAGCAATACGGACACGAGGACGAGTATCAGTTCGACCGCCGCGACGACCGCGAACCCTGAACCCAGCAGGGATACGCCGCTGGCGTCGAAAAGTAACTTCACCGGCACCGCAAGCAACAACCCCGCAGAGAGCAGTACCGGAACGCCCACGGTCGCTGCGGCCCAAAACGAGGTGCTCTGTCGCTGCCACCACGGCAGATGCTGGGGTTGAGAAATCATCTACATGCTCCTATCGGACGACGACAACTCGGGGAATGTCATTGGTCGGTCCGAGATTGGTCGGGGTGTTGACATCCACCTGGCCTGGAACGTATGGAACGGTGTCGCCGGGGAAGCGCGGGCCTCCCGGAAGTTGGGGTGCGTACGACTCGAATGGCTCGAAAGCTGCTGCTCCGTCGCCGATCTCGTGGGAGAACGGTAGCTCGGTGAGCGGGCCGAGTGAGTTGCCGCTGTCGGCGGCATCCTGGACGACCGTGTGAGTCGTCCCGTCCGGCATGTTCTGGTAGACCTCCAACGACGGATAGTCGCCGATGAGGCCGTCCACGGTCGCAGGCTGTCCACCGCTTCCCGGCGTGACGACGACGTCGCCCCGAACCACATGGCCGGAGAGGTCCGACCCTGGCGGCGCAAAGGCGTTCTTGGCGTCGTACTGAATCCGGACCGCCCCGTCGGGGGCCTGCTGGACCTTCACCTCCGGTGTTGCGACCTTGACATTGCCGGCGTCGTCGACCGAGGGGTTCTGTCGGGCGATCACCACACCGTTCTCGTAGTCGACATAGAGGCCCACCCGGGTGTCTTCGGGGCCGAAGTTGGGATCGAATCCGCGGTTGTCTCCCAGATCGTTTCGCGGAACGTTGAACACCTCGTCTCGCGGAATGAACAGTCCAGATTTCACAACCCCCTGTCCAGGTACAGGTTCGATCTTCCCGACCACGATGTTCGGGGGCACTCCCTGGTACTTCTCGCCGTAGCTGTGCGGGTCGAGTGCGGCCGCTGTCTGCCAGTCGGTTTCGGATGTCGGCTCACGGCCGAACACCTTCTTGAACGCATCGATTTCGTTCTGACGCTTCTCACCGACTGCAGGATCCAATCCCGGGGGACTCTGCGGCGCATCGCCGCCCACGCCGAAGCCCACTGCCTGCACGGTGGCGCTAGATCCTGCACCGCGCACGGCAGAGGCGGTGGCAGAGTCCACGGAATCGAAGCTCTGGAGCAGTCGTTGCAGCACAACCGTGTAGGCCTTCGCGAGAGTCGGTGTCATCATCTGACCATTGCCAGACGGGCGGACCGTCCCGTCATCACCGACGATGCCGCCCAACACCGACGCTTGAGAGGACAACGACAAGATCTGTGCGCGCAACGCCGACAGTTGCCGGCCGCCCGCCGACAACGCTCGGCGCGCGGCGTCCAAGCGATTACGAAAATCGATCTGCGACTGCACCAGCCGAGAGCCGCGGCCAATCGCTGCGGTACTGGCACGGCCTGCCCAACTCTGACGAACACCGCTCAGAAGTCCTTGCTGACTGTGGATCTGCGTCTGCACTTCGGCAACGGACTTCTGCAACGCCCCGGCCGCCGCCGTGACACCGTCGGGATTCGACCCCCGGACCACCGAAATCGTCGCTGCCATTGCGCTACTCAGGCTGCTTGTCCGACATCTCCGCCGTGATCTCGGCGACCACCGCGTCAATGCGCTGACGATCGGCATCGATCGACTCGCTGGCGACCGCGTTCGCCTTCTGCAGCGCCTCATTCACCCGCTGTTCGACGGTCTCGGAGCCCAGCCGCAACAAGCCGTCCTCGATGTAGACGTCCTTCAGCCAATGGTGGCCGTTGAGCGTCACCTCGACCGTCTCGCTCTCGTCGGCCGCGGTGAAGGAGTCGCTGGCCATCTTGTCCAGTTGCTCGTCCATCAACGACTGCAGTCGCCGTGCCTGCCTGAGCACGGCAGCGACTTCCGGGTGCATATCGTCGGTCATTGCGACTCCTTCTTCGAATCGTCGGGGCCGCCTCTGCGCCGGACCCGATTGCCGATGACGGCCTCAGTCCACGGCCGCTCCTCGGTGTAGAGCTCCTCGTCCTGCGACAGCTGCGGGTTGCGCTTCTTCTCGCCGGTTCCGCCGCCTTGGCCGGCGCCCATCATCGGCGCCATGCCGCCCATCCCGCCGCCGGCCATGCCACCTCCGGCCACCCCACCCGCGGCAGCCGCCGGCACAACAGGGGCGACCACCGGCGTCGGCGCGACCGTCTCTGCACCGACCGCGGGTTGCATTGCTGCTCCGGGTATTCCGCCGCCCCCTCCCGCGCCACCGCCGGACGCACCGCCGCCACCCGCAGCGGCCGGTCTCAGGCTTGGGTCGGTGGGAAGCTTCGGATCGCTCTTGGGGCCGCCCGGGATGCCGCCGCCAGGCGGGCTACCACCCGGGGAACCGCCGCCCGGTGACCCGCCCGGCTGGCCGCCTCCCGGCGATCCGCCACCCTGCTGCCCGCCCTGCTGGGCGGCCTGCTGGCCCGCCTGGGACGCCTGCTCCGCCGCGGACATCGGTGACAGGGGTGCGTCCTGCGGCATCGACTGGGGCGCCCCACCCGCGCCGCCGGTGGCACCGTTGGAGGCCTGCTGGCCACCTGACCCGCCACCTTGCTGCTCCGGTGTTCCCGCGGCCCTGCGCGGATCACCGTTGCTGCGCACCGGGATCGGCGGGGTGCCGGTGTTCTTCGGCGGCTCCGGGGGATTGACCTCGTCGGGCTGGGCCTCGCGAGCGTACTGGTGGCGAAGCTCCTCGGATTCCTTCTGCAGCTCTTCCATTTTCAGTTGGATCACTCGCGCGGCGCTGCCACCGTTGGCGATCGCGGCTGGCAGTTGCGCTTCGAGCTGGGCGTACTGCTGAGCCACTGGGGTGTGGTTGCCCACCGCGTTGATGTGCGCCGCTGCCACCCGCTGCGCCTCGCTGGCCAACCGGGTCCACGCGCCTGACAGTTCCACCAGGAACGCTTGGTAGTCATTGAAACTGCGGTAGGCCGCGTCGGCGGCTTCGCCCTCCCAGTTGACGCTCGAGAGCTCGAAACCCTCGGCTGCCGTCGCGAGCGTTGCGCCGTTCTGGGCCCACGTCGTCGATGCGGCTTGAAGGGACGCGGCCTGGTCACCGTTGAGCAGCGCGCCCTGCGCGGCCATGACCTCCATGTAGTCCCCGGATGCCATGCCGCGCTGGATGGGCAGCGGCTGCGGCGCAGTTGGGGCCGGCACCGTATTCGCACCCGGTGTCACCGGGGCCGGCGGCGCCGGAGCAGCGCCCGGAATGGTGTTGTTGATGTTCTCCATGGCGTTGTGATCGACGGTTTCGTAGGCGGAAGCGACCAAACGCAGCGTCTCTGCCAGGCGTTGCCCTTGCTTCTTGCCGTACTCCTGATGTTCTGCAAGCGTTTTGGCGTTGGCGTTGAGATTGTCGACCGCCGTCTGTGCGGTGGTCAGTGCGTCTGCGGGAACGGCGGGCACCTGTACCGGGTTGGTGCCCCACGAGATCGCTTCGATCTGAGCGGCTTTGGCGCGCAGATCCTCTGGTTCGACCCGAACCTCGTCCCCCGACATGTTGTCTCCTTCAGACGCTGAGCTAGCTCTCCAGAGCCATCTGGTAGCGGCTTTCCTCGCGTGGGTTGATCAGCCGAATGGGTAGCTGCTTGTGGCGCGGAGTCGCGATGTAGTTGTCGCGCAACATCACTCGACCGACTCCGGGATGTGGGCCGAGATAGGTCGTCGAGTTCGGCCACGCGACCTTCGCGTCCTGCCCGATCCGGGCGTTGATGTAGCCGGCGAACTCGCGAAACTGTGGCCCCAGGGTGACGGCCGCACCCGCCGCCGCCGAGCGCACCACGAACTGCGTGAACAACCGGGCATCACCCAGGTTGATGCTGACATCGACGTCGTCGAACGGCATGTACACCGGGTACCGGTCGGCCGTCTCCCCCACGAGAACCCCGGCCGAGCCGATCGGGAGTTCGTAGTGGCGGTCGGTCACCGGGCTCTCACCTAGCAGCGCCGCACGTTGCCCGCCGTAGAGGCACGAAAAGCCACGCGGTGTTGTGGGATTGGCCAGTGTGGTGAGCAGAACCGTCGTCGTGGGCGCCGACCCGGGAACGATTCGGATCCGCGTTAGGGTGTGATCTGCACGTGCCGACCACCACACGTCGGGTCCACCCGGCGCGTGGTACGCGGTGGTGAATGTGCTGCGTCCCTTGATCATCGACCAGGTCTCACGCTCGAAGCTGATCTCGGTGGCACGGTCGTAGTCGTCGAAGCTGCGGGCGGGCCGTGCGTCGATGCCGCTGCTGGACAGGCGGTCTGCGATCCGCGTCGTAGATGCGACCAGGTACTGCGCCAGCCCCGAAACCCCTGCGTTGCGGCGCAACGCCGACTTGCGTGTCCGTTCCGGATCGGCCCGCAGCAGGATCCACGTCCGCCGATTCGCCGGAGCCGGGTAGGGGCCGACCACCTGCTCGTAGAGTGCGACGAGCGCCGCGGGTGCGGTCTTGCCGACGCGGTAGCCCGCCGACACCACGTCGGCCTCCAGATCGGGACAATAGGCAGACAGCAGGTCCTCGACCAGGCGGCTGTCGACGACGTCGTCGGTGAAGGCTTCGCCGTTGACGATGACGGTCGGGGTGAACGGTCGCGGGACCAGTTCGATTGCCGTCACCACGTGCTCGCCCTGCCAGCGCAGCGCCACGTGGTCACCGGGCATCACCGTCGCGCCGACCGCTGGCTCGGACGGCGCCGGAGGTGGCTGACGATGCCGGCGCCGCCACGCGAACAGCGCGGCCACCCAGCCTGTGAGCCGTCGACCCCGGAACGTCAGCACCGCGGCCAGCCCGATCAGCACGCCCAGTGTGATTCCCAGCCACAGCAGGTCGAGTTGATCGAACACGAGCACGCAGGCCGGGATCAGCACCGCGGCCCACAGAGCGTGGCCCGTGGTGAAACGCAGCCCGAACACGGAGAGGATCTTGTTCATCGCCGTCTCAGAGCCCGTCTGGCCAGCGCACCGATGCCCAGCAGGGCTGCGACGCTGACACCGACGACGACGACCGCGGTGATCGGGGTGCGGTCCGGCGGCGGGATGTACACCGGCGCGGAGATCTCCTTCACCTCGTACGGGATGTTCTCAGGCCCAGGCGGAACATCCCATGTCAGCGCAGCGACCGGATCGATGACGCCGGCGCCGACGACGTTGTCCACGCCGCCGCCCGGATGCCGCGCGGTGGCGGTGATCCGGTTCATCAACTGCGCTGGTGTCAGCTCCGGGAAACGCTGTTTGAGCAGCGCGGCGAGACCCGACACGTAGGCCGCGGAAAACGAGGTGCCGCTGATCGGGATCGGGCCGTCCTCGCCCTGCAGCGCGTTGACCGGGTTGCCGTCGTAGCCGAGCGCCACCAGGTTCTCGCCTGGAGCGGCCGCCCCGACCCAGGGGCCCTGCAGGGAGAACCCGCTGGGCTGGCCGTTGGGCGCGATGCTGCCGACGGTGAGCACCAGCGGCGAGTACCAGGCCGGCGAGACGATGTTCTGCACCTGCTGCCAGCCGCGCGGATCGGCGGGTATCGCGGCGTCCGGCGGCGGATTCTGGGTGCAGTCGCCGCCGGAGTTGCCGGCGGCGACGACGATGACCGCGCCTTTGACGTTGACGGCGTAGTTGATCGCGGCCCCGACAACGTTCTCATTGATCGGTCGGGTGACCTTGTAGCAGGCGGCCTCGCTGATGTTGATGACCTGGGCGCCGATGTTGGCCGCGTGCACGATCGCGCGGGCCAGGCTGCGCAGTGAGCCCGCGGTCTGGGTGGCGTTGGGATCATTCGGATCGTTGCGCGCACCCACCGGTTGGAAGCTGTCGGACGTCTGGCGCAGCGACAGGATCCGGGCATCCGGGGCGACCCCGATGAAGGCGTCGGTCGGGGCAGGTCGGCCTGCGATGACGGCCGCGGTCAGGGTGCCGTGCGCGTCGCAGTCCGACATCCCGTTACCGGCCTGGTCGACGAAGTCACCGCCGGGTTCGGCGGGGACCCGCGGGGACCCGTTCACCCCTGTGTCGATGACGGCGACCGTGACCCCGGCACCGGTGGCAAACTTCTGCGCGTCGGCCAGCCGGAGGTAGTCGTTGGCCCACGGCCGGTCGGCGAAGTTCGAGTTCGGGAACACCGTCGGCGCAGCGCAAATGCGGCGCTGCTCCATGGGCTGGTCCGGCCCGGTTTCATCCGGCGGGACGGCGGCAGGATCGATGACCGGGGGTTCGATCGCCGCAACCGGTGGAGCAGTCAGGAGCACCAGGATCAGCGCTGAGATCAGCGCACCAAGACGGCGCACGCGTCGTCACCCCCCGATAGCCCCGACCGGCGCTCAGTGTGCCGGTACGCCCACAGCAAACTCGGCGCCACCCTGCGGGTGGCACAAAAAGTCACGCCGAGCGTACTCACCGATTGCACTCCGCAATCCTAAGGGGGCTCGAAGTGGGGTCGTTCCGCTATTTTCAGCCCCCCACACGCCGAAACTGCATCCAGCGCTGCCCTCAGGCGATTTGTTGCGCGCGGAATGCAGTTTCGGCGGAGAGGCGGGGCGGGCGAGGTGTCGAAGAGTGACAACTAGGGGACCGGTGAGCAGTGCCAATCGTCGTCCAATCTGCAGCGCTTCTTCTCGTACAGATTCGGATCCAGAAGGACCACCGTGAACGGCTCCCCGCCGATGTGCGGGGCGATGTACTCGGCCAGCTGCCGCATGTACTCCAGGCTCGCGCTGTCATCCCACACACCGTCGGCGCCGACGAACGACAGCACGCGACCACTCCCTTGCCCCGCGATCGACACTTCCGCAGGTGCCAAGTCGTCGAAGTACCGGGCGTTGAACAGCGCCTCGCCGAGGTTCTGGGCGTCATCGCGGGTTGCGCCGTCCGAGTAGAAGACCAGCTGACCGTGGCCGAAGTCGACCGATTCCTGGTATTCGAGAACCGATCTGGGGTTGAGGGCCGTGCTGAGGAACCCGAGGGTCAAGGCGCCGACGAGCACTGTCGTGACACCTAGGCCGATGAGGGCGTCGATCCCGGGGGAGACCCGGGTGCCGCCCGCGGCGCGGTGCGCATCAAGGCGGCGGCCTTGCAGCCACCGTGCGGCGAAGTACCCCAAAACAATCAGCGGCACGAGGAAAACAAGGGCGGGAACACCGATCGGGACGATCCAACTCAGCCCGCCGAGCAGCGCCGTTGTGAGCAATCCTCCGGCCACGGCCGCCGCAGCGAGGCCCTTCTGGCTCCACTTCCAGTAGTTGAGCGCAAGCACGATGCCGCCGGCGATCGGTGTGCCGCAGATGGTCGCCCAGGCCACGCCGGTCGGCGAGTGAACGCGCTGCGGCGGCGGTACCGGGAGGGCTGGCTGAGCGTCCATCCGAGCTCCGGTGATGCGTAGAAGCCGCGCTTTTGTGCAGCGTCCTCAGTGTCCCGCTTTACGGGGTCTCACAACGCCGAAACTGCATCCCGCGCGGTCCGGAGTCGATTTCTTGCGCGCGGAATACAGTTTCGGCGAAAAGGGACTTAGGCGTCGAGGTCCTGCTCGACCAGGCCGGCGATGGTGTTGAGCGCGCCCTCGTCTTCGGATTCGACGGTGACCTGCGCGCCGTTCCCGGCTCCGAGGGTCATGATCATCAGCGCTGAGCCGGCGTCCACGGGCTCACCGCCGTCGACCGAGAGCGTGACAGGTACACCGGCGTTGACGGCGGCCTCGGCGATGATGGCCGCGGGTCGGGCGTGCAGTCCGATGGACGAGCCGACGGTGACGGTCTTGCTGGGCATGGATTCTCCTTATTTTGTGGGTGAGGTGAAGAGATCAGGCGGCGACGAGTTCGGATTCGGACTTGGCGCCGGGCTTGATGAACTGCTTGGCGGCGACGACCGCGAACGCAGCGACGACGGTGCCCGCCACGAGAGCGATCATGAACCACAGCAGGTTGCCGATTGCGAAGAACACGAAGATGCCGCCGTGGGGGGCCCGCAGCGTCACGCCGAATCCCTGGCACAGCGCGCCGGTGACCGCCCCGCCCAACATCATCGACGGGATGACCCGCAGCGGGTCGGCTGCCGCGAACGGGATCGCGCCTTCGGAGATGAACGACGCGCCCAGCAGCCACGCCGCGCGGCCGTTCTCTCTCTCGGGCTCGCTGAACAGTCCCGGGCGGATGGTGGTGGCCAGTGCCATCGCCAGCGGCGGAACCATGCCTGCGGCCATCACGGTCGCCATGATCTCGAAGGACGCGGTGGTGGCTGCCGCCAAGCCGGCGGTGGCGAAGGCGTAGGCCGCCTTGTTGACCGGGCCGCCCAGATCGAAGCACATCATCAGGCCGAGGATGACGCCGAGCAGGATCGCGGAGGTGCCCGTCATCCCGTTGAGCCAGTTGGTCAGGCCGGTGTTGATCAACGCCAGCGGACGGCCGATCAGGAAGAACATGATGAGGCCGACGACCAGGGACGCGCCCAACGGGATGATGACCACCGGCATCAGGCCGCGGAGCCATTGCGGGACTTTGATATTGCTGATCCACAAGGCGGTGAAACCGGCGATCACACCGCCGGCGATGCCGCCGATGAAGCCGCCGCCGACGAAGACCGCGAGTGCACCCGCGGTGAAGCCCGGTGCGATACCGGGACGGTCGGCGATCGCGAACGAGATGTAGCCGGCCAGCGCGGGCACCAGGAAGCCGAAGGCCAACCCTCCCAGGGTGAACAGGATGGCGCCCAGGTACTGGGTCAGACCGCCCTCGGGCAGGTTGGTCAGCGAGTTGTTCAGCGCGATGTCATTGCCGGTCTCGGTGATCTCGTAGCCGCCGAACAGGAAGCCCAGCGCGATCAGCAGACCGCCCGCCGCGACGAACGGGATCATGTAGCTCACGCCGGTCAGCAGGATCTGCCGCGTCCGGGTGCCCCAGCCGACGTTGCCCGACGGCGCGTCCGAGGCAGCCGCACCCGAGCCCTCGACCCTGGCCGCGTTCGGATTGTCCGACGCTGCAACGGCTTCGGCGATCATCTTGGCCGGCTCGTTGATGGCGCGCTTGACGCCGGAGGCGACGACGGGCTTACCGGCGAACCGGCCCTTGTCCTTGACCCCGACGTCGGTGGCGAAGATGACGGCGTCGGCGTTGGCGATAGTCTCGACCGGCAGCGGAGTGCTGCCCGAGGATCCTTGCGTCTCGACGACGAAGGTGACGCCTGCCTCCTTGGCCGCGGCGGCCAGCGCGTCGGCGGCCATGTAGGTGTGGGCGATGCCGGTCGGGCAGGCGGTGATCGCCACGATCGACTTGGCGCGCTTCTCCGCGACGGGCGCGGCCGCGGGTGCTGCCGCGGCGGGTGCGGCGGCCGGGGCGGGGTTGACCACCCCTTCGACGAGTTCGACCACCTCGGCGTCGCTGGAGGCGGCGCGCAGCGATGCGACGAAGTCCTTGCGTACCAATGCTCTTGCCAGACTGGACAGCAGCTTCATGTGCTCCTGGCCGCCGGAGTCCGGTGCGGCGATCAGGAACGCCAGGTCGGCCGGGCCGTCGGGGGCGCCGAAGTCCACCGGCGGACGCAACCGCGCGAACCCGATGGTCGGGGTGTCGACATACGGCGAGCGGCAGTGCGGAATCGCGATCCCGCCGGGAAGGCCGGTCGCGGACTGTGCCTCGCGCGCCATCGCGGCGCCGATCAGCCCGTCGGCGTCGTTGGTGCGGCCCGCGGCGGCGAAGCTGTTGGCCATCCGGGTGATCACGGCCTGTTTGTCACCCTCGACGTCGGTGTCGAGCAGCACCAGATCGGTCGTGATGATCGGTGGTGAGGAAGTGGAGCTTGTCATGGCACTACTCTCGTCTTTCGTTGTCACTGGTTGGCGGGAATCGATGAGATCGGGGAAACCTGAACTGCATTGAGGTCGATCTCGGCGGGACTCGGCAGCGTGGTACCCGGTAGGGCGGCCGCGCCGCTGCCGTAGGCGACGGCCATCTGTAGCCGCTGCGGCGGGACGGCGCCCCCCACTTCGGCGCGGATGTATCCGGCCAGCGACGAGTCGCCGGCGCCCACGGTGCTGCGTGGGACGATCGGTGGCGGCGTGGCCATCCAGGCGCCGTTTGCATCGACGAGCACCGCGCCGGCGGCGCCGAGGGTGGCGAGCACCGCGCCGACACCCTTGTCGATCAGCTGTCGGGCCGCGGCCACAACGGGTTCCGGATCGCCCTGTGCCACAGCGGCTTCCAGCGCCTGCGGCGAGTAGCCCAGCACCCCGGCCAGCTCCTCGGCGTTCGGCTTGATCAGGTCGGGGGCGCCACGGTCCAGCGATGCGACCAACGCTTCCAGCGGCGCATCCGAGGTGTCGACGGCGACCTTGCATGGCTTCGCGGCGAGCAGCGCGACCACGTCGCCGTACCAGCTGGTCGGTACCCCGGGCGGCAGTGAACCCGACATCACCACCCAGTCCGCGCCGTCGGCGGCGGCGAGCACGGCGTCGGTCAGCGCCTGCACCCCTGCGGCGTCCAGGGCCCCACCCGGCTCGTTGACCTTGGTCGTGGTGCCGTCGGGTTCGGTGATGGTCAGGTTGGTGCGTGCGGGTTCGGTGGTCGGCACCACCTGGTAGGACACTCCGGCCACCTGCAGCGCGCTGAGCAGCGGATCATTGGCGGCGGCAGGCAGCACCGCGACGGCCTCGATACCGGCGAGCGTCAGCACGCGGGCCACGTTGACGCCCTTGCCGCCGGCCTGGCTCGTGACCGACGTGACCCGGTGCACGGCGCCGCGGGTCAGCGGCGTCGGCAGTGCGACGGTCCGGTCGATGCTCGGGTTGGGGGTGACGGTGACGATCACGATTGGCCTCCTGCGCAGATGACTTCGACTCCCTGGTCGCTCAGTTCGGCGCTGTCGGCCGCGCTGATCTCGGGGTCGGTGATGAGGGTGTCGACACTGGTGATGGGTGCGAAGCTGACAAAATCCTCGCGGCCGACCTTGGAGGAGTCCGCCGCGACGACGACGTAGTTGGCTGCTGCCACCATCGCGCGCTTGACCGCAGCCTCCTCGCTGTCGGGGGTGGACAGGCCGTGGCGCACGCTGATGGCGTTGGTCCCGATGAAGGCGATGTCCACCCGCAAGGTGTCCAGCACCCGCAGCGTCTGCTCCCCGACCGCGGCCTGGGTGAGTCCGCGCACCCGGCCGCCGAGAAGTTGCAGCGACACCGACGGGACGGTGGCGAGCCTGGCCGCGATCGGCACGGAGTTGGTGACGACGACGAGCGGGCGATCCGTCGGCAGGTGCGCGGCGACCCGCATGGTGGTGGTGCCGGCGTCGAGAAGCACGGTCGCTCCACTGAGCGGGAAGAACTCCGCCGCGGCCGCTGCGATCAGGTCCTTGTGTTCGGGGCGGGTGATGTCGCGTTCGCCAACCCCGGGTTCGACGAGGTGCAGCGCCCGGACCGGGACGGCGCCGCCGTGGACCCGGCGCACGATCCCCGCCTTGTCCAGGACGGCGAGGTCACGTCGCACCGTCTCGGTGGTGACGTCGTACGCCTGAGCCAGCTCGGTCACCGATGCCCGGCCCCGCTCCATCACCAGCGAGGCGATGGCTTGCTGCCGCTCTTCGGGGTACATATGGCTCCGTTTATGTGGGTATTGACCCTGTTCAATGTTGATACGTTTGGTTTTACTCCTGAACGTGTTGACTTGTCAACGAAATCTTGTAATCTACTTCACATGACCGCGTCTTCTTCGCTCACATCACCGGCCGCAGATCTGGGCACCGTACTGCAGGGTGTGCCGGTGGTCACCGGGGTTCAGTACGGACCGGTGATCCGTCCCGGCAAGCTGCCCGACGTCGACCGCGAGGCGACCGCTGACGTCGCCGAATCCGAACGTCCCGCCGAAGGCGAGCGCTTCACCGCGGCGGCGGCGGCCGTCGCCACCCGCCTGCGGGACCGCGCTGCGCACTCCAGTGGTGTCGCGTCCGAGGTGCTCGCCGCGACGGCCACCCTGGCGCAAGACCGCGCCTGGCTCGGCGCCGCGGAGAAGCGCATCAAAGAAGGTGCTCCCGCGGTTCGTGCCGTGGTCGGGGCGGTCGACCAGTTCGTCGACATGTTCACCAAGATGGGTGGGCTGATGGCCGAGCGGGTCACCGACCTGCGCGACATCCGCGACCGCGTCATCGCCGAACTCAACGGACTTCCCGAACCCGGCGTCCCGGTGCCCGACGTGCCGTCGATCCTGTGCGCCGAGGATCTGGCACCGGCCGACACCGCCGGCCTCGATCCCACGCTGGTCATCGCGTTGGCCACCACACTCGGCGGCCCGACCAGCCACACCGCGATCATCGCGCGCCAGTTGGGGATCCCGTGCGTGGTCGCCGTCTCCGGACTCGACGACGTTCCCGCTGGGGCGATGGTGCTCGTTGACGGCACCGTGGGCACCGTCACCGTCGGCCCGGACGAAACAGCGGCCCGCGAAGCCGTCGCCGACGCCGAGCGCGCCGCAGCGGAAGCCGCGGGGTGGGCCGGCCCGGGCGCGACCGCGGACGGTCACGCCGTCGCCGTGCTTGCCAATGTGCAAGATGGTGCGGCGGCGCGCTCAGCCCGGGAAACCCCGGCCGAGGGCGTCGGCCTGTTCCGCACCGAACTGTGCTTCCTCAACACCGATGCCGAACCGACGGTCGACGAGCAGGCCGCGATCTACGCCGAGGTGCTCGACGCGTTCGCCGGCCTCAAGGTCGTCATCCGCACGCTCGACGCCGGCTCGGACAAGCCGCTCAAGTTCGCCGGACATCCCGACGAGGCCAACCCCGCGCTGGGTGTTCGGGGCATCCGCATCGCCGAGGGCAACCCGGGGCTGCTGACCCATCAACTCGAGGGCATCGCCGCCGCGGCGGAGCGCACCGGCAACCAGCCCTGGGTGATGGCGCCGATGATCGCCACCCCGCAGGAGGCGGAACGCTTTGCCACGCAGGCACGTTCGTACGGCCTGACACCCGGGGTGATGATCGAGGTGCCGGCGGCCGCGCTGCTGGCCGAGCGGATCCTCGAGCACGTCGACTTCCTGTCGATCGGCACCAACGACCTGGCCCAGTACACGATGGCCGCCGACCGGATGTCGGCCGAGCTCGCGACGCTGACCGACCCCTGGCAGCCCGCGGTGGTGCAGCTTGTTGCGATCACTGCCCGCGCCGGCGCCGCGGCGGGCAAGCCCGTGGGCGTCTGCGGCGAGGCCGCGGCCGATCCGCTGCTGGCGTGTGTGCTCACCGGCCTGGGCGTGACGTCGCTGTCGGCGGCGGCTGCCGCTGTGCAGGGTGTCGGGGCGAAGCTGGCGCAGGTCACCTTGGCGCAGTGCAAGGAAGCGGCCGAAGCGGTGCTGACGACGGCGAGCGCCGCGGACGCACGCGCGGCCGCTCGGGCTGTGCTGGGCTGAGGGTCGGTGGCCGTCGTAGCTGAGACTGCCGCTTGCCCTTGCTTTCGAAGGAACGCAGCTTTCAAACGAAGACGATCACCGTTGCGCACCAACTGCACCTGACCTGGTTCACGACGTAATCGGGTGTTATCGCACGTTGTGACTTCTCATACTTCATGACCAAATCCCATCTGAGATGACCACCGAATGACCAATTGGTCACCAAGCGTGAGACAGATTCGGGATGTCGAACGAGCATGTCAGTATTCTTGGTCCGTCTCGGTTCGGGGCCAACCCAGTGACGCCACTAGCGCGGAGTGATCGGTTTCTCCAGCGAGCCTTGGAGCGTGGTCGAACTCGCATGTGAACGCCTGCCGCGTGAGCTCGGGGGCGGCGAAGATGTAGTCGAGACGGAAGCCATTGTTGCCTGGGCAGCTGTACCAAGAGTACTCACGCTGCCTGGGATGTAGCGATCTCCACAGGTCGGTGTATCCCGAGTCTATAAGTCGCCCAGGCATTTCCGGACCGATGAACTTGGATCCCTTCAGGTCCTTGTCGAGATCGTTGTTGCCAGTGTTGAAATCACCAATCAGCAGGTCGATCCCGCTGAGGCGAGCCTGCGCGATCAGCGTTTCCCAGTAGGGAAGCTTGACAGTGTTCTGAGGCATGTAGACACCGCACACCAGAAGCCCATTGACGTCTGCGCACCACAGATGCCGCGTGTCGAGCCCCTCGCTGAGAAGGGGCCGCCTTTGGGTGATCGCATCTCGGGATGCGATGAGGACGGTGTTCTGACGGGGTTCGGTGTTCGGGTGGGCGATGGAATAGCCCGCGACCTCTAGACGGCTTATAAGCCGTGTGCCGGCGTCGTTGGTGCGGAACTCGGTGATCACAAGGAGGTCGGCGTCGTACCCGAGGAGTCGGGTCGAGAGGGCCTCAGCGGATCGGGTTCCGCCATGGCGAATGTTGAGAGTCGCTATCCGGGTGGTGATTACGGTTTGTCCTATCGTTTGGCCTAGTTCTCCAGCGAGCCGGTGGTTAGCCTGATGCCCAGGGGTTAGTCGCAGCTTGGGCATACTCCGGTCACTGATCGCTGCATGCCGCATGCGCAGATGGCTCCTTCGCGTCGTATGTCTTTGGAACGCGGGCCCGGGGGGCGGCTTTGATTCACCGGGTGTTCGACGCACCAAGTTCCTCTGCGGGAGCCGCTTTCTCGGCGGTCAGCGGCGGACCCGGCGATGCGGATTACTTCTTCTTCTGAGTAGAAGCCGTTTGTTGCCCCGTAGTAGATGTGGAGCGGGAGCCCTCCATCCCGTCTTGTTGCGACGACATGCGGCCTGCTCGTCTGATCGACAAAGCGGTAGCCGTCGATGCCGATGGCAGTGGTGAACGCGCGAATGAAGTCATGATTGGCGGCGGGAACACCGGCGGCAGACAAGGCGGCGGCGAGCGAGGTGGACAGCGAGTCGGAGTTGTTCAAGGCAATCCTTTCTGATTTTTTGATTCGGTGGCGACGGCGGCTCAGTGATAAACGGTGGTCTCCATACGTGGGTTGAACGTTGGCCACGACCGGAGCCACGAGCTAGTCCGGCAACGCATTGTGGACGCGGAGCCAGCCCTCGCATACATGTGTGGCAGCGTCGAGCAACGAGGTCGAAACGTGCGCTTCTGCATCGTCGTTGACACTCTCGGCATCAGTGTCAGTGCTTCGAACCGAAGCAACAACGTCGTCGAGCTTCTTGATTGCGATGTGCAGTGCATCGAAGGCTTCTTCTGCTTCAATGTGGGCGACGGCCTCGTCCACCTCTGCAAGCATTTGGTCCGTGGCGGCGTCTCCGTTGGCCTCGCGTAGAGACTCCAAGGATTGGCGGATCCCCGCATCGCCGTGGTTGCGCACGATCCACTCCGCCGATATTTCCTCAGGGGGCGGAAGCTCGGCCATGAAGTCGAGGAATTCGTCGGCTTCGGGTACCTCTCCTTCGCCGCCAATCCGGGTTAGACTCCCCGTCTCCTCGTCGACGAAGAACTCGGCAACCTGTTCCTGGCCACCGTCCTCAGTGGCCCTCGCCACGGTGCCATGCATGAAGAACTCCGAGGGGACTTCCTCGTTGACGGGTTCGTCGTCGTGTGTGAGTGTTACGTCCCCAGCGCGAAGTATGGGAAGCGGCGACGCGGGCACCGAGAGCTGAGCGGCGAGTGCTGCCACTGCCGCCCTGATGTATGGGAATACGACTCGGGCGCCCACCTGTTCAACGAACTGGTGCACGATGTCCGGGTGCCGTGACGACACGGGTACTGGCAGGTCGAAGAGGGCCTCTCCGTCGACGACGAACGTTCCGTATGCGTTGCTGGTTTCCACTCGGGATCGCACCCCGAGTTGGTTGTCGTCCATGCGAATAGAGAAGCTCAGCGCCGCGTCGTCGTCGGCTGAGTCTGGCGCGTGGAGCTCGTCCGGTGGCAGGTCGATCTCATATCGGTCCGATGTCGCAGCCCGGATGGCGGACAGTTCGTGAATCACGATGTCGCTGAGGTCCGCAAGAGTGATGAGCTGTTCTGCCGTTTCGATTTCGTCAGGCATTCTTGGCCTTTACTCGACGGCGCTTCGGCAGACGTGCAACATAGCGCTGCTCGGTCACTGCTGACTGCGAGGCAGCGGCAGGCGGGCGACGTGACTCAAGGGGGAGTGCCGGAAGGCCTGAGATGAGGGGTGAGGCGGCGAGATGCGTTTCGTAGCCGAGTGCGCGCAAATAGCGAGCGACTGCCGCGATCTTCATGTTGCCGTCGCCGTTGATGACCTGCGAGACCCGCCCTTGGGTGACGCCGAGCTTGTCGGCGAGGCCCTTCTGGTCTATCTCGGAAGCGTCGAGCGCTTGTTGCAATAGACGCATCACTTGACCGGCCAGGTCGGCCGCGGCGAGCCCTTGGGCGCCATCGTCTGTGGCGTGTTCCTCATCGATCAAGGTCTGGTCGGATCGGTTGGTCATGCGCGAGATCCTCCTTCCTTATGTCACGGGACTCGAGAAGATCCCGCGCGAGCGTCTTCTGGCTGACTTTGGTGAAGGCGTGTCCGAGCCGGATCAGTTGGTCGAAATAGGGGATATGCCAGTACTGGCTCTTGGGCGCCTCACTGGCTGCATGAGAACGGATCGGAAGCTTCGGGGTGTATCCACCCTTGCCGTCTGTGTCGTAAAACGTCAGACGCTTATCGCCGTGACGAAACTCCCACACACCGTCCTCAAGCGCATTGACCGCACCTCGGTAGACCGGCTCACCCGTGTTCGCCCAGTAACGGATCGCATTGAGAAACCAGTGGTAATCGCTGATCTGCTCGTCCGACGGCGCGGCCGCGTCGGGTGCATCCCACGCCCCCGTCCTTAGCGCGTCCAAGAACGCACCAGCCGGCGTGGACGCATCCTCGCGGACTGCGCAGCCGATTTCATGGAACTGTCCTCTCACGATCATCCGCCTCGGCATCATCAGTTATCACTTTAGTAAATACTAAAGTAGAACGCAAGCATCAGGTTGGCCCAGCCGACCAAGTCACCCAGTCCCAGCGCTCCGCGAGAGACGTCTCACGCGACGTAGCTGCTCCCGTCCCACGTCAGAGTTTCTTCCGTCCAGGTTCCTTCGGCGCAGGACGGTGTGCAGTCGTTCATCGAGTGCAGGAGCGCATACCTGCCGTCTGCGCCGGGGCCGACAAGTTCGATGTTGATTAGATCCTGACCTATCTCGCGGAACCCATAGGCGTTGGGAACCAACACCAGAACCTGCGGCGGTGCATGTGCTGACATTGAGCGGAATTCGATGAACAGATTGCCGGTGGCGTCGATGGCTGGATCAGCGAATCCGAGCCCAAGGCCAGCATCGAGAGGCGTCGGAGGGAGCGAACTCCCTGACGGCATAACCGCCGAAACGCACCCCGAGTCCATCCTGACTCTGTTCTCGCCAATAAACAGAAAGAGGCGCATTGGCCCAAGTTGGGGGTGCTCGTAGTCGTAGTGCGCGGTGACGGTGCCAGTGCAGCCCGTGTTTGGTGGCGGGTACGCCGGAAGAGCCGCTGTAGCCGTGGTCGTCGTTGTCGTGACAGTCGTGGGCGGTGTTGTTGGTGCCGGAGTCGGGGCCGGGGCTGGCGGTGTCATCACCGCAGTGGAGCTTTCCGGCGGAGCTGTGGACGTGTCGGAGTCGCCCATCAGCAGGTAGGTGGCCAGCGAACCCGCCGCGATTGCGAGAAATGCGACGCCGGCCGCTAGGCCTACGGCGGTTCGGGAACGCGCCCTGGGGGCCGACGCGGTCCTGCTTTCGTCGGTTTTCAGCATTGTCGGCGCGTCAGGATCCACCGCATCGCGGATGGGCCATGCTGCGGCCGCCATTGTCTGGGCGCCTGCTGGATGGTGTAGGTCAGGGCCTGCCGCCTTCTGCAATGCGGCGACGAACTCGGCGCAGGACTGGTACCGGTGAGTCGGGTCCTTCGCCAGCGCTCGCTGGAAGGTTGCGTCCATCGCTGGGGTCAGATGTGGCACAAGCTTGCTGATTAGTGGCACTGGTCTGGTCAGGTGCGCCGACATGGCCGAGGCGATTGAGGTTGCCGCGAAGGGCGGTTGGCCAGTGAGCAGGTGGAACGCGGTGCAACCCAAGGAGTAGATGTCCGAGCGGTTGTCGACCGCCTCGCCTTCGATGGCCTCCGGGCTGATGTACTGCATCGTTCCGACGGTCATCCCGGTGGAGGTAAGAGAGGTTGACTCGCCAGCAGCCTTGGCGATGCCGAAGTCTGCGAGCTTTACCGACTCGATCACGGGACCCTCCGCGGCACGTTCGATGCCGACGAGTATGTTGGCGGGCTTTACGTCGCGGTGGGTGATGCGCTGCTTGCGCCACGCATGGTCGAGTGCTGCGCCTGCTCCGGCGATGAGATAAATGGCGAGGTCCGGGTCGAGCGGACCGTCAGTCCTGAGCAACGCGGCGGCATCAGTGCCGTCGATGAACTCCATCGTGATCCACAGCCGGCCTTCGAACTCGCCGCGATCGTGCAGCGTGACGATGTTGGGATGCGAGAGCTGTGCGAGTAGGTCGGCTTCGCGCTGGAACCGCGCCTTGAAATCGTCATTCCTCGAAACCCCGGCGTCGAGCAGCTTCAGTGCATCCTGGCGAGGCAGGCGAGGATGCTGGACCAGGAACACCTGGCCCATACCGCCAGCGCCTAGCTGCCGGATCACCTGGTAGTCAGCGATGTCGGTGATGTCCACGTGGTGAGTGTGGCAGCCGACTACGGGCGACGGGGCCGAAGGAAACTGGCATTGCCGGTCCGGTATCGCTGTCCCGGACCGGCTGGATGGACAGTGTTCGGCCCGGCCGCGGCCGCGAGTCGGTGAACTGCTCCTTTGCGACGCACAGAACCGGTCGGCACCCTCGCTGTACGCCAACAGGCGATGGTCTGGATACCGGTCAATGCGGGCGCCCACCACCGCGGCCCGATCTTGGGGACGCGTTCGGTGGTGGCCACCCCTATCCGTTTGGGTCTTTAGGCGCTCGTCTTCGATCTCCGGCACACCTACGTAGTTCGGGTTGATACCGCCGAGGTCGTCGAGTTCGACGCGTGGCAAACAGAAGGCGACCTACGGGTCGTCCACGCACCCGACCCGGCTACTGATGGCGCCAAGCTCGACAATGAAGCGGTGAGCACGGATGAGTACCGCAATGACGATCGTGGTTACGCGCGCTGGCTCACCCTGTGGCCATGCGGCTACGTCCTCAACATCGCGGCCAATCTAAACCCCGCAGATGCGGAAGTGCACAAAACCCGCTGCTCAAGCATTCGACCGCAGGACGGGAAGTCGGTGACCAGGGCCTACATCAAGGTGTGCGCGCCGCAGTTGGCTGCCCTCGGGCCGGCCGCAACGGGATTCGCTATGAAGCTGGCGCCGTCGTGCCGCTGGCCGGAGACAGGATCGACTATCCGTTCCACTACCGCTAGGAGATGCAACCTGCAGCAGGCAGTTTCCGGCAGTGGCGTGACGTGCGGGAGCTCGCGTCTTTCAACTGGACCGACCTCGGCGGCTGTGTAGGGGAGAGAAAGGTGGCGCAGGTGTGGCTGGCGCTGAAACGGAGTCGACCCAAAGTCTCGCTCGAAGTTCACACGCCAACAATCGCCTAGTCGACGATCGAGTTGATCCCGTTGAGGCGCCGTTATCTCTTTTAGTGCCAGGACATCCCAGCGCTGTGAACGAATGATACTAGTCATGCCTTCGACGGACCTGTTCGGCCGCGGGCTAGTTGCTATCGAGTCGGGGGACGTTCCACGTCATCACGCGTAGAGGTGCTGGTTGAGGCGGCACTTGAGGTGAATCGCCTCCGTTCGCGGCATCCATTTCCAGTACCGTACGCCGTAACGAAAGTCGCAGAAAGCCGCCACGCTATGCCGATGGGACCGCCCGTCCTCGGGTCGATCCGAAGTCGTTGCCGAACTAGCACCGTACGGTACCCGGCAATACCGATACCGCCCCCACTATGCTCTCAAACCAACGAGCTGGCACGAGGGGGGAGATTTGGGGAAAACGCGGCGCCTCGAATCGGATCTTCGCCCGTGGCCGCCGATCGTACTTGGTACCGGTGGACTTCGAGGCGAGGAAGCGCTGAGCGTGATAACGCACGGCATCGACCTGGGATACCGAACGATCGATACAGCGTTCAGCTACGGGAACGAAACGGATGTGGGGGAAGCAGTCCGACGACACCCGATTGCGCGCAGCGAAATTCAGATTCTGACTAAGCTTCCGGGCCGCGCACATGGCTACGCGAAGGCGCGAGCCTGTCTGCACCAGCAACTGGACTCTCTGAAGACTGACTACATCGACACATATCTAATTCACTGGCCGCTGCCTCGAGTCGGGCTGTATGTAGAGACATGGCAGGCACTGATCGATGCCGTGCAGGAGGGGCTCGTCCGTTCCATCGGCGTATCGAACTTCACCACAACAATGATCCGCGAACTTCGTGACAAGACTGGGGTCACACCTTCCGTGGTGCAGTTCGAGTGTCACCCATGGTGGCCACAAGAAGCACTTGTCGATGAGGTCAGAGGCCTATCGGCGCTCCCTATGGCCTGGAGCCCGCTTCGCAAGTGCCAAGGCGGGATGTTGCAGGCTCGCGACCTCGCAATAATCGCAGAACTGGCCGATATGCGGCCTGCCGAGGCAGTTCTGGCGTGGCACATTGCGAGAGGCATTGTTCCGGTCGTAAAGTCGCGTGATCGCGAGCACCTTCGAACAAATCTTGAGGTTGCTTGCCGGCCGACAACCGCGATGCTGACCTCCCTGTTCGAGTCGATCAAGCACCGGGAGCCCCGCGGTGGCGACCCCGACACCCATGAGGAATTCTGATGCTGGATCTCATCGAAGACCTCGCGCAGTTACGGGCAGCCTCGCTGGCGGCGATTAGCGCGATTGACCCCAGCGAGGTGCACGGCTTCGCAAGCGACCTCGCAGCCGTACTGCGTGAGGGCGGAACG
Organism: Mycobacterium sp. DL; assembly: GCF_039729195.1. Lineage (NCBI taxonomy): Bacteria > Bacillati > Actinomycetota > Actinomycetes > Mycobacteriales > Mycobacteriaceae > Mycobacterium > Mycobacterium sp. DL. Next base: position 108,009 of record NZ_CP155796.1, read on the forward strand.
ATATTCGCCGCGGGAAATGGAGGATCAGCCACGCAGGCGCAACACTTCGCGAGCGAACTGGTGGGCCGTTTCCAGCGGGCGAGACAGGGGCTGTCTGCACTCGCTCTCAACGCTGACTCCACCGTCATGTCGGCGATAGCCAATGATTTCGGATATGAGCGGGTTTTTGCCCGCCAGCTTTTAGCACAGGGCAGACACGCTGACGTGTTCGTGCCGATAAGCACATCGGGTTTGAGCGAGAACCTCCTCGAAGCGTGCCGTGCAGCTCAAACGATTGGCATCCGTGTCATGTCGATGTCAGGTCCGGAACCCAATCCGCTGCAAGCCCTTTCACAACGCTGTCTGATAGTCCGCTCGCCCAGCACAGCTGCAATTCAGGAAGCGCACTTGACCATGATCCATATGATCTGTCGAGTGATCGACCACGCAGTGTGACTGTTTACTCGGGAGAACATCTGCCCGGTGCAGTAGTGATCGGCGACCTCCTGCGTGACGTCATGGTGCGCTCGCATGTTGTTCGACTCAACCCGGAGGCTCCATCCGTCTTGATGGACGCGCTTGAGAGCACAGTCACACCCGGCGGCGCCGGCAATTGCGCTCAATACTTCGCAAGCCAGCGGTTGCATATAAGCTTTGCAACAGCCTGCGGTCCGACGGATGCAGACATTACTAGCGAGCTTGCTCGATTTGGTGTCCGCGTAGTTCCGCTTGCGAACAATATCGACGTGCCCTCCAAGACGCGATACGTGGTCGACGGGCGCGTGACGGCTCGAGTGGACACGACACCCAAGGTGGCCGAAATCGCATGGCGACACGATGGGTTTGCATGGCTTACTATGGCGATTCAACAGGCGACAACGGTGACGGTGTCGGACTACGGACTGAACTGCACGCTAGCAAGCCCAGCAGTCCAGAGCTTGGTTTCTAGCGCTTCCGCAGATGTGCCAGTTGTGTGGGACTTCCACCCCCGTGCCTCCTATCTCCCGCCACAAGGTGTATGGGTCAAGTTCAATCTGGCGGATTTTCAGACGTTCGCGACCCGTGTTGAAGCGACCTCCTCGGCAGCCGCCAAGTTGGAAGCCGTCGTAGGCAGTGTTGGCCGTAAGCATGGTTGGTGCGGCATCGTTGTTACGCGCGGTGCTGACGGTGTCGTGGTCTGGACGCATGAGTCGACCGAAGTCGTACCTGTCGATCCGATTGCTATTGACGTTGCGATCGGCGCGGGCGATTGCTTCGCTGCTTGCTTCGCACAGGAGCTGACTTCTGCGCGCGGCGTAGACGCCGCACGTGAAGCCGCAGCGACGACTACGGGTTACCTCGCACTGCGTGACGGACGCTGCGCCGTGCCTGTGGGGATCAACGCGTCGCAGCTGATCAAAGCGACACGGTACGCGCGTAAGACCATGGTCGTCGCGTCAGGGTGCTTTGACCTGTTACACGCCGGCCATCTCGACTTATTACAAGCAGCAAGGGACTTGGGCGATGTTCTTGTTGTGCTTATTAACTCGGATGCGAGTATCAACCGGTTGAAGGGGTCAGGAAGGCCAGCAATACCACTCGAGGAACGCTCTCGAGTTCTGAGAGCACTCCGATGCGTTGACGCCGTCGTATCGTTCGACGAGGACACCCCGTGTAAGGCGCTCGAGGTTCTGCGGCCCGACGTGTACGTGAAGGGCAGCGACTACGAACTAGATCGGTTACCTGAGCGGACCGCACTTTTGAGGATGGGGACAAGAATGGTGTCCGTGCCGCGCATCCGCAATACTTCGACAACAGCCATAATCGACGGCATCAGTAGATGAGGGTTCTCGTCACCGGTTCTCAAGGGTTCATCGGTCGACATATTGCCCGGGTGCTCCGAGGCTTGGGGCATGAGGTACTGGGTGTCGATTGCCGAAGGCCTGACACGGCTTCGTCATGGGAGCACACCACCGACTATTCAGAGTTCATTGCTCACGTAGCGCGCGGCGACTTCGACGCTGTAGTCCACCAGGCCGCTATCACTGACACCACAGTCGAATCGAGTGTCGAGCTCACGCGGGTCAACTCCAGCGATGTCAAGAAGCTCGCCGTGGCATGCGCCGCTAGTGGCACCCGACTCGTACACGCTTCCTCCGGCAGCGTGTACGGACGGCTGAGTGATACGAAGGCGATCGTTGACGTGGGCGACGAACTAAATTCGCGCCGATGCTCGGGTCCCTTGAACTCCTACGCCGAGAGCAAGCTCGCCGCTGAGATTTCCTTGAGCGGCATAGATGGCCTCCACTTCGTTGCGTTTCGCTACACCAACGTGTTTGGACCAGGAGAAGTCGCGAAGGGCGCTATGTCGTCAATCGTGTCGCAGTTGCTCAGGAAAGCAGTTGCGGGACAGCCCTTGAACTTGTTCAACGACACGCTCAGCGCCTCTCGTGATTATGTCCCCGTGCATCGCGTCACCGACCTGGTAGCACAAGCACTCGGCGAACGGGCGGATGTTCGCGGCGTCTTCAATCTCGGTTCCGGTCACTCGGTACCCTTCTATGAAGTGTTGGACTGGATCTGCGCGCTCGATATTGAGAGCAGCCATACACTCACTCTCTGTCCGAATCCGTACAAAGATCGCTACCAGTACGTGACACGCGTCGAACAAGCACGAACCGATCGTAAGTTCGGCACAAATCCGCCTTCGCTATCTCGCCACGACGTCCGGTGCGCTATCGAAGCACTTCACAGGCACTACGTCTCGACACAAAACGAACGCTTCGTAGACCTTGAAAGGACTGCCGAATGATCGTAGGACTAATCGGTTGCGGGGGGATTGCTCACGATGGCTACCTGCCTGCCCTGGCCTACCTGCAGCCCGAGTTGGTTTGCGTCTGGGACGTGGATGCCCCGGCGGCGAGTCGAGCGGCAAGAGTGCTGATCGAACGTTCTGTCAGGGCTTCGCAAAGCTCAGCGCTTGCAGAGCTGGTGCAGAAAGTCGATCGCGTGGTCATTGCGGTCCCGCCTGCCGAAGTGCGGTCAGTGGTTACGGCTGTTGCAAAGGTTCCGACGAGCAAGACGCCAATGCCGCTTCTCTTGGAAAAGCCGCTCGGCACTTCGGCGGAAGACGCACGATTGATCATTGAGCATGATGGCGATGTAGACCTGCACTACATGGAGACGTTTCTTCACTCGACGGCATACGTGGCGATGCTCGAGGAAGCGCTCTCTGGTCGGTACGGCACCCCCCGTCGCTTAGTGGTTGCGGTGAAGGGATCGCTGCCGGCAAATTTAGAGTCAAGTTGGCGGGGGGACCGGAAGCAAGGCGGCGGGGTGCTCCACGACTGGGGTATTCACGCCATCGGGCTTGCACTGCACGCGCTCCGCACGATCGGACTTCTTAAGGGAAATCCAGGGCTCGAACCAGTAGTCGGCGAGAGCTGCTGGGAACGTCACGGATCACGCCAGATCCTCACGCACTGCGAACTGCAGATAAAAGGTGCCCCGATCGAAGTGTCTATACAAGCGTCATGGGTTGGCCCGGCTACCTCACCATCGAACCCTGACGTCCTACTTGAATGCGACGGAGGTTCGATTGGCCTCCATGTGCGCAAGACGGACGGTTCTAGTGATTGGGTGTGTTACGACGACCCTCTTGGTTCGCCGCGACAACTTGCCTCTCGAAGGTATCCCAAAGAGTTATTCATACGTGGTCTGGCGGGTTTCATTGGGTTCGCAAATGCTAGGCCCAGCACTAACGGCGTCTACGATCCTTACCTGGGGGTTGAGGCTATGCGCATTGCCGATTCGGCCTACGCCCATGCGGTTGCCAAGATTGCGACGAGGTCTGACTGAAGGAGCGGCCTGCTGCCGAATCGATCAATTGCACATCCGACTTCGAGCAGTGCCCGCGGATCCTCTGCGTAAACGCCGCAAGACGTCGCCCCAGCGAGAGTTTCATCTCTGCCAATCTCCGAGTTGTGGTCACTGATCACGACGACCGGCCCCCCCTCGGCGTGCCGGAGGATGAGTTTTAGCACTTGTGAGGTGAAGCGAGTCGACTCGATTTTGTCTTCGCCCCTCCTAGCCGCCCATGCCGAATCCTTCAGGTAGAGCAGGAGTGTTCGAGAGCCGAAGCCACGGCGGTGGAGGTAATCACCCAGTTCCTTCTCGCGATCCGTTCTGGTTGCCGACGGCGCATCGAGGCGCCTACCAGAGCTCGCTCCCGGCCGTTGACTGATGTCGCACATCGCAAACGCTGACAGCAGTGCCCCGTGGCACCAGCCGAGGAGGAAGTATCTATTGGAGTTTTGGGAGGCGGCCGAGAGTCGCCACCCTTGAACAGGAGAGACGGCGTGGGAAGCGCGGTAGTCCGGTAGCGTCGATGCGGCACTCACGCTGAAGCGGTCTCGTTGACCTCTGGCTTCTGCACATACCAACCACGAACGTCCGTCTGCAGAGAATTTGCTGGGACTAACGTGCACCCTAGAGGCCTCGGCGAGCTTTCGAACTTCATAACCGTCGGCCGAGGTACGGACAGCCATAAAGTGATCGCAATACATATGGAGGTCTCCGTTGAGGATCAACTCAAGACCGGCGCGACCGGGGTTGTGCGACGGGTCGAGTCCGAAGAAATACGGATATACGTCCGTTGTTTCCACAGTTCCAGAGCGGGAGAAAGGTTCGTAATCAACCCAGATTCGCGAAAGTTGTGAGCCCATGTGGCGATCCAAGAGGTCGCGACCGTTTACGCCCACCGTGTTAGTAAGGCCATCGGCCAGGACAATCGCTAACGGCCACCGTGCAGTTGCGCCCACGCACTCTCCAGTTCGTTGTAATCCACTTCGTCCTCCAGACAGCAATAGCGGACATCAGATTGACATTCATGCGGATCGCCGCACGGTGCGCACGCCGCACGCGACATAACCGCGACTTCGCCTACCCCCGAACCACAGATTCCCGGGCTTGTTGGGCCATAGAGAACGATTCGTGGAATACCGATTAGCGATGCGAGATGACGGAGACCGTTGTCTACAGCGACCAGGCAGCATCGACGCTCGGCGATGGCAATGAACTCCTCAGGCGATGCGATCTCTATAATCGGAACCCCCAGATCACGAACTCCATCGGTCGGTCGCCCCGGTCCCTCCACAATGAGCGGCTTGATGCTTGCGAGAATACTGACTTGGCTCACTAGACGTTTAACCGCGTTGGCGCCCAGCGCTTTGTGGCGTGTGCTGGACTGTAGGGATAGCACGGGTCGACAAGGCCTGGTTTGGGTCAGATGCAACATCTCGCGGGTACCGCTGGTCAAGGGGATGATGGCTCTCGCTAGGCCTAGAACCTCCGTCCAGTACTCGACAATCGGTTCGACCGAGTAGGCGCGAGCACGCATCGGATTACCCGATACCGCTAACCACTTGAGCCTTCGAGCAGTCGCGGCAAAACGGAGCGACGGTACCTGCGACACTGCGTCGCGATAGGCGGGGATCTGACAAGATTGACCGTGAAGGTCAGTGACCGCGGTGTCCTCTGGGAGACCGGCCAACTCGGCAAATGAATGGACTGAGTGGAAGGCGCCGTATCGACGAGCAAGGGGCACAAACTGCTCAATCGTAAAGAGCGCGATGTCACCAGGGTTGGCGAGCGAAAGCCTGCAAAGCAGGCACACGTCACCGAGGTGGCCGAGCAGCACGACGTGGTGGACCATTGGTGGGATCACCCGCTTTATTTAGATGAGGTTGAGGTCGAGCAGGTTGAGCGCGCAGCCTCAGCTGTTGTCGGTCGCCATCTCGAGTGTGGCATGGCGGCTCCTGAAGGAAGATCGGGAGCCGCGCTCCTCATCCTCCAGGCAGGACCGTCGTATTCGGATCAATACTTTGCGCGAGTGACCAGCCGAAGGCGATCTATGCGCGAACTCTATGTGATCGACAATCTCGATTCCGCATCACACCTACGAATACGAGGTCGTGCTCGCGGCTGCGACCTACCGTGGATCCGTCGCCACTTCCCAGTCTCGATGACGATCGTCCCGCTTCTCGAGAATTGCGGCAGCTTGCTTTCCACGGACATCTGCCCCCAGTTCGACCGGCTGTTTGCATCGAGTCTGGACCGCGTTGTCGATAAGCCTCCTCAAAACATCTTGCGACCGCTACTCGGGTTATTCGACGAGCTCCCGTGCGAGTACCACAGTCGGGTGCGATCCGCGTTGCGCTTAGCAACAGTTCAAAGCTGGCGAGTGGGGCTAGGGCACGGGGACCCCCATTTGACGAATGTTGTGAAGTCAAGCGAGTCAGACTGCACAGCAGTCGATTTCGCGAGCGGCGGCCTCGTTGTCAAGCGTGTGCACCGTGCGAGATGGGTGAACGCCGTGCATCAAAGCAGATCGGAGCTCAAAGTTGTTTACCCCGAATGCCACTGGTGTTCCGAGGCGCTCGGCGACGATCTAGCGCTGCTGATAGATGCCGCCCGGAGGCTCAGGTCTGAAGGAAGGGACCCTATGCGATCGAACTTCTGGCGCGAATTGGTCATGAGCCTGCTTGCACAGGTAGAAAGGTGAGCGCGATATGCGCCAGCTGGGCATCAGAAGAGGGCGCCGTTAGTACGAGCGCGAAGCCGATGACTGTGCTTATCGACCGCGATGGAGTATTGGTCGATCTGCCGGACAGATACGCCGTCTCCGAGGACTCCATCCGGCCGATTGCCGGCGTAGGCAATGCACTCCTAAGACTGAAGAGACACGGCTTTCGACTTATAGTCGTAACCAATCAAAGCGGTGTTGGTCGGGGATTGGTCACGCTGCCCAAAATGTTAGCCGTCAACGAGCACGTACTGCGATCGGTTGACCCAGAGCGGCGCATCATCGACCACTACATCGTGTGCCCGCACAGTCCGGAGGAAAGATGCTCCTGCCGTAAGCCCCTCACTGGTGGTATCCGCGCGGCGGAACATCGACTTGGCCCCCTAACGAACGGATGGTTTGTCGGTGATCAGATGTCAGATCTATTGTGTGGCAGTGAACTTGGTATGAGGCTCGGTCTTGTCCTCACAGGCCACGGACGAAAAGCTGCTGAGAAAGTCAGCGAATACGAGGGACTCCAAGTCACGATAGGGAAAAACCTAGACGAGCTAAGTGTTGAGATCACAAAGGCCGTCTGACGCCGCCGCGCGGGCAGACGCAAACGAGAATTTTGAGATCGTGCGCGGCGAAATATATGTCGGCCGGAGACCATTCGAGCACTTTATCGGCAGGGTCACCCACTGCCGTAGTTGACGTCACACGTGGCGCCTGTCGCGCAACGATGCAGGTGACTTCATAGTCCTGGCACCCGCTGCGAATAACACCTGCGTCAAAGACATTTCTACGCTGGGTCTGCTGCACGAATAGGTGACATCTTGACCTGATCGTGCAGCAGACCCAAATGAAGGCCACTTTAACTGACTTAGACTAGGTCCAGCCGGTTGTCCCGCACGCCAACCGGGACAACCTCCCGAGTGCCCCGGTTCGCGCTATTGCGGCTTACTTTTGCCCCGTACCCCTGCATGCCGAGCAGTTCACCCAGTTGCCGAAGTCGCTGTGTCCGCCGGTGCCGTTGCACCGTGGACACGTTGCCCGCAGCATTGCCTTCAGTCGCGCCATTTCCTCGTCCTTTCTCGGTCGGAGAACTATGGTGGCACCTCCGCGGCGTCGCCCGATAGCGGTCGTTTGGCCGGCTCGTTTCGGGTGGAATCATCAATGTGCTGGCCTATGCGGAAATGGCGGGACACCGCGGGCGGACGTATTCGCGTGGGTGCACGCCAGCGACAACGTCGAGTTGATGGCGCAGTTGATCGAGAATGCGATCAGCTCCGGAGTATACAGCGCTTGCCATCCCGGCTCCGGCCACGAATCGGCGTTGACGGGGCAACCGGCTGCCGCCATGGCCACGGATGCCGCGACGATGCGAACGCAGAGCGGATGACATCGTCCGCGACCGCGTGGCGCGCCGCTCGCGGGGGTCGGAATCGAGTGCGCTGACCGATACGCAGGTTGATGCCGGCCCCAGGGTCGCGGCAATCCGACTGCTGGCGGGAGCGCGCCTGCCGATAAGGCCGCCGTCTCGCGTGGTCATTCCCAAACGCCGGTGAACTGAGCGCGGATGCGCGGTTGGCGATAGACCGCTACCGGAAAGCACCGCCGACGGAAGAGACGGACTCGGCCAACTGAGTCGTCACTCCGACGCGTTTGGTGGGGAGTCGCTTCCTCACCCAGCGGGCCCAATCAGGGCCTCCACGAGCTGGGAGAGATCATGTGCTGTGACCCCAAGTTTCCGCGCCCGGATCCGGGTCTGACCGAGCGGGAGGCCGAGGTGCTCTGCGTCTGGCTGGTCGAGGACAGCAAGGGTAAGGCGGGCGAGCGGCTGTACGTGACAACGAGCACCGTCGCCACCACCGTCGAACGGATTCGGCGCAAGTACCAGGCCGTCGGCCGACCCGCCCATACGAAGGCGGCGCTCTTCGCGCGGGCTGTGCAGGACGACCTCCTCGATCTCGACGAGCTCTGACCCCCGCTGTCGCTCGTGGGGAATCGCTGTCCCAACACGTCAACGTCGCACCGAACGTGGAGGAAAGCATGACTCACGCAACCGACTCGGCGTCCGCCGATGCGAACGCCGCCGAAGACAACGCGCCATGGGAGCTCGTCGAGGTACTCCGGGAGGCGCTCCCGGATCTCGGCGCCGACGAGCTTCAGAGCCTCGGCCGGACCGTGTACTCCGAACTGGAACTGCGCGTCGGCCGGTGCCTCTCGGATGGCCTAAGCGACGCCGAACTCGACGAGTTCAGTGAGTTGATGAACGCAGCAGACGAGGCGGCCAGCAGCGCGTGGCTGGCGGAACACCGCCCCGACTACCGCGACGTCGTGGCCGCCGAACGCGACGCCATTGTCGCCGAGACCGTGGCGGCACTCGGGGGAGAACCGGCCGCACCGCCTGAGGCGGCACCGGGCCGACCCGACGCGATTGTCGAGGCCAGCCTCGCCGTTGCCGTGCAGTTGCTACGAGGGATGCACGCCAACGTGATTCGCGTCGACGGCCCGCGGGCGTGGGTTGCCCAACAGTGCCCCGACGGTCAGAAGCACACCGTGGTGGTGCGGGTCTCCGACAAGGGATTGATGTGCCTGCACTCGGACGGTGTCGCGTCCTACTCGCAAGCGCGGAAGGCGCAGCTGGTGTCGTTCGCGCAGAACTGGAATCACGAACGCTACTGGCCGAAGGCCTACGTTATCGACAGTTCCGACGGCGACACCTGCCGTGTGGTGGCCGAGATCGCCTACCCGCTGGCACCCGGCATCCACCGGCGCCTGCTCGGCCACCTGCTGGGTACCGCCCTGGCATACATCAGGCGGATGTTCGACGAGCTGGTCAAGGCGATCGACGACGTCGACCCGGATGCCCAGCCTGAGCTGTTCTAGCCGCGCTGGGGAATCGCTTCACCCGTCACGGGCCCCCGACCGGCGGCCCGTTGTGCATCAATGAGAAGGGAAGAGCAATGACCAACGCAGTGAAGATGATGGTGATCGCGTTACTCGCGGCGCTGAGCCCGGCGGTCGTCGGGTGCGCGTCCGTCGAGGATCGCACGCAGGCCGCCAATGTGATCGTCGTGGCGACCGCCACCGCGAACGAACCGGCGGCGATTTTACCTGCCGACTTCGACACGTTGCTGCGGGCGGCGAACAAATCGCGGCAGGGGACGTTGACGCTGTTGGTGCCGAGAGATGGGCGCGTCGAACAAGTCGGGGATCCGATCGACGTGAAGGTAACCCGCGACGGTTCAACTATGGAGAACAACGAGGGCCTGATCGACGAGGGCATCGCGAAGATCAGTGACGAGATTCGGCAGCGCACCAGCAGCATAGGGAGCAACGCGTCCGACCTGGATCTGCTCACGGGGCTCACCGAGGCGAGCCGTCGGGCGAACCAGTCGACGATCGTGCTGATCAGCAGTGGCCTGCAGACGAGTGGATTGCTCGATTTCAATGGTCGCGGTTGGGATTTCGATAGCAGCGCGGTCATCGACGAGTTGCGCGCAGACGGCTTCGTGCCCGACCTGAGGGGGAAGAAGGTCTTGTTCGTCGGGTTGGGTGAGACCGCCGAACCTCAGCAGGCCCTGCCACAGCCGATGCGCGGGAAGATCGAGACGCTGTGGATGGACGTGTGCCACGCGGGTGGCGCACAGGAGTGCGCGAAATCGGCGATGATGCAGCTCGATCCGCCGGTGTCGACGAGCCCCGCCAAGACGGTCGACGTGCCGACGTTCGACCTGCCCGAGTTGCCGTCCGGCGGTGAGGCCACGGTGTCGGTGCCCACCCAGGCACTGTTCGCCCCCGATAGCGCCGAACTGCTGCCGACTGCGGAGAGCCAGCTGGCGGCGCTCGCCGAAAGGCTCGTCGCTCGCGGGGCGTCGATCGATCTCGTCGGTCACACCTGGCGCGTGGGGCCGCCCGAGGGTGCGCGGGCACTGTCCCAGCAACGCGCATCGGCGGTGGCGGACGCACTGGTGCGCAACGGGTATCCGCGTCCGTCGATTGGTGAGGTGCGAGGCGTCGGCTACGACGAACCCATCGCCGTCCCTGGCGGGGACGCCGCGCAGACCGCAGCAGCCAATCGGGTGGTGATCATCGACGTCCGTACGACGCGCTGACGCGGTCGCGGGTGGGCCCGGTGCGAGCACGCCTCGCGCCGGCCCCACCGCGTTCCCCGCTCATGGGGACTCGCTGTTCATTTCGGCGGACGGTCCGCCCGTCGCCATCGGCGACGTCGACAACAACCAAGAAATTAAGGAGAGGAATCGACATGAAGAAGTTCTGGACCCGGTGGCGCGCCAAGCGACGGGAATCGACCCTTGTCGCGACGGCGCGCGGTCAGTACGAGCGGCTGCGGCCCGGCTCGGTGGAGGCGAATCGGCTGCTCAGCGGCGACGGTCTGCTGATCACCGGGGTGCTCGCGGCCATCGCCCTCGTGGTGTCGGCGGCCCGCCGCACGATGGCCCAGTTGGTGCGCGATCACGACCGCGGGATCAACGCGATCACGTCGTTGCGGCTGCAGTTGACGCAGTTGCCCGAACGCCTGCACATCGTGTTGCCCGCCGGTCCGGGCAAGCCGGTTGAGATCGACTCCGTCGAGGCGCCCGGCGGCAAGTCGCCGCGGGGTGGCGGCGGGCTGCTGCGGCGGATCAAGGTCCGAAAGCGGCACGGGGTGGACATCTTCGGTGACGCGATCACGACGTCGGCGGCCAAGGTCGAGCACGACGAGATCGGAGAGCGCATCAACGACGATGCGGCACAGGGCATCACGCGGCACCGCCATCACGTCGCCACGGGCTGGCACTGGGCGGTCCGCGCGCTGCTGTTCTTCGACGTGCTGGCGCTGATGACGCTGACCCTGAAGCTCGAGAACGTGTCGACGGATCTCGCGGCCTGGCAGGAGCAGACGTTCGACCAGGTGCAGCGGCTCGCCACGGCGATCGCGTTCGCGCTGTTCGCCGCGCTCACCGTCGGCGTCTTCGCGCATCTGGTCGGCGGCCACACCTACCGGCACATCCATCGAGCGACGGACATCGAGGGTCGGCCGACGTCGTGGCGCTACCTGCTCGGCGGCTGGTCGCTGCTCGGGGGGCTGTCGATCCTCATGGGCGTGACGATCTTCGTCAGGCTGCACCACGAGGCCAGCGTGACGAACTCCGGCGGCTCCGTGGGAACCTGCGTTGCGCTGTTGATCGGCATCTGTGGCGTCCTCGCACCGCCCGCAGTGGCGCTCGTCGAAGCCATGGACAGCTCGCCGGAGGTGCAGCGGAGGTCGGCGCTCGCGCGAATCGTGCACGGAGCGAATCACGACGAGCAGATGCTGAGCCGGTCGATCGACGGGCACCACCGTGCGCTCTCCGCGATCGTCACGGAGGCCGAGCTGCTAATCGAGGAGACGACGTGCGCGGTCGACCACGAGCGGCTCGCCGCACACCAGGCGATCCTTACGTTGCGCACCGAGTACGGACACACCGGCGAGTACGTCGCGGCGATCGCGTATCCGGAACGCGACGGAGGCTTCCTTGCGGACTACGACCACGCCGTGCAGATGAAGCCGCTGCACGACGGGCTCGCGCGGATGCGGGCGGCGGTCGTGCCGGACGCCGACGACGGGCAGGACGACGCCGGCGAGCGGGTGCCCACTCCCGTCGCGCCGCTGCCGACGACGCCGAACTGGGCGGATGACGAGGGAGGTGATGAGTCTCCAGCCGCCTGACCATCATCAACGAGGTTGCTCGCCGGGTCACGGGACCCGGCGGGCAATCCGTCACGGGGAAAGGACCCGACATGACTGCCGGCATCGTGTATCTGCCGACCCGGAAGCGCACGCCGATCGTGGGCATTGGCGATATCGTCGAGCACTCAGACGATGCTTGCGCGGGTGCGGACCCGTCGCGGTCCGAGAAGGGGGACATCAGCTTGGTCTTCGAGGGGGTGCCCCGCGGTGCGAAGGTGGCTGTCTATTGGGACTTCGAGAATTTGCTGATCTCTCAGTACAAGTACGTCCACGGCAAGCAGGCCTGGGATGTCGATGACTTCTCGGCGCAACTGCGCAAGGCCAGGGAGTCGCCGATCGATACGAGCGTCGTGCTGCGATACGCGGCCACACTCGGGACGGTGGCCGTGAACCGGGCGTACTGCGACTGGACTCGGCCCCTGTTCCGCAGCTACGGAGCGGAGCTGGCCAAAGTCGGTGGCGAGCCCGTCCAGCAGTTCGCGGCGACGGCGGCGAAGAACGGTGCCGACATCCGGATGGCGCTCGACATCGCCGAGGATCTCACTTTCGATGCCGACGTCACCGACGTGCTGATCTGTTCGGGGGATTCCGACTTCCTCGCCCTCGTCGAACACGTGCACCGCGGCGGCAGGCGAATCCATGCCATCGGAGTGGAGGGGTCCACCAACGGGGTGTGGGCGAAGGCGTGCGATTTCCGCGAGTACAACGAGCTGGTCAACCTCGGTTCCGTTGTCGCGCGGTCTCCGTCGCCCGTCGCCGCCGACGAGTTGCTCGCGGTTCTGCGCAGACTGCCCGACGGGCAGTGGTTGCCGACGGATGCGGTGGCGTGCCTCCTGCAGCGAGGGAACTGGGCTGCGGATCCGACGACACCGGACATCGACGGGGTGATCGCCGCCGCCCTCGCGGATGGGCTCATCGAGTCGGCGGGCTCGGCGCATTCCGCTCGAATCCGGATGGCTGCGGCTGCCGAGGTGGTCGAGGAGCTACCGGACGAGATCGAGCTACCCGACGAGGTCGAGGCGGTACCCGACGTGCCGGTCACGGTTCGCGTCGGCCGATGGCCGAAGGTCGAACGCGCCGCGCGGCGAGTGCACCCGCTCGCGGTCAGTGCCGCGGTTCACGCCCGAAAACGATGGGAGACATGGTGGTATCGAACACGGGTGTGAACGAAGCACCCCGGCAGGTGGCCGTCTATTGGCATCTCGAGAACTTGGTGTCCAGTCAATACAACAAGATGTTCGGTTCCGGCCAATGGACGCGGGACAAGCTGAACATGGCCCGCAAAACACCCGAGGATCTCTCCATGGCGCTCGGACGCGCGCGCGTCGATGTCAAGGGTCTGGTTGGGCACGCGCAGTCGCTCGGCGGTCTGGTGATCAACCGGGTCTACGCGGACTGGTCTGTGGGGATGTTCAAGGAGTACCGGCTCGGACTGTCGGCCGTCCGACCCGTCGACTTCGTTCAGGTGTACCGCAGCGTGCCGGTGCGAACCGATATCCAACTTCCGATCGACGTCGTCGCCGATCTGGACCGGTACTCCGGCATCACGGACGTCCTGGTGTGCAGCGGGACAGTGGGTTTCGAGACCGTCGCGACGCACGCGGAGGCGCGGGGGCGGCGGGCCCACGCGATCGGCTTCGCCACCGGCAACAACGCGTCATGGTGTGCGGCAACACAGTTTACGGAGTACGCCGACATCGCGGCGACAGCTCAGATGCCGCCGCTGCCCGCAGCCACCGCTCGCGCGCTGGTGGCGCCGTTCTCGGGCGACTACAGCAGGACTCTGGGTTGCAAGGCACTGCGGTCCGCGGTGACCGGGGTGGATCCGAAGGCGCTTGGATACCCCAGCTTCTGGGGTCTGCTGCGGGCCGCCGCGCTGGAGGGGCTTCTTGAAGTCACGGGTACGAACCAGGACAAGAGCACCGTGCGACTGAACAGGACGGTCGTCGATGTACCGGCGTGACAGGCGTGCGAAGTGGGTTGTTCCGAACAGTGAGGGGGTCGAGTGGCTGAGTTGAACCCGCCTGAGCCGTTTTGGCGTCAGGAGCGTTGGTGGGCGAAAACCGGCGATGACGGCTTGATTTCGCGCAATCAGCTCATCGGCCGGTGGCGCGCCAACATCGACCTCGGTGACCTCGACAAGAAGCAGTTCGAAGAGGAACTGGCGGTGTGGTCGAGCTTGCTCGGCAAGTGCAACTGGGTGAAGGACGACTACGGTCCGGCGGCGGCGGAGTATGCATCGGCGGGCGTCAACTCGGCACGGGCGGGCGACGATATCTGGACGGCCGTCAGCGAGATCTGGAACGACTACGGGGACGGGCTCGCGCGCTACACGCTCGGCCTGGTCGCTATGGCACACGCGCGTCGCCCCGTCGTATCCGGACTGAAGGTGGACGTGATTCGCGAACCCGGTCGTAAGGCGATACGCGACAAGGCTGTTCGCGCGCGGATCGTGGCGCAGTCGCGCATTGAATCCGCTGAGTCGGCACGGGCCTTTCTCCAAGACCCCAGTGCACATCTCCCTGGAGACGTGACGGCTGTGATGCACGTCTACGTGCACCGTCTGTTCGACTTCGCACAGGAACGACGCGACGACGAGATCGCTCATGCGGTGAGCACCGCCATCGACGATCTGATCGAAGAGTTCGGTGAGCCGGACCCCGAAGCCGGTCGCGATCTCTCCGAAGAGGCTCGGCGGAAGGCGGGGTCCCTTCTCAAGGAGGAGCTGGACAAGAAGCCCACGCTCTACCTCAAACATCGAGACGACGGCGTCATCGGCCTCGCTTCCGCCAAGGCAATCGAGTTCCTCGCGAGGAAGATCGACGCGGGCAAGGAAAAGGTGGAGCACGCCGGAATCATCCACCTCACCATCCGGCAGGTTGTCGCCGACGAGAACAGGCGCCTCGCGAGGGAACGCCGGAGACTGGCCTCGCTTGAGCAGATCACCGAACATGAAGAACGCCCCGAGCCCGTCGACGTGGTGAAGCGAGGACAGGCCGCGCACTCCGAACACGAGGTGGAAGTCCGGATCATCGTCGAAAAGCTCCGCGAGGACGTGGCGAGGCAGAGTTATTCGAGACTGAACCTCGATGGCACGGTCACGCCGGTTACGGACTTCTGGGAGAAAGATCTCGCACTGGCGATCCTGGACGGTCGGACGACGTTGTCGTTCGACGAGGGCGCTGCACGTCTGATCGATCTTTTCGGCGACGACTGGGCGCAGGGTCGCTCACCACAACACGCGGTGTGTTTCGACGCGAGGACGTCGGCCGCCTATGTGGAATCGATGATCCGGTCCGCCTATACGCGGGTAGCGGTCATCGAAGACGTACCGAGAGTGTTCGTCACGCAGCACCCCGACGGCACCAAGCGGAAGGCTCGCAGGCTCGCCGCGCGCAAACAATTGCTGCAGAAGGCCAAACGCAGCGCGCTGAGCGCTGCACCCAAGAACGAAGAGGATGAACGATGAGCAAGGAGACCCAAACGGCCGCCGAAGGCGCCCTGGTCGTCGATTCCGACGGTACGACCAGCTGGTGGCTTCCGCGCGTAGCCGCCGTGGCAGAGGTGCGCTTGCCCGTCGCTGACGGCGTAGAGCTCGCCGTCGACGCCGCCGATCCGACGCTGGTGTTGGCGTGGGCGGCGGCGCCCGGTGCCGAAATCGAGTCGCTAGCAGGTGTTTTTGCCGACGCAGGCCTTGTCGACCGAGTACGGGCACTGCGCGGTGGAGGCGAACAGGTCGTCGTCGAGAACGCGCCCACACTGACGCGCCCGTGGGTGCGGATGGCGACGGTTGCAGCGGTGCGGCAGTGCGCGGTGCTCCCACTGCACGAAGGCGCGTTGCTGCTCGACCTCGCGTCGGCCACGAGCGGCGTCGGGCACGCGGAGGCGGCGGCACACGTGTTCGGTCTCGCGGCACCGGTGCTACTGGCCCTCGGTGAACAGTGTCTGGCCAGGGAGATACGCGGCGGCGCGGCAACCGAACTCGTCGAGATCGCACAGGTGGCTGATGCTGCGCTCGCCGGTACGGCATGGGCCGACGATGTGCACGCGCTGGCCGCACGCCTCCGGGAGGAGGTGTCGGAGATTCCTGATGTCTTCGCCTTCGATTTCGCGGGTGCCGTGCGTGCGGACATAGACGGTCCAAGTGTGTTGATGCCGGTCGCGGTCAAAACGCTGGAGTTCGTCGACCCGACCCTGGTGCCTGCTCGCATCCTGGCGTGGCGCGGGGCAGCCGAACGCGAACTCATCATCGAGGTCCATGACGATCATGTCGTCGTTAGCGCGTCGCTCGCCGACGGCATCGATGACCGCACGCTCGAGGCGAATCAGTTATTGGCATATGCCGCTCGTCTCGAGGACGGCGGCTTGATCGCCTCATCTCCGATGACGGTCCACGATCACACCGTCAGCGCGGCGTTGCCCATCGTCGGTGGTGATCAAGCGGTGTCCTTCGGAATCATCCACGCTGACGGCGACTTCGACGATGTTCGCGTCGATGCCGTTGGTCGCGACCTACTCCGGGTCGACCGGCAGATGGTGGACGCCTTCGGTGATCAGCGTGCCGCAGTTGCCGAGCTGCATCGAACGTCCCTGCTCGACGATCAGACGGAGGCCCTGGACGCGAGTACGCGGTACATCCGAGCTGCCAAGGCAGCTGCAGGTGACGCCCTGACGCGCCTTGAGGAGCGACTCGACGCTTCCATCGACGACGTCGACGTACGCGAGTTGATCGAGGCGCGGGTGGCCGCGGTCGAGGCGTTCGAGATCAGGGTCGAACGACGTGCTGTATCAGCGGGAACCGAGCCGCTGCTAGCCGAACTCGTGTCCCGTTCGGGTGCCGAATGACCACTGTCGACATGCGTCTCGATGTGCTCGTCCGCGCCGCAGACGCGGGAGATACCTACATTGCGTGGCGCTGGCTCGACGCACTGGACGATCCGAGGGCCACGCGCTTGGACGCGGCGACAGTCGATGCCGCGATCGCTGAACTGGACTCGGCGCTCATCGCGTCGCTGTCGGATGACGAGTCGGCACTGCAGGCCGCGTCGAGGGCGATGGGGGATGGTGCGTTCACTTCCCTGGACCGTGAACAGCAATTGGCGAAAACCCTCGCTGATGCGGTCATTCCGCCTCGCTTGGTCGACGATATCCTGGCCAAGATCGAAGACGGTGTACGACCGCGGTTGCGGCTCACCCCAAGCCCCCGTCTCGCCCGTGTCCCATGGGAGGTGTTGCGAGTAGGCGACGGCGACCAACGGCTGCTGGACATCGTCGACATCGTGTACGACCCGCCCGCGACGGTGCGTGCGGAGCGGAGCACGCCCGCACGGCAATGGTCCGACCATCGCGGACTTCCGGGTGTGTTCGTCATCGACCCGAGGACGCCGGGAGATCCTGACTCGCTGCCTGTGGTGTCGCCGACCACCAACGCTTCGGATGCCATTCGGAAACAGATCGCCGACTACGTCGAGACCGGCGGTGCACTCGCCGCTGAATCGAGGCGTTGGCAGGGCGGGCAGACCTTCACTCGATCGTGGCTGTCGAAGGCGCTCAACGAGACTCCCCGATCACGACTGTTCTACTACGGTCACGTGTCCGCTGAGCCCGATGAACCCGGTTCGGCCGCGCTGCATCTGAGTGACGAGACCACCGAGAGCTGGGGAATGGCTCGCCCCATCGGTGCCCACCTGCCGCTGAGCGCACTGGACCTCCTGCTCGGCACGACGACCGCGGGGGCTGACGAGTACGCTCGCTATCCGCACGCGAAATCGCCTGCCGGCCACGATATCTGGCCGATGCCATCCCGAGTTGCGGTCATCGCGTGCGAGGGTGGCGCGGATTACCGCTCGCGCGAGACGTTCGGCCTGGTGATCGCCATGCTGAACGCCGGCGCGGAACTGGTGACGACGACGCGCTGGACGTTGCCCACCGACCTCGCGTTCTGGCACTTCCACGACGATGTGGCGCGCCGTGGTGTGCACCCGACCACCGACCTCGCGTTGACCGTCGACCGGGCGCAAACCCTCGACGACCCCGTCGGTGAACTGCTCACATGGCAACGGGGACAATTGAATTCGTGGCGAGATAGCGGTGGTGCCATCGACTTCTCACCGCTGGTCTGGGCGTCGTTGACCAATACCTGGGGCCCGGATGCCACAGTGATAGAGCAGCCGTCGGGCTGAAAAGTGGGTAGCTCGTACGAACGCAGCCGACTCGATCAGCCCGCGGTGGAGCACCTCGCTCAACTGGCCGCCAGGGCGACGTCGGTGACACCAGCACCCGTGCTGAACTACGTGAACCGCGGCGAGAAGCGGTACGTCCGGGTGCTCGGTCCCCACTGGGTGCTCGACCGCCGGATGGAGAACTCCGAACTCAAGGCTCCCAACGGATACAAGGAGGAGACTCACGTCGACGAGGTGTACGCCGTCCTGCAGGACGGATCGCTCGTGGTTGCGAGTATCACCGAGGAGATCGTGATCGCGCCGTCGCGAAACATCACGGCGTACCACGACTCGCACACCCTCCGACCGATGACGGACGCCGACATCCAGGCATTCGACTTCGCAAAGGTGAGGTACGACTCGAGTCGTGTCTGGGGCGATCTGGTGAGAAACCGAAATGGTGTCGGCTCACCTCAGTGCTCCACTAAGGGGCAGGGTGTGACGGGCCTGCTCGAGGATCTACTCCGAGGGCGCACGAAGAATCTTCCGGGACCCCTTGGCGGACTGCAGGATCCGGCGCTTGAAAGCCTGCATCGGGCCGAGAAGTCGGCCGCTGCGAGCGCGACTCGGCGGCGAAACCGCAAGTCGCTGCTCGAGACGGTGAATGAGCGCGTGAAGTTCGCCGCTCTGGCGTGGCTCTTCATCGCGGGCGTGATCGTCCTCGCGAACTACCTGGTCTCGCGCGGGCCGGGTTTCGTGGACGGCAGCTACTGGGTGGCGGCGGCGATCATCGTCGCATCGGTCGCCGGTGTCACCGCGGTTGACTTCGTGATCGGCCGCGGTAAGGACACGGCCTTCGTGTTCGGTGCGGCAGTGGGACTCGCGCTGGCGATCTACCTGACTATCAACGATGCGGGTGTCGAGGACGTCGGCGTGAGCCTCATCCCCTTCTCCCTTGCGGCTGTATCGGGGCTCGTCCTCTACGGCGTAGCAGCGCTGAGTGACCGGGTGCCGGGACGCTGACCCACCACCCCTTCGTGCCTCGCATGGGGGATCGCTGTTCTCTGTGGCGTGCGGGGCTTCCGGCGCTGTCGAGATGAAGTGAGGGAGTGGGAAATGTTTGGTGTGATGCGGTTTGTGGCTGCTGTGGTGGTTGCGGTGGCGGTGTTGGCCGGTGTGGGGTTGGGTGCGGCGGGGGTGTCGGAGGCGACGACGGGTGGCTGCCGGGATGGGAGGTGCACGGTGTACTTGTCGAAGGCGGAGACGCGGGCGTTGTCGGAGGGGCGGGCGCCGGGGTTGCCTGCGGGGGTTCCGTGGCAGATCAGGGCGTCGTACTTCGCGTTGGTGCAGGGGCATCGGTGGATTGCGGGGCAGTATGCGAATCGGGGGTGGTGTTCGGCGTTCCGGTTGTCGATCTATCCGTGGGAGGGGCAGGGGTACAACGGGTATCGCTGCTGAGGTGGCGGGGTTCGGTGGGTGCTACGGCGCCCACCGAACCCGGTTCGGTCAGGAGGTTTCGTCGAGCCTGCGTGCTCGGAGTTCGTGACCACGTGAGGTGAGGCAGCGACCGGTGTCCAGATTCCAATCCCAGCCGTGCAGGTTGCACGTCAGCTTATTGCCTTCCACGACACCGAATTTCGATAGATCGGCCTTGAGGTGCGGGCATCGGCGCTGCACCTCCCAGCCGTCGATGACGATGCTGGCGCTGTCGTCGTGCGCCTCGGCGTAGTAGCCCTCGGCGTACGCGATTCGCTCGGCTGTGAGGCATTTGAAGAACGTGTAGAGGAACTCGTTGTATCCGCCGACGCGGCGCGCCTTGAAGCGCGTGGACAGGAAGATGCTGTTGACCCAGTCCGGTTCGTCGTCACGTACCGCGGTCCGGACGAGGGACGCGTCGATATCGAGTTCGTAACGGAACTTCTCGTTGCCGATCGGTTCGCGCACAATGCGTTTGGGAAAGTCTAGGACTATATCCTCGGTGCTTAGTCTGAGCACGACCGGATACCCGATACCGTCGCAGACGAGTGGTGACAACTCCATCAGCGGCTCGAATTTCGAGCGCAGCGGCGCGAGGAGTGACGGTCCCTCCGTCGGCGCCCAGGCGGCCTTCTCGGCGGCGATCACGGGGGCCTGCCGCTCGGCGTAGGCCTCGATGTAGGCGGCCTTCCCCGTGGTGAAGATCGCCTCTGCCTCGGCCGTGGGAATCGGATGTTCCAGTGACATCAGGGAGGACCCTGAGAGTGTGGCCTCGGTGCCCGGAATCATCAGCAGTCCGTTGTCGAGACCGTGCTGCCGCATCTGGTCGATGAAGACCACCTGGTCGGGGAAGATGTTGGCCGGATCGTCGTACACGTCGTTGAGTCGTCGCAGCGAGTCGTCGAGGAAGCACGGGGGTCCGGCGCTCGGCACCACCCACGCCGGTTCGATCTGGTTGATGTACTGACGGCAGCGGTCCATCTGGCGCTGCCGCTTCTGAATCGCGAACGCATCCTTGGCCCGCTGCGGCATGTCGTAGACCATCGGGTACCAGATGGCGCCCGAGTACTGCACCATGAACACGTCGACGGGGCCGAACTGCTCATCCAGCACGTCGAGGTCGACGGGCCGCGAATCGTTCATGTTGAACGCCACGGTCCGTCCGTCGGACACCACCAGACCCGAATCGCCGATCGGACCGTCCGCTGGTGCACGCAACGCGATGATCATGATCTCGAGGTCGCCGTCGGGAGCGGGGATCCGGTACTTCGTCGAGTTGTCGGTCTCGAGGAACTTCGTGAACCCGAGCCGCTCGAGTTCGTGCTTGAGGTCGGGCACCGGATAGTCGGGGAGCAGGACCGTGGTGTCCTTGCTGACATTCTCGGCCAGATTGCGGGGATCGAAGTGGTCCTTGTGGAGGTGCGAGACGTACAGGTAGTCGCATGCTCCGAGGTGCTTCCAGTCCAACTGCGAGTTGTCGGGGAACGGGAACCATGATGCGTAGTACGCCGGATTCACCCAGGGGTCACACAGGATCGTCGCACCGTTGGCCGCGATGTGGAACCCCGCGTGACCCACACTTGTCACCTTCATCTGATCCACGGTAGCGCAGCGCTTGCGCAGGTCACCACGTGCTGACGGTCACGTCATCGGTCCGATAGGAGGTCTGCGCAGACAACGCCGGGTACGCCCTTCTGGCTTCGTCGCGATAGGTGATGAGCGCCACCCGACCATCGGCCACGAGCAACCCCGGCGGAGGGTGCAGGGGCAACTCCGCGCCGGCCAGCAGACGACCCGAACCCGACGTCGTCGTGGCCACGACGGCCGGACCGGACGGCCGGGTGTGGGGGGTCGTCTTGAAACCGGCATGAGTGTCACGTCGCCCTTCGGCGGTGTGCACGCCGCTGTTGATCGCGGTCTCGACGAGTTCCGCCAGCAGTCGCTCGCGCCCGAGTCGGTGCGCGAGTTCGAACGCCCGCCGCGCCGCGTACTCAGTACTCGCCCGCCAGGCGAAGCGCGATGCCGCCGTCGGAAACTGGAATCGAAGCGAGTCCAGCGCCAGCAGGGCGGGCACCAGGACGTAAGGCGCGTCGTCGTCGGATAACACCGACGCCGTCTCCACCGCGCACCGTGCCGCCCACTCGTCGAGGCCGAGATGTCGGAAGCGGCGGCTCGCCGACGCGAGTGCTTCCTGCGCCTCGTCGAACGCGCCGCGCTCGGCGTGCAACCGACCGAGGCCGAGTTCGCACATCGCGACAGACCGCTCCTGGCCCGGCAGTCGAGTGAACTCGCTGCTGGCGGCCCGGTAGTCGCGCTCGGCCGCGGGCAGGTCACCCGCGTCGTGACGCTCCACGCCGACGTTGAGGAGGCACGTCGCAGCCAATTCGAAACGTCCCGCCGCGGCGAGGACGGGTTGCGCCGCTTGGTACTCGGCGATCGCCGACTCCGATGTCGAGGTGCCGCCGACCCGGCCTGCGACGGCGATGTTCAGTCGGCAGATCGCGGCGGCGACGGCGTCACCTGCAGCGTCGTAGGCGCGGCGCGCCTCTGCGTACTCCCTGATTGCGGCGTCGGCGTCACCACACTGCATGTAGGTGAAACCCAGGTTGGCGGTGCAGGTGTTGACCATGGTGTCGGCCCCCATTGCCGACGCGTGGACGCGGATACGGGTCAGATCCTCGATTGCGACCTGGTAGCGACCGGTCGCCGCCGCGACCAGTGCACGCTCGGCCTCGATCGCGGGTCGCAGTGTCGCAGCGTCGTCCTGCATCTTGTCGGAGATCTCCAGGGCCCGGCACAGCGCGTCCTCGGCGGCATCGTAGGAGCCCATCGAAAGATGCACTGCAGCAAGGGCTTGAGCACACGAAACCTGCTGGCGATCAATGATTTTACGCGTCTCGTAGTAGGCGAAGGCGCTGCCGAGTAGCGACACGGCGGTCGTGATGTCGCCGCGCAGGTAAGCGATCCTGCCACGTGCCTGATGCAGTGGCGCGACGTGATTGCGGCGCTCCTTCGGTATCTCGGGTTCCAGTTCGGTCAGCAAGGACTCTGCGTCGTCGAGTGCACCCCCCTCGATGAGCGACTGGCTCAGGTATAGGCCGGCGCGCGCCGCGAGAACAAGATCCATGTCGTCTTCCAGGAAACACCGCCGCGCCTCGACGAATTCAGATGCTGCACCGTGGAAGTCGCCTGATTCCAGCTTGCGCTTGCCGCGTTCCAGAGCGGCTTCGCACGTCTCCCACAGGTCAGGCGAGGCCACGGAACACATTCGGATAGCGGCCGGAGCGCCTAACCATGTGCGCCGCATGCCTCAGGCGCCTGCGGATGCTGGCGTTCGCCGCCCGTACGTCAAGCAGTTCGAGGTCGGGGTCGGTGTCGATGCGCGAGCGGCGGTACGCGTGTCGCCCGGCGAGCCACGAGCCGTAGCTCGCGGCCTGAGGTCCACTCAAGTCAATCAGGCAACGGTAGGGATCGCTGCGGCCGAGATTGTCAAGAATGCCCGCGTTGTGGTTGTTCTCGGCGAGTGCGTGGGAGCACGCGACGGTGTCCAATCGCCCGCCGACGGCCTCGACGAAGTAGCGGGGCAGGCCGTCACGCACTTTGGTCAGCTGGTCGCGGCTCTTGACGTAGGGGTGGCGGGAATGGGTCATGAAAGACCACAGCAGCACGTTGCGGGTCAGATCCATCCGATGTGGCACGGTCAGCTTCGGGTGCCTGAGGTCTGCGAGCGAAACCTCGGTGATCCGCCGGTACATCCGCCCTACCTCGTCTAGGTAAGGCGGGTGGGCGTCCCGATTACCCTGCGGCACACACATTTCGAGCAGCGATGCGAGCAGGAGCGCGCGCATGTACATGATGTCCGCGGTGAGCACCCATGACGTCACCGCAAGCGTCCGTTGCTCGGGGTCGGGCGTGGGGTCCAGTGCCCGCGCGAGCCGAATGTCGTCGAGGATCATGCACGCTCGTCGCCCAGCTTCCGCGCCGGCTCGCGCGATGATCCGCATGGGCGTCAGCTCCAGATCGGGGTCCAGCGCCGTCTCCGGTGGTTCGCCCGTGAGCTGACGCGCCCGTGCATCGGGATCCGATTCGACGAGTCCGGCCTCGACGTTCCTGATCAGTTGGCCGCACTCCTGTAAGTACACCTGCTGCATGGCCTCGCTGCGCACGCCCGCCGACGCTGCGGCGCCGTCGGTGTACTCGTAGGCACGATGCGCGCGGTTCGTCTGATGGAAGGCGCCGGTGTAGTTGTCCAGCTTGCTGGCCGCCATCGAGAGCGTCCTGACCAGCAGTCCGCAGTAGTAGCCGAGTTCCGGAGCATCACGACGGCGATCCCGCAACTGCACGACAGGCACGCGCAACAACTCGATCAGATCGCGCGGCGGCAGTTCCCCTGCCAGCGTCGTGGACACGATGTGGAGCGCCTCGGCCTCGAAAACCGTTGCCTGAGAGGACACTCCCTCCTTGATCACGATCGTGTTCGCGAGGCGTCTCGCGAACTGCTCCCGGCGCTCCCTGGTCTGCTGCCGAGCCTGGTAGGCCCTGGCCGGGAGGTCCTGATAGTCGCCCAACGCCATCGGCGGGTACTGGTTCATGTACGCCGACTGGCGATACAGCGGGCCGAAGGATTCAGCGGGCAATGAGCGTCCTCGTCCGGTTAGAGTGCTGACCGAGAGTCACCAGGTTACCGCGGCGCCGGGCCGGGGTGGGGAGGAAGGCCGACACGTGACCGAACAAATGCTGCCGCTTGAACCCATGGGGGATTACCTGCTCGGTGAGGACCGGGGCAATGACAACTGCCCGACGAGCCTCGTGCTCCCCGACGAGTTTAAGCATCCGTATTTGGCACGGGTTCTGGCGATCGGTCCCAAAGTGCAGTCCGAGAAGCTCGTCAAGGACGTCACCGTGGTCTTCAAGGAGAAAGCCGCGGTCGAGGTGTACGTCGAGTCGAAGCACTACCTGCTAATTCGCGAAGGCGACGTGATCGCCTGCTTAATTCGCTGACGCGGCCGCCAACCACTCGGGGGCCGGGTCGTCGAACGAGCAATTCACCAGATCGCACTCCGGTCCGAGTCGCACGTCGAAGGCCCGCTCGACGCCCTCTCTGATGTGCGCGGCGAACGCCATAACCTCGCCGGTGGTAGCGCCGCCCCGATTGGTCACCGCCAGCGCGTGTTTCGTCGACAGCCGCACGCGTCCCCGACCCCACTGGGCGCCGTAACCGGGAGCGAACCCGGCGTGGTCGATGAGCCAACCCGCGGGAAGCTTCACACCCGCGACGTCGGGGTATGTCGGGCAGTCGCGCGCTTTCACGGGAATCGACGGTAGGACGGGGTTGATGAAGAACGAGCCAACACTCCACGTGTCGTGATCGTCCGCGTCGAGGAGCATCGCGCGTTCGCGGCGTAACTCGAGCACGGCCGCGCGGACGTCGTCCGTGGCCGCCACGTCTCCCACGTTGAGGGCGAGTCGCTGCGCAAGTCCTGCGTAAACGATAGGGCGTGACGTCCCCGTCTGGTCGAGTGCGAACCGAACGGACAAAATGACCCACCGGTCGGAGTGCTTGAAGATCGACTGCCGATGGCTCCCGAAGCCGCACGCTCCGCCGGGGATTGTGACGATTTCGCGAGTGCGTCGGTCGAAGGCCTGGACGTCGTGCAGGAACTGCGACACCAGCGCACCGTAGGCGCCGACGTTCTGCACCGGTGTGCCGCCCGTCGACCCCGGCACACCCGACAACGGCTCCAGCCCACCGAGTCCCGCGTCGAGCGTCCGCGTGACCACGTCGTCCCAGTGCACTCCGGCGTCCACGGTGACCGTCGCGCCGTCGATGTCGAACCCGCCGGTCCGGACGTGCACGGCGATCCCGTCGAAGCCACCGTCGCCGACAACGAGATTGGAGCCCTCGCCGAGCACCACCACCGGTGTGCCTGCGACGTCGGC
This sequence comes from Mycobacterium sp. DL, assembly GCF_039729195.1. Classification (NCBI taxonomy): domain Bacteria; kingdom Bacillati; phylum Actinomycetota; class Actinomycetes; order Mycobacteriales; family Mycobacteriaceae; genus Mycobacterium; species Mycobacterium sp. DL. Next base: position 133,846 of record NZ_CP155796.1, read on the forward strand.
CGCCGACACGGCCTCGACCAGGTCAGCGGTCGTGTGCACCGCGGCGTACTCGGCCGCGTCACCGCCCAACCGCATCGTCGTCAACTCGGCGAAGCTCTTCCGCACACGCCAACGGTACCGGCGTCCCCGGCTTAGCCGACGAGGCGGGGGTGTTCGCGGCTGACCGCTCGCACAGCAGGCGCATCGACCAGATGGCGGACCGGATCTCCTGCAGCCACTGGGCTGTCGTCCATTCCCGCGCACGGCCGAGTGCGCACTCGTGCCGATAAGGGCCCCCACTGTTGTGATCGGCGTGCCACGACCGACGTTCAGCGCGGCGAGTGCCTGCGCGTGCTGGAACGGGCCGTGAATCGCCGAGGTCACGACGAGAACGCGGGTGGTCGCGCCGACATCGGTGGCGGTCTGGAGGAAGAAGCGGTAGGTGTCCGTCGTCGTGGCTCTGGACTTGCCGGGCTCGCCGGGCGCCGCTGCCAGCGCCGTCACGCGCGGCGGTCCCGCGGTCACCAACCGCACCTCGCTCGGCTCGGGATGTGCGGCGCTGCGCGTACCGCACGACACCCCGAGCATGAGCTCGAGGGGCCGCGGTCATCGCGTCCAGCCCGTCGCCGACGCCTAGGCCGCGGTTCAGCAGCTCGACCATGAGTTCCGCGCGTAGCAGACAGCTGTCGAGGCGGGCACCCATCACAAGCGCGTGTCGGTTTTCACCCAACTCCGCGGCGACGTTCGGCGTCGGTTCTCGGTAGATCCGCGCGATCAACGCACCCGCGGCCGATGTCGCACCGGTGGCGAACTCGACCTCTTCGGCCTCCCATCGTTCCCCGCCCTGACGAAAGTCGAAAATGGACTGCGAGATCCGGTCAGCCCCTTCGAGACGGGCACCGATCCCGCCGGCGCTGAGCCGCTCACCGAAGGTCGCGAGCAGGACCGCCATCTCGTCTGATTCGAGCCAGTCGGCGATCGCCTGCAAGAGCGATTCCGGCCCGTCCGTGCCGTCCGCGAAATCGATGACCGAGAACTGCACAGCCTCGGTGGAATCCACGCGCCGCCTGCTCAACTGCGTCACCGCCCCAGTATGCCCAACTGCCCGTGGGGGATCGCTGCTCCCTTCGTCAGAACACGACGACCTGAGGAGGTCCCATGAAGGAGATTCCCGCCAACGAGTTCGAGCCTGTAATTCGTGAGCATGTCACGCTCGGCGCACTGCGCCAGTACGACGAGGAGCAGGCGATACGGCTGCGTCGCGAGATTCCGACGGTGCTCGGAGGGCTTCTCGCGGAAGTGCCAGGGGCGCTCTTCGAGCTGACGGTGCGCACGGGGGTCGACGGTGTCGTCGGAATCGCACTGGCGGCGGAAGCCGGCGCCATGACGTGGCAACTGCTCGCCGAGGCGGGCTCGGTGCTCGATCAGGTGGCGGAGGTTCGGGAGCACGCCGAGTACGGACGTGCCAGTGTGTGGCCCGTCGTCTGCCGTGGTTCGTCCGGCCAGCTCGGTTTCGTGTCCCCGATCGACGACACGCGACCGGCCGCGGTGTACGACCTGATCGACGGTTCGGCGGTCGACATCGTCCGTCTGGTGGCCCCTCATGCCGGGGTCGGTGTGTCGGTGCGACTTCGCAACGCCGACCGCCCCGCGGCGGCGGATCCGGCCTGGGAGGCGGAACTTGCGGTACTCACCGACGGAGCGCCGCCGCCGCTCCGCCTTCGCGCGGAGCTTCGCGATCGGCTCCGAGGTCTCGCGATCTCGGCCGACCGAGGGGCGGCGGCGACCGTGGTCAGACTCGATGCGGCACAGCTGCCCTCGATCTTCGCGGTTCCCGTGGCGGGCGAGGCGTCGCTACCCGGCGTTCCCCCCGGTGGGGCTGCGACCCTGCCGATGCAGCCCAACCGTGAGAGCGACGGCGCGGACGACCACGTCGTCCGACTGGGGTCCGCGATGAGCACGGCCGGGCACCTCGTCGATGTTCGGCTCGGAGCGAACGAGCGGCTGCGACATGTGCACGTCATCGGACGGACCGGGACGGGGAAGTCGTCGTTCCTGGCTGGATTCACGCACGGCGTCGCAGCGGGAGACGACGGCATGCTGGTGCTCGACCCGCACGGACAACTGGTTGACCGGATCGTCGCGGAACTGCCCGCCAGCGCGATGGCGAGGACGTGGCTGGTGCGCTGCGGCGACGTCGCCAATCCGGTGCCGTTGAACCCGCTCGCCGAGGACGATGTCCTGCGCCGCGAGATCGCGATCGACGACGTGTGCGAGATGTTCCAGCATCTGTTCGACAGGAAGCACACCGGGATCGTGGGTCCGCGTTTCCGCGAGCGTGTCTCGATGGGGCTGCGCGCACTTGCCGCGGTACACGGACCGAGGGCGACGCTCCTGGATGTTCCGGCCGCACTGGCCGACGAGGCGTTCATGCGGAAGGCCGTCGCCGCTGCCGACGATGACCGGCTCAAGGCGTGGCTCGCCAACGACGTTGCGAGCCAACGATCCAACGAGTACGGCGAGGTCGTGGCCTGGGTGAACAGCAAGTTCGAGCCGTTCACGTCGACGAGTGCGATGCGGGCCGTGTTGGGCAGCGGTGAGGACGCGATCGACATGGCCGACGCCATGGACAGCGGCCGCATCATCCTGGTCGACCTCTCGAAGAGCGCGCTCGGCGAGTCCGCCACCCGACTGCTGGGCTACCTGTACCTCAATCGGGTGTGGATATCGGCACTGCGGCGCACGGATACCGCGCGACCGTTCACCGTCGTCGTCGATGAGGCGCAGGCGCTGGCAGCGGGAGCGCTGTCGTCGATGCTGTCGGAGGGACGCAAGTTCGGGCTGTCCGTGGTGCTCGCCCACCAATACCTCGGCCAGCTCGACGATGAGGTCCGGCCCGCCGTCGATGGCAACGTCGCGACGACGGTGTCGTTTCGCGGGGCCGTCGCCGACAGCGCCGAGATGCACCAGCGGTTCGGGGCCAAGGTGGGTGTGCCGACTTTGACGACGCTGCCCGATCTATCGGCCGTCGTACAGCGGACGGCCGCCGAGTTCCCGACCGAACCGCACACGCTCGTCGTCGATCACAACGACCGTGTTGCCGGGCGCGTGGGTGCCGAACTCGATCGTTTCGTCGGCGTACTGGAGGAGCAGCGCAACCGCGAGTTGGTCGACGCGTTTCGGGAGCGCACATCCGCTGCCGCCGCCGGCCATTCGGCTGTGACGTCCCCCGTTCCTCCACCGCCTGCACCGCGTCCGTCGGCGAAGGCACCGGGATTCCTCGACGAGTGGCTCGCCAACCGCGATCGGGAGAGCGCCGACGCCTCGTAAGGGCCGGTGGGGGATCGCTGTGGTGGGTGGCCTGCGGGCTTCCGGCGCTGTCGTTGTGGTGTGAAGGAGTGGAAAATGGTTGGTGTTCGGCAGGGTGTGGGGCGGTTGGTGGCGTGGTTGTCGGCGGCGGTGGTTGCGGTGGCGGTGTTGGCCGGTGTGGGGTTGGGTGCGGCGTGGTTGTCGGCGGCGACGACGGGTGGCTGCCGGGATGGGAGGTGCACGGTGTACTTGTCGAAGGCGGAGACGCGGGCGTTGTCGGAGGGGCGGGCGCCGGGGTTGCCTGCGGGGGTTCCGTGGCAGATCAGGGCGTTGTACTTCGCGTTGGTGCAGGGGCATCGGTGGATTGCGGGGCAGTATGCGAATCGGGGGTGGTGTTCGGCGTTCCGGTTGTCGATCTATCCGTGGGAGGGGCAGGGGTACGACGGGTATCGCTGCTGAGGTGGCGGGGTTCGGTGGGTGCTACGGCGCCCACCGAACCCGTCCACCGCATTTGGAACAGCCCGTGCCTTGTCTTGTAGACCCGCATTTCGCCCGAACGGTCGGAGGCTGGCCGCTTTGACATTCGCTACTGGGAGCGGTTGAGGAGTCTGACCGCGCCGTCGATCGACTCCTGGATGAGTTCCTGCTTGCCGCTGTCGGGAAAGTCCATTCGAGAGTTCAGCCCGTCGATGATCGCCGTCGACCAACTACTACCGTCGCGTGGTGGTCTGCCGTACGTCTCAAAGAACAGTTCGACGTCCCACTCGTTGGATACCTGAGTCAGATATCGCTGAACTGCGATGACCAGCACTTCACCGAGCGCGCCGTCAGCACGGTTCAGCGAGACTTGATCGTCTGGCAACCCAGCGGCCCGGCGAACAGCCTCCGCCTCGTTCAAAAAGGTCTCCCTTGCGAATGCGATCGAATCGCACGATCGTTGCGTTCTACGGCCGCCATGGTCAAGTGGGTCCGGCGATGTGACTGACCGTTCGGCTGCTCAGCGTATCTGTGTTGGACGCTGAACGTCCCGATAGAAGCGGCGACCACGGCTCAAAGCAACGACTCGAGGGTGACGTCGCGATGTCCTGTCAGGGAGTTGGGCAGTTGCCGCAGCGGTGGGGCAATCACCGGGGACGTGCCCGTACATTGTGGGCCATGACGATCGTTGGTCTCGAGTGCATAGCGAAAGTTGCCGCGAAGGATTGGCGGCAAGCGTGCTGAAGGAAACCCAGCAGCTGACTGCCGCGGAGGGGTCAACCCCGGCGGCGAGGGCAGACCACGTTTTCGACTTCGCCGCTGCGTGGCTCTTCAGCCCAGCGATGGCGGACCTTCTCGCCCTTTTTGACGAGGAGATGCCACCGAGCTCGACCCAGCCCGACGATCCCATTACGTCCGGCGGCTGGCTTCATCTCAACGAGGAGTTGCCACGCTGGCTCGAGCAGATTGTCGACAACACACAGCCGGTCAGTGTGGGCCTTACACGTGAATACGTAGGCATCCTCCGAAGGACATTGTCGCTTGAGCGGCAGGTCGCTGAGCACTTCAACTTCCGCGGCGGCCAAGGCGGCCAGTACCGAGAGAGAGCACAAGCGTCTGCGGCCACCTTTGATAACGCCCTGCGTGGCGACATAATCGACTGCTCACGTCGACTAGGGCTGGTTGATCCAGAAGCACCACGACACAGCAGTTATGACATGACTCTGGTGCTGGGCGGCGGCTACAAGTCACCCCAGCTCCGTTCTCAGCTTGCCGCGGACCTGGCGGCCAGTGGAACGGGACTCGGGCGGTTGTACTTTCTCGGCAGTCCCAGGTTTCTGATAGACGAGCCTCCCGAGGCAGCAGAGGTCGCATACTACGCCGAGCAGGCACGAGACGAATTCGACCTTATGGCCGCGGGAGCGCACCGGGCATTCGGATTGACAGTGAGTACGCCGATGTACCTTTGCGGCTGCAGATCAGCAGACGACCTCTGTCCGACGTGGCTGGATTCACATTCGGGCGATTCGATCGACACGCCACCGGAATACACCCATGAGCGCAAGGCGGATTTGACTGATTCCCGACGGATTAATCAAGGTGCGGTGCTGTCCGCGAGTACTCACCGGCCACCGTATCGTCCTGACACCACTGATACGTTCGCACTCTGGACGCGGGTAGCAAATCCACGCATTGGACAACGCGCGCTTGTTGTCACCACTCAGGTGTTCGTCCCGTTCCAGACCTTTGACGGGATCAAGCGGCTCTACCTAGACCACGGAGTCGAGGTCGACGCGGTCGGCTTTGGTGCGGACTGGGGGGACAGGCCCCTTACGGCTGAATACGTGCTCCAGGAGACACTTTCAGCGATCCGGTCCGCGAGAAGAATGCTTGTCTATGCTTGCGACATACTTCGCGCGGGCTAGGGAATGTGACGCCCTCGGCCACGGTCGAGTTGCGTGGATGCCCACGAGCTTGCAGCCCCGCTTCGTCTCGCGGCGCTTATACGCTGCAGCCTTCGCAGAAGTGGCGTCGGTGTGAGGTTGGAGCTTCTTCACGGGGAAGCGTCGACGAGAACGTTGGTCCGCCAGTCTTCGATATCGCGCAGGCTCCCAGCAGCGAGTCGAAGCGCCATACATTGAGAAGTTCGTCGCCCAGGCGACCGTCGAACGACGTGATCCAGGCGCTCTGCCATGCCGAGCCAGGATCGATGAAAAGTGAATCGGTACTGTTGAATCGACCCCGATCGGCCGCATCGTGGACCACGAACTCACGCACGTTATCGACACGCACAAAGTGCGGCGTCCCCAAGCACAAGCGTCAGCCGCGATCCAACGCATCGACCATGCCATCGGCGTCGACGCCGCGACCCATCTCAATCGCTAGCGCTTCAAGGGTGAACTTCTTTATCACGTTCAACACTTCCGACGTGCGGCCACCGGCGGTCGTGTCGAACTGAAAGTCCCTCGCCCAGAGCGCATCGGACGAATCTCGGAGACATCGCGGTTGCGTCCAGCAGAGTGGTGTACGAGTCGGACCTGATCAGCGGTACCGGCGTGTCGTAGCCGAGTCATTGAAGGTCATCGCGTGATTCTTCGAGGGACCCGTCAAAGTCACTCGAGCAAAGGAACCACGCGATGACCGCTGCCCACAATATCGACCTGCCCACCGTGCTGGCCGAACGACTCACCACCACCCACCCCGACGTGCTGCGCGAGCTGCTCGCCACGTTCATCCACACCCTGATGGGCGCCGAGGCCGACGCCCTGTGCGGCGCCGGATACGGTGAGCGTTCGGCGCAGCGGACCAACTCCCGTAACGGTTACCGGCACCGCGAATTCGACACCCGCGCAGGCAGTCTGGATCTGGCGATCCCCAAGCTGCGGCACGGATCGTACTTCCCGGACTGGCTGCTGGAACGTCGCAAACGCGCGGAGCGGGCCCTGACGACTGTGGTCGCGACCTGCTACCTGCTCGGCGTCTCCACCCGGCGGATGGACAAGCTCGTCGAAACTTTCGGCATCACGCCGCTGTCGAAATCGCAGGTGTCGGTGATGGCCAAGGAACTCGACACCGCCGTCGAGGCGTTCCGCACCCCTTGGACGCCGCCCCCTACACGTTCGTCGCCGCCGACGCCCTGGTACTCAAGGTCCGCGAAGGCGGCCGGGTGGTCAACGTGCACGCCCTGATCGCCGTCGGAGTCAACGCCGAGGGCTACCGCGAGATCCTCGGCATCGACGTCACCACCGCCGAAGACGGGGCCGGCTGGCTGACGTTCTGGCGATCGCTGACCGCCCGCGGCCTGTCCGGGGTCAAGCTCGTCACCAGCGACGCCCACGCAGGGTTGGTGGCCGCCATCGGGGCCACACTGCCCGGCGCAACGTGGCAGCGGTGCAGAACGCATTACACGACCAATCTGATGGCCATAACCCCGAAGGCGTCGTGGCCGTGGGTGTGCACCCTTTTGCATTCGGTGTTCGACCAACCGGACACCGAATCCGTTGCAGCCCAGTATGACCGGATCATCGACGCGCTGTCCGACCAGCTACCCAAGGTGGCCGACCACTTGGAGGCAGCCCGGCCGGACCTGCTGGCGTTCACCGGGTTCCCCAAGCAGATCTGGTCCCAGATTTGGTCGAACAATCCCCAGGAACGGCTCAACAAGGAGATACGGCGGCGCACCGACGTCGTCGGCATCTTTCCCGACCGCGACGCCCTGATCCGTCTCGTCGGCGCCGTCCTGGCCGAGCAACACGACGAATGGGCCGAGTCCCGGCGCTACCTCGGCCTCGACGTCCTGAGCAAATCACGCACCGTCAACGACACCCCGACCGAACAGGAGGCCACCCCCGCGGCACTCCACCGCCTGAACCATCACCACGAAGAATCACACGACGACGCCGTACACTACGTCCCTGGACTTGACCGACATCGCACCCACGGCGGCCCTGATGCCGGCGGGGTACAAGGGCTACCCAGCGATGCCACGTCGACTCCGCTATCTCCAGGTTGCCGTACGTCCGAGGGCAGCAAGCTCCCAGGCACCGGCCAGGAACCGTTCGAGGTGGCGGCGTGTCCGGTCGAGGTCGGCGCTGTTCAGGTTGGCTCCGTTTAACCGCCCCGCCAGGTGCTTACGTTGAAGAGGAGATCGGGCTACATGACCGACTTTGTGGAGATGTTCCGACACTGGCACTTTCACGTTGCGGCCCACGCGCGCGACGTTAGGGCTCGCGATCGCTACGTCGGCCGAGAGCTCCCCCGTCACCCGCTGTTCTCTGATAGATCAACCCTCCTGCGCGATGGACAGCCATTCGTCGAGAGTGATCCCAAATGCCTGCGCTTGGCAAAGTTCTGCGTCCCGGCGCACCGCGACACGCGGGTCGACCCATTCGATGAATTCACGCTCAGGGTGGCTGGCGTCGCGCATGTGGATGAAGTAGTCGTATCCGCCGTAACCATCCACTCGATCGCGCCGTATGCGACCTGGCAGCGGGAGACGGTAAAGTGCGGTGCCCTTCACTCCGACGTCCAGCAGTTCCGCAGCAGAGCGGTGAACAAGCTGGTCGAAGGTCATGTAGCTGAGTGCGATTGATCTCTGGTCGGCGTTTTCGAGTAGGGAAGCTTGGTTGAGAGAGAGCTCGCCTTTAATGATTCTGGTATACAAGTTTTCGCTGAATCGCGTACCGCGCAGGAAGTAGTAACCGCTGCCGTCCGACCACTCAACGGCCATTTGTCCGTTGTCATTGTGGAGCACATCTGGCCGGTCCTCCAGTCGCCGCAGTGACGGCCTGGGAACGATGAGTACATCCTTATTCGCAGGGATCATCCAGCCGAGGCCATGTTTGCGGGCGACGCGAATGGCGTGAGAGAAGCGCGCCCAATGTGCCGCGGAGACGACGGTATGGCTGAGGTACCACGGACTCGCTGCTCTTCTTGAGTTGTCGTTCGCCCATTCGATAAGCGATAGGTCGTAGACGATACGTTCAACTGTTGTCCCGCGCATCCCGTTGTTCGAGCTCGGGAAGTCACTACCGCTGCGGCGACTGGCGATTGTCTTCCAACGCCGGTCAGGACCGATGCGGTCGATTATTTCGAAGGCCTTCTCGAGCTTGTAAACGACCCGGCAGCGCGATCGCGTGTAAACGTCACGCGATCGACAGAAGTCAGCGACCAGTTCAGTGAGCGCATCGACGTCGAATTCCACCCGCTCGGCCTAATCGCGGACGAGGCGTACCGCCGACCTTTTCTGTGGTATCGCGGGTTTGGGGGGGGTGACCGCAGGCTTCGTATCGCGCACCGGCGCTTCATCGGGGATCGGAGGCATACTCCGAACATCGAATTCCGTCTTGCGGATGATCCGCCACACGCCGGCCGGAACCAAAAGCTCCCGATGTTGCTGGTAGGACTTCCGGTGGCGAAGAGGGGTAGGAGTGTCGAGTGCAACGTAGAGCTCGCCGTTCGCCCCGGCCACCTGTGCAAACTCAACGTCGCCTTCAAGGACGTGATGGTGGCCGGATTCGCTGTGACCGACGATGCACTCTGCCGCCATCACTCGCGGACCGTCGGGCGCTGCAGCAACAGGAAGCAAGAGTATCTCGCCGTGTCGAATCGGAGTGCGCATAGTCAATTCTCCTCCAGGCCAGGATGATTCGGCCAACATACGCGCTGGCCTTTGTCCAGTGTGCGATTGAAGCGGCGCACTCGCCCATCGTACGTGTGTTCGAGTATCGGCGGTATAGGCTGATTGGACGACAGGGCCAAGCGTGGGGGATCCGTGCAGGCAACTCTGCGCGCTTGGCCCGTGGGGTTGATACAGCAGGTGCACTGGCGAGTTAATATCCGATGGTCCTGCGGTAGCGGCGCTATGGCCGGCCCCGACCGAGCGGAGAAGGTGAGCGGTGGAAGATCCGGATGTGATTCTGGTTGCTGGAGTGCGGTACCCGTGGGGTGAAGTCGTGACCGGTCGTCGGCACCGCAATGTCTATGAGGCAATGGCGCTGAAGGGTCTCATTAGTCGCGATGGATGCGATGAGGGATTCGTTGGCAAGACCGGAACCTTTTACACGCGTGAGCAAGCGACTCAGGTTGCAATTGCCGCGCGCCAAGCGCCTCGCGACCTGAGTGGCCCCCTCAACAGCGAGCATTTATGGCCGTTGACACCTGCCGAGAAGAACAAGTGGCGCGATGGCTGAGTTAATGCATTGAGTCTCCGAAACCTCACGATCGCGCACCTGGCAAGTGGTGGGGCTTCCGAGTGGACCGTCACGGGACATCGAAGCCTCCTGCATCATGCTCCGGTAAGTCATTGAATGCTTGTGGCGAACATTGGTCACGATCGTGGGACAAACTCCCATGGTCAAGTCGTGAGATAGCTTGGAGCGCTGCAGTTCACCGATCCGCGATTGGTCATCAAGCGTGAGAAGTCACAGTTTACGTCGACGACGGCGGCACTTTAAGGTGCGCACCGCCGTGCTGCCTAGGGCGAGTGCACGGGCACGCCGGTGTTGACTATGACCGGTGTCGAGCGCCACTGCCTGTATGTCAGCGACGTCGGGTTGGACGTCAAGGGATTGCCAGTCGTCCGCGCTCGGTCTCGACCAGATCGGCGAGCTCGGTCAAGCTGTCTGCGACGACTTGATGCCCGGAGGACGAATCGTACTCAATCAGGTTGATGCCGTAGGCATCGGACATGGCCCTTCCGACCGCCTGGTGTGTGCCTGCCGGGACCACAGCGTAGTGGCGATATAACTCGTCGCCCCCAACATTTGTATTCTCTAGAAGCAGTTGAATGTCAGGGTCCGACAAACTGTAGCCGATAAAAAACAGAGTGTGTGTCGCAAATAGGCTTTGGACCAGTGAGAAGAACCTAGGATTCTCAGCTCTTGCCTTAAAGTACTCCGACCTGGTTAGCACCGTCCGCTCAGGATGCTTGGCGGACCCATGCAATTTGAGAATGAGGCGCGTGGGCGAGCGGAGTCGATTGACCAGTCCAGGATCGTAGTAGTTCAGCACGGAGTACCCATCGCGGGCCTGTCCTTGCACGCAAAGGTCCTCGTACGCTGAGTCGTAATTTGTCGTCATGACTACACGTTGATCCAACCGGAGGACTGCCTCGTGGAGCGCGCCGGTCTCGAGATTCTTGAACTCGTCCGCCAGTACGCGTCCGTACTCTTGCGTTCTCAGATTGGCCCGAATTACCTGCGCCGCATCAAGATACCGTTCCTTTTCCGAAAGTTCCTCTACGTACCGATGATCGTCGGGCGAGCAGCTCGCTGCTTCGGCCAGCAATTGCAGCAAGAGCGGCCAGGACGGAGTCGAATCAAGCATGCCTGCAGCCCGTCGTCGAGCGCAGGCCATGGTGGCACCGGCACCTAGGAACGGGATTACCCGTCGTCCACTGAGTTCGTTGACCAGCGCTTGGTCCCATGCGATGGTCATGATTCCGCACTCGCCAATTCCATGTTCTCCAGGAAGGCGTCTGCGACCTTGCTGATCATTGCCCTGTAGGACTCCTGCTGACGGTACTGAGAACCTACGAGGCCATCTTTAGAGGTAAGTCCCGAAATCGGCACGGCGTTACTCTGCGCTAGCGGGACGAGGCTATACAGATGCGGTATGTCGCCAAGGTTGAGTTGCTCCTGATCGGCTTGCAGGGCGCTCGGAAGGAAAGGCGTCAAAGATTCCTCGACCTGCTTTGGAACCAGCGTCCTAATATTCTCGTACGCCGTCGTCGCTCGGCGGTTGCCTCCGTATGACTTTGTAATGTATTGCTGAACGATGTAGCCAACATATCCGCTACCAATTCTGGGTGGCTCTATGTGGGGGAATTGGGTGAGCCACTGACTCCTCAGTCCCGGCTCGATAGATTGCCAAGAATGGGTATAACCATTTATCCATTTGCTAAGCCAGTTTGAAATGTTTCGGATGCCAATGATGCTAAAAATGTCCGAGCTCAGGGGTGTGAGAAAATTGTCGCAGCCAGCAAGTACTGATCTGTTGATTGACCCCAGACTTGGACCAATGTCATAGAAGGCGTAATCGTAACCGCGCTCATTCAGTACTGCTCGCAGGGCCGAATTCCATGAGGTTCGACGAAATCCCTCGATGTCCATTGCGGTTAGTGATTTCCACGCGTCGGCAAGTCGGTCCTCGGTGATTGCAAATTGCGGATCGCCCGCAATTAAATCGACGCCGAAGCGATTATCGACTGCCCGCAGAACATTTATATCATCGTTTATGTCCGACTCGCCAGTATCAATGGGAGCAAGAATATCGGATATGGTCGAGGTACTCTCGCGCGCATTCATATACAATTTTGCCGCAGGCTCTACACCCAATACTAGCTGGGTGCTATTGCACTGAGGGTCGCAGTCTACGACGATTACCTTCTTGCCTCTTTCTGTTGCTAAGAAAGACGCCAAGTTGCAGGTTAGAGTCGTTTTCCCCACGCCACCCTTGTTATTGAACATGGCAATGCTCTGCACTTTGTCTCCAGACTATTTGACCATACGATATTGCAGGAGGAGCTCAGAACTACTGCCCTCGCATCCTTTGCGGACTCGTCTTCGACTGGGGATTGGGCTTACGCGGCTTCCTATTTCCTGGAAGAACGAGCCGCTATCCAATACTAGGCTTGCAACCAACTCCGCGAACGGGCGCTTAGTTGTGTTCGTCTTGTCGCCTACAAGGATGCTTAGCGTCCCGCCCGCCTTCAACAGCCGAGACCAGTCGGCGAGCCACGCTACAGATCGTTCAAGGAACACGTTTAAGCGCGGAGACACCGCGCTGTCTAGACTTTGCCAGTCTGCATATCCAAGCAGTTCGAGTCGAATGCGGTTATCCCGTGCGTAGTGCAGCTGACCCATGTAGGGAGGGCTAGTGATGATGGCATCGAACGTGGAGTCTTCGTCAAGCTCTCCAGAATGCCCGTGCAACACCGCTCCTGACTGCGGAGCGGCCGTGAGATTAGGTAAGCGCCTGAGCGCGCGGTCAATTTTCCGCGCCAAACGCGTTTCGACGTCACGATACTCGTACAGCTCTGGGAATAGCGTCCTTGGGAACGATTTGTCCCTTAAGTAGGGCACAGTATGGCTCGCCGGATAGGAAAGAAACCCAGGACGTTGATGGTGAGCTATTCCGAGCAAGCAGGCGAGACCAAAGTCGTCGCCTTCGTCCCGCAAGATTCGGACCCAAGTCAGCAAACTAATCAAGGTTTCGGGGTGATACATGTTTCGCAGCTCTTGACTCAGACCGGCCGGCGACACCTCTGGCCTGAGGTTTTTAACACGCGGGAGGTACTTTTCGACGAACTCGTGGCCGCTCGACGGCAGCGACTTTTCGAAAGCGCTCATTTTGGCCCTTGAAAGAAGAACCGCGTAGGGATTCAGATCGCTACCGACCGCAACCCGTCCACGCGACTGCGCCTCCACGAGGACGGTACCTGAACCGCAAAAGGGATCGTAGATGCGGCTACCTACGTCTGTGGATGCATCGACGGCCCATGCCGCGAGCTCGGGTCTCATCTTCCCGAGGTATGGGGAAAGTTCGTGAAGCGATGAGGGTCTGTACTGCTCGTCGATGACCGCGTGGTCTACCCCCTGCAGGTTCACATTCCAACCCTACTCATACGCGATATCAGCGGCAGCCAACTGCTGCCGACACGCCGACGTCAAACTCTTTTGCGGTGCTTCTGCACAGTGCGCAGGAGGGCGCAGCTTGGCGCACCCGCTCTCGCGCAGCGATCTATGCAGAATGCTCTGACCTGCCGCTTTGCAGCGAAGATTGACAAGCTCTCGCGACACTCTCCAGTCTTGTCAAAGTATCCAGGCGTGCCTTGTCATCTTCGCTGCATCTCGACAGTGGTGTTGCTATGGCGACAGCAAGCCGTCGCGAGTGATTCGATACGCGCAGGTAGAAGCTAGCCGTGCTGGTTTGACGAACGACGTCCGCGGCGGCGACTTGCACGCGAACTGCAAACCAACCGTCCAACCATGCGTCCCGACATCGGCGAAGACGAGATACCTCCGCAGGGTGCGGTCACCAACCGTGACGTGCTGTGCAATGCAACAGCGAGGATGTGTCTGGCCGGTCTCCGACGTGTTGATCCCGATGAGATCCGCTTGACGGCTGTTGAATCGTTCGGCGGCGGCGGCGACTCGATGGGGAAGGTTGGTGAGCCGGCGCTCTCCGCGCGGATGCCGAACGTCTATCCGTGCGAGCCCAGCTGGCCGGCGGTCACCGAGCGGTCGAGGCACACGCGGACGTAGGACAGTTGGGTGCCGGATGCTGAGTACAGAGCCATGTACTCCTGGTCGATCCCGCCGCCGACGTTGATCAGTCCGAAGTCCGGGAGTGCCTGTGTGAGGGTTCCGGTGATTCGGCCGTGCACCATCGATTGGCCAGCGGCATCACCGAAGAGCGGGCCGTTGAGGATGGTGAATGTCAGGTCGGGGAACGCATGCCACATCGCGCTGAACACCTCACGCACCTCGCGAGCGCTGTGGAACACAGCACCGGGGACGAAGTCATCGTCGAACACGGCATTCTCGGTGAGCACCTCGGTGATGCCGTCGAGATCGTGACTGTTCAGCACCTCGTAGTAGCGGGACAGCAGATGCGCCAATGTGTTTGTTTCCATGGCGGTTCTCTCCTTCAATCGACTGTTGGGTAGGGATTCGGCGACCGCATGGGCGGGCGTGTGCTCGTTCAGTAGTTCGTGCCGGCTGGCCGGTCGGTCGGCACGAGGGCGATACCGACGTTGCGCCGCATCCCGCCGCGCAGCTTGCTGAAGAACTGGAACAGTGCGCCGAGCGGGCCGTACTGGCGGGCGACGGCGGCGTAGACCTGTGCTGTCTCTGCAGGATCAAGAATTGTTGCCGTCGCGTCGACGGGTGGACCTTTTGGGCGGCCGCGGCGGTCGCTGGCGGCGACGGTGACGTGTGGGTTGTTGCGGATCCGCTTGACTTTCCAGGAGTCTGCTTCGGTGATCACCAGAAGTCGGTCCCGGTCGGGGGCGGCCCAGATGATGGTCGGCTTGGGTCGGCCGTCCTTGGTGAACGTGGTCAGCAGGATATTCCGGGATCGTGCGATATCAGTGAAGGCGGCCATGGCTTTGGTGGTCCCTGTTGGCGTAGTGAGTCGTCAGATGGATTGGTGTCAGGTTTGGTCTGACGCCGTGATCCTGTCGGCCAGATACAGCTCGAAATCACCGGGTTGCTGCATTCCCGCGCCGAGGAACCCGGCGATCCGCTGCTGTACGGCAGGGTCGGCGAGCAACTGGTAGAAGCGGTCCTCGGTGGCGGTGAACCACGCGATGTCGGGTAAGCCGCTGTGGGAGTTGAGCGTCTCTTTGGCGGCGGCGATGGCGGCCCGGTCGAAGCCGGCCACACGTCGGGCGAGGGCGTCGACGAACTGGTCGAGTTCGGCGTCGGGCAGGGCACGGTTGATCCACCCGTAGGCGGCGGCAGTATCGGCGTCGAAATCTTGTGCGCCGATGATGATCTCCAGTGCGCGAGCGCGTCCGGTGCTGAGGGCGAGGCGCTCGCTTCCGCCACCGCCGGGGATGAAACCGAAGCCGACTTCCGGGTGACACAGGATCGCCTCCTCCCGGCTGGCGAACCGCAGATCGCAGGCCAGGGCGAACTCACTGCCGACCCCGCGGGCGCGCCCGCGAATCGAGCAGACCGTGAGAAACGGCGCTACCTCGAGCCGCACGGCAATGTCGGGCCATAGCGCCAGCCCGGTGGTCGGTTGTGGGTTGCGGTCGAACTGGTCGGCGCGGAGCAGGTCGACGTGGGCCATGAAGAAGTCGGGATTGGCGGACTCGAAGACCACGACCTTCACCGAGCCCCCACCCTCCCAAGCGCTGAGCGCTGCACTCAGCTCACCGACGAGGTCGGGGTCGAACAGGTTCAGCGGCGGGTTGTCGATGACGACGTGCTGGTATCCGGGCACAGGCTCGGTGATGGTCAAAAGGGGCATGGTGCGGCTTCTTTCGCGACACTGATCGGATCTCAGGGGGCTGGAGTGTGGGTGACGAAGCTGGCGATGACGTCGGCGCTCATCTCGGGGTACTGGTGCTGGGGTCCGTGCCCGCTGTCGGGCCAGGTGGCCACGAACAGGGTCGGCCAGGTGTCGTTGACGGCGTACCAGTTCTCCACCGGGAACACCAGGTCGTGGTCACCCGACAGTGCCAACACCGGGATGTCCGTGGTGGCGAAGAACTGCGCGTAGGCGCCATCGGGGTCAGGGAACGGTGTGGTCGGGTCGGCGGAGGCGATCAGGGAAGTGTTGAAAACTTCGGCAGGGGTGGCGAAGTCGGTGATCTCACCGCGTTCGGCGATCCGCGCCAGGTAAGCGTCGGCGAGGGCCCGACTGCGCGTCGAGTTGGGTTCGAAGAACAGGATGTACTCGTCTTCGGCGTCGTACACCGGTTTCATGGCTGTGGGGAAGAACAGGTCCTCTGATGGCTTGACCATCAGTCCCGGCGGCATGGTGCCGATGGCCAGCACGTGGCTGACCTTCTCGGGATGCAGAGCGGTGAAAACCATTGCGGCGAATCCGCCCAGTGACCATCCGCCAATGATGACTCGGCCCAGGTCGAGGGCGTCGACGAGATCGTTGACGTCCTTGGCCATCTCGGTCTTGCCATAGCTTGGGTCGCCGGTGGAGTAGCCCAGTCCCGAGTAGTCGAACACAGTGACTGTGAAACGCTCCGCGAGTTGATCGAGGAACAGGGGGTCCCAGCTGTCCATGGTGCCGCGCAGTCGAATACAGAGCACCAGGTTCGGGCCGGTGCCGAACGTGCGGTACGCCAATGTGCGGCCGTCGACGTCGACGGTCTGATTCGGTGCGGTGAGTGCGGTGGTCTTGTCTGTGGCAGTGGTCATCTCGCTCCTTTCCTGGCTTCGGCTCGGCGGATTCAGGCGAAGCGCTTGGCGAACTGGAGTGCTTCGTCCGCGACGCCGGGCCAGCCGTGGTCGATGACCAGCGAATGTCCGCGGTCTTCGACCTCGACGTACTCGGTCGTCTCGGGGTTCTTGAGTTGCTTCTTGTAGCTGCCGTAGGTGAACGCCTTGGGTGCGGTGGTGTCCTTGGTTCCGGAGATGATCAGCAGCGGACCGCGGTTGGGGTTCTTGACGTCGACCTTGCACGCCTTGCTGAAGCTGAAGTTGGCCAAACCCGCTTGGAACAGTGGCATGCCGGAGGCCGGCACGTGGTAGGTGTCGTACAGCTTGCGGGTTTCGGCCTCGGAGAGGTTGTTGCCCCATCCGTACTTGAACTGTTCGAAGGTCAACGTGATCGCCTTCTTGCGGTTGGCGGGGTTCTTGAGCACCGGGAAGCCGGACTTGAGCGCCGAGAACGGTAGCGGAAGAACGCCTTTGATGGGCGCGTTGTCGATAGCGATGGTCGCGGCGGCTGCGCCGTCATCGGCGATCTTCTGGACGATCAAGCCGCCGAAGGAGTGCCCGATGACGACGGGCTTCTGCCGCAGCCCGGACATGACGGCCAGGTAGTGATCGGTGACGGTCTGGACGTCTTTTCCCGCGAACACCGAGGGGTTGGCGTAGGCCTCTTGCCGGGTACGGGGATCGTCGGGCCATCCCGGCGCGAGCGTGGTGTAGCCGTTCTCCTCGAACAGGTTGCGCCAGCCGTCCCAACTACTCGGTAACAGCCACAGGCCGTGCACGAAGACCACGGGTCGCAGGCCCGACGCGTTGGCGCGTTCGACTTCGGCGAGTTCCCATTGCGTGACGTTCTGGTTTTCGTGCTTTCCGGACATCGGGTGTGCTCCCTCGGGTTGGCGTGGTGGGCGTTGGTGAAAACGCTATTGGACGGGCGGTCAGTCTGTATTGATCAAATGTGCACTGAAACCGTGCATTTCGTGCACACCGTGGTGCTCATTCGGATGTGACGACGGCATGAACCGTGCGTCGTAGAAGGCACCCGCGTCAGGTCTTGGCCGGCGGTCGTTGCCTGTCAGGACGGACGGTCAGACAGAACCGAGATGGTTCTTGCGATACTCGCGCGGGCTCTCACTGAAGAGTCGGCGGAACGCGCGGGTGAAGTTGGCCTGGTCCGGAAAGCCCCAGCTGTGGGCGATCTCGGCGATCGTCCGTGTGGCGCCGTCGTCGCGGATCAGTTCGCGCGCAGCGCCTTCGAGGCGCTGGCTGCGCACCCAGTCGCCGAGGGTGATGCCGTGCTTGGACAGGATCAGATAGGCATACCGTTCGGAAATACCGTGCTCTTTGGCCAGTCGCGCCATGTTCAGATCCGGGTCGCGCAGGTGCATCTTCAGATACTCGATCATCCGCACGCCGAGGCTTTCGTGCAGTGGCTCACGGGCGCGGTAGTCGTCGCCGGCCGTGACGGCGAACAGTGCGCGCAGCATCTCCAGGGTGGGGCGCTCCAAAGCCTGGCGTTCGGCATCGGGCAGATACACTGCGTGCGAGCCGAGGTCCACCAGATAGCGGGCCACGATCGACCCCAGTGTGTGACCGCGGTTGATCAATTGTCCCAGTTGGTAATCCAGCACGCCTTCCGGTAGTTCTAGCGCGTCGTAGTCGACCATGAAGGTGTGCTTGGCCACGTTGTCGAAAGTGGCGCTGTAGGGCTGTGTTGAGCTGTACGGAACGACGTCGCCGCGGCTGGCGTCGGTGATGGTGTCGTTGTGTTGGAACACCGAAGTGCCGGAGGTGACGACCGACAACATCATGGTGCGTTCGTGGTCCTCGTCTACGCGCTGCGCGCCGCGGTGCACCATTGCGCCGCGGCCGTGGCACGACACCATGAACAGCCGGCCGAAATAGTCCGCTGTCGTGGACACGTGCAGTTCGTCGACGGGGATGGTGGACACGTCGATCGGCACCGGGTTCTGCTGCAGCAGTTCCCGTAGCGCAGGCTCACGCTCGTCGGGCTCGATTTCATCCAGGTCGAAGCTCATGGGCATGGGCTTGATTCCCTTGTCGTATCGCTGGTGGGTGCGGTCGCCGGCCCCGAGGTGGTCACCGAGCTACTGGCCGCCTCGGTGGCCGCGGTGAGGGCAGCGGTGAGGGTTTCAGCGCGTGCGAGACAGGCGAGGAGCACGCCGGTGTGGGTGTCCCCGGCTCCGGTGGTATCGACGACCGTGCCGACCTGCGGTGCGGGGATGTGCACGACGGAGTCGGCGAGTGGTCCGCCCGTGGCCAGGCATCCGTGCGGACCTTCCCGCAGTACCACCGCGAGGTCGCCGGACATGCCCGGCTGACTCAGCACCGCCGCCAGCAGATCGGTGTGGTGGGCGTCATCGGCGTCGGCGAGGATGCGCGCCTCGCGTTGGTTCAACGTCAGGACGTCGAGACGGGGAAGGACGCGCGACCACACCTCTGCGGGGATGTCGGCGATCAGTGGTCCGGGGTCGAGCAGGACTCGCGGACCGACGGTGCCCCGTTCGAGGTGTGTCAGCCACTCGGCGATCACCGGTCCGCTGCCGGCGTAGACCAAGTCGTAGCCCGAGAGGGCGATCAGGTCCTCGGTTCGCACGTCGAGGTCGTCGAGATCTGCTATGTGCACGATGGATTCGGCGCCAGGAGTGGTGATGAACGTCCGCTCTCCGTCCGGTTCGACCAGCACGATGCAGAATCCGGTATCGCCGTCGCGTCGGGTGGGGAACGCTGCGGGGATGCCTTCGGCGCGCAGTGCGGCTCGGACGCGGTCTCCGTGGGGCCCGGTGCCGTGCGGCCCGGCATAGATGCACGAGGCGCCGTGACGTGCGGCGGCGGCGACGACGTTGAATCCGGCGGCTGCGTCGGTATGGGTCCCCGCGGCCAGTACGTCGCCGCCCCTGTCCGGCAGGCGCGGAACCTCGACCGCGAGGTCGACCAGGATGCTGGCCAGCGAGATCACCCGTCCGCGGTCACCCACGAGAACGCCTCGGTGGATCGACGCCCACGATGCCGGCAGTGGACGGGGTTGACTCCGGTCGAATCACGCTGTCGGACAGTGCATTCGACGAGTGATGAGAGCTGAGCTGGCTCAGTGCGGAGAAGAGCACCGCGGCGCTGATGCCGGCCACCAGCCAGCCCAGCGAGTTCTGCCCGACCCAGGTCGACGCCCACGGACCGGCAAACCACACGGTGTCGCCGACGCCGGCGCGAGTGAACAACACGCCCAACGTGATTCCCGCCAGCCAGGCCAGCAGCGCGGGCCAGTTCACGCCCAGGCGGTACCAGTACACGCTGCCCGAGGTGGTATCCACCAGGGCCGCCGCGTCGTAGGAACGGCGGGTGCTCATGTCGACCAGGAACACCGCCGCCCAGGCGGTCAACGGCACCGCCAGCAGGGTGAGGAAGGCGGTGAAGGGACCGAAGAAGTCCTGCGCCACGATCGTGATGTAGATACCACCCGCGGTGATGAGCACGGCGTCGACGGCGACCGCGGTGGTGCGCCGGATACGTATCCCACCGGTGAGCAGGTTCAGTCCCGAGGAGTACATCGACAGATCCGCGCCGGCGATCAACCCGAACACCGCGGTCATGAGATACGGGATGATCATCCAGTTCGGCAAGACCGTGCCGATTGCGGCGACGGGATCGTTGGCTGCTGCCAACTCTGCGTCCCCCGAGGCCATCAGCGCACCAGTGGAGATCAGCACCACCAGCGGGAGGGCCGCACCAGCGACGGTGACCGCCACGATCCGCGCTGACCGGGTGGCTCGCGGCAGATAGCGGGTGTAGTCGGCACCCGCCGTCAGCCAGCCCAATCCCGTTCCCGCGGCGATGAACCCCACCCCGCTGATGACCGCGGTCCACGATCCGGCGGGCATGTCGAGCACTTCGGCCCAGTCGACGGTCAGCAGCAACAGCCCCACGACGACGATGCTCAACGCGCCGAACACCCAGGTCAGCCATTTCTGCACCCACATGACGGTGGCGTGGCCGAAGAGTCCGACAAAGGCGGCGATCATCACCACTACGAGGACGCAGGCGGCGGTGGTGACAGTGCCGGTGGGAACGCCGATGAGGCTCAGGACGCGGACCAACGCGAACGCCGCTGTGGTGCACATGACGGTTTCCCAGCCAACGAAGCCCAGCCACGACACCAGGGTCGGCGCCCAGTTGCCCCGTATGCCGAACACCGCACGCGAAAGCGTCAACGCCGGCGCACCACCTCGCTTGCCGGCCGTGCTGAGCAGGCCGACCAGGAGAAACGATCCGGCTGCCCCCAGCGCGGCGACCATCGCCGCCTGTACCACGTTCAATCCGGTGAACGTCACCAGCGCGGCGCCCAACGTGATTCCCAGTACGCCCATGTTGGCGCCGAACCACATCCAGAACAACCCGAGTGGTTCGCCGTGGCGCTCCTCGTCTGGGACAGGCTCGATACCGCGTGATTCGATGACGCCCACCGTGTCACCCATGTGCTCGCTCACCTAGGCACCTCATCGCCGATGGCCGTCAGTCGCAGGCGGACAAGGTCTTTGGTGAGCGAATCCAGATCCAGGTTCGGGTTGGCCGCCATGAGTTCGGCGATGACCTCGGCGGGGAAGGCGCTGGCGCCGACGTGTGCTGCGACGACCGCGCCGGCCATCGCGGCGATCGTGTCGCAGTCCCCGCCGAGACTGGCGGCGCGCCGGCAGGCCTCCCATGGGTCGCCGGGGAACATCGAAGCCATCGCCAGCGCCGCGGGTATGGCTTCCTGGGTGGCCACACCGGTGCCGATGAGCGTGCTGACGGAGTCGGCGGCGTCCTCGGGTGCGGTACCGGCAACCAGATTCAGCGCCCATCGGATGCGGGCTGCCACGTCCGCGCCGGCCACGTAGTACCCGCGATGCGCACCCATCTCGGCGGCGTCGACCGCACGATCCAGCGACGCCGCCAGCGTGTTGCCGTCGATACCCGAACTCACCGCGGCCGCAATTGCAGCGGCCCCGGCAATCGCGATCCCGGTGTTGTGAGTTACGAAGCTGACCGCCTCCACAGCGTCGACCAGGCGGCCCAGATCGGCAGCGGGAGTGGCGATCCCGACAGGAGCAATCCGCATGGCAGCCCCGTTGGTGTCACCCCACCGACCTGATCGATTCGTCGCCGAACCCGTTTCAAACCGCTCGAGGGCTTTCAGCGTCGACGGCCCGAGGAGGTCGAGCGAACCGCTGGCCGCCATGCGCTCCTGCCATGCCAGGAGTCGCTCGGCCAGCAGCTGCGGATCGACCCGCCCGCCACCTTCGACCAGCAGGCGCCCGACGATGACCGCCTGATCGGTGTCGTCGGTAACCCGGCCGGCCGGCAGCCCGGCGCTGATCTCGTTGTCCGGCGGACCCGGCTCGAAACCCGTCAGCACCCCGTAGCGCGCCCGCACCACCTCCCGCGGAAGATATTGAGTCGGCATCCCCATCGCATCACCCACCGCGAGGCCGACGAGGGCCCCGTGCGCGCGATCACACGCTGCGGCTGGTGACGCCGACGCGCTCACGGCGCCGTTCCGTAGCTGTGCTCGATTCGGAAGTGGGTGGGCTGCAGCAAACTGGTCACGAACTCGATCACGGCACCTGAGACGTCGTAAATAGTGTGCTCGGTCTTAAGGAAGGCCTCGCCGGCGGAACGGCCGAGCAGTTCGGCGTCCTCGGTCCCCAGTACCGCGACACCTATCGACTCCCGGCCACCTGCCGCTACCAAGCCATGCGCTTCCATTGTGGCAGCGAGGGATTCGTCGACGAGCCCGGTGGCCACCACGGTTTCCAGCGACGAGCGCCACGGCACCCGACTGCGCTCCAGGGAGATGGACTCACCCGCAGCTGTCATGCGAACCCGATCGACGACGAGGAATTCAGCACTCGGCAACGACAGCCGCGCGGCCAACGTAGGCATCTCCACTTTGCCCAGCGCCAACAACCGGGCCGACGTCGAGACACCCTTCGTGGCGAAGGCCCGCGACCAGCTCGACGCGTCACTGAGCGGGTCCCCGTCGAAGTTCACGAACGAACCCGAACCAGTCAGCGTCTCGATCAGACCGTCCTGCTGCAACCTCGACAACGCCTGCCGGATCGTTCCGCGGCTCACCTCGAATTCCTGCGCAAGCTCCATCTCGCCCGGCAGCCGGCCACTCGGCGGTATCTCACCGAGGCGGATCCGCTCGGCGAGCGCACTCGCGATCTGGCGGTACTTCGCGGCAGCCATCCAGCTCCCCATATCTGTATAGACAGATCGCACGTTGTCTGGACAGATTAGGCGCGCGGCTCACAAACCGCAAGATCAGAGGAGGGCTGAATACTCTGCACAGGGCTCCCGGGGGACTTTGAATTCCCGGGCCGACATCGTTACCCGCCGACCGCCCTGCGCGTCATGACCTTTCGGTCGATATCAGGGAGGTTGCCTCGCGCCATAGTCGGCTCGCGTTGTCATCGTCAAGTGCGTACGGTGCGACTCCACTGGCACGACCGAGCTTCTCGGAGCGTTCGGTCACCACGTCGGCTTCGTTGTTGTTCTCGAAGTACCTGCCGCCGATGCCCTCGGCCAGCGGTGACGCTGCCAGCAACACGGACGTTGCCGCGCCCTGTCCCACAGATTTCTGAAACTCTTCAGGGGTACGCAATCCGCCGGTGTGCTTTTGGAGGCCGGTGGCGATCGCACCCGGATTCAGTGCGTTGGAGACGATTCCGTCACCTGCCCACCGTGCAGTCACCTCGACGGCCAGTAATACGGTCGACGTCTTCGACTGACCGTATGCGGTCATCGGATCGTAGGGTCGAAACCGGTAATGGAGGTCGTCGAACACCACCGGCGAGAACAGGTGTCCCGTGGAACTGACCGACACCACGCGCGCCCCGCCTGCGGAGGCGAGTGCTTTGCGCAAGTACACGACGAGCGCAAAGTGACCGAGGAAGTTGCTTGCGAACTGCATCTCGCATCCCAGCGCATTGCGCTGCAGCTCGGGCAGGGCCATGACTCCGGCATTGTTGATCAGGATGTGAAGCGGCCCGTCCCACGCCCGCGCGAAGGCCGAGACGGACTCCAGATCTGAAAGATCCATTGGCGCAGCCTGGATGGCGTTGCTTCCTGTGGTTTGCCGTAGCTCTTCGGCGACCTTCTTGCCGGCATCGAGTCGACGGACCCCCAGCACGACCTCGGCACCGGCCGCTGCCAGTGCGCGGGCGGTCTCCACACCCAGTCCGCTGGTTGCGCCTGTGACCACCGCCCGCTTCCCGGTGAGGTCGACACCGCGGATCACTTCGTCGGCCGTCGACTCGAACCCGAATGGCGTCGTTATCTTCTGCATCGCGCTCGGTCCTGTCGTAGATGTGCAGCAGCTGGCTCCCGCCGAGTGGACGGTGACAGCAAGTTCGGGAGATCAGAGGCCGAGCTCACTCAGTCCTGGATGATTCGCCGGCCGAACGCCGCTGATGTCCCAGCGGAACTTCCGGTCGGACTCTTCGATCGGCAGGTCGTTGATGCTGGCGTGTCGCCATCTCATCAGACCGCTGTCGTCGAAGTGCCAGTTCTCATTGCCGTAGGCACGGAACCATCGATGGTCTGCGTCGTGGTACTCGTAGCAGAACCGCACGGCGATCCGGTTCCCGTCGTGTGCCCACAATTCCTTGATCAGTCGGTAATCCAGTTCACGCTCCCACTTGGCGGTGAGGAACTCGATGATGCCCGCACGACCCTGGATGAAGGTCGACCTGTTGCGCCACCAACTGTCCTCGGTGTACGCCTGTGCAACCGCTGCTGGGTTGCGCGAGTTCCAACTGTCCTCAGCCATGCGCACTTTCTCTACGGCAGTGTCCATGGTGAAGGGAGGCAACGGCGGTCGAACGTTCGTGGGCATCAAAGTTCTCCTCGGGGCTTGCTTACGGTGGACGGCGACAACCTCTGGCCAAGCGTGACCACCATTTACGCTATTTCTGAACTGACATTGATGGACGAGGTTTCCGGTCAAGGGCGACGCGGAGTGGCGGATGAATCTAGATTTGCTCTTCGCCACCGTCGACGAACAGTTCGGCGCCGGTCATGAAGCTGCTTTGGTCGGAGGCAAGAAATACTACGGCGGAGGCGATTTCCTCGGGTCGGCCGAGGCGGCCCATCGGGACGCTTGACGCTATGCCGTCCAACAGTTCCTGTTCTTTGCCGGGGGGTGCGAGACCGGCCAGCCCGGGTGTTTTCACCGGCCCGGGGATGATCGTGTTGACTCGGATGTCGAGGCCGACGAGTTCGGCTGCCCAGGTTCGGCCGAAGGATCGGATGGCGGCCTTGGATGCGGCGTAGACGCTGAAAGTGGGTGTGCCGTTGTAGGCGGACGTAGAGCCGGACAGGATGATCGAGGCACCGGGGTTGAGAATGGGCAGCATCTTCTGGACGGTGAACAGTGTTCCGCCCACGTTGCGGTTGAAGGTGTCGAGGAAGTGCTTTGGTGTGATGTCCGCCAGTGCCGCGAACTCACCGCCGCCCGCGTTGGCGAAGAGGACGTCCAGACCGTGCCCGTGCTCGGTGATGGCCGCGACGAGTGCGTCCAGATCGCCCGAATCGGTGATGTCACTTCGAATTCCGGTGCCGCTGGCTCCGAAAGAGGCCACCGCGGCATCGATGCTGGATTGGTTGCGGCCGGTGATGAAGACGTGGGCGCCCTCTGCAGCGATGCGTTGCGCGGCGGCCAAGCCGATACCCGTTGTCCCGCCGGTCACCAGTGCGGTCTTGCCGTGCAGCAATGTCATGACATCGAGCTCATCTCTGTTGTCTGCCCTGCGTGGTGGCTCCGTGGGCCTGCCGTGCCGGTTAGTTCGACTTCGTCGTGGCCAATGCCCGCGGCATGAAATCGCGGATGTACCCGCTGATCTCCTCGCCGTGGGTCTCCAGCGCGAAGTGGCCGGCGTCGAGGAGGTGGAATTCACCGTTGGGGAAGTCGCGACGGAATGCTTCCGCGCCGGGGGCGCCGAAGATCTCGTCGTTCTTGCCCCAGGTGACCAACAGCGGAGGCTGGTGGGTGCGGAAGTACTCCTGGAACGCGGGATAGCCGTCGAGGTTGAACTGGTAATCCCAGAACAGCTGTAGCTGGATGGCGTCGTTGTCCTTGCGGTCCAGGCCTAGTTGGTCGAGCTGCCAGGTCTCGGGTGCGATCCGGTCGAGCCGATCGCGCGGCACGCCGTGTGTGTACTGCCAGTACGTGGTTTCCGGGGTGAACTTCTCGCGAACCTCTTCTTCGTTGGCGGCGCGGTCCTTGGCGTGGGCGAACAGGATGTCCCAGAACGGCGTGAAGCCCTCCATGTAGGCGTTGCCGCTCTGGGTGATCAGCGCGGTGATCCGCTCGGGCCGACGACTGGCGATCCGTAGACCGATGGGGGCGCCGTAGTCGTGGATGTACAGGGCGAACCGGTCGAGGCCGAGGTGATCGATCAGGCCCTCGGTGATCTCGGTGAGACGGTCGAAGCTGTAGGTGAACTGGGTCGTCGTAGGCATCGCCGAGCGGCCGAAACCGATGTGATCGGGCGCCACCAGGTGGTACTCGTCTGCCAGGGAGTTGATCAGGTTGCGGAACATGTGGGAGCTGGACGGAAAGCCGTGCAACAACAGCAACGTCGGGTTGCTCGGATCGCCGGCCTCTCGGTAGAACACCTCGAGTCCGTCGATCTTGGCCGTGCCGTACCGGGTGGCAAATGGACTCATGGGGGGTCACCTATTCGGAAGCTGCCGTCACGTGCTCGGGCGGCAAGACAGTGGGCGTGGTGTGCGTGTCGGCGTTGCCGACTCACAGGAGCTGACCACGTATCCGTGCTGGCGCGAATCCGGGATGAACCCCAGTTGTTGAGAGGGGAGAGTCCGGTGTATCGCTGTTGCGATGCGCTGGTCGGATCTAGTGTCGTCACTCAGCGGGCAGCACCGTCGAAGTGGCTGCTTGATGGTCTGCACCAGTGATGGGCGTAGGGAAACGCGTTGACCGAAATTCGGACGGGCCCTCCTGGCGTGACCTGTGCCCTTGTCGGCCGGGCCGCGGAGTGCGCGATGCTCGACAAGCTCGCCACCGACGTCCGGGACGGCTTCAGCGGCGCGTTGGTGTTGATCGGTGAACCCGGCGTCGGCAAGACCCGGCTCTTGCAGTACATGGCGGAATCGGCCACCGAAGTCACGATCCTGTGGATTGTCGGCGCGCAATCGGAATTGCGGTTGGGCTTCGCGGCACTGCACCGGCTGCTTCTGCCCTATCTCGATCGTCTGGACAGGCTGTCGGGCCCGCACCGCACCGCGCTGGAGGTGACGTTCGGCCTGACCGAGGGGCCGACACCGGACCGCTTCGTGGTGAGCTTGGCTGCCCTGGCGCTGTTGTCCGACGTCGCCGCGGAACGTCCGGTGGTCTGCCTGATCGACGATGCCCAATGGTTGGACCAGGAATCGCTGGCTGTGCTGGGATTCATCGGGCGGCGCCTGTACGCCGACCCCATCGGCATGGCGTTCAGCGCCCGAGAACACGCCGGGGATCTGACGGCGCTGGAGGGCTTGACGACCCGACGGATCGCTGCACTGGATCCGGCATCGGCCCGCGGGATCCTCGACGAGGCCGTGTCCGGACCACTGGATCCGCGAGTGGCAGCGCGCGTGATCGACGAGACCGGCGGCAACCCACTGGCGATGCTGGAATTACTGGGCGAACTCAGCACCGAACAGTTGGCCGGACGGTTCCCCTTGCCGCGCCACCTTCCGGTCGGGCATCGGGTCGACGTCCACTTCCTGGCGCAGGTCGCCACACTGCCACCGGAGGCGCGCACCGTTCTGCTCATCGCCGCGGCCTGCGTCGACGAGAAGTCATCGACGGTGTGGCGCGCCGGGGCACTGCTGGGCGTGGCCGCGGCGGCGGCCAATCACGCTGTGCAACAGGGGATCGTGACCCTGGAGCCGCGCATCGCGTTCCGCCATCCCCTCATCCGCTCGGCGGTGTACGACGGTGCGACCCCCGAGGAACGCCAGCGGGTGCATGATGCGCTCGCGACGGTGGCCCATCGTGACGGTGAGGACGACCAGGCTGCCTGGCACCGGGCGGCCGCTGTGACGACTCCCGAAGAGACGATCGCCGCCGACCTGCAGACCTCGGCGGAGCGCGCCCACCGCCGGGGTGGCTACACCATGCAGGCCGCGTTCCTGACCCGCGCCGCTGAGCTGTCGCCCGACACCCGAGACCGTGCGCTGCGCTATCTGGCTGCCGCGCAGGCCCACCTGGCGGCCGGTGACGGCCCACTGGCCGAGGCCTTGCTGGACTTGGCGACTCCGGTACTCGACGTTGCCGGCATGCACGTCGCGGTACAACGCCTGCGCGCAGCGATCGCGGTGTTCTTCTCCCGGCACAAGGATGCGCCGGCCATCCTGTTGGATGCGGCGACGAAGGTCGAGCCGACCGACGTGTCCCTGGTCCGACGAATTCTGTTCGATGCCATGCAGGCCGCGATCGTCGCCCGCCAATACACCGCCGGTACGACCCTCGACGAGGTGGCGCACGCGGTGCTGCGTGCGGAGCAGGACCCGCGGCGGCCGCCCAGTGGCAACGACCTGCTTCTGGATGGTTTCGCCATTCGAATCGCCCGGGGTTACGCCGATGCGGTCCCGCTGCTGCGTTCGGCGGTGGCGATGATGTTCACCGATGAGACCGCCGCTCACGTCGACATCCCGTCGACCATTCTGGGATGGTTCGCCGCCGACGACGTATGGGACGACGCAGGTCGTCGGGCGATGTTCGAACGGGCCCAAGCCATCGAGCGCCGTCAGGGAGCCCTGGCCGCGATGCGGATCACCCTGGCCGGGCTCTCGACGAGCCAGGCCTGGGCAGGACAGATGAACGATGCCGAGAACAGCTACGGCGAGGCCGCCGAGCTCTCGGCGCTGATCGGGGTGCCGCCGGCGGCGACGACCGGGGTGCTGCTGGAGGTGCGCGCCTGGCAGGGCCGCGAAACCGAGAGCCGCGCGGTGGCAGCGTCGACCGCGGATTGGGGTCGTCAGAAGGGCGCCTCGATTCTGGAGATCTTCGCGCTGATGGGTCTGACCGTCCTGGAACTCGGGCTGGGCCGGTACCCCGAGGCGCTCGGACGCGGATTGCAGATTCTTCACGATGACCCGCCGGGCTTCGGGAATCGGGTGCTGCCCGAGGTCGTCGAGGCCGGGCTGCGTAGCGGAGACCGAGGTGCCGCCGAGGTGGCGCTGGCGCGGCTGACCGAACGCGCCACCATCGCCGCCACCCCGTGGGCTCTGGGTCTGTTGGCGAGGTCGCGGGCGTTGATGGCGGCCGACTCTGACGCAGAGCTGTACTACCTGGAGGCCATCAGGCAGCTGGCCGGCACCGCGGTGCGCACCGAACTCGCGCGTGCGCATCTGCTCTACGGCGAGTGGCTACGCCGTAGGAAGCGTCGGCGCGACGCGCAGGTGCAACTGCGCACGGCCTATGACATGTTCACCGCGATGGGAGCCGCCGCGTTCGCCGGCCGCACGGGTGCCGAGCGGCGCGCCGCCGGCGAGACGACCGCTGATGCACTGCGAGCAGACAACCCGTTCGGCCTGACACCACAGGAGGCTCAAGTGGCACGCCAGGCCGGCGCGGGCGCGACCAACGCCGAGATCGCCAGTCGACTGTTCATCACGACATCCACCGTGGAGTACCACCTCAGCAAGGTCTTCCGAAAACTGGGCGTGACGTCGCGACGCCAACTCGCGTCCGCCCTCGCCGGGGGCCTGGTGGGGCATGCCGGCGGCATCACGTCAGCGTCACCCGAGTGACTGACTGGGGTCTTCCCAGGATTCGCCGGCGACGGCGCTGTGCTGTGCTGGCGGAACCCCGCGCTCTGCGCGGCGGCCGGCGCCCCGGCAACCCCCATCGTGTTGAAAGGCGATCGCCATGCCCTTCATCTCCGTCGACGTCGAGAACACAGGAGACATCGATCTCTACTACGAGGACCACGGCGACGGACAGGCCGTCGTCCTGGTCGATGGCTTTCCCCTCGACGGACATGCCTGGGAGAAGCAGGTTTCCGTATTGCTGGCCGCCGGATATCGCGTGATCACCTACGACCGCCGCGGGTTCGGCCGCTCCGGCGACGCAACCTTCGGCTATGACTACGACACGTTCGCCGCGGACCTCAACACCTTGATCGAGGTCCTCGACGTGACCGACGTGGTCCTGGCTGGATTCTCGATGGGCACCGGGGAAGTTGGCCGCTACCTGGCTACCTATGGGCCGGCCAGGGTCGACAAGGCGGTTTTCATCGCTGCCGTGCAGCCTTACCTGCTGCGAACCGACTCCAACCCGGATGGCCTGGACGGCGCGGTCTTCGCCTCGGCGCTGGCAGCCGCGGTCAAAGACCGCTATGACTTCCTTCATCGGTTCTATGCCGACGTCTACAACACCGACCAAACACTGGGCACCCGCATCAGCTTCGATGTCGTCGAAAGCTCCTGGCAGGTGGCGTGTTCGGGGTCGGCGTACGCGTCGGTCGCCGCGATGATCACGTGGACCACCGACTTTCGGACCGATGTCGCCAAGATCGCCGGGTACGACATCGACATCTTGATCGTCCACGGCACCCACGACCGGATCCTGCCGATCGACGCCACAGCGCGCCCGTTGCACGCACTGCTTCCCCATGCCGAATACGTCGAGATCCCCGGTGCGCCCCACGGTTTGCTCTGGACCTACGCCGAGGACGTCAACCGCGAGCTACTGGCGTTCCTCGCCCCTGAACCCGGTCGGCAGAGACCCTCGCACACTGAAGGAGCATCCTGGTGAGCAAGCATTACGGCGCCATCGCGTTCACCGAAGCGGTCCGCGACGTCCAGCGAGACCACGGCAGCCACGCCTTCTACGACCGCAAACGCGTTCAAGGCACGGCAGTGCCAGGCAGTGACGCGCTCACCGAGGACGAGAAGGACTACCTCGCCGAGCGGGACAGCTTCTACCTGGCGACCGTCAGCGAAACCGGCTGGCCCTACGTCCAATTCCGTGGCAGTCCAATCGGTTTCCTGCGCGTCGTCGACGACCACACCATCGGCTGGGCCGACTTCCGCGGCAACCTGCAGTACATCAGCACCGGCAATGTCGCCGGCGACAACCGGGTCGCCCTGATCGCCACGGACTACCTCCACCGGCGCCGACTGAAGATCTACGGCCACGCCCGCGTCGTCGCCGCCGAACAGGATCCCACCCTGGTCGGGAGCTTCGCCGATCCCGCTTACGACGCCGTCGTCGAGCGCGTCGTTCTGGTCACCGTTGAGGCCTTCGACTGGAACTGTCCCCAACACATCACCGAGCGGTTCACCGTAGAAGAACTCGACACATACCTCGCTCCGCTGCGCGGTCAACTCGCCGCGCTGCGCGCCGAGAACGCTCAGCTACGCGAGAAGCTCGACCGCGGTGAGTAGTTCGGCAGGAGAGGAGACCGTGATGGCGACACTGAGGTCGGTGAACGTCGGCATGCCCAGAGATGTCGAATGGAACCAGCGCACCGTGTACACGGGTGCGTGGAAACAACCGGTGACCGGGCCGCGGATGGTGCGTCGGCTCAACGTCGACGGAGACGGCCAAGGTGACCTCGGCGGCCACGGAGGAGAGAACCGCGCCGTCCTGGTCTACCAACTCGACTCCTACCGGCACTGGGCCCTGGTGTTCGACCGTGACGACCTGGCGCCAGGACTGTTGGGGGAGAACCTCACCGTCGACGGGCTGCCCGACGACGAGGTGTGCATCGGCGACCGCTACCGGATCGGGCAGGCGGTCTTGGAGGTCACCCAACCTCGGGTCACCTGCTACCGCGCCGGTATGCGCATCGGCGAACCCCGGATGGCCGCACTGCTCGTCTCGCACGGGCGGCCGGGGTTCTACTGCCGGGTGATCACCGAAGGTGAGGTCGAAGCCGGCCAGGAGATCGTCAAGATCAGCTCCGGTCCTGAGAGCGTGTCGGTCGCCGAGATCGACGCGCTGCTCTACCTGCCTGGGCACCCCCGCGACGCTCTGCACCGCGCACTGCGTATCCCGGCACTGAGCCCCGGCTGGCAAACGTCGCTACGGAGCCTGGCCGAGCAGGCCGAGCATCCGGCGGGATCCGCAGGCAACGTCGGTCTGACCGCCGCGGCGGGTAGCCCACCGCCGGCATGGACTGGATTTCGCGCACTGAAGGTCAGCGCTGTTCACGATGAGAGCCGCCAGGTCCGCTCAGTCTCGCTGACCGAACCCGACGGTGCATCCCTGCCGGAATGGTTTCCGGGACAGTCGATCACGCTGCGTCTCTATCCCGACCCGAACGGCGCGCCGCTGATCCGCAATTATTCGTTGTCCAATCAGCCGGGGTCCGTGGATTACCGGATCAGCGTCAAACGTGAACCCCACGGATTGGCCAGCGGATACCTGCACGGTCACGTCCACCCCGGTGACCTCGTCGACGTCGCCGCACCACGCGGCACCTTCTTCCTCACCACCGACGCGGCATCTCCGGTGATCCTGCTCTCCGCCGGGGTGGGTACCACCCCGGTGCTCTCGATGCTGCACTGGCTCGCGGCAACTCACTCGGACCGACCGCTCTGGTGGCTGCACGGTGCCCGCAACGGTGACGAACACCCGTTCGCAGAGGAAAGCCGCGATCTTCTGAAACGGTTGCCCGGAAGTCATTCCCACATCTTCTACAGTCAGCCGACAGCGGCCGACCGACTCGGAGTCGACTTCACCGCGCAGGGCCGGCTGTCCCGCGAAGCGATCGGCGGACTCGGTCTGCCACGCGAAGCAGACGCTTATCTGTGCGGACCATCGGCGTTCATGAACGAGCTCAGCTCCGGCCTTGCGACCTACGGACTCGATCCAGCCCGCGTGCACTCCGAACTCTTCGGCGCCGCAGCAGCTCTCACGCCCGGGATCGCTGCGACGTCGATCGCGCCGCACCCGCCTGCGGGGCCGCCCGGAACCGGACCCGAAGTTCAGTTCGCGCGCAGCGGCCTCTCAGCACCCTGGGGCCCGCCCAATACCAGCCTGCTCGAGTTCGCCGAAACGTGTGACGTCCCGACCCGCTGGTCCTGCCGAACCGGGGTCTGCCACAACTGCGAGACCGCACTGTTGTCGGGCACCGTCCGCTACGACCCGGAGCCCTTGGAATTGCCCGCCGAAGGGAACATCCTGATCTGCTGTGCGCAACCCTGCGAAACAGTCGTGCTCGACCTGTGAAAGACCCGCGCTCGCACCCCGATCGATTGGATGCCGACCGTGGTGACGGCGATCAACACTGCGGCATGCTGTTTCCCATAAGTAATCTCAGGTCTGTAAGCGTCGCGCTCAAACTGACGAAGGAGAACCCACATGTCCGCTGCCATCGAGAAGTTGATGCGCGACAACCTGCTCGCGGTGTTCAACGAACGCGACGAGACCAAGCGCAAAGCGGCCATCCACGGCACCTATGCCGCGAATGTACGCTGGACCGACGCTGAGGGCGTCATTACCGGCCATGCTGCACTTGAAGCCAAATGCGTTGGCCTGCAGGCAGGAATCGGTGAGCTTCAATTCGAGGCTGTAGGTCCCGTTCACGAACTGCCCGGCTTCGCTTACCTTGCGTGGCGACTGGTCGATCCCGCCGACGGGCAGGTACAGATGACCGGTTTTGACACCGCGCTGATCCAGGACAACCTGGTGACCGACCTGTGGACCGTTCTGATCCCGCCTCAGCAGTAGGCCGGAGCTACCCACCTGCGCGCTGAGCGCTACGCCGGGGCCGTTCCGCGAGCCGCAGAGAACGCATCTACCAACTCGGGAATCTCGCGCAGGTGTCTGCGGAGCACCTCGACGCTGGCGTCGGCGTCGTGGCGATCGAGGGCGGCGATGAGCTCACGATGCTCATGCTCGATAGTGGTCAAGCGGGCAGGAGCCTCGACGAGCGTCCGCGTTCCGAGCCGGACCTGCCGCGGCTGCAGCGAGTCGTAGAGCTCGGCGATCACCGCGTTGCGTCGGTGGCGGACGATCTCGGCGTGGAACATCTGATCCAGTTGGGCGAAGCCGTTCCAATCGTATGACTGGCCAGCCTGTTCCATTTTCTCGATGAGCGCGCGGGCGCTGTCCGGCACGCCGGCCTGACGCTGGCAGATCGTCCGCAGTGCGTCGGACTCGAGGACAAAGCGCGCCTGGTAGATCTCCCGCATCTCCAACGCGGTGACCACCCGCACCTGTGCACCGCGGCGCGGAAGCAGATCGACGTATCTCTCCACCTGCAGCCGCTGCAGGGCCTCGCGGACCGGCGTGCGGGACGTGTTCACCCGGGCGGCGAGGGCCACTTCGTCGATGAACTCACCCTCGGCGAACTCGCCGCTGAGGATCGCGTCGCGGATCCACCCGTACGCACGCTGGCTGGCGGACGTCTTGACCGCTTCCGCTCCGGTGCGGGCTCCGATGGTGGACATAACCCTCATTCAACCATTTACACGACGTGCATTCATCGTGTATACAACATGTCTACAGAGTGAGTGGCGCCTTGCCGGCGCGTTCAGTGAGATTCGAGTCACCGAGAAGAGGCGAAACGTTGACCTCCCCACCCCACCACAGCTCCCGACCGGACCGGCCGTCGGTCTCGATCTGGCTCACCGAACCCTCAGCGGCCGCCGTCGAGATGGGCAGCCTGGCCGGCTACGACACCGTGGTGCTCGACATCGAGCACGGCCTGTTCGACCTGCGCGCGCTGGACTGGATCATTCCGTTGATCCGGGCCAAGGGCATGCGGGTGATCGCCAAGGTGCTCGGCCCGGAGCGCGGCCCGATTCAGCAGGCACTCGACTTCGGCGCCGACGCCGTTGCGATTCCCCACATCACCTCCGCGGAGCACGCGGCGCAGATCTGCGGTTTCGCGAAGTTCCCGCCATTGGGTGATCGCTCCTTCGCCGGCGGTCGCACCTCCGAATACCGGGGCTTCACCGACGACTGGGTGAGCGCCCAGGACCGCCGGACCCAGTGCTACCCGATGATCGAGGACGCCTCGGCGTTCGACGACATCCACAAGATCCTGGACCTGCCCGTCGTCGACGGGATCTTCATCGGACCCTCGGACCTGTCTCTGCGCCGGGAGCGCGGTGCCTACAGCGTGACCGAGGCAGACCTCGCGGACATCCGCCACCTGGCTCGCGCCGCGAACGCCGCCGGGAAACCGTGGCTGCTCCCGGCGTGGAGCGAAGCCGAGCAGCGCCTGGCCGTGGAGGAGGGCGCTCACACCATCGTCGCCACCATGCAGTACGGCGCCATGCTGGCGGGTTTCACCACAACCATGCAGAACCTTCAGAAGATCAACGCCGATGTGAGGACAACCAGGTGAATCTGACTGCCGCAGTTGCACAATTCGCCCCGACCGAGGACAAGTCGGCCAACGTCGACACGATGATCAACATGCTCGGCCAGGCCGCCGATCTCGACGCCGAACTCGTCGTCTTCCCCGAGTACGCCGTCTTCACCGTCCCCGCGATGGACGACCGGTTCGTGCACTCCGCCGAGGCACTGGACGGTCCGTCGGTCACCCGGTTGGCGCAGGCCACCGCCGAATTCGGCGTGACCGTCATCGTCGGGGTCAACGAAACGGCCGAGGAGGGCAAGATCCACAACACCCTCGTCGGAATCCAGGACGGTGCGATCGCCGCCGTCTACCGCAAGGTCCATCTCTACGACGCCTTCGGGTACACGGAGTCCGACCGGGTACTCGCGGCCGATCCGACGACCCCAGAGCTGTTGCAGATCAACGGATTCACCGTCGGGATGCAGACCTGCTACGACCTCCGCTTCCCGGAGACGTCGCGGGCGCTGGTCGATGCGGGCGCCGACGTGATCGCCCTGCCCGCCGAATGGGTCCCCGGACCGCTCAAGGAGTACCACTGGAACACCCTGCTGAGGGCGCGGGCGATCGAGAACACCGTCTACGTCCTGGCCGCCGACCAGATCGCCCCCGCCGGTTCCGGCAACAGCGCCATCCTCGATCCGATGGGCATTCCGCTGGCCGCACTCGGTGAGGCCGCCGGCATCGGCGTGGCCCGCCTCGAACGCAGCCGACTCGACAGCGTGCGCACCGTCAACCCGGCGCTCACGCTCCGGCGCTACCGCGTCCAGCCGGAGGTGAGGTGACATGACCAGAGCCACCCAGCGCCTGCGTGGCGCCGTCGCGGTCGTCGCCGCAGCCGTGTGTGCTGCCGCGCTCTCGTCCTGCGCCGCCGACGACGGAACGTACGTCCTGCACTACACGACGTACTCGTCGCAGACGTCCGATCAGTCCCTGACGATGCAGCGGTGGGCCGAGGAAGTCGAGGAGCTCACCGACGGCGGCGTGCAGGTCAACTTCCACTACTCGGAGAGCCTCGTCGGTGCGGACGAGTCGCTGCAGGCGACGCTGGATGGCCGGGCCGACCTGGCTCAGGTCGGGTCGCTGTACTCCGCGTCGGACCTGTCCATGTTCACCGTCATCGAGTTGCCGTTCGAGACCAACAACCCGCAAGTCCAGATGACCGCCATCGAGCGCCTGTACGAGGAGAACGACACCTACCGCGACGACTTCGACCGACAGGGCGTGCAACTGCTGTTTCCGCTTCCGCTCGGGATCAATTTGATCGGGCTGCAGGAGCCGGCCCCGACGCCAACGGACCTGGCGGGGCGCAGCATTCGATCCGGAGGCCTCACCTCCGAGGCGCTGCTCGCGGTCGGCGCGAACCCCGTCGCGATGACCGCGACCGACGTGTACGAGTCCATGGAACGCGGCGTCATCGGCGGCTACACCTCGCTGGCGATCGCCAATCTGCCCACGTTCGGGTTGGCGTCGACCACGCCGTATCTGGTCGACCCCGGGATCGGCGCCTACGCCTCCTCGATCGTGGTGATCAATTCCGAACTGCTGGAGTCGATGCCGTCGGAGTATCGGGACGCGATCGCCGAGGCGTCGGCCAACGCCGTCGGCAACGGGTTGGAGGAGATGGACACGCTCGGCATCCAGGCCTGCACCGAATTGCGTGACAGCGGAGCGCAACTGGCGACGATGCCGCCCGCCGATGTCGAGGCGTGGAAGGACCGCGCCGGAATCGCGCAGGGATGGGTCGACCGCTACGCCGAGCGTGGTTACGACGCCGAAAGGGTGCTCGCCGACTACCGCCGGATCATCGGCGAGGAGTCTGCGCGCTCAACGTATGCCGATCCGTTCTACGCGTGCCTCGAAGGAGAGAACCGATGACCGAGGACGTCACTCTCCCGCGGCCGGTGCTGATGGTCGCGCGCACCCTGAGCGTCGTAGCCGGGATCCTGCTGCTCGGGCTGATCCTGTTGACCATCGCCGACGTGATCAGTCGCAACGCCCGGGACCGCTCGATCATCGGAACCGTCGACATCGCCACGATGCTGCTGGTGGCGATCGCCTTCCTAGGTCTCGCATCGGCCGAGGCGGACGGTCGGCACGTTGCCGTCGAGTTGTTCGAGAGCCGAGTGGGTGTGCGCACCCGACTGGTGTTCTCGGCGCTGCGGACACTGCTGTTGATCGGCCTCGGACTTCTCCTCGCATGGGGGCTGAGCGAGGTCCTGCTCAGCGCCGTCGACCGCGGTGAGACGACAAACGACATCCTCCGACTGCCCACCTGGCCGGCGAAGGTGGTGCTGCTCGCATCGTTCGTCGTGTTCTTCGTCGTCGCCATCTGGAAGGAACTGCTCACCGCCGCGGCGATCCGTTCCGAACTCAGCGGAGGACAGCGATGACCGCCACCACCGGCGTCGTCCTGGCGGTCGTCATCCTGTTGTTCTTCGGGCTCTTGGCGATTCGACTTCACGTCGGCCTGTCGCTGATGGCTTCGGCGTTTGTCGGTGTGCTCTTACTGCGCAGCACCGGCGCCGGGGTCAGCACCGTGGCCAACCAACCGTTCTCGACAGCAGCGTCCTACTCGCTGACGATCATCCCGCTGTTCATCGTGATGGGCATCTTCGCGGTCCGGGCGGGCCTCGCCCAGGCCGGTTTCGATCTGGCCTCGGTGGCGCTGCGACGGCTTCCCGGCGGGCCTGCGCTCGCCTCGCTGGCCGGGTCCGGCATGTTCGCCGCGGTCACCGGATCGAGCGTGGCCACAGTGGCCACGATGGCGCGGGTCTCCACCGACGCGATCGTGCGCGCCGGGTACAGCATCCGCCTCGCCGCCGGCGTCGTCTGCGCCGGCGGGACGCTGGGAGTGCTGATCCCGCCGTCGATCGTTCTCGTCCTCTACGGCGTGGTCACCGAGGAGAGCATCGGTCAGCTCCTGATCGCCGGGATCGGACCGGGACTGGTCACCATCGCCGCCTACGCGGTCGCCATCGTTGCGCTGGTCACCTGGCAGCGGCGGCGTGCCGGCCGCGTCGGCGCCCGGACCGGTGACGACGACGGCACCGCCGGTTCCGCGGACATCGCTGATGTCGACGCACCCGAAGGACCGGGCCGCCTCGACATCTCGGGGTTCCTCTATCTCGCGGTCATCTTCATCGTGTCCATCGGCACCATCTATCTGGGTCTCGCGACGCCGACCGAGGCGGCGTCCTTCGGTGCGTTCGCAGCGCTGATCATCCTGCTGCTGCGGACCCGGCCGCCGGCCTGGCTGCACGAGATCAAGGAAGCGCTGACCGAAGCGATCGGCCTCACTGCGATGACCTTCCTGCTGATGGTCGGTGCCGGAGTGTTCACCTATGTGCTGGCGCTGAGTGGGGCGAGCAGCTCCCTGGTCGGCGCAGTGACCGACGCGAACCTGCCGCCGTATCTGGTGCTGGTGCTGTGTCTGATCATCCTGCTGCCGCTGGGCATGTTCCTCGACGGCATCTCGATGATCCTGATCGCCGCACCGCTGCTGCACCCGATCCTGGTCGGTTACGGATTCGACGGAATCTGGATCGGCGTACTGATCGTCAAGGTGGCCGAGATGGCGCTGATCACACCGCCCGTCGGCATGAATGCGTTCGTGTACTCGGGTGCCGTGCGTGAGGCGGGACTGGGCCGGGTCTTTCGCGGCGTCGTCCCGTTCATCGTGGCCGACCTGGTGGTGGTGGCGATGCTCATCGCCTTCCCCGCCATCGTCACGTTCCTGCCGTCCCTGTCGGCTGCTCAATAGGTGCGGTCCCGAAGCACTTCAGACGCTTCCGGTCCGGAGCAGCACATGTGCATCCTCGCGCCATTGGGCACGCGATCGAGGGGGCGCAAGTTCGACACCTGTCAAGCCGCCGGCAGCGCCGAATTCCTTCACAAGAGTGACCATCAGGTCGCTCGCGCGGTATAGGTCGCCAGGATCGTTTTCCGTGTAGTCGATATCCAGGCCGAGGACCAGGTCGCCCTCTTCGGTGATCGTGATGATCGCGCGGTCGTGGATCTTCCCGTGGAGGTATATGGCGAACGTTTCTCCGTCATCGGGATGGAGTCGAAGCTCTGCCAACTCTTCCCGGTCACCCACAGCCGGTGCTCCCGTCACGAACACACGCGTGAGGGCATCAAAACGTGGCTCGCCGGGATCCGTCGTATCGACGTATCGATCGATGAATAGCTTCAGTACCGAGGCTCGATCGTCACTGCTGACCCAGACGTAAATGTCAAGAGATGGAGCCACCGATACACGCTAACGCCACAACGGCACACCTGGCCGGACACACCCCGAGCCGCGGCCGCTCAGTAGCTGCCGCCCCGGTGAGATGATCGCCGGGACGAAAGGAGTCGCATGGTCGTGCGTTATCCGGCACAGGACGCATTCGCCGACGAGGTCGAACACTGGTACGACATTCCCGGCTGGTTCCACTGGCGGGAGGGCCAGGAGGAGGCGGTCTCGGTGTTCCCCGAGGGGAGCACATTCGTCGAAGTCGGGTCCTACCTGGGACGCAGCCTGTGCTCACTGGCCGACGTCGTGCGCGACTCGGGCCGCGACTACACGGTGATCGGCGTCGACACCTGCCGCGGCAGTGGCCAGGAGGGGCCGGCCAACAAGAACGCGCACGGACCTGCTGTCGAGCACGGCGGCGGGACCTTCGCAGGCCTGCTGCACCGCAACGTCATCGCCTGCGGATTCGCCGACACGGTGCACGTCTTCATCAGCTCGTCGCCGAAGGCGGCCGACTTCTTCACCGATGGTTCGCTGGCGTGGGTGCATCTCGACGCCCGCCACGACTACGACAGCGTCGTCGCCGACATCGACGCGTGGGCGCCCAAGGTGAAGCCGGGCGGGTGGCTTTCGGGGGACGACTACGACGACCGGTTGTGGCCCGGGGTCGTCGGCGCGGTTCGCGACCGGCTGCCCGATGCGCACGGCTGGTTGACAGCGCAGTGGCGGTGGCTCAAGCCGTGACGAGCCGGGACGGAAATTGACCCGGACCATCGTCCAGGTGAGGTAAGGGCTAACCTCCCGAGCGCACTCGAGTGCGGTTGTTTAGCCCGATCGGCGCCGGGGCACCTCAATATGATCCAGATCACGCGACGGTAGTCGGGTGATCCAGCTGACACTCACCGCAAACCTGCACCGAGATGGGAGCGACATGAACTCCGTCGTCCTCGCCGTGGTCGGTGTGGCCATGATGATCCTCGGGTACGTGCTGTACTCGAGGTTCCTGGCCCGCCGGGTCTACAACCTCCAGGACTCCTTCGTCACCCCCGCCCACGAGCTCAATGACGGCGTGGACTACGTACCCACCAACAAGTACGTGCTGTGGGGCCATCACTTCACCTCCGTGGCGGGGGCGGCACCCATCGTGGGGCCCGCGATCGCCGTCATCTGGGGGTGGGTGCCGGCCTTCCTCTGGGTGACAATCGGCACCGTCTTCTTCGCCGGCATCCACGACCTCGGCGCCCTGTGGGCCTCCAGCAGGCACAAGGGCAAGTCCATCGGGTCCCTGTCCGGGCAGTACATCGGCCACCGCGGGCGCAACCTGTTCCTGGTCGTGATCTTCCTGGTCCTGCTCATGGTCAACGCCGCGTTCGCCGTGGTCATATCCGGCCTCCTCGTCAACACGCCCACCGCGGTGATTCCCACCTGGGGTGCCATCGTCGTCGCCCTGCTCATCGGCCAGGCCATCTACCGGCTCAAGTGGAGCCTGCCCCTCGTATCCGTCATCGGCGTCGCGGCCCTCTACGCCCTGATCCTGGTCGGCGACCGTTTCCCGGTGGTGCTGCCGGAGACGGTCCTCGGACTGTCGGCGAACGCGTTCTGGATCGTGGTGCTCTTCCTCTACGCCGGCGTGGCCTCGGTGCTTCCCGTCTGGATGCTGCTGCAGCCGCGCGACTACATCAACGGTCTCCAGCTGTTCATCGCCCTGGGCATCCTTTACGGGGCGGTGCTGATCTCGGCTCCGACCGTGGTGGCGCCCGCGTTCAACGACTCCGTGCCCGAGGGCACGCCGAGCATCGTGCCGCTGCTGTTCGTGACCATCGCGTGCGGTGCGATCTCTGGGTTCCACGGGATCGTTGCCTCGGGCACGTCCTCCAAGCAGCTGGACAAGGAGCCGGACGCCCGCTTCGTCGGCTACTTCGGTGCGGTCGGCGAGGGGCTCCTGGCGCTGGGCGCGATCATCGCGACCACCGCCGGGTTCCGGACCATCGCCGACTGGGAGGCCGTCTACTCCGCGTTCGGCCAGGGTGGGGTGTCCGCATTCATCGAGGGCGGCGCCGCCATCGTCAACCAGGGCCTGGGCATCCCCGACGGGCTCAGCGCCACCATCCTGGCGACCATGGCCATCCTCTTCGCAGCGACCACCATGGACACCGGCATCCGCCTGCAGCGGTTCGTGGTGCAGGAGGCGGCCCACATCA
The DNA here is from genome assembly GCF_039729195.1 of Mycobacterium sp. DL. Taxonomy (NCBI): domain Bacteria; kingdom Bacillati; phylum Actinomycetota; class Actinomycetes; order Mycobacteriales; family Mycobacteriaceae; genus Mycobacterium; species Mycobacterium sp. DL. The sequence goes on from NZ_CP155796.1 coordinate 175,334, forward strand.
TCGGTTTCTCCCTCGACAAGGCCCTGGCCACTGTGATCGTTCTCGTTGTCGCCATGGGCCTCACCTTCGGCGCCGGCGGGGACGGTTCGGGCGGAATGCTCATCTGGCCGCTTTTCGGCACCACCAACCAGCTGCTGGCCGGCCTCACCCTGTCGATCATCGCCGTGATCCTGCTGCGCAAGGGTCGCCCGGTGCTCCCGGTGCTGGTCCCGCTCGTGTTCCTACTCGTGATGTCGGTCTACGCCCTGATCGTCCAGATGGGTGAGTTCTGGGCAACCGAGAACTGGTTCCTGCTCGTGCTCGACGTCATCATCCTCATCGCCGCGGTGTGGGTCATCTTCGAGTCCGTGATCGCGATGTCCCGCGCGAAGAAGAGCCCGACCGAGCTCGACGAGGACGTGATGGAGGGCGCGGCACCGGGGAAGCGGTCCTCCTGATGAGCCGGTGACGGTCCTACACCGGCTGCGCTGCGTGCAGGCCCGACTCGGTGCGGGCCTGCACGAGTTCTACGTAGCGCCCTACCGGCGCACCTTCGCCCGTGCCCAGCGCGACGAGGAGGACCTGTTCATGATGCTCGTCCTCTCTGAGGCGCTGGGCGTGCCCAACCCCGCCAGCTACTACACCGTGGAACTGCTGCCTGTGGTCTACGACCGGTTCCATGACTGGCACCGGCGGATGGGCATGGAACGCTCTCCGCTGGAGCACGTCTCGTGCTGCTAGAGCTCGCCGCCGCCCGCCGGGTCCTGTTCGTCGGCGGCAAGGGCGGTGTCGGCAAGACCGCGGTCGCCTCCGCCACCGCCCTCGCCCAGGCCCGCGCCGGCCGGCGGGTGCTCGTCGTCTCGACCGACCCGGCCCACAACCTCGGGCACCTGTGGGAGCGCCCCATCGGGGACCGGATCACCCCCCTCGCCCGGAACCTCGACGGCCTCGAGGTGGACCCGGCCGCCACGGCCGACGCGCACCTCGCCGCCGTGGGCGCCACGATTCGACGGCTCATGCCCGAGCACCTCGCGGCCGAGGTCGACAAGCACATGGAACTTGCCCGCGACTCGCCGGGCACGCACGAGTCGGCGGTGCTGGAGCGGATCGCCGAGCTCGTTGACGCGGGCCCCGCCGACTACGACCTGATCGTCTTCGACACCGCCCCGTCCGGGCACACCGCCCGGCTCATGGCCCTGCCCGAGATCATGTCCGCCTGGACGGAGGGGCTGCTGCGCCGTCGCGGCAGGGCGGAGAAGTTCGGGGCCGCCCTGCGGGGCCTCGAGGACCGGGATGCCGCGGGCGAGAGCATCGTGGGCACCGAAAGGCCCCGGGACCGCCGCGAGGAGCGCGATCTCGAGATCCGGCGCATCCTGCTGCGCCGCCGCGAGCGGTTCGAGGTCCTGCGGGAGATCCTGGTGGACGCCGAGCGCTGCAGCTTCGTCATCGTCCTCGCGGCCGAGCGGCTGCCCGTCCTCGAGACCGTCGAGCTGCACGAGCAGCTGGTCCGGGCCGGCGTGCACGTGGGGGCGCTCGTGGTCAACAAGCGCTCGCCGGCCGACGCCGGAAACTTCCTCGCCGAGCGCCGCGCCCTGGAGGAGGTGCACGTCGTCGCGCTGCGCCGCGCCCTCCCGGACGTCCCGCTGCAGCAGGTCCCCCTGCTGCCGGGGGACGTCGTCGGCCGGGAGGCGCTCGAACGGTTCGGGGACGCGCTCGCCCAGGCGGATCCCAGGACCGGGGAATTAATCGGACCCTAGTCCGGTTGAGGCGAGTATGCCTGCAATCACAGCTGATACGTTCACCCTGCCCCGTATCGCGGGTCCCGCCACCTCCGACACCGAACGCGCCGTGCGGTCCGTCACGACCGGACCCCGCGGCTACGAAGGTGAAGGGTTCCCGGTCGTCCGCGCCTTCGCCGGAGTCGACGCCCGCGACCTCGACCCCTTTGTCCACATGGACCAGATGGGCGAGGTCGAGTATGAGCCCGGCGAGCCGAAGGGCACCGACTGGCACCCGCATCGCGGGTTCGAGACCGTCACCTACATCATCGACGGCCGCATGGCCCACCAGGATTCCCACGGCGGCGGTGGTCTGATCACCGACGGCGCCACCCAGTGGATGACCGCGGGTGCAGGCGTCCTGCACATCGAGACCCCGCCCTCCGAATTGGTTGAGAGCGGTGGAGTGTTCCACGGTATCCAGCTCTGGGTGAACCTGCCCAAGAAGGACAAGTTCGCCGCACCCCGGTACCAGGCCATTGAAGGTGACCAGGTCAGGTTGCTGTCCTCCGACGACGGCGGTGCGCTGGTGCGGGTGATCGCCGGTGAGGTCGACGGCCATGGTGGACCCAGCGCCACATACACCCCGATCACGTTGGCGCATGCCACTATTCAACCGGGAGCCCGGCTGAATCTGCCGTGGAACCGTGACTTCAACGCGCTGGTTTATGTACTGTCGGGCCGCGGCACCGTCGGCCCAGTCGGACACCCCGTCCAGCAGGGCCAGCTCACGGTGCTCGGCCCCGGCGACCGGATCACCGTGTCCGCGGAAGACTCGCAGGATGCCAATCGGCCGGCGCTCGAGGTTCTTCTGCTGGGCGGCAAGCCGATTCGCGAGCCGGTGTTCCAGTACGGACCGTTCGTGATGAACTCCAAGTCCGAGGTGATCCAAGCGCTGGAAGACTTCAACGCAGGCAAGTTCGGGACGATCCCGCCGAATGCGTTGATGCCGCACCGCCCGCTGCGCTGACCCCCGCCGGAATTGCATTCCAGCAGGGCTTTTCGCCGGTTTTTCCTGCTGGAATGCAATTCCGGCTACTCCTGTTCCTGCAGCGGCCAGATCCACTCGAGTTCACCGAGCAACGCGGCGACGGTCAACAGCGGCAGTGCCGCGGACACGCCGAGATCGTCGTCGCGGGCCTCGGAACGCAGCGCGAGCACAAAATCGTCGGCGATCGGCACCCACTCACGCGCCGGGTCGAACCGGCCCGCCAACCGCTCACAGATCGCGTCGACGTGGAACTCGAGCACCGCGCGCACCTTCGGGTAGGCCGACAGCGGTGGCGGCGTGGGGATATCGGCGATCAAGTCGGCGGCCGCGCGCAGTCGGATCGCCCGGTGAAACGAACGCACCACAGGAGCGCGGAAGTCAGTCTCGCCGCTGCTTTCCGAAAGATATTGGCGCACAGCGTCATCGATCACCCGCGAGGCGTCCAGGGCGTTGTGGCTCAGCGTCGCCACCTCGTCCCTGCGCTCCTCGAACGCGCCGCGGGTGATCCGTAGCACCGCCACGTGCAGGTACCGCACGAAGATCGAGCGGGCGGAGTCGATCGCCCGCGTCACCGATGCGGTGGCCCCGCGTGGCCACATCAGCACCGACACCAACACCCCCACCAGGGCGCCGACGACGACGTCCTCCACCCGGATCAGGCCCACCTCCCAGCCGGTCGGGACGACGAGGTTGAAGATGATCAGCACCATCATCGTGAACGCGGCCTGCGCCGCGGTGAACGACGCGATCTCGGGAACATAGGCCGAACCGAAGACGACCGGCGGCAGTAGCAGCCACAGCACCACCGGATCGACCCCGACCAGCCAGATGAGCGCGGCGCCGAGGAGAAAGCCGATGCCGGTGCCGATCACCGCACGCCACACCCGGGTGCCTGTGGTCAACGCGCTGCTGCGCAACACCGACAGCGCGCCGAGGACCACCCAGAAGCCGTGTTCGACAGGAAACAGGTGGGTGACCGCCACGGCGAGGCTCAGTCCCAACCCGGTGCGCAGGCTGTTCCGGAAAGCCACCGAGCGGTTGGCCAGGAAGCCGGACGTGATCTGGGCGGCGGCAACGGTTTCCGGGAGCAGCCTATCCGAGGCGCCCGTCTCGGGCAGCCGCAGCCCGATCGCGCGGGCCCAGACCGGACGTGCGTCGGCCGCGGCGGCGGCGGCGATGATGCGACCGGTGGCCCCGATGGTCGCGGCGATGGTGCGCCGGCGCAGCAGTTCGCGCCCCATCTCGACGGCTTGTGCGTCGTCGGCGGCACCGAGGATGGCGGCCAGGTCCTCGCGGTACCTGCCGCGCGCGACGGTCCGCAGATCGACCAGCGCCAGCTCGAGATCCGCACGGGCCGCGTCGCGTCGGGCCACCCGCGTGATGCGCAGCACCGCGGCCGAGTCCCGCAGCACGCGCACGGCGGGGTCCTTCATGTCGGCCAGCGCCGCACCCGCCTTCTCGCCGGTGCGATCGGCGACCCACTCGAGGTCGTCGACCACCCGCACCAGCGCGCGACTGCCCGCGGTCAGCCCGACGGGCCGGAAGTCGGCGCCGAGGAAGTTGGCGCGCAATGCGTCCATCGCGGCGGTCACGTCGTCGGCCGACGCGCGGCCGTCCAATCTGTCGGCCAGCAGTCGGCAGGCCCGGGCAGCGTGACGCCGCAGTTCACCGTGATGGCGCGGCGGGAGAACAAATAGCGCTGCGGGTACGCACACCGCCAGCGCGATCGTCCACCCCAGCAGGCGGTCCCCTATCGGCCCGGGGGGCGTGCAGGCCGGCAACACGAACGTCAGCAGTGTCGCGCGCTGGCCGGCGGCGACGGTCTCGCTCAGCACCCCCGAGAACGTCACCGCGACTCCCAGGACGAACATCATCAGCACGGCGGGCACCGGGAGCGGGGCGACGAGCGTGCCGAGCGTGATCAGCACGAACCCGTTGAGCGCCAACCCGGCATAGGCCACCGCGCGGTTCTGCCGATTGCCGGGGAAGTCGGTGAACACCAGCAGCGCGACCGACCCGAAGACGGTGAACAGCGTCGTCTGGGCGTTGTCCCCGACGGCGAAGCTCATCGCCGCTGCGACCGGCACGATCAGTGCGGCCCGCAGGGCGCGGCGCAGCGCGTCGTTTTCGGGGTCGCGTTGTTGTACGCGTCGCGTGACCCGGTCTCGCAGGGTGTTCGTGCTGGTAGCCATCAGTGCGCAAGGATCTTGATGCCGATGACCAGCACCCCGACGCCCGTGAGTAATAGAACTGTCATTATTTGCTGCCACAGGGGAAGCCGCGTCCTGCGGACGGCGAGTAACGCGATCAGCCCCAGCTCGACGACCAGGATCCATTTGGCGATCCACATCGCGGTGTCGGTGTCGAGCAGGTCGAGCCCCGCCGCGGCCAGCGCCCCCAGCGGAAGCAGGCTGGCCTGCAGGATCTGACCCGAGGCCTGCAGCATCCGCCAGACCTCGACGCGACCCGGCGCGCGTTCGTGCACCGACAGATGGGCCACCCAGTCGGCGAGCAGGCTGGCCGCCCACAAGCCACCCATCGTGACCGCGACATCGAGCATGCGCGCCCAGGCGCTGGTGTCCTCTTCGGTGTACCGGGTCAGGACCGCGAGCGTGGCCAGGCAGGAGATCGCGCCGTAGAGACGCTCCCGCAGCATGGCGACGACGTGTTCGACCGGGACGCCGGACTCTGCGCCGTCCGCGCGGTCCACGGCGCCTGCGCGGACCCGCCCTCCGCCGGCCTCGTCGGGGTCAGCCATCGGTGGGCACCGCGGAGAATCGGCACGTGCATCGGTGACGTCGCGGACACCAGCCTTGCGACGCCACCGACCCCATGCCTGGAACCCTAGTTCGACTGTGGTCGGTGCTGCGGCGTCACTGCCGAGCGAGTCGGTAGCAGCCGCGGCCCGCTATCCCCGGCGAGTTTGCTGGATATCGGGGGTGACGGGCTCCGAGCCAACGTGCGGTCAACTGCCAGGTGACGTGTGGCACAATTTGACTATGCCGTATACGGCGAGTCGAGGTCCCGGGCGACCTCCCGCAGCCAAGGCCGCTGAAACGCGGGAGCGCATCGTGCGTGCTGCTCGGGAGGTGTTCAGCGAACTCGGATATGACGCAGCGACGTTTCAGGCGATTGCCGTCCGTGCCGATCTGACGCGTCCAGCGATCAATCACTACTTCGCCAGCAAACGCGTGCTGTGGAGTGAGGTGGTGGAGCAGACGAACGCGTCGATTGTTAGCGCTGGCATCGCCAGAGCGCAAGAACAGACGACGCTGATCGAGAGACTCTCGGCGTTCCTGTCGGTCGCGACCCAGGCCGATGTCGAAGATCGCTCCGCTGCGGCGTTTCTCGTGACCTCGGTGCTGGAATCGCAACGCCATCCCGAACTCAGCAACGACGAACACGACTCGCTGAAGAACTCGCGTGAATTCGTGGGCTGGGCGGTCAACGACGCCATCACCCGCGGCGAACTGAGCACGGACACCGACGTCGGTCACCTGGTGGAGATGTTGGTCGCCGTGGTGTGGGGCATGGGCTTCTACGCCGGCTTCGTCGGCGACCGGACCGAGCTGGGCGCAGTCGTACACAAGCTCGAACTTCTCCTCGCGAACAAGCTCTGGACGCTCGGCGGGTAACCACCCGACGGCTGTCTGTTTCCTGTGGATCCAGCTGCGGGGATGTGTTCTGAGCCACAGCTCAGCCGCGGTGCCGCCATTGTTAGATAGCCTTGCGAAGTAAATTTCTTCTTCCATCGATGGAGCCCGCCATGAGTTCACTGCGCACCGACAACGACACGTGGGACATCGCGTCCAGCGTCGGAGCAACCGCTGTCATGGTGGCCGCCGCCCGTGCCGCCGAGACCGACCGGCCCGACCCGCTCATCCGTGACCCCTACGCCAAGATCCTGGTTGCCGACGCCGGCACCGGAGCCTGGGAGTTCATGCTCGACGACACCTTCGTCGCCAAGGTCTCCGAGGCCGACGCCGAGGTCGCCGCGATGTTCGAGCACATGGGCAGCTACCAGGCCGTGCGCACCCACTTCTTCGACGACTTCTTCGCCCAGGCGGCGCAGGCCGGCATCCGGCAGGTCGTCATCCTCGCGGCCGGGCTCGATTCGCGGGCGTTCCGGCTGACGTGGCCCGCCGGCACCACGGTGTTCGAGATCGACCAGCCGAAGGTTCTCGACTACAAGAGCGCGACGCTGGCCCGTCACGGCGTGGACCCGACGGCGGACCGCCGCGAGGTGGCCGTCGATCTTCGCCAGGACTGGCCGGCCGCGCTGGTGGATGCCGGATTCGACACCACGCAGCCGACGGCCTGGCTGGCCGAGGGCCTGCTGATGTACCTGCCCGCCGACGCGCAGGATCGGCTGTTCACCCAGATCACCGAACTCTCCGCGGCCGGCAGCAGGGTGGCCGCCGAGACCATGGGATTTCACGCCAAGGACCGCCGCGAGCAGATGCGCCAGCGGTTCAGCGCGCTCACCGCGCAACTCGACATCGACCCCATCGACATCACCGAGCTCACCTACGAGGATCCTGACCGGGCCGACGTCGCCGTGTGGCTCGCCGCGCACGGTTGGCGATCCGATGCCGTCGACTCGACCGACGAAATGAAGCGCCTCGGCCGCCACATCGAGATCGCCGACAACGACGGGGAATCGTTCTCGACGTTTGTGACCGCCGAGAAGGCCTGACCTCTTTCGGGAGACTCATTGGCTCCCAACGGCGCTGTTCACCAACCAGGTGGTTGGTTAGGATTCGGGTACTCCGCAGGTCAGGAAGGACCCCATCATGACCACCGAATCCGTCGCCCCTGTTCAGGCAGGTGGAACACCCGCCGCCCAGGACATTCCGGCGACCGTCCGTCGTCTCCGCCAGACCTTCGCGTCCGGCCGTACCCGCAGCGTCGAGTGGCGTAAGGACCAGCTCAACGCCCTGGCGCGGCTGATGTCGGACAACGAGCCCGCGATCGCCGACGCGCTGGAACAGGACCTGGGCCGCTCGCCCTTCGAAGCCTGGTTGGCCGACATCGCCAGCACCACCGGCGAGGCCCAGACTGCGGCGAAGAGCGTCGGCAAGTGGATGAAGCGCCGCTACCGACTGTTGGAGCTCTCCCAGCTGCCGGGCCGCGGATGGGTGGAGTACGAGCCGTACGGCACGGTGCTGGTCATCGGCGCGTGGAACTTCCCGTTCGCCCTGACCCTCGGTCCCGCAGTCGGCGCCATCGCCGCAGGCAACACCGTCGTGCTCAAACCCTCCGAGGTGGCGCCGGCATCCTCAGCCCTGATGGCCGACCTGGTGGCCCGCTATCTGGACAACGATGCCATCGCGGTCGTCGAAGGTGACGGCGCGGTCAGCCAGGAGCTCATCGCTCAGGGCTTCGACCATCTGCTGTTCACCGGCGGCACCGAGATCGGCCGCCGGGTCTACGAAGGCGCGGCGTCGCATCTGACGCCAGTCACCCTCGAACTCGGTGGCAAGAGCCCTGTGATCGTGTCGGCCGACGCCGACATCGATGTCGCCGCCAAGCGGATCGCGTGGACCAAGCTGCTGAACTCCGGTCAGATCTGCATCGCGCCGGACTACGTGCTGGCCGAGGCTCCGATCCGCGACAAGCTGGTCGAGAAGATCCAGCGGGCTGTTGAAACCTTCGAGGCCGGCAACACCGGCGGTAAGCGCATCGTCAACGAACGCCACTTCGACCGGCTCACCACGGCGCTGGCCGCCACCAAGGGAACTGTCGCGATCGGCGGCGGCTCGGACGCGGCCACGCTCAAGATCCAGCCGACCGTTGTGGTGGACCCCGACCCGGGCGAGCCGTTGATGACCGACGAGATCTTCGGCCCGATCCTACCGATCGTGACCGTCCAATCCATGGACGAGGCAATCACTTTCGTCAACTCGCGGCCCAAGCCACTGGCCGCCTATCTGTTCACCAAGGCCAAGGCGGTGCGCGAACGCGTGATCAAGGAGGTCCCGGCGGGCGGCATGCTGGTCAACCATCTGGTCTTCCACTTCGCCACCCACAAGCTGCCCTTCGGCGGTGTCGGTCCCTCCGGGATGGGCGCCTATCACGGCAAGTTCGGCTTCGAGGAGTTCAGCCACCGTAAGTCGGTCATGACGAAGCCGACCCGACCCGATGTCACGGCGATGATCTACCCGCCGTATACAGAGAAGGCATGGAAGCTGGCGCGCAAGCTCTTCTGAGGCTGACGTCGGCTCGGACCCTTCAAGAGAGGAACACCAGTGCCAGGAGTGCAGGATCGTGTCATCGTCGTCACCGGCGCGGGAGGCGGACTCGGGCGTGAATACGCGCTGACGCTCGCGCGTGAAGGCGCCAGCGTCGTCGTCAACGACCTCGGTGGCGCGCGCGACGGCACCGGTTCCGGTTCGGCGATGGCCGACGAGGTCGTCAAGGAGATCAAGGACGCCGGCGGTCGGGCGGTCGCCAACTACGACTCCGTCGCCGAGTCCGACGGTGCGGCCAACATCATCAAGACCGCCATCGACGAGTTCGGCAAGGTCGACGGCGTGGTCAGCAACGCGGGCATCCTGCGGGACGGCACCTTCCACAAGATGGAGTTCGGCAGCTGGGACTCCGTCATCAAGGTGCACCTGTACGGCGGCTACAACGTCATCCGTGCCGCATGGCCGCACTTCCGGGAGAACGGCTTCGGCCGGGTCGTCGTCGCGACGTCGACCAGCGGGCTGTTCGGCAACTTCGGTCAGGCCAACTACGGCGCCGCGAAGCTGGGCCTCGTCGGGATGATCAACACGCTGGCCCAGGAGGGCGCCAAGTACAACATCAAGGCCAATGCCGTTGCCCCGATCGCGGCCACCCGGATGACCCAGGACATCCTGCCGCCCGAGGTGTTCGAGAAGCTGACGCCGGAGTATGTGGCACCCGTGGTGGCCTACATGTGCACCGAGGAGATGCCTGAGACCGCATCGGTGTTCATCGTCGGCGGCGGCAAGGTGCAGCGGGTCGCGCTGTTCCAGAACTCCGGTGTGACGTTCACCGACGTGCCGTCGGTCGACGACGTCGCGGGCAGGTGGGGCGAGATCTCCGATCTGTCGGCGGCCGAGCGCGCCGCGTTCAGCCTCGGCTGATCCATCGATGAAAGCGCTTGTCGCGCAGGAGCTGTCGGGTCCAGCGGGACTCACGTACACCGATGTGGACGGCCCGGTCGCCGGACCGGGTCAGCTTGTCGTCGACGTCGGCGCCGCGGGTGTCTGCTTCCCGGACCTGCTGCTCCTGCGCGGTGAGTACCAGATGCGGCTCGACCCGCCGTTCACCCCCGGTATGGAGGTGGCCGGCGTGGTGAACTCGGCCCCGGAAGGGTCGGGATTCGCTGTCGGTCAACGGGTTTCGGCGTTCGCGATGCTGGGCGGATACGCCGAACAGGTGGCCGTCGCCGCCGACTCGGTGATCCCCACTCCGGCGGACCTCGACGACGGCGAGGCGGCGTCCCTGCTCGGCAACTACTACACGATGTACTTCGCGCTGCAGCGCCGTGGCGCGCTCCGTGCCGGTGAGACAGTGCTGGTCCTCGGCTCTGCAGGCGGTGTGGGGACTGCCGCGATTCAGATCGCGAAGGCATTGGGCGCCAAGGTCATCGCGATGGTGCACCGGCCTTCGGCTATCGAGTTCGTCGAGGCCCTGGGTGCCGATGTGGTGCTGCCGTTGACCGACGGCTGGCTCGACACGGTCAAAGAGCACACCGGAGGCCGAGGTGTCGATCTGGTGGTCGACCCTGTCGGCGGGCAGGCTTTCGACGTTGCCGTCCGCGCTATGACAACCGAGGGTCGGCTGTTGGTCATCGGCTTCGCCGCGGGCGGCATCCCGACGGTGAAGGTGAACCGGTTGCTGCTGCGCAACGTCAGCATCGTCGGCGTCGGGTGGGGTGAGTTCGTCAACCGCAACCCGGGTGCGCAGGCCGAGGTCGGGGCCGGGTTGGGCGCGCTCGTCGACGCAGGGTTGCGACCACCCCCGCCGGTGCGGTACCCGCTGTCGCAGGGCCGCGCGGCCCTCGAGGCGCTCGCCGACGGCGCGGTGCACGGCAAGCTCGTCCTCGAACCCTGACCCCGTGCGCCCGTTCCCGGCTGATCGGGCGGCCCGGGACACCGTAGTCTCGCTGGAATGAGCACCGCGGGAATCATCCTCGTCGCGTTGGCGATCGCTGTCGGCCTGGTGGGCATCATCGTGCCGATCCTGCCCGGCGCGCTTTTGGTGATCGCGGCCATCGGGGTGTGGGCGTTCGTCGAGAGCACGACGGTGTCGTGGGTGACGTTCGGCGTCGCGGCAGTGTTCTTCGGCGCCGCCGAGGTCATCAAATACGTCTGGCCGGTCAAACGCATGCGCCGCGCCGAGGTGCGGACTTCCGTGCTGGTCATCGGGGCGGTGGCCGGATTCGTCGGCTTCTTCGTCATTCCGGTGATCGGTCTGCTCATCGGCTTCATCGCGGGCGTGTTCGCCGCCGAACTCGCGATTCGCCGCGACGCCACCCGAGCGTGGGCGTCGACGGTGCACGCCCTCAAAGGTGTCGCGCTGTCGATCGGCGTGGAGTTGACGGGTGCGCTGCTGGCGACGATCACCTGGGCGATTGGCGTGTGGGTGACCGTCGGCTGATTGGCCTGCTCCACGCGAGATCGACGTCAGGGCTGCGAGTAGCCCCAGAAGCTCCTCATGAACAGCCCTGGTGTCGATGTGGACGCGAGGGCCCGTGGCGGCACGCTACCCCCGACGCCGAAGTCACCCGTTGAGAGCCGCGCGCAACCGGCCGACGTCCGCGTCCGTCACCCCGGATGCCTCGAGATAGCCACGCAGCGAGCCGTATTCGTCGTCGAGTGTGCGCCGCGCCGTCTCCAGGTATTCCTCGCGTACGCCCAGCACCGACTCGGTCAGCCGGGCTTCGGCGAGCTCGAGCACCTCGGGCATCTCCGCCGCCCGGGCGCGCACATTGGCCAGGATGCTCTCCCGCAACTGCGGAACGGCGACGTTGCTGCGCAGGTAGTCGGCCATGATCGCGTCCCGTCCGACCCCGGCCGCCTCCAGCACGACGGCGATGGTGAAACCGGTCCGGTCCTTCCCGGCGAAGCAGTGCGCCAAGACTTTTCGCTCCGAGCCCAGCAGCGTGACCACCCGGTGCACGGCCTGGCGCGCCAGCGGTGCGGCTGCGATGCGCCCGTACTCCTCGGTCATGTACCGCGCCGCTGCGTCACCGACCGACTCGTCGGACGGCTTCTCGGTCATCATCCGCTGGAAGGCGTACTCGTGCGGGGCCTCGCCGTCGGAGACCGAGGTCTCGACGAACGGCAGATGGTGGATGTCCACCCCGGCAGGCACCAATCCGGCGCCGTGCTTCTCGAGTTCGCGCAGCGTCCGCAGGTCGGCGACATCGGTGACGCCGTAACCGGCCAGCGCACTGCGCCCGTCGTCGTCGAGCTTGGACAACTCGCTGGCCCGGAAGAACCGACCGGGCGCGATGCCCGTCTGCTCGGAGACGTCGCGGAAGTTCCACGCACCCGACAGTTCGTCGCCGACGGAGACCACTACTTCGTCACCGCCGTGGCGAAAGCGGACTTCTCCCTGCCGAGTTCGGCGCGGGCGATCGTGCGCATGTGCACCTCGTCGGGCCCGTCGAACAGCCGCATCGCCCGGTGCCACCCGTACAACCGGGCCAGCGGCACGTCGTCGCAGATCCCCGCCCCGCCGTGCACCTGGATAGCCCGGTCCAGCACGTCGCACGCCATCTGCGGTGCGACCGCCTTGATCTGGGCCACCTGCAGCCTCGCCTCGGGACTCTTGTTGCCGTGCTGGTCGATGGTCCACGCCGCCTTGTGACACAGCAGCCGGGTCTGATCGATCTCGTTGCGCGACAAAGCGATCTGCTGCTGCACCACGCCCTGCTCGGCCAACGGCTTGCCGAACGCGATGCGCGTCTGCACCCGGTCGATCATCAGTGCCATCGCCCGCTCGGCCACCCCTATCGCACGCATGCAGTGGTGAATGCGGCCCGGACCCAGGCGGGCCTGGGCGATCGCGAACCCGCTGCCTTCTTCGTGCAGCAGGTTCGACACCGGCACCCGCACGTTGTCGAAGCTGACCTCGCAGTGCCCGTGCTGGTCCTGCCAGCCGAACACCGGCAGCGACCGCTCGATCGACACCCCGGGTGTATCAACGGGAACCAGGATCATCGACTGCTGCTGGTGGCTGGCAGCGTCGGGATTGGTCCGGCCCATCACGATCAGGATCTTGCAGCGCGGGTCCGCCGCCCCCGAGATCCACCACTTGCGGCCGTTGATGACATAGTCGTCGCCGTCGCGCAGCATCGTCGTCTCGATGTTGCGGGCATCCGACGACGCCACCGCGGGTTCGGTCATCGCGAATGCACTGCGGATCTCTCCGTTGAGCAAAGGTTCGAGCCACTGCTTGGACTGCTCCTCGGTGGCGAACAGATGCAGTGTCTCCATGTTCCCGGTGTCGGGCGCCGCGCAGTTGAGTGCCTCGGGAGCGATCTCCATGCTCCAGCCGCTCAGCTCCGCCAGTGGCGCGTACTCCAGGTTGCTCAGCCCTGACTCCGACGGCAGGAACAGGTTCCACAGACCCTGTTCCCTGGCCAGTTTCTTGAGGTCCTCGACCACCGGCGGCACCGTGTGGTCGTTCTGCCCCTTCTCATGCCGGTAGGCCTCGTAAGACGCTTCGGCGGGAAACACGTGCTCGGTCATGAAGGCGCTCAGCCGGTCGTAGTAGTCCTGCCCTTTGGCCGACATCGCGAAGTCCATGCCCGTCACGATATGACACGCGTAAAAAACTGCCCTCTCCGGGCACAGTCGGCTATACGTGCTCGCCGACCGAGAGCGCCGCGTTGATCGCGTCGACGCGGTCCTTGGCGTCGCCGAACAGCATCTGGGTGTTCTCCCGGAAGAACAGCGGGTTCTGCACGCCGGCGTAGCCCGAGGCCATGGACCGTTTGAACACGATGACGTTCTCGGCGTTCCACACCGTCAGCACCGGCATGCCGGCGATCGGGCTCGACGGGTCTTCGGAGGCCGCCGGGTTGACGGTGTCGTTGGCGCCGATCACCAGCACGACGGACGTGCCGTCGAAGTCGTCGTTGATCTCGTCCATCTCGAGGACGATGTCGTAGGGCACCTTGGCCTCGGCGAGCAGCACGTTCATGTGGCCGGGCAGGCGTCCGGCGACGGGATGGATTCCGAATCGGACGTCGACGCCGCGTTCACGCAGTTTGCGGGTCAGGTCGGCCACGCCGTACTGAGCTTGGGCGACGGCCATCCCGTAGCCCGGGGTGATGATCACCGAACTGGCCGAGCTGAGCAGCTCAGCGACACCGTCGGCGTTGATCTCGCGGTGCTCGCCGTAATCCTTGTCCTCGGCCGGGCCCGCTTCGATTCCGAAGCCGCCGGCGATGACCGAGATGAAGGATCGGTTCATCGCCTTGCACATGATGTAGGACAGGTAGGCACCGGAGGAGCCGACCAGCGCGCCGGTGATGATCAGCAGGTCGTTGCCCAGCAGGAAGCCCGAAGCCGCTGCGGCCCAGCCGGAATAGCTGTTGAGCATCGACACCACGACCGGCATGTCGCCGCCGCCGATCGAGGCCACCAGATGCCAGCCGAGCAGCAGCGCCAGCACGGTGACCACGATGAGCAGCCACAGCGTCGGGTTGATGACGAACCAGACCGTGAGCGCGAAGAAGACCACCAGCGCGCCGACGTTGAGCATGTTCTTGCCGGGCAGCATCATCGGCGCCGAGTTGATCCGGGCGGAGAGCTTGAGGTTGGCGACGATGGATCCGGTGAAGGTCACCGCACCGATGAAGACGCCGATGAAGACCTCGGCCGAGTGGATGCCGAGCATGCCCTCCCGGGCGAGTTGTAGGGCCTCGGCGCCGGCGGGATCGGCCTCGACGTGCAGGTAGCCGTTCCAGCCGACCAGCACGGCGGCCAGTCCCACGAACGAGTGCAGCAGCGCGATCAACTCGGGCATGCCCGTCATCTCGACGATCTTCGCCCGCCACAGCCCGATCACCGCTCCGATGACCATGGCGACGATCAGCAGCGCCAGACCGAGGGGTTCGATGTCGCGGGCCAGCGCCAGCGCAATGGTCGCGATCAGCGCGACGGCCATCCCGGCGATACCGAAACTACTACCGGCCTTGGATGTTTCGTGCTTGGACAGCCCGGCAAGCGCCAGGATGAACAGCAGGGCCGCGACGACGTAGGCCGCGGTGGCGGTGTTTTCCAGCGTAAGCATGGGTCAGCTCCTCGAGAACATGGACAACATGCGGCGCGTCACCGCGAAGCCGCCGAAGACGTTGATGCTGGCGAGCAGGATCGCCACGAAGGCGATCCCGGTGATGATGTTGTTGCCGTGCCCGATCTGCAGCAGGGCGCCGACGACGATGATCCCGGAGATCGCGTTGGTCACCGACATCAGCGGAGTGTGCAGCGCGTGATGGACGTTGCCGATCACGTAGTAGCCGATGACGATCGCCAGCGCGAAGACCATCAGGTGGAACTGCAGTGCCGCCGGTGAGAGCGCGATCAGGGCGAACAGTGCCGCCGCGACGGCGAAGGTCACTCCCAGGCGGCGCCCGGTCGACATCGGCTTCTTGGCCGGTTTCGCCTCAACGGGCTCAGCGGCCTTCGCAGCGGGCGCGGCTGACACCTGCACCGGGGGCGGCGGCCAGGTGAGCGCACCGTCGCGCACCACGGTCACCGAGCGCTGCACCACGTCGTCGAAATCGAGGGTGAGCTGCCCGTCTTTCTCCGGAGTCAGCAGCTTCAGCAGGTTGACCAGGTTGGTGCCGTAGAGCTGCGATGCCGTGGCGGGCAGTCGGCCGGCCAGGTCGGTGTAGCCGATGATCGTCACTCCGTTGTCGGTGACGACGGCCTGGTCCTTGACGGTGCCCTCGACGTTGCCGCCGTTGGCCGCCGCCATGTCGACGATGACGCTGCCGGACTTCATCGAGGCCACCATGTCGGCGGTGATGATCCGCGGCGCTGGCCTTCCGGGGATCAGCGCAGTCGTGACGATGATGTCGACGTCCTTGGCCTGCTCGGCGTACAGCGCCGCTTCGCGGACCTTGTAGTCGTCGCCCATCTCCTTGGCGTAGCCGGTCGCCGACACCTCGGCCGCTTCCGGATCGACGTAGAGGTACTCCCCGCCGAGCGATTTGACCTGATCGGCGACCTCGGGCCGGGGGTCGGTGGCACGCACGATGGCGCCCATGCTGCCGGCCGCGCCGATCGCGGCGAGTCCGGCGACACCCGCGCCGACGACGAGCACCTTGGCCGGCGGTACCTTGCCGGCCGCGGTGACCTGTCCGGTGAAGAACCTGCCGAACCGGTGGGCCGCCTCGACCACCGCGCGGTAACCGGCGATGTTGGCCATCGACGACAGCACGTCCATCGACTGCGCCCGCGAGATACGCGGAACCGCATCCATCGCCAACACGGTGATCGGCCGCGAGGACAGCTCCTCGACGAGTTCGGGCTTCAACGCCGGCGAGATCAGGCCGATCACGGTCGCGCCGTCACGCAGAGCGAGGATCTCCGAGCTGTTCGGAGCGTTGACCTTGAACACCACGTCCGCAGACCAGACCTGCTCAGCTGCTCCGATGCCCGCGCCGGCCTCGGTGAACGCGTCGTCGGTGAACGTCGATGCGGCTCCCGCGCCGGACTCCACCACCACGTCGTAGCCGAGCTTGATGAGTTGCCCCACCGTCTGTGGGGTGGCGGCAACGCGCGTTTCACCAGGCAGGGACTCTTTCGGTATCCCGATGATCATCGATGTCGATCCGATCTAGGCTTCGCTCACGGTGCAGTCGGACGCGCGGAGGCGCTCCGACACAGCTCGTCATTGGACGGGTGGAATACGTCAGTGTAAGAGTTCGCCGGACTCGCGGTAACGCCTGGAGGGCGCAAGCCCCACTGGACGTGACGGATGGACGCTGACGTGTAAACCGTCGGGCCCGCTTGGAAATGCCAGTTGACGGGCGTCAAGCGAAGGCTACGGTAACGCGCATGCCCGTCACCACCGCCGCGCTGTCCTATGCGCACCAGGGTCCGTTTGTCCTCGCCGACGTCGAGGTGGACGACCCGGCGCCGGGCGAGATTCTCGTGCGGATCGAGGCATCCGGCATCTGCCATACCGATCTGGTGAATCGTGTTGCGGGAAAATCGGATCGGCCGGTGCTGCTGGGACACGAGGGTGCGGGTGTCGTCGAAACGGTCGGTCCCGAGGTCACCTCGGTTCGACCCGGCGATCGCGTGGTGCTCACGTTCCGGCACTGCGGCGCCTGTCCGAACTGCGAGGCAGGGCGGCCCGCATACTGCCGGAAAGCCGCCCGGCTGAACAACTTCGGTGCCCGCGCTGACGGTTCCGCCCGAGTGACTGTGGCCGGGCGGGTGGTGCTCGACGGATTCTTCGGACAGTCCAGCCTGGCGGGCTATGCGCTGACCCACGCCGACAACACCGTTGTCGTGGACCCCGACACCGACCCGGTGATCGCCGCGCCGCTGGGATGTGGTTTCCAGACCGGCGCCGGTGCGGTGCTCAATGTTCTTCGCCCCCGGCCTGACAGCGCGCTCGTGGTCTTCGGCGCGGGTGCAGTCGGTTTGGCGGGAGTGTTGGCTGCACGTGCCGTCGATGTCGCGACGGTGATCGTGGTCGAGCCGTCAGCTGTGCGTCGGGCATTGGCCGAAAGCCTTGGTGTGAGTGCCGCGCTCGACCCCGCCGACGATCCCGTCGGCGCCATCCGCACACTCACCGGCGGGGGAGCGGATTGCGCATTGGACACCACCGGACGTCCGTCGGTGCTCGCCGACGCCGTCGCCGCGCTGGCGGTCGGTGGAGCCGCGGTGGCCGTGGGGCTCGGCACCGGCGTGCCCGACATCGACATCCGCGACCTCGTCATGCGAGGCAAGAGTGTGCACGGATGCCTCGAAGGTGACTCGATCCCAGCCACTTTCATTCCGTACCTGCTGGAGTTGCACGCCGGCGGCCGCTTCCCGATCGAGCGGCTCGTCACGGCGTTCCCGTACCGCGACGTCAATGCCACCCTCCAACAACAACACTCCGGTGAGGTGATCAAACCGGTGCTGACGTGGTGACGTGGTGACCTGGTGACGTGGTGGCGCGACTTTAACTCGGGCTGATCCAAGGCCTTCCGGCATCGTGACGTCTCCGTCAATGTCTTCCGGGTGTCCGTCTTTGTCGATATCGCACCCGACGACGCCGTCTCGTCGGCTCCGACCGGTATCCCACGCGTCACCCAGAGTCCCTGGCGTGGCCGTCTGACGCGTGCTGTGCTGCCGCTGCTCTCCGTCGTCGTGTTCGGCGGACTGTGGCAACTCGCGGCAGCCAGCGGGGTCTGGAATCAGACTTTCGTGCCTTACCCGGCGACGGTGTGGAACGCCTTCGTCGACGTCTCAACCACTCACGACGGGGTGCGCGGCTACGCGGGCTATCTGTTGTGGGAGCACCTCTACATGACCTTGCGCCGGGTGTTCGTCGGTGTGGTCATCGGCGTGGCGCTCGGAGTGCTGCTCGGGCTGGTCATGGGGTCCGTCAGCTGGGTTCGCAGCGTGCTCGAACCGTGGTTGACGTTCCTGCGCGCGCTGCCACCTCTGGCGTACTTCTTCCTGCTGGTCATCTGGCTGGGCATCGACGAGGCACCGAAGATCACGCTGCTCGCGCTGGCCGCACTACCCCCGGCGGCGGTGGCGACCACGGCTGCGGTGGTGGCTGCGCCGGTCGGATTGCAGGAAGCGGCAAGGGCTCTCGGCGCGTCACGCAGGGAGGTCATCCGCGACGTCGTGATCCCGTCGGCACTACCGGAGACGTTCACCGGTATCCGCCTCGCGGTGGGTATGGCCTATTCGTCGGTGGTGGCAGCCGAACTGTTCAACGGCATCCCCGGAATCGGCGGCCTGGTGAAGGACGCAAGCAACTACAACAACACCCCCGTCGTCCTGGTCGGCATCTTCGCCATCGGGTTCTCCGGGCTGGTCATCGACGCAGTACTTCGCGCCATCGAGCGGCGCGCAGCCCCCTGGAGAGGAAAGATATGAAGCTGAAAGCTCTTCTTGCCGCGTTTGCCGTGGCCACGTTGTCTCTGGCCGGTTGCGCCGTCGACAACTCGGGACAGCAGGCGGACAAGCCGACGATCCGGCTGGCCTACCAGACCTTCCCGAGTGGCGACCTGATCGTCAAGCACAACCGGTGGCTCGAAGATGCCCTGCCCGACTACAACATCAAGTGGACGAAGTTCGATTCGGGCGCCGATGTCAACACCGCGTTCATCGCCGGGGAGCTCGACTTCGGGGCTCTCGGATCCAGCCCGGTGGCCCGCGGTCTGTCTGCCCCGCTGAACATTCCGTACCAGGTGGCGTTCGTCCTGGACGTGGCCGGCGACAACGAGGCGCTCGTGGCGCGGGACGGTTCCGGCTTGGACACGGTCGACCAGCTGAGGGGCAAGCGCATCGGCACGCCGTTCGCGTCTACCGCGCACTACAGCGTGCTTGCTGCGCTGAGCCAGAACGGTCTGTCCGCCAACGACGTTCAGCTCGTCGATCTGCAGCCGCAAGCGATTCTCGCCGCATGGGAGCGCGGCGACATCGACGCGGCCTACACCTGGTTGCCTACGCTGGATCAGTTGCGGGAGTCGGGTACGGATCTGATCACCAGCCGTCAGCTGGCCCAGGACGGTAAGCCCACTCTCGATCTGGGTGTGGTGTCCAGCGAGTTCGCCGCGGCGAACCCGGAGGTCGTGGACATCTGGCGCCAGCAGGAAGCCCGCGCGTTGCGGCTCATCAACGATGACCCGGAGACTGCGGCCACGGCGATCTCCGCCGAGATCGGCCTGACGCCTGAGCAGGTCGCCGGACAGCTGAAGCAGGGCGTCTACCTGACTCCCGAGGAGGTGGCGTCACCGGAATGGCTGGGCAGCGACGGAAACCCGGGCAACATCGCGGTGAACCTGCAGAGCGCCTCGCAGTTCCTGGCCGACCAGCAGCAGATTCCGCAGGCGGCGCCGCTGCAGACCTTCCAGGATGCGATCTTTACGAAGGGCCTTCCCGGTGTCCTCGACCAGTGACGTCAAAGACGCTGTGTCACAGCGTAATAACGGAGGCATCCGCATCGAGTCGGTGTCGCACAGTTACGGGAGGGGACGCGACGAGGTCACCGCACTCGGACCGGTGGACCTGACCGTCGAGCCGGGCTCGTTCCTGGTGCTCGTCGGTGCGTCGGGTTGCGGCAAGAGCACGCTGCTCCGACTGCTCGCAGGGTTCGAAGAGCCGAGCGAGGGCTCGGTTCAGATCGCCGGCGGCCCGCCCACCCCGGGCGTCACCGCCGGGGTGGTGTTCCAGCAGCCGAGGCTGTTTCCGTGGCGCACTGTGGGAGGCAATGTCGACCTCGCGCTGAAGTACGCCGACGTTCCCAGGGAGAAGCGGGCCGAGCGTCGCGATCAGCTACTCGATCGGGTAGGCCTCTCGGGAACCGCGGACCGTCGCATCTGGGAGATCAGCGGCGGACAACAGCAACGGGTCGCGATCGCCCGGGCGCTGGCCGCCGAGACCCCGCTGTTCTTGCTCGACGAGCCGTTCGCTGCGCTAGATGTACCGACCACGGACGTTAGGGACGGCGTGGCGTGGTGACATGAAGAAGACCTCCGAGTGAAGTGCGAGCTGTCTAGGAACACACCACTCACTCTGGAGGTCTTCGTGGTCCACCGTAACGCCCCGCTGTCAGAAACCGGTCGCCTGCGCCTGGCTCGTTGCATTGTTGAGGACGGCTGGTCGCTGCGCCGAGCCGCCGAACGGTTCCAGGTCGCGGTCACCACCGCCCAGCGGTGGGCGCAGCGCTACCGCCAGGAGGGGCCGGCTGGGATGGCTGACCGCAGCTCACGGCCCCATCGCAGCCCCAATCAGACCCCGACGCGCACCGAACGCCGCATCATCAAAGTCCGGGTGCTGCGCCGGTGGGGCCCGGCCCGAATCGCCTATCTGCTGGGCCTCAACGTGTCCACGGTGCATCGGGTCTTACGCCGCTACCGAGTCGCGCGATTGCGATGGCTGGACCGCCCGACGGGGCGTGTCATCCGCCGAATGGAGTCCGCTGCTCCCGGCGATCTGGTGCATGTCGATGTCAAGAAACTCGGCAAGATCCCCGCCGGCGGCGGCTGGCGCAAACTGGGCCGCACGGCGGGCAACCGCAACTCCAACGCCGACAAGAGCAGCGGGGTCTTCAGCAAGTACCGCAACCCGGTGCGCGGCTATCACTTTCTGCACACCGCCCTTGATGCCCACTCCCGGCTGGCCTACTCGGAAATGCTGACAGATGAACGCAAAGAAACCGCCGCAGAGTTCTGGACCCGGGCCAACGCCTGGTTCCTAGAGAACGGCATCGCTGTGCGAAATGTGTTGACCGACAATGGCTCCTGCTACAGATCGCACGCGTTCCGTGATGCGCTCGGCGACATCAAGCATCGCAGGACCCGACCCTATCGACCGCAGACCAACGGCAAGGTGGAGCGATTTCACCGCACCCTTGCCGATGAATGGGCCTACGTGCGGCTCTACACCAGCGACGCCGAACGTTGCGCCGAGTTCCCGCTCTGGGTGCATCACTACAATCACCACCGCGGCCACACCTCACTCAAGGGTCAAGCACCCGCCAGCCGCTTACCTAACCTCTCAGGTCAGTACAGCTAGACGCGCTGACCCGTGAGCGGCTGCAGGAGGACGTCCGGCAGGTCAGCGCGGAGTCCGGCCGGACGACCGTCTTCGTCACCCACAGCGCCGACGAGGCGGCGTTCCTCGGATCGCGGATCGTGGTCCTGACGCGTCGTCCTGGCCAGGTCGCGCTGGATCTTCCTGTCGATCTGCCCCGCACCGGGGTGGATCCCGACGAGCTTCGGCGATCACCCGAGTACGGCGAGCTGCGGGCCGAGGTCGGCCGGGCGGTGAAGGCGGCCGCCGCGTAAAGATCGGCATAGTGATGCGACCTATTTCGCTATCTGGATAGTGCCGTAAGAATTGCGGCGCGAGGAAGTCTGCGCTTTCCCTAGCAAATTTGACGGGTTCTGATAGTAATTGTTCACGGCGGTCCCCGGGTGGGCGTCGACTGCGACGCGCAGCCAACCGATCAAAGGGAACGACCGTGCGGACATTCAATGCTGTCGGTCGAGTGGGAACGCTCGCGCTGGCGTTGGGTTGCTCCGCCGCGTTCAGCCTCACCCCTGCCGGCGCCGTGACAACGCCGGGCCACATGGCGTACGCCAGAGACGGCAAGGTCGTGACGCAGATCGGGACGGCACGGGCAACGGCCGCATACCCGGGCGCCGAAGCCATTGCGAGGGGATTGAACGCGTCCGCGACAGCGGCCGGGCGGAATGAGAATCCCCATGCCTCTGTGAACGGCGACGACAGCAATGGTGTCGCGTCAGGCAAGTACGCCTCTGTCGACATCAACGGGTCAGCCACAAAGGTTTCGGCATATGACAGCAGGGCCGACATCACCGGTGATCGCGCAATGATCACCGCTGTGGGTGTGTACGGGGAGGTCAGAATTGAGGGTGACGACAACTTCGTGCGGATGATGGGTGACGGCAACAGAGTGCTGATTGTCGGCTCTGGGAACGAGGTCCGACTATCTGGTGAGGCCAGTTCGGTCATCATCAGGGCAGATTCACAAACGGTATCCGCCCGGGATGGCGCGCGGATCTGTATCGGGACAGGTTGTCCGCCGTCGCTGCGGGTCGCGGCGTGGCTAGTTGGTTCGGATTCCGCTGTGGGGGTTGGTGGTTGGTCCGGGGGGCCGTTGTTCGGGTTATTCGGTGATGGGGTGGATGCTGCGGCGGATTGTGTGGGTGCGGCGTGCGATGGTGGCCGAGGCGGGTTGATCTTCGGCAATGGTGGTGATGGCGCCAATGGTGGGGTCGGTGGTGCGGCGGGGTTGTTCGGTAACGGCGGTGCCGGCGGCGGATCGACCGTCGACAACGGCGTCGGCGGTGCCGGGGGCCGTGGTGGTCTGCTCCTGGGTAACGGTGGGCGCGGCGGTGCAGCGTCCGGGGACAACGGCCGCGGCGGTGAGGGCGGAGATGCGGTGCTGGTCGGGCGTGGTGGTCGCGGCGGCGACGGTGGTTCGCTTACCGTCGATACCGGCTTCGGCGGGGACGGCGGCGCGGGCGGGTTGATATCTGGTCACGGTGGTGACGGCGGCACGGGCACAGGGGTTTTCACCGGCATCGGCGGTGACGGTGGTGATGCTCGCGGTGTCGGTCACGGCGGTCATGGTGGCGCCGGTGTCGGTACGGATGCGACCGAGGGTGTGGGTGTGGGCGGTTTCGGTGGTGATGCCGGGGCGGTCGGTGACGGTGGTGACGGCGGTTCCGGGTCGGGACCGTATGCCGGTGTGGGTGGTGATGGCGGTGACGGCGGCGATCTGGCCGGCGATGGCGGTGAAGGCGGGGACGCCGACGCTGATGAGGTGATCGGCGTCGCCGAGGGTGGCGACGGTGGGGATGCCGGTGAGGTGTTCGGTGACGGTGACGGCGGTGAGGGCGGTACCGGTGAGGCCGGCATCGTCGGTCGCGGTGGTGAGGGCGGTGATGGTGGCGCCCGCGACGGTGATGGTGGTGACGGCGGGTTCGGCAACACCGAGGGCGGTGACGGTGGCGACGCCGAGGACGGCGACGGCGGTGATGGTGGCGACACCGACTCCACCGGTTCTCCCGGTGACGGCGGCGACGGATCCGACGGCGACGGCAGCAACGGCACCAACAACCCACAAGACTGACCGAAGATCCTGATCTCGAAACGGCACCGATCCGGCATCGACATTCCCCGGCGGGTACGCCACGTGTCCTGATAGCCGCACGATGTCGGTATGAGCATGGTGGTGGAACGTGGGCTCGCGAGATGCCCGCGATGCGTATCGGTCGCGGACTACGTCTTCATCGAGACCTCGCCTGACCCGGCGGACCGAGGGCTGCGCTACGAGGTGCGGTGCCGCAAATGCGGTGAATGTTATAGCGAGGACAGCGGCCCGGACGCGGTGATGCCAGTCGCGTTGGAGGAGTCGCTGATTCAGTGGCCGCCGGACGTCGAACCGGTTCCGCCGCGGGACTGGCGCAACGAAGCGCGGGAGAAGTTGGCAGTGGCGGCCGAGCGCGGTAAGGCGGAGATCGACGTCCTGGGCAAGCAAGCGCAGAGCATCGTCGAACTCACCCGGACGTGGGTGCTGGAGCGCCGGTCAGCGCAGAGGGTGGATCACACCGGGGGATAGGCGGGTGGCGGATACACCCCGCGCAGAATCCAGGCGAACCAGTTGATGCCGTACTCCAACTCGTCGCTTGCGTCGTAATCGGGATTCGGGTCCACCGCAATACCTCCCAGTCACCGTCAACCGGTATGCCGGCTTTGGCAGGAGTCTAGACCGGTCGCGTCCGCGGGAACAGGACAACGGCCTACACTGCACCAACCAGTTAGTCGGCCCTCGAAGTGGTGCGGGCCCTGCTTATAGTGAGTCGCCATGTCTGAACCCGCCGCCACCAATGGGATGTCCCGCCGCGAAGAGCTGCTGGCCGTCGCCACCAAGCTGTTCGCCGCTCGCGGCTACCACGGCACCCGGATGGACGACGTCGCAGACGCGGTCGGCCTGAACAAGGCGACGGTGTATCACTACTACGCCAGCAAGTCGCTGATCCTCTACGACATCTACAAGGGCGCCGCCGACTTCACCGTCGACGCAGTGCACGACGATCCGTCGGCCTCGGCGCGGGAGATGATCTACCACTTCACCCGACGGCTGCTCGTCGGCATCGCGAGCAACATCGAACGCGCCGCCGTGTACTTCCAGGAGGGTCCGTACATCACGGAGTGGTTCACCGACGAGCAGGTGGCCTACATCCGGGAGAAGGAAACCCAGGTCTACGAACACGTCCGCGACGTGATCGACCGCGGTATCGCCAGCGGCGAGTTCTACGACTGCGATTCCCACGTCCTGGCTCTCGGATATATAGGTATGACGCTCGGTTCCTACCGGTGGCTGCGGCCGCACGGCAGGCGGACCGCGCAGGAGATCGCCGTGGAGTTCAGCACGGCACTGTTGCGCGGCCTGATCCGCGACGAATCCGTGCGCGACGCTTCACCGCTGGGCGTCGACATCGCCGCCACCTGACGGTCTCCTCGTCGGCGCGGACCGGCACCTGATTCTCAGTCGATATGCTCAGCCAATGCCGCTGGTGAGTAAGACGGTCGAGGTGTCAGCCCCCGCCGAATCGATCATGGCGATCGTCGCCGACTTCGAGAGCTATCCGCAGTGGAACGAGGAGATCAAGGGCTGCTGGATTCTGGCCCGCTACGACGACGGGCGGCCCAGCCAACTCCGCCTCGACGTGGTCGTGCAGGGGCAGGCGGGCACCTTCATCACCGCGGTCTACTACCCCGGCGAGAACCAGATCTTCACGGTCCTGCAGCAGGGCGACCACTTCGACAAACAAGAGCAGAAGTTCGCCGTGGTCCCGATGGGTCCCACGTCGCTGCTGACCGTGGACCTCGACGTGGAGACGAAGTTGCCGATCCCGCAGCCCATGGTCAAGAAGGCCATCGGCGACACGCTGGACTACTTGGCCGTCAACCTGAAGACCCGCGCAGAGCAGCTCGACGCGAACTAGCGCTCAGAGGCCGAGCCCCACAGACCGGCCTGATCCAGCCACGCGATCAGTCGAGTGGCGGCGTCGGTGAACTGGCCCCTGACCAGCGCGACGACGGTGTCGACATCCCGTCGGCGGAGGGCGTCGATCAACTCCACGTGGCTGGCCACCGCCGCGTTACCCCATGTCGGGTCGGTGGCAAAAACTTGCGAGGGCAGATAGCGCGCGGTGTGCAGGAGAAACCACGCCAGCTTGACCCGGCCGCTGGCCTGGTTGAACGTCCAGTGGAAGCCGAGCTCGGCGCGGGCGATCTCCTCGTGATTCTGACGGTCCACCGCGTCCGCGAGTCGGTCGTTGAAGCGGACGAGCTCGTCGATGTCCCCGTCGGCGATGCGGTGGGTGGCCGTCGCGGCCAGCTCCTGGGCGATGGTCGACTGCAGCCAGAAGATGTCTTCGATGTCGGTGCGGGTCAGCAGAACCACCCGGTGGCCGCGGTGCGGCTCGAGTTCGACCATGCCCTCGCCGCGCAGCGTGCGCAGCGCCTCACGCACCGGGGTGATGCTGACGCCCAGGCGGGCGGCGGTCTCGTCGAGACGGATGAACGTGTCCGGCCGCAGCGCGCCGGTCATGATCTCCGTCCGCAACCGGGAGGCCACTTCGTCAGAGAGTTGCTCACGCCGAACCGCGCCCGACGGTCGGGTACTGGCGAGCGCATTCATCGGGTGTACACGGTCCTTCCGGCTGGATGTGACGAGGCTGCCATAGAGGTTGTCTCGACGCCGCCGGGGCCATAGTGTGACCGAGGCAACACCATGTTTGATCAAATATCAGCCTCCCGCAACCCTCACGCGCGCAGCAGATGGAGTACGACACGTTGACCGATCCATCTGGCCCGTCGGGCCCGGTGACCGAACAGCCGTATCTGGCGCGCCGCCAGAATTGGACCAATCAGCTCGCGAGGCACGCGCTGATGCAGCCCGACAGCACCGCGTTGAGATTTCTCGGCCGGACCACGACCTGGCGAGAACTCGACCACCGGGTGACGGCGCTCGCGGGGGCGCTGCACCGCAGAGGTGTCGGGTTCGGCGACCGGGTTCTCATCCTGATGTTGAACCGCACCGAGTTCATCGAGTCTTTTCTGGCGGTCAACAAGCTCGGCGGGATCGCCGTGCCGGTCAACTTCCGGATGACGCCGTCGGAGATCGCCTACCTGGTGTCCGACTGTGCCGCCCGCGTCATCATCACCGAGTCGGTGCTCGCGAAGGTGGCGGTGGGAGTGCGCGACCTCGACGAGACCCTCGGCACGGTGATCGTCGCCGGCGGTGTCGACGACGATGCGGCCCTGGACTACGACGGGCTGCTGGCCGAAGGCGGTGAGACAGCGGCGCCGGTGGACATCCCCGATGATTCACCGGCGCTGATCATGTACACCTCGGGCACCACGGGCAGGCCCAAGGGCGCGGTGCTGACCCACAACAACCTCGCCGGGCAGGCGATGACGCACCTGTTCACCAACGGTGCCGACATCAACAACGACATCGGGTTCATCGGGGTGCCGCTGTTCCACATCGCCGGCATCGGCAACATCATCTTCGGACTGCTGCTCGGGCGGCCGACCGTGATCTACCCGCTGGGCGCGTTCGAACCCGGGGAAGTGCTCGACGTTCTCGAGGCCGAGCAGGTCACCGGCATCTTCCTGGTGCCGGCCCAGTGGCAGGCCGTCTGTGCCGCCCAGCGTGCGAATCCGCGCACCCTCAAGCTGCGGACCCTTTCGTGGGGCGCCGCGCCGGCGTCGGACACCCTGCTGAAAGAGATGTCGCATACCTTTCCGGGGGCGAAGATCCTGGCCGCCTTCGGTCAGACCGAGATGTCGCCGGTCACGTGCATGCTCCTGGGCGAGGACGCGCTGCGAAAGCTCGGCTCGGTGGGAAAGGTGATCCCCACGGTGTCGGCGCGCATC
This sequence comes from Mycobacterium sp. DL, assembly GCF_039729195.1. Taxonomy (NCBI): domain Bacteria; kingdom Bacillati; phylum Actinomycetota; class Actinomycetes; order Mycobacteriales; family Mycobacteriaceae; genus Mycobacterium; species Mycobacterium sp. DL. The sequence goes on from NZ_CP155796.1 coordinate 202,729, forward strand.
GTCGACGAAGACATGAACGACGTCCCCGTGGGGCAGGTCGGCGAGATCGTCTATCGCGCACCCACGCTGATGGCGGGCTACTGGAACAACCCGAAGGCCACCGCCGACGCGTTCGCCGGCGGCTGGTTCCACTCCGGCGACCTGGTGCGTCAGGACGACGAGGGATACATCTGGGTCGTCGACCGCAAGAAGGACATGATCATCTCCGGCGGCGAGAACATCTACTGCGCCGAGGTCGAGAACGCCCTGGCCGCTCACCCCGACATCGTCGAGGTCGCCGTGATCGGACGCGCACACCCCAAGTGGGGTGAGGTTCCCGTTGCTGTCGTCGTCCTTCGTAGTTCGCTGGAGACCTCGGCCGGAGCCGCGCCGGAGCCGCCGGAACTGGCTGAATTTCTCGCGGACAGGCTCGCGCGCTACAAGCACCCGAAGGCGGTCGAAGTCGTCGAGGCGCTCCCACGCAACCCTGCCGGCAAGGTTCTCAAGACGGAACTGAGGGAACGATTCGGCGACCGGGATTCCATTGACGCTCGCGAAAGTTCCACTCTGCCAACGGTTTCTGCTGGGGCACAACAAAATTAGGGTCGGGGGGGTTTGTTTGCTAACGGTTGCATGTTCAATCACGCCGATGCCGTACGCGGCGGCGACCCCATCGGGTACAGTCCTGTGGTCTGTCTTACTACCAACCGGTAGGGAGACGGTTCTCACAGTGACGAGACCCAGGCTGGAAGGGGGCGTGCGACAGGTGCTGCCGGTGCGCTACGACAGCCGCGGAGACGTCGCGGGGACATCGCTGTGACGGCGACCCAGTACGTCCGCGATCAAGTCAGGCCGGGACTCGAGGCGGTCGGCGGCTTCGTCAAGATGTGTGTGCTGACGGCCAAGGCGTTGTTCAAGCCGCCGTTCCAGTGGCGCGAGTTCATCCTCCAGGGCTGGTTCCTGATGCGGGTGGCGTTCCTGCCGACGGTGGCGGTGTCCATTCCCCTGACCGTCCTGCTGATCTTCACGCTGAACATCCTGCTGACCGAGTTCGGCGCGGCCGACATCTCCGGTGCCGGCGCGGCGCTGGCCGCGGTCACCCAGCTCGGTCCGCTGGTGACCGTGCTGGTGGTGGCCGGTGCAGGCTCGACGGCGATCTGCGCCGACCTGGGGGCGCGCACCATCCGCGAGGAGATCGACGCCCTCGAGGTGCTCGGCATCGACCCCATCCAGCGCCTCGTGGTCCCCCGGGTGCTCGCCTCGACCTTCGTCGCTCTGCTGCTCAACGGCGCGGTGATCACCATCGGCCTGGTCGGGGGCTTCATCTTCGGCGTCTATCTGCAGAACGTCTCCGCGGGTGCGTACGTCTCGACCCTCACCCTCGTCACCGGCCTGCCCGAAGTGCTGATCTCCGTCGTCAAATCCCTGACGTTCGGTCTGATCGCCGGCCTCGTCGGCTGCTACCGCGGACTGACCGTCGCCGGCGGCGCCAAAGGCGTGGGCACGGCGGTCAACGAGACGCTGGTGCTCTGCGTCATCGCACTCTTCGCGGTCAACGTCGTTCTGACCACCATCGGTGTCCGATTCGGAACGGGGAGCTGACGTGGCGAATACAGCGGTATTGCGTTCGCGGTTCCCCCGTGGGGTCGCGCGCGCCGAGCGACTGGTCGGTGCGCCGGGCCGCGGTCTGGACTCGGTCGGGCACGTCGCCTGGTTCGTCGTCACCGCGGTCGGATCGATCGGCCACGCGCTGCGCTACTACCGCAAGGAGACACTGCGGCTGATCGCCGAGATCGGCATGGGCACCGGAGCCATGGCCGTCATCGGCGGCACCGTCGCGATCGTCGGCTTCGTCACCCTCTCCGGTTCGTCGCTGGTCGCCATCCAGGGTTTCGCGTCGTTGGGCAACATCGGCGTCGAGGCCTTCACCGGTTTCTTCGCGGCGTTGATCAACGTGCGCATCGCCGCACCCGTCGTCGCGGGCCAGGCGCTGGCGGCCACCGTCGGCGCCGGCGCGACCGCTGAACTGGGCGCCATGCGGATCAGCGAGGAGATCGACGCCCTCGAGGTGATGGGCATCAAATCCATCTCCTACCTGGTGTCCACGCGCATCATGGCCGGCTTCGTCGTCATCATCCCGCTGTACGCGATGGCGATCATCATGTCCTTCCTGTCGGCGCAGGTGACCACGACGCTGTTCTACGGCCAGTCGATCGGCACCTACGAGCACTACTTCCGGACGTTCCTGCGAGCCGACGACGTGGCGTGGTCGTTTGTGCAGGCGATCGTCATCTCGGTGATCGTGATGCTCAACCACTGCTACTACGGCTTCTTCGCCAGCGGCGGCCCGGTCGGCGTCGGGGAGGCCGTCGGCCGGTCGATGCGGGCCTCGCTGGTCGCGATCGTGTGTGTGGTCCTGTTGGCCTCGTTGGCGCTCTACGGCGTCGACGCGAACTTCAACCTGACGGTGTAGCGCGATGACTGCTCCCGTGAACACGAAGCGTGAACCGCCCTACAAGATCGCCGGTCTGGTGCTCACGCTGGTGGTCCTTGTCGTGGTGACGCTGGTGTACTTCCAGTTCCGCGGTGACTTCCTGCCGCGAACTCAGCTCACCATGATCTCCGCGCGTTCGGGTCTGTCGATGGACCCCGGTTCCAAGGTGACCTACAACGGCGTCGAGATCGGCCGGGTGGGCCAGGTCGAACAGGTCACCGTCGGCGAGGAGCCCAGAGCCAAGATCATTCTCGAGGTGGATCCGAAATACTTGGATCTGATCCCGCAGAACGTGATCGCCGACATCAGCGCGACGACGGTGTTCGGCAACAAGTACGTGTCGTTCTCGTCGCCCGAAGATCCTGCGCCACAACGGATCACCACGTCCGACGTCATCGACGTCACCTCGGTGACCACCGAGTTCAACACGTTCTTCGAGACGGTCGTCGAGCTGTCCAGCCAGGTCGACCCGATCAAGCTGAACCAGACGCTGACGGCCACCGCTCAGGCACTCGACGGGCTGGGCGACAGGTTCGGTGAGTCGATCGTCGACGGCAACCGGATCCTCTCCGAGATCAACCCGCAGATGCCGCAGATCCGCCGGGACACCGAACTGCTCGCCGACCTCACCGAGGTGTACGCCGACGCCTCTCCGGACCTCTTCGACGGCCTGCAGAACGCGGTCACCACCGCCCGCACCCTCAACGAACAGCGCGGCGACGTCGACCAGGCGCTGATGGCGGCCGTCGGGTTCGGCAACACCGGCGGCGACATCTTCGAGCGCAGCGGCCCGTACCTGGTGCGTGGCGCCGAGGATCTGCTGCCGACCTCGGCGCTGCTCGACGAGTACAGCCCCGCGCTGTTCTGCACGATCCGCAACTACCACGACGTCGAGCCCAAGATCGCCGCGTCGCTGGGCGGAAACGGTTACTCGCTGCAGACCCACTCGGAGCTCCTGGGGCTGGGCACCGCCAACGCCTACGTCTACCCGGACAACCTGCCGCGGACCAACGCGACTGGCGGACCGGAAGGCCGCCCGGGCTGCTGGCAACCCGTCACGCGTGACCTGTGGCCGGCGCCATATCTGGTGATGGACACCGGCGCATCGATCGCCCCGTACAACCACATCGGACTCGGCTCGCCGCTGTTCACCGAATACGTCTGGGGCCGCCAAGTCGGGGAGCACACGATCAACCCATGAGAATCACCGGAACCGCCATCAAACTCGGCGCCTTCTCGCTGGTGCTGCTGTTGTTCACGGGCATCATCATCGTGGTGTTCGGCCAGATCCGCTTCGACCGCACCAACGGCTACACGGCGATCTTCTCCAATGCCAGCGGGCTGCGCGCCGGACAGTTCGTCCGCGCCTCCGGCGTGGAGGTCGGCAAGGTCTCGAACGTCTCTCTGATCGAGAACGGCTCCAAGGTGAAGGTCGACTTCGAGGTCGACCGGTCGCTGGAACTGTTCGAGGAGACCACCGCGTCGGTCCGGTACCTGAACCTCATCGGCGACCGGTACATGGAGCTCAAGCGAGGCGAGAGCAACACCAGACTCGCATCGGGCGGCACGATCCCGCTCGAGCGCACCGAACCCGCGCTCGACCTCGACGCGCTCATCGGCGGCTTCCGGCCGGTCTTCCAGGCGCTCGATCCGGACAAGGTCAACGGCATCGCGCAGTCGATCGTCACGGTGTTCCAGGGCCAGGGCGGCACGATCAGCGACATCCTCGACCAGACCGCCTCGCTCACATCGGCACTCGCCGACCGTGACCAGGCGATCGGCGAGGTGGTCAGGAACCTGAACACCGTGCTCGACACCACGGTCAGGAACCAGCAGCAGTTCGACGAGACGATCCAGAACTTCGAGGTGCTCATCACCGGGCTCAAGGATCGATCCGAACCCATCGCCACGTCGGTCGCCGACATCAGCGACGCCGCGGGCACCATCGCCGACCTGCTCGCCGACAACCGCCCGCTGCTGCAGCAGACGGTCAGCAAGCTCGAGGTGGTCCAGCAGCCGCTGGTCGACCAGAAGATGGAGCTCAACGATCTGCTGGTCAAACTGCCGACGGCGCTCAAGACCATCGGCCGCGCCGGTGGTGTCTACGGTGACTTCTTCAACTTCTACGCCTGCGACGTGTCTTTGAAGCTCAACGGATTGCAGCCTGGAGGACCGGTGCGCGAGGTCAAAGTGTGGAGCCAGCCCTCGGGTAGGTGCACACCTCAATGAGAGTCCTCGAAGGATCGAACCGGGTTCGCGGCGGGTTGATGGGCATCATCATCCTGGTCGTCGTCATCGGCGTGGGACAGAGCTTCGCCAGCGTGCCGATGCTGTTCGCCACCCCGACGTACTACGCCGAGTTCGCCGACACCGGCGGCATCAACGGCGGCGACAACGTCCGCATCGCCGGTGTCGACGTCGGCAAGGTGCGATCCCTGGACATCGACGGGGACAAGGTGCTCATCGGCTACTCGCTGGACGGCACCCAGATCGGAACGGCCAGCCGGGCGGCCGTGCGCACCGACACCATCCTCGGCCGACGCAACATCGAGATCGAGCCCCGCGGTTCGGAACCGTTGCGCGCCAACGGAGTACTGCCCCTCGGTCAGACGACCACGCCGTACCAGATCTACGACGCGTTCTTCGACGTCAGCAATTCCGCGGCCGGCTGGGACACCCAGACGGTCAAGGAGTCACTCAACGTCCTCTCCGAGACCATCGACCAGACCTATCCGAGTCTGAGCGCGGCCCTCGACGGGGTCGCCCGGTTCTCCGACACCATCGGCAAGCGCGACGACCAGATCACCACGCTGCTGGCCAACGCGAACAAGGTCGCCGGCGTCCTGGGCAACCGCAGCGAGCAGATCAACCAGTTGCTCGTCAACGCGCAGACCCTGCTGGCCGCGGTCAACGAGCGTAACTACGCGGTGAGCCAACTGCTCGAGCGGGTGGGCTCGTTCTCCGAACAGGTCAAGGGCTTCATCGACGACAACCCCAACCTGAACCGGGTTCTCAACCAGCTCAACGAGATCAGCGACGTCCTCGTCGAGCGCAAGTTCGATCTCGTCGACGTGCTCTCCACGCTGTCGAAGTTCACCGCCTCGCTCGGTGAAGCGATCGCCTCGGGTCCGTACTTCAAGGTGATGCTGGTCAACCTCGCGCCGTACTGGATCCTGCAGCCGTTCGTCGACGCCGCGTTCAAGAAGCGCGGCATCAATCCCGAGGAGTTCTGGCGCAACGCCGGTCTGCCCGCATTCCAGTTCCCGGATCCCAACGGCGAAGGATTCCCCAACGGGGCTCCGCCGCCGGCGCCGACTGCGCTGGAGGGCACTCCGGAGAATCCCGGCCCCGCGGTCGCCCCCGGCGAGCCGTGCTCCTACACCCCGCCCGCCGACGGCCTCCCCCGGCCCGGAGACCCGCTGCCGTGCGCGGATCTGTCGGTGGGGCCCTACGGTGACAATCCGTACGGACCGAACTACGCGGCGGACCCTCCGAACGTGGCCACGTCGGCACCGAATGTCCATGGCCCACAGCCCTCTCCGGGTGTGCCCGCCGCGGCGATCCCGGGACAGCTGTCACCGAACGTGCCCGGGGCGACCGTTCCGTTGCCGCCGGCCCCGCCCGGCGCACGCACCGTGCCGCTGTCGCCGCAGCCATCGGCGCCGGACTTCACGCCCGGTATCGCACCGTTGCCGCCCGCTCTCGTCGGACCGACGCCGCCACCGGGACCCGGTCCCGTCCCGGCGCCGGCAGGTCAACCGTTGCTGCCGGGCAATCCACCGTTCCTCCCACCGGGATCACAGGGCTAAGGGGGTCTGAGTAGATGTCGACGATCTTCAATGTCCGAAACCTCAAGGTTCCCGGCATTTCGCGGACGGCCTTGATCATCGGGACCGTGGTCTTGATCTTGGCGATCATCGCCGCGTTCTTCGGCTACAACATGTACAAGAGGCTCACCAACAACACCGTGGTGGCGTACTTCAGCCAGACGCTGGCGCTGTACCCGGGCGACAAGGTCCAGATCATGGGTGTGCGGGTCGGCACGATCGAGTCGATCGAGCCCGCCGGTGACCGGATGAAGGTGACCTTCAACTACCAGAACAAGTACAAGGTCCCGGCGGATGCGACCGCGTCCATCCTGAACCCGAGCCTGGTGGCGTCGCGCACGATCCAGTTGGCGCCGCCCTACACCGGCGGCCCGGTGATGGAGAACAACGCCGTCATCGACATGGACCGCACCCAGATCCCCGTCGAGTACGACGATCTGCGGGACTCGCTGAGCCGACTGCTCACCGATCTGGGGCCGACACCCGAGCAGCCGAAGGGTCCGTTCGGCGACATCATCGAGTCGGCCGCCGACGGTTTCGCGGGCAAGGGCGAACAGCTCAACACCACGTTGAACAGCCTGTCGGAGGCGCTGTTTGCGCTCAACGAGGGCCGCGGGGACTTCTTCAGCGTGGTCAAGAGCCTCGCGATGTTCGTCAACGCGCTGCACACCAGCGACCAGCAGTTCGTCGCGCTGAACAATGACCTGGCGCAGTTCACCAACGCGTTCACCGACACCGACCGCGAGGTCGCCACCGCACTGCAGGACCTCAACGAGTTGCTGAGCACGACAAGGGGTTTCATCGAGGAGAACGGCGGCGTCCTCTCCGAGGATGTCAACCAGCTCGCCGATGTCACCAACGCGATCCTGCAGCCCGAGCCGCGTGACGGCCTCGAGACCGGTCTGCACGTGTTCCCCAACCTCGGCGCGAACATCGTGAACATCTCCTCGCCGAATGCGGGCGGCATCGTCTCTATGCCCGTGATCTCCAACTTCGCCAACCCGATGGAGTTCATCTGCAGCTCCATTCAGGCGGGCAGCCGGTTGGGCTACCAGGAGTCAGCGGAGCTGTGCGCGCAGTATCTGGGCCCGATCCTGGACGCGATCAAGTTCAACTATCTGCCGTTCGGCGCCAACCAGCTCAGGACGGCGATGACGCTGCCCAAGCAGATCGCCTACTCCGAGCCGCGGCTGCAGCCGCCGCCCGGCTACAAGGACACCACCGTGCCCGGCATCTGGTCGCGGGACACCCTGTGGTCGCACGGCAATCACGAGCCGGGCTGGATCGTCGCTCCGGGCATGCAGGGGGTCGACGTGCAGCCGTTGACCGCCAACATGTTGACGCCGGAATCGCTGGCCGAGCTGATGGGCGGGCCCGACATCGTCCCGCCGCCGGCACCCCCGGCCTTCGGCACCACCCGCAACGGCAACCTTCCCGGTCCGCCGAACGCGTTCGACCAGAACAACCCGCTGCCCCCGCCGTGGTACCCGCAGCCGCCGCCACCACCCGGTCCGGCACCGGGCGTCCTCGCGGGTGATCCGCTCGGCGCGATCACACCAGCGGCGCCGCCGCCTGCAGGACCCGCTCCTGCAGCGCCGGCCGGTCCGCCGCTGCCGGCCGAGATGGGAGGCTGATCGTGGCCAAGAAGATGCAGATCGCGCAGCGGGCGGTCGCCCTCGGGGCGGCGGCACTGGTACTCACCTCCTGCGGGTCGTGGAAGGGCATCTCGAACGTGCCGCTGCCCGGCGGTCCCGGCACGGGCGCCGAGCGCACCACGATCTACGTCCAGATGCCGGACACGTTGGCGCTCAACGTCAACAGCCGGGTCCGGGTCGCCGACGTCTACGTCGGTCGGGTGCGCGCCATCGAGTTGAAGAACTGGGTGGCCACGATGACCGTCGATCTCGAGCCGTCGGTGAAGTTGCCGGTGAACACCCTGGCGATGATCGGGCAGACGAGCCTGTTGGGCTCCCAGCACGTCCAGCTCGACGCGCCGCCGGATCCGTCGCCGGAGATGCTGGAAACCGGTGACACGATCCCGCTGCAGAATTCGTCGGCGTTCCCGACCACCGAGCGGGTGCTGGCCAGCATCGCCTCCATCCTGACCGGCGGCGGCGTGGCGAATCTCGAGGTGATCCAGACCGAGATCAGCAATGTGCTCACCGGGCGCGGGGATGAGATCAGGGAGTTCCTGGGACGGCTGGACACGTTCACCGACGAACTGAACCAGCAGCGTGACGACCTCACGCGCGCCATCGATTCGACGGATCGGTTGTTGTCGGTGGTCGCCCAGCGCAACGACACCCTCGACGCGGTACTCACCGAGTTCCCGCCGCTGATCGAGCATTTCGCGGAGACCCGGGAACTGTTCGCCGATGCCGTCGTGGCCCTGGGCCGGATCAGCGGGGCCGCCGAGGATGCGCTCGCCCCGTCGAGTGACAACCTGAACACCAACCTGGCCAACCTGCAGCGCCCGCTGCGAGAGCTGGGCAAGGCCGGGCCGTACACCGTCCAGGCGCTCAAGCTGTTGCTCACCGCGCCGTTCAGCATCGAGAACGTGCCGAAGGTCGTCCGTGGTGACTACATCAACGTGTCGATCCTGGTCGACCTCACGCTGTCGGCGATCGACAACGGGTTCCTCTCCGGTACCGGCGTCTCGGGCATGCTCCGTGCGCTGGAACAGGCGTGGGGCCGCGACCCGAACACGATGATCCCCGATGTCCGGTATGTGCCGAACGCCCACTCGGTGCCGGGTGGTCCGCTTGTCGAAAGGGGTGAGTGAGCAGTGCTGACACGGTTCATCAAGATCCAACTCGTGCTGTTCACGATTCTGACGGTGATCGCGCTGTCCGTGCTCGGGCTGTACTACCTGCGACTTCCGAGCCTGGCGGGTGTCGGTCAGTACACGCTGTACGCCGAACTGCCGCGCTCGGGAGGCCTCTACGAGACCGGCAACGTCACCTACCGCGGAACGCAGATCGGCAAGGTGACGGCGGTCGAACCGACCGAGAACGGTGCCAGGGCCACCATGAGCATCGACAGCGAGTACAAGATCCCGATCGACGCGTCGGCGAACGTGCACTCGGTGTCGGCCATCGGTGAGCAGTACCTCGACCTCGTGCCGGCGGGCGAGAACCCGACGGAGTTCTTCAGCCCGGGGCAGACGATCACCAAGAGCACCGTGCCCGCCGAGGTCGGCCCGGCGCTCGACGCGGCGAACGAGGGTCTCGCGGTGCTGCCGAAGGAGAAGATCGACTCGTTGCTGACCGAGACGTCCCTGGCGGTCGGCGGCCTGGGCCCGGCGCTGCAACGGCTTGTCGAGTCCACGACGAACATCGCCGAGGGTTTCGAGGAGAACCTGCCCGCGGTCAATGACATCATCACCAACTCGGCACCGATCCTGCAGAGCCAGGTCGACTCGGGTCAGGCGATCGAGCAGTGGTCGCGCAACCTGAATGTCATTGCGTCGCAAGCGGCTGAGCAGGACGCTGCGCTGCGCAGCGGTCTGCAGCAGGCGGCGCCCACGCTGGACCAGGTGAACACGGTGTTCAGTGACGTGCAGGATTCACTGCCGCAGACCCTGGCGAACCTGTCGGTGGTCATCGACATGCTCAAGCGCTACAACAAGGGGCTCGAGCAGGCTCTGGTGGTGCTTCCCCAGGGAGCGGCGATCGCCCAGGCGGGCACCATCTTCGAGAACGAGGGGCTGCTGCACTTCGGTCTGTCCATCAACCAGCCGCCGCCGTGTCTGACGGGCTTCGTGCCCGCGTCCGAATGGCGGTCGCCGGCGGACACCAGCATGGCGCCGCTGCCGTCGGGCACGTACTGCAAGATCCCGAAGGACTTCCAGGGCAATGCCGTCCGCGGCGCCCGTAACTATCCGTGTGCGGATGTGCCGGGTAAGCGCGCAGCCAGCCCCCGGGAGTGCCTCAGCGACGAGCCGTACGTGCCGATGGGGACCAACCCCTGGTACGGCGACCCGAATCAGATCGTGTCCTGCCCGGCGCCCGGCGCCCGGTGCGATCAGGCCGTCGAGCCGGGCCGGGTCATCCCCGCGCCGTCGGTGAACAACGGAATGAATCCATTGCCCGCCGATCAGCTTCCGCCGCGAGAGACGCTGGCACCGGTCAGCGATCCGCTGAGCCCTCCCGGCTCAGGTACCGTCAGCTGCAGTGGACAACAACCCAACCCGTGCATCTACACTCCGGCACAGGGACCACCCGGCAGCACAGCGGCGTACAGCCCCAGTAGCGGCGAGGTGATCGGCCCTGACGGGGTCAGGTACAACGTCGGCAGTTCGAGCAACCCAGGAGACGACGGATGGAAGGAGATGCTGGCACCAGCCGGCTGAACCCCACGGACGAGTCGTCAGCGGCAACTCCAGAGGATCAGCCGGACGCGGCATCCCCACAAGAACCGACGGAAGACGTCGGTGAGAGTCTCGAGAACCCGGCCGATCTTCGGCGGCCATCGAGGCTGGGCACCGGCTGGGCTGTCGGGATCTGTGCGGCGCTCGTGTTGTTCGCTTCGGCAGCGATAGTCGGCGGGTACTTCGCGCTGCGCGCCAACGAGCGCGCCGAGGCGATCTCGCGGTCCGATGAGGCCGCGCTGCTCGCCGCCAAGGACTGTGTGACGGCCACCCAGGCCCCCGACACCGCCGCGATGACCGCCGCCCAGTCGAAGATCCTCGAGTGCTCGACCGGCGACTTCGGTGTCCAGGCAGGTCTGTTCAGCAGTGTGATCGCCGAGGCCTACCAGGCGGCGAACGCGAGTGTGGCGGTCGACGAACTGCGGGCCGCCGTCGAGCGCCACAACGACGACGGGTCCATCAACGTCCTGGTGGCGGTCCGCGTGAGAATCTCCAACGCCGAGGCCGCCGACCAGCAGGTCGGCTATCGACTGCGCGCGACGATGGCCTACGACGAAGGGCAGTACCGGATCGCCAAGCTGGATCAGGTCACGTCGTGACAGCCGTTCTCGACATCTCCGCGGACGTCACGGCCCCCACCCAAGATGTGCCGCTGGCACCGTGGACCGCCCGCGCAGGGGCCCTCGCGGTGGACATCCTGCCGGGTCTGGGGGTCATCGTCACGATGGCGCTGTTGGCGCTCGCCGCACCGAGCGACGGTTGGCTGCGCTGGGTGTTCACCTTCGTCGCGGCAGCGACGTTGTTCGCGATGGCCGCCAACCGACTGGTGCTGCCCAACGCCGTCGGCTGGACGCTGGGACGGGCGCTGTTCGGGATCGCCGTCGTCCACCGCCCCGACGAGCGTGTGGGAACACTGCGGTTGACGGCGCGGGAACTGGCACACCTGCTGGACACCCTGTCTCTGTTCGTCGGCTGGTTGTGGCCGCTGTGGGACCGTCGCCGCCGGACGTTCGCCGACCTGCTGGCCAAGACCGAGGTGCATCGGGTCGAACGGCCCGCACGCGACATGCGCCGCCTGGTGGCGTTGGTCCTGATCGCGGCGGCAGTGCTGTGCGCAGCGGGGGTGGGCCTGGGCTACCTGGTGGTCTACCGGCAGGAGCGGGCAGTCGATGAGGCCGAGGCGCAGATCGCCGAACAGGGACCTCGGATCGTCGAGCAGATGTTGAGCTACGGCGTGGACACCCTGCCCGAGGACTTCGCCCGCGCGCAGACACTGACCACCGACGGCTACCGTCCGCAGTTGATCGCCCAGCAGGAAGCTGTCCAGGGCGCCGGGGCGACCACCAACGAGTACTGGGCGGTCAGCAGCACGGTCCTGACGAACCCGCCGGTGACGCCGGATCAGGCGTCGATGCTGCTCGCGATGCAGGGACAGCGCGGTATCAACCCCGAGGACCTCAAGTTCATCACCGCGACGGTTCGGGCCGACTTCGCCAAGTCCCCGGACGGACAGTGGCGCGTTGCCAATCTGACCGTGCTGAAGAAGCCTCAGATGGCGGGCCAGTGAGCCCGCGGCGCAGGGTCGAGGGCGCCGACTCCCTGACCCCGGACTACTTCGACGTCACTCCGAAACCGCCTCGGCGGTGGGGTCTCACGCTGGTGTCCGCACTGGCCGCCCTCGTGGTGATCGCCGCGATCACGGCCAGCACGCTGATGCTGATCCGACACGAGTCCGACCGCCGCGCCGAACTCCGGGATGCGGCGGCGCTGGGTTACGCGCGCGAGTTCATGACCATGTACATGAGCTTGGATCCGTTCAACGCCAACGATTACGCCGACCGCATCCTCGCGCAGGGCACCGGCGAGTTCGAGACGATGTTCAAGGAGCGGCAGAACGAGATCCTGATCCAGGTGGCCCGCTCCGAACCCTCCACCGGCACGGTTCTGGAAGCCGGCGTGCAGCGATGGAACTCGGACGGCAGTGCCGACGTCCTCCTCGCGACCAAGGTGACCACGACGACACCGGACGGAAAGTCGACGATCGAGAGCGGAAGCCGCTGGGTCGCAACGACTATCAAGGAAGGACAGCAGTGGAAGATCAGCAACCTGATTCAGGTGATCTGAACACCGACAACGCCACTGTGGCCACCGACGGCACCACCGAGGATTCGGGATCGAAGCCTCGCCGGGGTCTGTTCCGTCGGCGGACCAACGTCGACGCGAAGCCCCCGGTCGACCCGGAGACACCGGTAGCCGCGGCACCCGTCGAGGAAGCCGAGAAGCAACCCGAGGTGCCGAAGACGCCCGTCGGCAAAGCCGCCAGAACTCCCAAAGACGACGCAGTCCAGCCTGTTTCGCAGGAGACCGCTGAGCCTGCGTTGGAAACCGGGACTGACGTCGACACGGCCGAGGACGCCGATCTCGAAGACGCCGATCTCGAAGACGCAGAGCCCGCCGAAGAGGTCACGCTGGTCCCGCATCGTCCTGCAGGCAAGCGGCTGAAGGTGGCGGCGGTGGCCGCCTCGGTGCTGTTCGTCGGAGCGGGCGCGTTCGCCGGCGCGATGGTGCAGCCATACCTCGCCGAGAGTGCGCTCGTCGAGACGAAACTCAACATCGCCCAGACCGCCGCGGATGCGATCACCACGCTGTGGACCTACACCCCCGACGACATGAACACCCTCGCCGACCGCGCATCGCGCTACCTCGGTGGCGAGTTCGCCGAGGAGTACCGGCAGTACATCGATGCGATCGTCGAGCCCAACAAGCAGGCCCAGGTCACCAACACCACCGACGTGATGGGCGCCGCGGTGGAATCGGTCTCGCCGCCGGGGACTCCGGACGAGGCGACCGCGATCGTCTACACCAACTCGGTGGCCACCAGTCCGGTGACGAAGAACATCCCGTCGTTGCGGTACCTGTCCTACCGGCTGACGATGCAACGCGACGGGTCGGACTGGCTCATCACCCGGATGTCGACGGTCACGTCGTTCGACCTGACTCCTCAGTTGTAGCCGCCCGCTCCTCTTCGCCGGAATTGCATTCCAGCAGAGAACTTCTCGAACTTTTGCTGCCGGAATGCAATTCCGGCAGCACCGCGAGCAGGTCGTCAACCCGTCGCGACGATCGCATGACCGTTCGGTCGGGTCTGACGATCACCGCGGTGGTGTGGCCACCTCGCAGCCACCGCGCCAGCTCGGATCCAGGTGCGGCACAAAGTGCCGTCGCCCCACGGTCCTTGATCAGGGCGTGCTGTGTGGATTTGAGCGGCACCGTCGTGATGACGGCGAAACCCAGACCCAGCGCATCGTCGAGTCGGCGCCCGTCGGCCAGTACGGGGTTGGGGCACAGACTGCCGGTCAGCGATCGTGGGCCGCGTCGGCGGTGCACAAGAGCTGACCGGCGCAGTGCGGGCGTGGTCGAATCCACCACCCGGTGGCGCACCCCCGGGAGCAGGCCGAGGCGCGGCACGACGATGCGTCGCAACAGATTTCCCACGTCACCGCCCGCGGTCATGAATCGCCCGACCGCGAGGGCGAACCGGATCATCGACCGGGCGTGGGGCTTTCGCTCCTGCTCGTAGCTGTCGAGCGCAGTCGGCGGCAGGTCGCCGCCCAGGACGCCGGCAAGCTTCCAGGCGAGGTTCATCGCATCGCGGAGCCCGGCACCCATGCCCTGGCCGATGAACGGCGGTGTCAGATGCGCGGCGTCACCGAGCAGGAATACGTTTCCCCGCCGCCACCGGTCGGCGAGCTGAGCACGGAACGTGTACTCGGTGACCCGGATCAACTCGAGTTCGGCCTCGTGGACGTTCCCGATCCAGGGAGCGATCAGCGGTATCAGAGCGGCCAGGTCGGAGAACTGGTCGGCACTCTCGCCGTCGAGGAGTTGAAACTCCCAGCGGTAGCGGGTCTTTCCGATACGCATGTAGGTGCCCGCACGGTGCGGATCGCAGACCTGGTGCACACCCTCCCATTGGTGGAGATCGGCCTCGGTGGCGACATCAACGACAAGCCAGCGCTGCTGGAAGTGCATGTCGCGCATCGAGGTGCCGATCCGCGAGCGGATCAGACTGTTGGCGCCGTCGCATCCCAGCACATAGTCGGCGTCGACCACCATCGTGGTGCCGTCGCTCCGGTTGCGGTAGCTGACCCGGATCCCGCCGCCGTCGACCGGCGTGATGTCGGTGACCTCGGTGTTGCCGCGGAGTTCGATGCCCGGGTACCGCGCGAGGTTGTCTCGCAGAAGTTGTTCGAGCTCGGGTTGATCGAACATGTTGGCACGGGGAAAGCCGTGCACACCGGGCGCCGGGTCGCGGCGGAACTCGGCCAGCACGTGGTGGTCGCGGTCGCGCAGTTGGAGCCCGCAGGCGGGGCGCGAGATCGCGGCGAACTGGTCGGCGAGGCCCAGCCGGGCGATGAGGCGGTAGATCTCGTCATCCAGGTGCACGGCGCGGGGCTGCGGGTAGACGCCCTGCCAGCGGTCGAGGACGAGGCTGTTGATGCCGTACTGGGCCAGCAGTGTGGCCGCGGTGGCACCGGTCGGGCCGGCGCCGACGATGAGCACCGGTGTGTGACGAACAGCGTTGGGCCGCTTCATCTTCTTCCAGGGGTCGTTGGATCACCACGGATCTGTGGTCAGGCGTAGGTGACCTTCATACGCTGCGTGCCGAGATCGATCGCGCCGTCGTCGGTGGCCACCGACGCCTCGATGACGTCGCCGTGCTGAAGGTATTTGGTGTTGCCGGCCTGACGTTTGAAGAACGCCTTCCACTTCACCGCAGGCGGAAGCAGCGCGCCGATCATCTCGATCGGCTTGGGCGGAGCGCTCAGCGCCGTACCGGCCGGGGTCCCGGTGAGCACCAGATCTCCGGCGGCAAGATCCTGGAAACGGGCCAGCGACTGGAGCGCCTGCAGCGGCCGGTACAGCATGTCGCCCTCGACCAGTGCGTTCTGGCGTTCCTCACCACTGACACTCAACCGCAGTCGCAGATCGCCGAAGCGGGCAAGCTCATCGGCACCGAGCAGCACGAGTTCGGGACCGACCGGGGTGAAGGTGGGGTAGGACTTCGCTTCGTAGAACTGCGTCTGCGGGAGTTGGATGTCGCGGGCCGAGATGTCGTTGGTGATGACCAGCCCTGCGATGTAGTCGGTGAGCTGGGAGTCCGAAATGCTGGTGCCGACCGGGATATCGCGCCCGATGACGAGCCCGATCTCGACCTCGTAGTCGAGGAATCGGACGTGGCCGGGTTTGACGATCTGATCGAACGGACCACTGATCGACGCCGACGATTTCCGGAAGAATGTCAGCGGCACGGTCTTCGGATCCATACCGGAATCCTTGACGTGCGATTCGAAGTTGGTCATCTGCGCCACCACCCGGCACGGCCGGGTGACCGGCGAGACGAGCTCCAGCCCGTCGACGGCCACGGTGTCGGCGCTGCCGCCGGCGGCGGTGATCGCGGCGCGGTCGGCGAGGAGTTCCGCGGTGGCGGTGGCCGAGGTGGCGATCCTGGCCGCCCGGTCGGCGGTCTTGACCCACCAGGCGTCAGTGGTGCGGAGTATGGAAATGCTCATGAGCGGGCAACTTTCAGTAGGCCGATGAGGCGGTGGACGTCGAATTCGTTGCGGCGTGGCAGCGCGGTCAACATGGACAGGGCCTCATGTCGTGCCGCACGCGGGCTGGTCCCGAGGAAGTCGCCGGTGACCGGTGGTCCCCACTGCGACAGACCGCTGGCGGTGAAGGGGGCCCAACCGGGCTCGAGGGTGTTGTCGAACATGTCGCCGTCGGCGAAGTGCTCGACGAGGAAACCATCGGGGTCGCGCCAGTAGTCGAACAGTTGGCTGCCCTGGATGTGGCGGCCGATTCCCCAGGACCGGAAGTATCCGCGCTCACGGAGGTATTCGCCGCCGGCGGCGAGCGCATCGAGGTCGCTGACCTGGTACGCCGAGTGCACGTACCGGTTGGCCGGGCCGAGCGCCATGGCCAGCGTGTGGTGATCGGCGGGCTCAGCACCCCGATCGCAGCGGATGAAGCTCATCGTGGGGCCACGCTCGCGTTGGCCGGGGAAGAACAGGAAGTCGCTGACGATCATGCCGAGGGTGTCCAGGTACCAGTTCAGCGCGCTGAGGTACCGAGTGGACTGCAGCACCACGTGGCCGAGGCGTTGCACCCGGGCCGGGACCCGGCGCGGCCGCTGGGTGGTGTTGACGCGCCGCAGCTCGTGGCCGGCGTTGTAGATCAGGGGTGTCTGTGTGGGGAGCGCCGGATGGCGGTGGATGTCGGCCACGACCTGGACCGGGAAGCCGCTGGGGTCGACGAGGCGGACCGCCGATCCGCCGATCGACTCAGGCAGCGGGTGCACTGATGCACCGGTCTTGTCGGCGAGCCGTCGAAGATCTGCATCGTCGGCGGCGCGGAACGCGATCCCGGTGAAGCGGGACTTCTCGCCGCGACGCAGGATGACGGCGGCGGACCCCGAATCCGTGCCGCCGAGATGCAGTTCGTCGGGGTGGCGTAACAGCACGTGGAAGCCGAAGGCCCGGGCGAACGCCTCGGCGCGCACCAGATCGGGTTTGTCGAACTCGAGCCAGGCGATGTCGCGCACCTTGATGGTCGGATTCCGGGAGCGTCCCGGGTGTTCACCGCGCAGCGCTCCCTGCTCGCTGTGGAGTTCGTTGTGGCTGCCGATCACGCTGGGACTTCACCTCCTGGATAAGACTGATGAAATCGTCACATACGACGTTAGTCTCAGTCAAGAGTGAATGACGATATCCTCAAACTTGACTACGCTGCTGACTTCAGCGTGCTTCGACACCGGTGAGGGACCCATGAGCGAGCAGGCCCAGACAAGCGTCAACCGGGTGCAACGACGGAAACAACGCACTCGCGCCGCGCTGATCGGGGCGGCGCAGGCGTTCATCGCCGAAGGCCGGCTCAACGTCGCGGTCCTCGACATCACCCAGGCCGCCGACGTCGGGATGGGGTCGTTCTACAACTACTTCGACAGCAAGGAAGAACTGTTCAGCGCGGCCGTCGCCGACGCGCTTGATGCGCACGGCGCTCTGCTCGACGTCCTGACCGCCGACATCGAGGACCCTGCCGAGACGTTCGCCTGCCGGTTCCGTCTCACCGGTCGACTCTTCCGCCGACGACCGCAGGAAAGCCAGATCCTGCTGGCCAACGGAGTCCAACTGCTGGCGTCCGACCGCGGGTTGGCGCCGCGCGCGTTGCGCGACATCGAAGCGGCAGCCAGGGCGGGCCGGTTCACCGTCGAGGATTCGCACTTGGCGCTGGCCATCGCCGGTGGAGCCATCATGGGTCTGGGGGCGCTGCTGCGTCAGGAACCCGAGCGCGACGACGCCGAGGCATCGGACTCGGTGACCGCGAGTGTGCTTCGGCTGTTCGGGATGAGCGCCGCGGATGCCGCCGAGGTCTGCACGCGGCCACTGCCCGACCTCGAGACGATCGCCCCTCCCGACCCCTTGGCGTGACTCAAGGCGGCCCCTCGGATCATGGGCTACCGGTTATACGAAGCGCTGCAACGGGACAGACGTCCACAGCTTCCCGGGCCGGGCCGATCAACGTCTCGGGCACATCGGTGCCGGCAAACTCGTTGACCAGGTCGCCGTCGTCGTCGAAGGAGAATACGGCCGGTGCCGACTGGGTGCACAGGCCGTGCCCTTCGCATCGGTCCTGATCGACGGTGACACGCATCCGGGGGCCCTTTCTAGGCGGGTGTGAGCTCGAGGGGGAGCCGCTCGTAGCGGTGAATGATGTTGTTGACGGCCCAGGTTGGTTCTCCCGCGAGAGCGATGGTCCCGACGCGGGCAACCATTTCGCGCAGGATCGCCTGGGTTTCCAGTCGCGCCAGACCCTGACCCGCACACCCGTGGGTGCCGTATCCGAAGCCCAGATGGCGGTTGACATCGCGGGTGATGTCGAAGACGTCGGGTTCGTCCCACTCACGTTCGTCGCGGTTGGCGGAGGCGTAGATGACCAGTACCCGCGACCTTGACGGAATGGAGAATCCGGCGATCTCGCTGTCGGAGAGGACCTTCCGACTGAAGGCACGCAGAGGGGACTCCAGACGAACCACTTCGTTGACCGCATTGGGGATCAGCTCAGGATTGTCCCTGAGGGCGCGCCACTGCGCGGGATGGGTGGCAAACAGGTGCAGCGCCGAGCTGATGGCGCTGATCGTGGTGTCCAGCGACGGAGCCAAGTAGTCGATCATCAGGGCCGGACACTCTGACAGCGCAACCTTTCCCTCGTCTGCGGCGCGAAGCACGTCGTCGCCCATGCTGCCCGGCGACACGCTGCGGTCGCGGACGACTCGTCGCGAGAACCGCAGCATGGCCAGGGTCGCCGGCATCGTGCGCAGTGCTTGCCGATTCAGTGGTCCCAGCGCATCGAATGTGGCTCCCGCCCATGGGATGAGGTTCTCGCGCCCCGCTTCAGGCCAGCCGACCAGGTCGGGTACCACGCGTAGGGGCAGCGCGGTCGCGAGATCGCGCACGCCATCGACGTCGGGCCGTTTCAGCGCAGCGTCGACGACCGCGGCGGCCTGGCGCTCGACCGCGTCGGACATGCTGCGCAACGCTTTCGGAGTGAGGCGGTGAGCGAGCAGCTTGCGGCGCCGATCATGGTCCTCACCGTCGCTGTTGAGTGTGGTGCCCCGCGAGAGTCTATTGGCCAGCGGGTTGAGGGCGACGCCATCACCGGAGATGAACCGTGCATGGTCCCGGAGTACCGCTTTGCACTCCGCATAGCGCGGCAGTGCATAGGCCCGGTGCCGAGGCAGCCATACCACTGGGCCGAGTTGGCGCAGACGGGTGTAGTGCGGGTACGGATCCCGGATTGCGCTGTGCGAGTAAATGTCCCGTCGGTATACGGGCGCGTGCGCGGCGTTTCGCATAACGGTCACCCTTTCGAACGGCGAAGTGTGGGTCGGCGGCGCCTACCGTGGCGAGATCACGGCATCCCTTCCCGGACGGGGCGGTTCCATCCGGCCTGCTGACGGCTAGTGAAGCACGCAAATGATGAAATCGTCAACCATGACACTTTCTGGCATGATTCGTGTACGAGGTGCCGCGGAGACAACCTGCGGCGCGTCTGGTGTTGCTCCGTAGGCTGGGTGTGATGAACTTCGTCAAGCGCAACCGGTCAGCACCGGAGGGGTTCTTCGCCGCGGAAGCCGCGGGACTGCAATGGCTTTCCGAGGCTCGCGACGGCGTGCCGTGCGCGCGCGTGATCGCCGTCGACGATCAGTCGCTGACCCTCGAGCGGCTGACCACGAGCCCCCCGAGCGCCGCGGCGGCCCACGAGTTCGGCGCTCGACTGGCGCGCACCCACGCCGCCGGTGCCGACGGTTTCGGCTCGGCGCCCTCGGGTTGGGGAGGGCCGGGCTTCTTCGGGCCGCTGCACCGGCCGCTGCCGATGTCCTACAGCCGCGGTGACTCCTGGGGTGCGTACTACGCCGCGCACCGGCTGGCCCCGATGGTCACCGCCGCAGCGCCGCTCCTCGACGGCGACACTCGCAGTGCTGTCGATGCCGTGATCAATCGTTGTGATGCAGGAGAATTCGACGATGCCGATGTCCCGTGTCGACTTCACGGGGACTTGTGGAGCGGCAATGTCATGTGGACCCCGAGGGGCGTCGTCCTGGTCGACCCCGCCGCCCACGGCGGACACCGCGAGACCGACCTCGCGATGCTCGCGCTGTTCGGCTGCCCGCATCTGGACGCGGTGATCGACGGGTATCAGGCGCAGCACCCGTTGCGCGCCGGCTGGCATGCGCGGGTCGGGCTGCACCAGTTGTTTCCGTTACTTGCCCACGTGGTGCTCTTCGGTGCGGGCTATGTGGGGCAGACGCGGGCGGCCGCCGTGGGAGCGCTTGCCGGGCTCAGTTGAAGCCGAGCCAGGCCGGCTGGGCGCGTTCGCGGGAGTCGCACAGCACGGCCATCGTGTCGCACGAACCGCGCGGCGCCCCCGCTCCGGCCCACATGCCGCCGGTGTCGCGGCGCAGCACGATCGCCGACGATCCGCCGCCGTCCAGAAGCACGGCGGTGTCACTGCCCAAGCCGCGGAACAGGTCCTGGATCTGGTCGGGTGTGTAGTTGCCGCCCTGGAAGACGAACATCTCGTCGCGGTCCCTGGCGTAGGCGATCGCGGTGCGTGCCGCGCTCGGCCCCGGGTCGTTGAGCTGGCCGGTGTCACCCGGCGCCAGCAGGCCGAGACCGGCGACCGCGACGAACCTGGTGCCCTTGTCGATCAGATCCTGGATGACCGGGGACGCGGCGTCGAAGTCGTCGGTGCTCTTCGGCGATACGACATACGGCGCCCCGGCCACCGGCATGATCATCGTCGTGAGCGCGGTCCAGGTCTCGTTCCCACCCGACAGCCCCTGCTTGCCCGCGTAGGCGAGTGTGCCGGTCACGGCGGTGTTGGTGCGTCCCAGTCCTCGGGTGTTGTCGACGTAGGCGCCCAGCGGTGAACTGCAGCCCGTCGACTTCCACGACCCGCCCTGCTGGCCGCGGACGTCGAAGAAGTTGGCGTTGATCGCGATCGTGGGTTGGCCCAGCGCCTGCCATGCCTGCAGCGGGGGGTAGATCTCCGAGGCCTGCCACAGCCCCTCGCCGGTTCGTGCGCGCGGATCACGCTCGCAGCGGGCCTGATAGCCGGTGTGCGAGTCGGCGAGCAGTCGCGGGGCCAATCGTTCGGAGGCCGCCTTGATGATCATCAGCCGGCCGCCGTTGTTCATCTCGTACCAGGAACCCCCGGCATTGAGCATCGGGGCGGGGAATCCGCTGCCGAAGTTGTAGACGAGGTAGGAGCCGCGGGTGTTCGCGATCGCGGACGCCAGGAGTTCGCGCGCTCCGTCCGCCGACGCGACGGGAGCGCTCACGGAGGTCGCGAGCACGGCGCAGGCCATGACCGCGGAAACCGCGCGGGCGCGTGGGGTGACGCGTCGGAGGTTTGCGACGGGAGTCGGCACCGGCGGCTCCTCACGGACGATGGGCGGCCGACGGAGATCGGCTAGTTAACAATAAGCCCAGTAGAACCACTGTCAACTTTCGTCACAGTGGTATCACGTTCTGATTTCGGGCGGGTCGCTGCGACGTTTGCTGACGAGCGGGTGAAAAGCTGATGACGTCAGTACCGTCGAGAGTGAGGATGTTGCGAGATGGGTATCCCGTGACGATGGCAACCGTTTCACGCAAGTTCAACGTCAGCCCGCCGCCACGCGTCGTGGTCGACTACCTGAAGGACTTCGCAAACGCCGAGAAGTGGGACCCCGGAACCCGCAGTTGTGAGCGGGTCGGTACCGGCCCGGTCGCTGAGGGCTCCTATTGGCACAACGTGTCGAAGCTCTTCGGGGTGACCGCAGAGCACACCTTCAAGCTCGAGGAGCTCTCGGACCACAAAGTGGTCTTCATCGGCGAGAACAAGTCGTCGACGGCGGTCGACACCATCACCGTCGAAGCCGACGGCGCCGGATCGGTGATCACCTACGAAGCCGAGCTGGAGATGTACGGCGCGGCCAAATTGCTCAACCCCGTGATGAAGCGGGCGTTCGAGAAGCGGGCCGGGGACACCGAGAAGCAGATGACCACCGTGCTGAACCGGCTGGCGGAATCCGCTTAGCCGGGCGGAGCGAGCCGGTAGATGGCGTCGGCGTCGTCGTCGGTGATGTAGACCGCGCCGTCGGGTCCGGCGACCGCGTCGACGGGCCGCCCCCACCGTGACCCGTCGTCGGCCTGGAAGCCGCCGACGAGTGTCTGCTGATCGCCCAGTCCGCCGTCGCGCCACGGGTAGAACGACACCTCCGGCGCCCGCGGAGGCTGCCTGTTCCAGGATCCGTGGATCCCGACCAGTGCCCCGGTCGAGTACGGCTCGGGCAGGTTGCCGTCGACGAAGCTCAGGCCGAGTGGCGCCGAGTGCGCCCCGAAACTCTGCTCCACCGGCGGCAACGACGCGCAGTCCATCAGGTCACCGTCGGGGTTGGTCTGCACGTCCCGGATGAACGGCATGTCGGCCGGACCGCCGTCGGAATTGCAGTAGGGCCAACCTAATTCGCGACCGGGAGTCAACTTCGCCAGTTGTTCGGGCGGATGGTCGTCGACGTAATCGGGGATGACCGCGCCGTAGTCAGGGCCGGGTTCGGGAAACGCGACGTTGTCGCGCCCGTTGTTCGCCGTCCAGACCGCGCCGTCGGGGGCCACGGCGAGTCCGGTGCCGTTGCGTACACCGGTCGCGAATGGTGTGGCCGGTCCGCCGCCCGGCGGTACCCGCATGATCGTCGCTCGCGGCGGATCGGCGGTGCGGTCTTCGGCCGAGATGTTTCCCGTCGACCCGATGGAGAAGTACACCGCGCCGTCCGGACCGACCGTCACACTCTTCAGGGCGTGCGAGTAGGCACCGCGCAATTCGGGGCTGCGTCCGTCCGGGAGGTCGCCCGCGACGATCCTCGGGTTGGTCGCCGCGCCGTCGGCGTAGTCGTAGGCGTCGATCTGATCACTCTGTGCCACATAGAGAGTCGAGCCCGCGAAGGCCAGGCCATGCGGTTGGTCGAGGTTGTCGAGGAGCACCGATTCCTCGGGCGCCCCGTCTTCCGCAGGTGCGAAGCGGAGCACTCGGCCCGCGCTCGGGATCGACACCAGCAGATCGCCGTCGGGTGTCCAGACCGCCAGTCGCGGTTTGGAGGTCCGTGCCCATACCGACAGCGTCCACCCCTGGGGAACCTCGGCCTGGCGCGCCTCGTCGAACGGCGCGTCGGCGAGGTCGGGTTCGACCCCGACCGTCACCGTCGAGGTCCCGGTCGCCGGAGTTACTGCCGGCGGCGCGGCCGACGGCGTCGTGGTCGGTGCCGGTGTCGTCGTGGGTGCTTCCGTGGTGGTGGTGCAGCCCGCGAGCAGCGCCATTCCCAGCAGGACTGCTCCGGTTCGCTTATGCCGCAGCGAGTGTCGCATGCATCTCCCAGACGAGGACTTCGGAGGGTTGGGTTGCGGTGACGCGCTGGCCGCCGGTTGCGGTGAACCGCACCGCGTCTCCCTCGTGCAGCGGGCCGGCGCCCTCGAGGACGACCTCGCCCCGCGGCACGAACAGGTGCAGATACGGAGCTTCGGGTAGTTCGATGCTCTGGCCCGGCTGCAGGCGCGCGCCGTGCAGCGCCGCGTAGCGATTGCTGATCGTGATGGCGGCAGCGTCACTGTGCTCGGGCATGCCCGAGGCGATCGGCACCAGACCGCCTTGCAGCAGTGCGTCGTCGATCTCGAGCTGCTGGTAGCCGGGTGTGATGCCCGATTCGTCGGGCACCACCCACATCTGGACAAAATGCACCGGCTCGCTGTGGGATTGCTGCCCGGTCAGGGTCCAGGAGTCGTTCTTCTCGGAGTGCAGGATGCCTTTGCCAGCGGACATGCGTTGCGCCAAACCCGGGTAGATGACGCCGGAGTGGCCGGTGGAGTCCTGATGTACCAGCGAGCCCTGCATCACCCAGGTCACGATCTCCATGTCCCGGTGCGGATGGGTGTCGAAACCCGTGCCCGGCTCAACGCGGTCGTCGTTGTTGACCAAAAGCAGTCCGTGGTGGGTGTTCTCGGGCTCATAATGGCTGCCGAACGAGAACGAATGCTTGGAGTCCAGCCAGGCGATCTCGGTCTTTGCGCGGTCGTCGGCGCGCCGGATGTCGACGATGGACTGAGCACTGGTCATCACGTTCACTCCTCGGGAGTCTGTGTCAGCCTAGGTGGCCGTCCTGCACCCGACAACATGTATGACACGTCATGTATTCCGGTAGGGTGATTGCCATGGAATGGCTCAGCGACGAGCAGCAGCGGATCTGGCGCAACTACCTGGCGATGACCGGCAGGCTGCAGACCGCGATGCACCGTCAGCTGCAACAGGACTGTGAGCTCTCGCTGTCCGACTACGACGTCCTGGTCGCGTTGTCGGAGCGGGGCCCGATGCGGGTCAACGAGCTCGGTGATCTGATCGGGTGGGAGCAGAGCCGGGTGTCGCACCAGCTGCGCCGGATGCGCGGACGTGGTCTGCTGAACCGCGAAGGACACGACGACGACCGCCGGGGCGCGACCGTGACCATCACCGACGCCGGTCGATCCGCACTCGAGACGGCCGCGCCCGGGCACGTGGAACTGGTGCGGACCGCGGTCTTCGACGGCCTGTCCGACGCGCAGCTGCGGGCTTTCGGCTCCGCGATCGACACGGTGCTGGCCAGGATCAAGACCGGGAAACCGGCGTCTCGACCGCAGACCGACTGAGCGGCCCTCACAGCGTCGCGGGTAGCCCGAACTTCGCGAAGAACCCCGTCTCCTTGAACGCCACCACATGGGCGATACCGGCGGCACGCACATCGAGCACGTGCAGCTGGAACGCCTCGTGCACGCCGGTCTGCGGGTTCAGCAAGTAGAGCGCGGCAGCCGGCTGACCGTTGGCGGTGGTGACCAGGAAGCGCATGTCGCCGGCCTTCTCGGCGGGGCAGTGGGTCTGCGACAGCGTGACGATGTTGCGGGGGCCCTGGTACCAGCCGTCGAACGGCGGCATCTCCCATACGGCGTCGGCGGTGAACAGCTCCACCAGCTCGTCCATGTTGTAGTTCTCGAACGCCGAGATGTACTTGCCCAGCAGGTCCGCGGCCTCCGCGGAATCCGGCGGTGCGGGCCGATCGTCGAGATGGGGCTGCACCTCGTCGAGTTGCGCGCGGGCCCGCTGCAACAGGCTGTTGACCGCTGCGGTCGAGACGCCCACGGCCTCGCCCACCTCGGCGGCCTTCCACTGCAACACCTCGCGCAGGACGAGCACGGCGCGCTGGCGCGGGGGCAGGTGCTGGAGTGCCGCGACGAACGCCAGCCGGACCGACTCGCGGGACTCGGCGATCACCGAGGGATCCGACGGGTCCTCCCGCGGGGTGTCGGGCAGGGGCTCCAACCAGGGGATCTCATCGTGCGCGGCGATGTCGGCGGTCGGATCGGAGGCCGGCGCGCCCAGGCCGGTCGGCAGCGGACGCCGCTTGCGCCCGTCCAGCGCCGTCAGGCAGGTATTCGTGGCGATTCGGTACAGCCACGTCCGTACCGACGATTTGCCCTGGAACCCCTGGTACGACTTCCAGGCGCGGAGATAGGTTTCCTGAACCAGGTCCTCGGCGTCGTGCAGGGAACCGGTCATCCGGTAGCAGTGCGCGAGCAACTCCCGCCGGTACCGCTGCGCGTCGGCGAGGAACGCGTCTTCGGCACTGCTGCCGTCGAGGGCCAACACAGTCACGTCCGGAAGTTTACGCAGTGGCCCTGACAACAACAGAGTCGTCGCAGCCGAGGTGTGCCACGCCGCCCGATAGTCTCCGTGGATGCCCGCGACCCACAGCGAACACAGTTTCGACGGCACCGGTGGTGTCCGGATCGTCTACGACGTGTGGACGCCGGACGTGCCACCCCGCGGGGTCGTGATCCTGGCCCACGGGTACGCCGAACACGCCCGTCGCTACGACCACGTCGCCACCCGGTTCGCAGATGCGGGGCTGATCACGTACGCGCTCGATCACCGCGGCCACGGCCGGTCCGGCGGCAAGCGGGTGTATCTGCGCGACATGTCCGAGTACACCGGCGACTTCCACACGCTCGTCGGCATCGCCGCCGCCGAGCACCCCGACCTCGCCCGCGTCGTGGTGGGGCACAGCATGGGCGGCGGAATCGTGTTCGCCTACGGTGTCGAGCACCCGGGTGACTACACCGCGATGGTGCTGTCCGGCCCCGCCGTCGACGCCGAGGCCTCGGTGTCGCCGGTGATGGTGCGGGTCGCCAAGCTGGTGGGCAGGCTGGCGCCGGGAACCCCGGTGGAGGACCTTCCCGCTGACGCGGTCTCGCGGGATCCGGCCGTGGTCGCGGCCTACGAGTCCGATCCGCTGGTCTACCACGGCAAGTTGCCTGCCGGAATCGCGCGGGCGCTGATCGGGGTCGGTGAGACGATGCCGCAGTGCGCGGGCATCATCACCGCACCGCTTCTGGTGGTGCACGGCGAGCAGGACCGGCTGATCCCGGTCGAGGGGAGCAGGAAACTGGTCGACTGTGTCGCAAGCTCTGACGTGCACCTCAAGGTGTACCCGGGGCTGTATCACGAGGTGTTCAACGAGCCCGAGAAGGCGCTGGTGCTCGACGACGTCACTTCCTGGATCGAGGCGAAGCTGTGAAAGTCATTTCTGCGCTGCTGCTTTCGCTCGCGGTGTTGATCGGGGGCTGTTCTTCGGACACCCCGGAGCAGCCCACCTGGGTGGACGAGGAGGTGACGTTCGAGGCTGACGGGCTGACCCTGCACGGCACCTACCGGCACCGCTCCGAGGGCGAGCCCGACCCCGCGGCGCTGCTGATCTCCGAGAGCGGGAACACCGACCGCAACGGCGACAACCAGGTCGCCGGACCGATCGGCAACATGCGTCAACTCGCGGAACTGCTGTCCGAGCGCGACGTGGCCAGCCTGCGCTACGACAAGGTCGGCACCGGCAGGACCGGGTTGGGTCCGTTCGCGCAGAATCCGCAGGACGTCGGAAGCGCTGTCTACACCGCCGGCGCCGCGTCCGCTCTGCGTTTCCTCGCCGAACGTCCGGCCAGTGATCCGGAGCGGCTCTCGGTCTACGCGCTGGGCGAGGGCGCCATCCACGCCATGGCACTGGCCGGCGACACTGACCCCGGTGCGCCGAAGGTGCACTCGCTGGCCCTGTTTCAGCCACTTCCGGGCCGTTACCTCGACATCATCACCAACCGGGTGACCGCTGACGGGTCTCCGGAGACGATTGCGGCGTGGCGGGCCGCGGTCGACCAGATCCGGAGCGAGGGGACGGTCCCGACCACGCTGCCCGACGGCCTGGTGTCGATCGTGAACCCGGGCAACGTCAAGGCCGTCGTCGAAGCCGACAGGATCGACCCGCTGGCGCTGGCGGCGGCGGTGCCTGCCGGCACTCCCGTGCTGCTCACCTGCTCGGATTCCGACAACCAAGCCCGCTGTGACGCCGTCCGACCGCTGGCCGACGCGTTGGCGCACACCGCCCTGACGGTCGTCGAACTCACCGGTGTCAGCCACGTGCTGCGTGACGACCCCACCGACAGCATCGCCAACTACGCCAAGCAGGATCCGCTGTCGCCGCAGGTGGTCGCCGCGCTGGACGCCTTCGTCGAGAAGTAGCCGGCGGCTGCGGGCTAGACTCGCCGAGATGACCAGAGCGGTGGTGGCGCAGAGCTACGGCGGGCCCGAAGTCCTTGCGATACAGGACATCGTCCTCCCCGCGCCGGGTGCAGGCCAGGTGCTGCTCGACGTGCGCGCCTCGGGTGCCAACCCGGTCGACTACAAGCTGTACAGCGGCGCGATGGGCAGCGACCCGGGCGCACTGCCCATGCCGGTGGGCATGGAGGTTTCCGGGGTGGTCGTGGCGACCGGCTCCGGTGCGCAGGGCTACACCGGTGCGCTCGCCGTCGGCGACGAGGTGATCGCCACCGATGTCCGCGGTGGTTACGCCGAGCAGGTCCTCGTCGACGGTGAAAACGTCGGGCACAAGCCGGCCGCACTGAGCTTCGAGCAGGCCGCCGGGCTGATCCTGGTCGGCGGCACGGCCTGGCACCTGTTGATGAAAACGGATGTGGGGACAGGCGATACCGTGCTGATCCACGGCGCGAGTGGCGGTGTGGGGCTGATGGCGGTGCAACTCGCCGTGGCGCGCGGCGCCGTTGTGATCGCCACCGCGAGTCCTTCCCGCCACGATCAGCTGCGCGGATACGGTGCACACCCGGTCGCCTACGGGCCCGGACTGCTCGACCGGGTACGGGCCATCGGACCCGTGGACGCGGCACTGGACCTGGCGGGGACCGATGAGGCCCTCGACACCTCGGTCGAGTTGGTGGCCGACCGCGGCCGGATCGCCACGATCGTCGGCTTCGGCAGGGCCGCTGAACTGGGGATCGCTGCGCTGACCGGCGCGGACGGGGGCCAGCAGATCCGTGACGCCGCCCGGCCGAAGCTGCTCGAGCTGGCCGCCGAGGGGAAGCTGGAAGTGACCGTGGACAAGGTGTTTTCGCTCGGGGAGGCGGCAGCGGCGCATCGGTATCTGCAGGCCGGCCACACCCGCGGAAAAGTCGTACTGGTCCCCTAACCTCGCGAACATGAGTACCGACGACAAGATGCTGGCCCGGATCGCCGCGCTGCTGCGCCAGGCCGAAGGCACCGACAACCAACACGAGGCCGACGCGTTCATGGCCGCTGCGCAGCGGCTGGCCACCGCGGCATCGATCGACCTCGCCGTGGCGCGCAGTCATGCCGGAACCCGCACCCAGGCGCAGACCCCGCTGCAGCGCACCATCACCATCGGTGATCCCGGGGCCAAGGGCCTGCGCACCTACGTGCAGCTCTTTGTGGTGATCGCCGCGGCCAACGACGTCAAATGTGACATCGCGTCGAACTCGACGTTCGTGTATGCCTACGGGTTCGCCGAGGACATCGACGCCAGCCACGCGCTGTACACCAGCCTCGTCATGCAGATGGTCCGCGCGTCGAAGGACTACATCGGCTCGGGCGCGCACCGGCCGACCCCGACGATCACGGCGCGGATCAACTTCCAGCTCGCGTTCGGGGCCAGGGTCGGGCAGCGGTTGTCCGAGGCGCGTCAGCAGGCGCAGCAGGAGGCCACTCAGGGCCCCACCAGCGTGCCGGGCACCGCGATCGCGTTGCGCAACAAGGACCTCGAGCTCAAGGACTACTACCGCCAGGCATCCCGGGCGCGGGGCACGTGGCGGGCGACGAGCGCAACGGCGGGCTACTCGTCGGCGGCACGGCGGGCCGGTGACCGGGCCGGCCGCCGGGCCCGGCTGGGCGGAACCTCCGAGTTCGCGGGTGCGCGCTCGGCGCTGGAGAAGTGAGCCGCGACGCCCAGCGCGCAAAGGTCTACGCCGCAGAGGAATTCGTCCGCACCCTGTTCGACCGGGCTGCCGAGCACGGTGATCCGGTGGTGGAGTTCTTCGGCACCCGGCTCACGCTGCCGCCCGAGGCGCGGTTCGCGTCCACGGAGTCCGTGCAGCGATATGTCGACGAGGTGCTGGCCCAGCCCGTGGTACGCGGGCGGTGGGACCCGGCGCCACTGCGGGTGCGGTCCCGCAGGGGCGCGACAGCGGCCCACTACGAGCGAACCGGAGACGACGCGACGATCGCGGTACCCGAGGGGCGCTCGGCTTGGGCATTGCGGGAATTGGTGGTGCTGCACGAACTCGCGCACCACCTGACGGATGCCGATCCGCCGCACGGACCGGAGTTCGTCGCCACGTTCTGCGAGCTCGCGGCCACGGTGATGGGACCCGAACTCGCCTATGTGCTGCGTGTTGTCTATGCGAAGGAGGGCGTGCGGTAGAGCTGCCGCACCACCCGGCGAGGGCGCGTGTTCAGGGTCGCGGGGCCACCGGTACGTCGGGTTCCGCCGCGGCCGGGGTGGGTGCGACGGCCGGTGCAGGCGCGGGAGCGCGCAAGAGGCGAATTCTCAGCGCGACCGTGACTCCCACGACGAGCGCGGTGGTGATCGCGGTGGGCCAGAACAGAGCCTGAACCAGCGCGATCCGGCGTTGCACGCGGATCGTCTGCCGCGCGGCGGCACGTCCTTTACTGGTCACGCTCATCTACTGGACCTTTCCGGTTACCTTCCCCCGACTGCCGGGCACTGATACCCAGGTCCATGGCTCGGTAAACCCCGGACCTTCGGGGGCGACCGGTCACAACCTCGAAAAACATTGGGGGACTGGCATTGTGACAGTCCGACCGACCGACCACCGCTGCTCGCCGGGGACCGCGGTAACGTCGCACCTGTGACTACGCCCGACTGGGTATCGCTCGACGACCTGTTCACCCGTGTCCTGCACACCGAGGACGATGCGCTGCGGCAGGCCCGCGAGGCTGGTGACGCCGCCGGGATGCCCGCCATCGAGGTGTCCGCGCAGCACGCCAAGCTGCTGTCGCTGCTGGTGACGATCGCGGGCGCCCGCAGAGTGCTCGAGATCGGCACCCTCGCCGGGTACAGCACCATTGCGCTGGCGCGTGCGGTCGGGCCTGAGGGCGCCGTCGTCTCGCTGGAATTCGAATCCGCGCACGCCGAGGTGGCGCGGCGCAACCTCGAGCGTGCCGACGTTGCCGACCGGGTGGAGATCATCGTCGGTGCCGCGCTGGACACGCTGCCGCAGCTGCAGCAGCGCGGCGAGGCCTTCGACCTGGTCTTCATCGACGCCGACAAGGAGAACAACGTCGCCTACGTCCAGTGGGCGATCACCCTGGGGTCGCCGGGCACGGTCATCGTCGTCGACAACATCGCCCGCAACGGCCGGGTGCTCGATCCGGACCCCGGTGATGAGCAGGCGCAGGCGGTGCGCGCCATGTTCGACATGATGGGCGCGCATCCGCGACTGGACACCGCTGCCATCCAGACGGTCGGCACCAAGGGGTGGGACGGCTTCGCGGTGGCCGTGGTCAAGTAGTGGCCACAGCTGGATGGGACGGGTGTGATGGGTTACCTCGGGTATCGCGACGGCGACGCTGACACGCCGTACGGCCGGTTCTTCCACCCGGAGATGGCGCCACTGCCCCGACGCGTCGTCGAAGCGCTCGAGCACGGTTCGCAGGCCGCCCCGGTCCTCCTCGGATTCGAGGATCGCACAACACTTCTGGACCCCGGGTATCAGCAGACCGAGAACGGTTACGGCACGCTGGCTCTCGGCGGCATCCAGGTGTCGGTACGCACCGACATGCCCGGGGTGACGCCGCAGATGTGGGCCTGGTGGTTCGGCTGGCACGGCAGCGACAGTCGTCGCTACAAGCTGTGGCATCCGCGCGCGCACGTGTCGGCACAGTGGCGCGACAAACTCGGCGACGGGCCCTACATAGGCCGGACCTCGGTGGTCCGGGAGTACCTCGGATCATCATTCACCAAGGCTGCGATCCAGTTCGTCGACCCCGCCGCCCTCGGTCTCAGGGTGCCGGCGGGTGAGGTGGCGGTGTGTGCGCGGTTGGGATCGGGTGATCTGCCGGTCGATGTGGGCTGGCTGATCCATCACGTGCGGCCGACGCCGGAGGGGGCCGAGATGCGATCGCGGTTCTGGATGGGTGGTTCGCTCATCGCGGTCCGCCATGGAAACCTGTTGGCCAACAGTGTCGTTCGTCCCGTTGCGGTCCGTCTGCTGCCTGACCCGCGGGACCTGCTGGTGCACTGCGCACAGGAGATGAACCATCTGGCCGGATTTCTGCCCGAACTGCATGCGCGGTTCGGATAGCGCGCTTGGGGTATCCGCCCGTGGTGTGGACAGTGGACAGACAGATCCAGGCGTCGGCGGATTCGGTGTGGCGCATCCTGATCGACCTCGAGATGTGGCCCCGATGGGGCCTCACGGTCGCCCGGGCCGAACTCGACGGCGCGGCATTCGAACTGGGCGCGACCGGGCGGGTCTGGACCCCGGTCGGTGTTCCGCTGCCGTTTGTCATCACCGAACTCGACCCCGGCAGATCCTGGGCATGGCGCGTCGCCGGGGTGCCCGCCACGAATCACGGCGTCGAACCCGCCGACTCGGGCTGCCGGCTGTGGATGGGCGCGCCGGTGTGGGCACCCGCGTACCTGCCGGTTCTCGAGCTCGCGCTGCGACGGATCGAGCGCATCGCCGTCAGCGCGACGTAGTCGATCCTCCGTCGCTTCGCTCACCCCATCCTGCCGTCGGCTCGATCCCGGAGGCGTAGCTCTCCTTGACCACGTCGAGGTGCGTCCAGCTCTCCAGGGTCCGCACCCCCGGCAGTGCGCGCACCGTGTCCAGCACCTCGACCAGTTGTGCGGCCGAGAAGGCACGCACCGTGACCAGCACGTCGAAGCGTCCGAGTGTGCGCGCGACGAAGATGACCGACGGCATGGCGGCCAGCGTCGCGACCACCTCGTGGTGATCGCCGCCGAGTCGGATACCGAATCCCAGTGCGCTCTGCCGGTCCTGACCCGAATGCCGCACCACGGCACCCACACGGACGACCTTCTCCGCGATCAGTCGCACAACGCGCCGGCGAGCGCCGGCCGCGGACAGTCCGACCGTCGCCGCCAGATCGACATAGGAACTTCGGCCGTCCTGTTGCAGTGCGGCCAGCAGTTTGAGGTCGGTGCCGTCCACCTCGGTGCGGACATCGCCGACGGGCCCGATCACATCGCGCACCACCTCGACGTACATCAGGGTGTCGACTCCCCAGACGCCGGGGAGCGTGCGGAGTTCGGCCACGGCTCTGTCGATGTCGTGCGCGGACGCCGACCGGATCTCGGCGACCAGTGCGTGCGGGCCGCCGGTCAGCGACAGGAACGGGATGTCGTCGCGGCGCGCGAGCTGCTCGGCTACCGGCGCTGCGGGGCCGTGGACGACAACGCTGACGTGGGCCAGGGCGCCCCTGCCGAGGACAGCGGGATGGACCGCTCCGCGGATGACCACCTGTTCGCTCGAGATGAGCCGTTGGATTCGGGCTGCTGCGGCGGATCGGGACAGCCCGACCGTACGTGCGATCTCCCGATGGGTGAGGCGTCCGTCGACCTCGAGCAGTTCCACGATGGCCTCATCGACCTCATCCACCACACACCTCCGAAATTGCCGCCACGAATTTTGGACCGGACCGAGCTGACATATCAGTCGGATAGGGCGCCCCACAGATCATGAACTCCTGGAATGAACAGGATAACCCGACACATCGATATCCGAAACGTCGCTGTAACGATGGAACTGCTTGCGGTGCCGCTGACATGGACTTAACGTGACCCGCACCACATCCCCGAGAGTCAGAGGCACCATCGATGACAGCTCCTGTCGGCCCGGTCGACGCGTCGAAGACGCCCCGTTTTGCAGGCCCGGCCTCCTTCGCCCGGCTGCCACGCCTGGACCAGGTGCCCCGCGCCGACGTCGCCGTCGTCGGCGTGCCGTTCGACTCCGGGGTGTCCTACCGCCCAGGCGCCCGCTTCGGCCCGACCCATGTGCGGGAGGCCTCACGGCTGTTGAGGCCCTACAACCCGGCTCTGGACGTGTCCCCGTTCGAGATCGCGCAGGTCGCCGACGCCGGTGACATCGCGGTCAACCCGTTCAACATCCACGAGGCCATCGAGACCATCGAGGCGGCCGCCGTGGACCTCACCCGCGACGGCACCAGCTTGGTCACCATCGGCGGTGACCACACCATCGCCCTGCCGTTGCTGCGCGCCGCCTCCCAGAAGCACGGCCCGGTGGCGCTGGTGCACTTCGACGCTCACCTGGACACCTGGGACACCTACTTCGGCGCCGAGTACACCCACGGCACCCCGTTCAGGCGGGCCGTCGAAGAGGGCCTGCTCGACACCGAGGCGCTGTCGCACGTCGGCACCCGTGGACCGCTGTATGGCAAGAAGGATCTCGAGGACGACCGCCGATTCGGGTTCGGCATCGTCACGTCCTCCGACGTGTACTACCAAGGCGTGCGCGAGGTCGTCGACAAGCTGCGCCAACGACTCGGCAATCGGCCGGTGTACGTCTCGATCGACATCGACGTGCTCGACCCCGCACACGCGCCGGGCACCGGCACGCCCGAAGCGGGTGGCATGACCAGCCGCGAGCTGCTCGAGATCCTGCGCGGCTTCCGCGGGCTGAACCTGATCGGCGCCGATGTCGTCGAGGTGTCGCCGGCCTACGACCACGCCGAGATCACCGGCGTCGCGGCCTCCCACGTCGCCTACGACCTGGTGTCGCTGTTGGCGATGCGGCACGAGGAGTCTTCGTGACTCGAAACGGAGGCGACGTCGTCGTCGAAACCCTGACAGCGTTGGGGGTTTCGCACGTCTTCGGCATCCCGGGCCAGCATGCGCTGGGCCTGTTCGACGCGATCCGGCGCAGCGACCTGACGTTTGTCAGCTCGCGCGTGGAGAACAACTCGGCCTTCGGCGCCGACGGATATGCCAGGGCCACAGGTGAAGTCGCGGTGCTGTTCCTGTCCACCGGGCCGGGGGCGCTCACCGCACTGGGTGCGTTGCAGGAGGCGTACGCGACCGGCGTGCCGCTGCTGGTGATCGTCAGCCAGGTGCCCCGTGCCGGTCTGGGGCTGCGGCGCGGAATGCTGCATCAACTCGACGATCAGCAGCGCAGCGCGATCAACGTCACCAAGAGCACCGCGGTTGTCCGACATGCCGCCGAGGTTCCGACCCTGGTCGCCGACGCGTGGTCGCTGGCTCAATCGGCGCCCGCCGGCCCGACGTGGGTCGAGATTCCGCAGGACGTGCTGCTCGAACCTGCCGACCTGCCGCCGGTGTCCTCAGTGGTCACCGCGGTTGCGCAACGGCCCCCGCGAGCCGAACTCGTCGATGGGGCCGCCGCGCTCCTGAGTTCCGCTCAGCGCCCGGTCATCCTGGCCGGCGGTG
Organism: Mycobacterium sp. DL; assembly: GCF_039729195.1. Taxonomy (NCBI): domain Bacteria; kingdom Bacillati; phylum Actinomycetota; class Actinomycetes; order Mycobacteriales; family Mycobacteriaceae; genus Mycobacterium; species Mycobacterium sp. DL. Next base: position 237,825 of record NZ_CP155796.1, read on the forward strand.
GCGTGCGCCGGTCCAGTGGCGGTCCTGAGGCGCTGGTCGCTCTCGCCGAGAAGATCGATGCGCCCGTGGTTTCGACAGTCGGCGGCAAGGGCGCGATCCGATTCGACCATCCGCTGTCGGCGGCGTCGTGGATCGAGGACCGGCACACCACCGCCCTACTGGAGGGCGCCGACGTCCTGCTGGCTGTTGGCACCGCGATGGGTGAGGTCACGAGCAACTACTTCACGTTTGCGCCCAAGGGTCGGCTGATCCACATCGACGCCGAATCGCGAGTGCTGCAGGCCAACCACCCCGCGCTGGCCATCCACGCCGACGCTGCCCTCGCGCTGGCGGCGATCACCGGGAAGGTGGCACAGCGCAACTCGGCCGACGGCGCTCGGATTGCCGCAGATCTCCGACGGTCGGTGCAGGACAGGCTCGCCGGTCAGGACGTCGCCGCTGAACTCCGACTGATGGACGATCTGCGGGCCGCCGTACCTGCTGCGGCACAGACGTTCTGGGACATGACGATCGCCGCATACTGGGCCTGGTCGGCGTGGGATCCCCAGGACGGCGAGTTCTATTCCGCCCAGGGTGCCGGCGGGCTCGGGTTCGGATTCCCGGCGGCGGTGGCCGCTGCGATCGGCACCGGTGCCCGCACCCTGGCGGTCTCCGGTGACGGCGGCGCGATGTACTCGATCGCCGAACTCGCCACCGCCCGTCAGCACGACGCGGATGTCACGTGGCTGATCGTCGACGACGGCGGTTACGGAATCCTGCGGGAGTACATGACCGACGCGTTCGGCACCGCCACCGCAACAGAACTCGCCCGCCCCGACTTCGTCTCGCTGGCAGCAAGTTTCGGTGTTCCCGCGCATCTGGCAACCCTCGACACCGTCGGCCGGATCATCGCCGAGACATTCACCACCCGCGGTCCCGCGGTTGTTGTTCTACCCGCACTGCTGCGGATGTTCGCCCCCACCCACATTTGAGGAGCACATCATGGGCCACCCGATCGACATCGCGATCATCGTCGTCTATCTCGCCGCCATGCTCGCGTTCGGGTTCTGGGGCAAGTCCCGGACCAAAGACTCCGACGACTTCCTCGTCGCCGGCCGGCGGCTCGGTCCGGCGCTGTACACGGGAACCATCGCGGCCGTCGTGCTCGGCGGTGCGTCCACCGTCGGCGGCGTGGGTCTCGGCTACCAGTACGGCATCTCGGGCATGTGGCTGGTGGTGGCCATCGCCGTCGGACTGCTGGCGCTCAGCCTGCTCTTCGCCGGGCGGATCCAACGGCTCAAGGTGTACACCGTCGCGCAGATGCTGCGGCTGCGGTACGGCGTGGACGCCACGTCGTCCTCCGGAATCGTCATGGCCGCTTACACATTGATGCTGTCGGTCACGTCGACGATCGCGTACGCGACCGTGTTCAACGTCCTGTTGGGCACCAACCGCACGGTGTCGGTGATCATCGGCGGTGCGACAGTCATGCTGTACTCGTCGATCGGCGGGATGTGGTCGATCACGCTCACCGACATGGTGCAGTTCGTCCTCAAGACCATCGGGATCTTCGTCCTGCTGCTGCCGTTCACGCTGACCAAGGCGGGCGGCTTCGACGGCATCCGCGAGCGGGCCGGCGACGCGGTGTTCGACCTGGGCGCCATCGGCCTCCCCACGATCATCACGTTCTTTGTGGTCTACAGCTTCGGAATGCTGATCGGGCAGGACATCTGGCAGCGGGTGTTCACCTCTCGATCGCCCGCGGTCGCCAAGTGGGGCGGCACCACCGCCGCCGTCTACTGTGCGCTGTACGGCGTCGCCGGCGCGGTGATCGGCATGGCGGCGTCAACACTGCTGCCCGACATCGAGGCCAGCGACGACGTGTACGCCCAGATCGCCGAGACGATCCTGCCGGTCGGTATCAGTGGTCTGGCGCTCGCGGCCGCGGTCGCGGCGATGATGTCCACCGCGTCGGGTGCACTGATCGCCACGGCGACCGTGGCGCGCACCGACGTGAAACCGTTGCTGCTGCGGATGATCGGCCGTTCGGAGAAGACGGAAGCCGACGGGCAGCGCGACCTGCACTCCGACCGTCTCTACGTGGTGGTGCTCGGCATCGTCGTCATCGTGATCGCGGCACTGCTCAACGACGTGGTGGCCGCGTTGACGATCGCCTACGACATCCTGGTCGGCGGTCTGTTGGTGGCCATCCTCGGCGGGTTCGTCTGGAAGCGCGCGACCGGTGCCGGCGCACTGTGGTCGATGGGGGTGGGGACCGTGGTCACCCTCGGCACGATGTTCGTCGTCGGCGACGTGCTCGCCAACGAGCCGATCTACTACGGCCTCGGTGCCAGCCTGATCGCCTATGTGGTGGCCAGCCTGCTCACCCCGCGCACCTCACCGGAGGTACTGCAGGTGTGGGACGACCGGCTGGCCGGCAAGGACGAGGTAGTCGTGAAGGCGCCGTAGTCGACACGAGCCGGGTGGACAGTGGCCACCCAACCTCGTAACCTAACCGTGACCTACGTAACTACTACGTACTATCACGCTACCGAAGGTTCCCGCTGTTGTGACTTTGCTTGCGCTTGAAGCCCGATCGCGCGCTGCGGGTGCGCGTGTTGTCTCCATCATCGCGGTTATCGGTGTTCTTGCGGCGCTTCTGGCCTCCAACGTCAGCGCTGATCCAGCGGCCGACGCGCTCGCGGAATTGACCGAGCTGTCGCGACTGGCTGAGCAGACCACGGAGCAGATTCATACCGCACAAATCGACCTTGATGAGAAGCTTGCCGCGCAACAGATTGCGGAGGAAGTGGCGGCCTCTGATCGCGCCACCGCTGACGCAGCGTCGGCCGACTTGACGAAGTATCAGGGCGCAGTCGATACGTTCGCGGCCGCCGCTTATATGGGTGGGGGCTCCGGAACGTTGGAGGCCGCATTGACGGCGACCTCTCCACAGGAGCTCATTGATGAGTTAGCGGTCCAGAAGACGCTTGCTTCGGAGCTGACCGCGCAGATGGTCGCTTTCCGATCGGCCGGTGCGCGAGCCGCCGAGGCCGTGGAGCGGTCCGCGAAGTCGGCGGCGCAAGCGCGGGCCGCGGCTGACGAGGCCGCGGCCGTGCGAACTGACCTCGAGGCCAAACAGCGTCGTGTGGAGGAGCAGATTGCTGCCGTGCAGGCCCGCTATGAGGCTTTGACGCCAGACCAGCAGGCGATCTTGGCCGATCCGGGTCCGTCGCCCCCGCGCATTCCCTCGCCGACGAGTGATCCAAGCATTGTCGCCATGCCGGGCCCAGCCGCCGACGGATCGTTGGGAGGCACGACTGCGATTGTCCAAGCCGCGCTGACGCGGGTGGGGTCACCGTATTCGTGGGGCGCCACAGGTCCGGATGCGTTCGATTGCTCAGGATTGATCAAGTGGGCGTTCTTGCAGAACGGGAAGTCGTTGCCGCGATCCAGTCAGGCGCTTGCTCAAGGCGGGCAGCCAGTGGCCGTTGCAGATGTCCAACCCGGTGACATCGTGACGTTCTATGCCGATGTCTCTCATGCGGGAATCTACATCGGTGACGGGATGATGGTCCATGCGTCGACATACGGGACGCCGGTGAAGGTCGCGCCGATTTCCTCGGCACCGATCCATAACGTCCGGCGGTACTAGGCCGCCTCCAGATGGGCGTCCTTGCCCGTGACCCAATGGGACGGCCTGCGATGAGACTGGTCTGATCGGCGAGGTGTCTTCATCAAATCTTCACCGGAACACGAACCGTCCCATACTCCGAGTCGCCAGGCTTGAGGAGGCGGCGAGTGTGCTGCTGCGTGGACGCATGAGGTCCCATAGGTGCGTGAGGAAGGAAGTGCAATGCAGCACAAGCGATATGGATTTGGACTCGCGGCGCTAGCGTCGTCGGTCCTGTTTGTCGGGGCCTGTTCGGATACAGCAACGGACTCTCCGCCATCGACCAACACCACATCGGCAGCAGCGTCGGCCTCGCCCAGCGATGCCAGCGGCGACGCTGCCCACAACGACGCTGACGTGATGTTCACCCGCGGCATGATCCCTCATCACCAGCAGGCGATCGAGATGAGCAATATGCTTCTCGGCAAGCAGGGTATCGATCCCGAGGTCAGCTCGCTCGCCGAGGAAATCAAGAACGCTCAGGGGCCTGAGATCGAACAGATGCAGGGCTGGCTCCGGGAGTGGGGAATGTCGTCCGCGCCGGGCGGCAGCGGAATGCCTGGGCACGACATGCCTGGCCATCAAATGCCAGGCGGCGGCGACATGGGCGATATGGGCGACATGCCTGGTATGAGTGGCGGCGGCCACGGCATGATGTCGGAAGCCGACATGGCTGCGCTTCAGAATGCGCAGGGCGAGGAGGCCGCCCGGCTCTTCCTGACACAGATGATCGAGCATCACCAGGGCGCGATCATGATGGCCCAGCAGGAAATTGACAACGGTCAGTTCCCGGCAGCGGTCGAGATGGCAGGAAACATCGTGTCCTCGCAGCAAGCAGAGATCGACACGATGCAGGACATGCTGGACAAATAACAGTTCAGAGTTGGACCCGTCGGGTTTGCACTGGCTCGGCCTGGATGGACGGCGCCTCGTCCCGCGGTTGGGCGACAGGCAGATCGACGGTGAAGGTTGCACCGGTGCCGGGTCCGGCGCTCGCTACGGCAATTGATCCGCCGTGAGCCTCAACAAGTGCCTTGGCGATGGCGAGTCCTAGCCCGGCGCCGCCGTGCTGGCGGTCACGGGCCGCGTCTACGCGGTAGAACCGTTCGAACACCCGGGTGACGTGCTCGGCGGCAATCCCTTCACCGGTGTCGGCGACGGCGATGCTCAACCGGTCCCCGTCGCGGACACAGCTGATTTCGACCAAGCCGCCGGAAGGCGTGTGCCGCAGCGCGTTTTCCAGCAGATTGCCCAAGACTTGGGAGAGCCGTTGCTCGTCGGCCCACAACGACGGTAGTGCCTGCTGGAGGCGTACGCGGAGTGCAACTCCTCTGGTGTCGTAGCGTTCCTGCGCCGCGGCGACACATTGACGCGTCAAGCGGCCAATATCGATGGTGTCGTACGACATGGAGACTGCGCTTTCCTCGGCCTTGGCCAGCGCGGCGAGGTCATTGGAGAATCGCACCAGCCGGCGAGTCTGGTCGCGCAGCATGGCTGCTGTCTGCGGTGTCAGGGTCCGCACTCCGTCCTCGAGGGCCTCGATGTAGGCCTCTAGCACCGCGACTGGTGTGCGGATCTCGTGCGCCAGGTCTCCGAATAGCCGCTGCCTCGTCGAATCAACCGATTGAAGCTGGGAGGCCATCTGATTGAAGGCGGTGGAGAGCGCGTCAAAGTCGTCGCCCAGTCGCGGCGGCGACACACGGATGTCGTAGTTCCCTTTGGACACGTCCGTCGCTGCGGAGGCAACTTCGGTGATGGACCGCTGGAGTCGTCGACTGACATAAAAGCTGACTGCCAGCGCGGCCAGCGCCGATACTGCGAGGGCGCCCCCGATCGACATCACCGTTGCATAGCCGTAGGCCTCCTCGGCGTGCACCTCCTCCGGGGAGTCCACCGGCACCCCGGCACGGTGCAGATGTTCGCGAAACAGCGGAGGCCCGACGACAGCGGCCACCACCGCGGTCGTCGCGGCCCCGGCCACCAGGACAATGGCTTGGGCCGCCAGCAGTCGCAGCCCGATGCCAGGCCGTCGGCGCCGCCGGGGTGTTGACGCAGGCGGGGTCACTGTCCCGTCCCCATCCGGTATCCCACACCTCGCACCGTGGCGATGTAGCGCGGGCGCGTTGCATCGTCGCGAAGTTTGCGCCTCAGATGACCGATGTGCACGTCGACGAGGTGTTCGTTGCCGACCCAGGGGCCGTCGCGGACGATCTCGAGAAGCTGACGCCGGCTCAGTACAGTGCCTGGACGGCCTGAAAGGGCCTCGAGGATGTCGAACTCTGTGCGGGTCAACAAGATCTGCTCGTCGTCGATGCGTACCTCACGGGCGGCGACATCGATGCTGAGCGCCCCGAATCGCCGCGGTGGTGTGATCTCGAGTTCGGCACCTGCGACGGCCGATTGCAGTACGCGGGGCCGACGCAGCATGGCGCGAATGCGCGCTACCAGCTCACGCGGGCTGAAGGGTTTGGTGATGTAGTCATCGGCGCCGACGGTGAGGCCGACGACGGTGTCGATTTCGGTGTCGCGAGCGGTGAGCATCACGACGTAGGCGTCGGAGAACGTGCGCAACTGCCTGCAGACTTCAAGTCCATCGATGCCGGGCAGACCGATGTCGAGGACGACGACATCAGGGTCGAAGTCGCGCGCGATGGCGATCGCGTCGGCGCCGTCGCCGGCCACGACGGCCTCGAACTGCTCGCGTTCCAGATAGCTGGCAACCACTTCGGCCAGGGGAAGTTCATCGTCGACGACCAGCGCACGGTATCCCTTCGTCTGCTCAGACGATGTGAACGGGTGGTGCGTCATGTCCAATATGGTGCCCGCTGATGAGGCCGCGGTGGCCCAATCAGCCGGAGCCCGGCTTGATCTTCAGGAGATCTTTACAGGACGCATACCGATAGCGTCCTTCGGTTGGTCGACACTGTCTGCGTAGGAGGGCGAGATATGGGCTGGCTGATGGACGTTTGCCTGAGCCGTCTTGGTTGGGAAGCCTGGTTGATCCTTTGTGTTGCTGTCGTCGTGTTGTGGGTGGTCGCCATCGCTGGGGCGGCGGCCGTATTCGATGCATCTGCACGGCCGCGGCGTTCCGACCGCCGTGATGCACTCGAGGAGCCTACGCACGGCCACGCTGAAGCGGACTGACTCATCAGCGGTGCAACCGGTACTGCTGCGCGGCCGGTAGCAGGAGTGGGGGTGGCTGCCGGTGGCCGCGAGTCGGGCAGGGCGGTGTGCCGACGTGGCATGTCCAGAGGCCTACACCGCGGTAAGTACGTACTTAGTTAGTACTGCGTTGGAACGTACATCTCTGCGAAATAAGGAGAAACGCCTGTCCCAGTCTGAACTCGGCAACACCTGGTCAGGTCCCCGGCGTCTGGGCTGTTGGCCGCTACATTGGGAGGCTGCAGGGTGCCGCGCTGTGCGAATCGGCTACCTCGTCAGAGCGGGCAGGAGTTGCGGCGGATGGAACAGCGAGGATTCGGCGATCTCGAAGCGGTGGTCATGGACTGGGTGTGGGATCACCAGGAGCCTGTCACAGTGCGTGACGTGTTCGAGGACCTGTCACAACAGCGACCTATCGCGTACACCACGGTGATGTCGACCATGGACAACCTGTATCGCAAGCGGTGGCTCAAACGGCAGCGAAACGGCAAGGCATATGTGTACCGGGCGGCGATGAGTCGTGAGGAGCGGTCAGCGCGGCTGATGAAAGCTGCATTCGACGCCGGCGGCGACACCAACACCGTGCTGGCATTTTTTGTCGAGCAGATGAGTACTGAGCAGTCGGCGCAACTCAAGGCGGCGCTGCGTAAGGGGCGGCGACCATGACGTCGGCTCTGTGGCTGGTGCTCTACGGCGTGGTGTTGGCGTGGCTAGCTCCACCGGTACTGCGGCGCCTTACTGGTGGCGGAGTGAGCCCGACCATGGGTGTGGCCGCCTGGCTGGCCACGGTGGCCGCAGTGCTTGCGTCGTGGCTGGCGGCAGTTCTGCTGGCGGTTAACGCGACGTCGGACAGCATCCTCGACGGCTCGGTGGTGACCCTCTGTCTGGAACTGTTCGGGTTCTCCGATCACACGCCGCTGGCTGGACGCCTCGGGTCTATTGCACTCATCGGTGGGGGGCTACTGACTTCGGCGGTCGTAGCGCTGCGACTCGGACGCTGCCTGGCCAGACTGCGTACTCGAAGTCACGAGCACGCTCATGCGGCGCGCATCGTCGGTCGGCCTACCGACCATCCCCGCGTCGTCGTCGTCGAGGCCGACCTTCCCGCCGCGTACTGTGTCATCGGGCGTCCCCATGCGATCGTCGTGACCTCGGCGGCAGTGAAATCGTTGAACCGATCGGAACTGAAAGCGGTTCTCGCGCACGAGGATGCGCACCTTTCAGGGCATCATCATCACATTCTCATGGTGCTGCGTGCCCTCGCCGCCACCCTTCCCCATCTACCCTTGTTCGCCTCCGCTCACCAGGCTGTGGCGGAACTGCTGGAGATGTGCGCCGACGACACCGCCGCTCGTCGCGTCGGCACTCGTCCTTTACTCTCGGGGTTGCTTGCGCTGGCCGGTCACCGACCTCCCGTGGCCGAAGGTCTGGCCGCGGCGGCAACGGCGGTCCTTATCCGCGCCGAGCGACTGGTCACTCCGACGCGTCGGCACGTGCGGTGGCGTCACCGCGCTCTCCTGGTTACCGCCATCGCCGCCATGATCACCACTCCGGCGTTCATACAGATGCTCTGCCACCACTAGGTGCCATCTAGCACTGAGGTGAACGTGGGCGCGCGCTTGTTCTCTCAGCGAGCAGTCAGCTTTCGATGATGCGAACGACGTAAGGCGTCATCCCTGACTGCCGCACCGGGGAGATTTTGATCGGAACGCCGGTCCGCTGTGCCTCCAGCATCTGTCCGCCGCCCAGATAGATAGCTTCGTGCTGACTCCCGCCCGGCCCCCAGAAAAGCAAATCGCCTCGCTTCGCTTGGGAGGGCGGCACCTTTCGGCCGGCGTTGTACTGGTCACCGGACCATCGCGGGAGCAGAACGCCGACGCCGGCGAACGCGAATCGTGTCAGGCCTGAACAGTCAAAGCCCACGGTGCCTGCTCCTTGGTCGACGCCGCGGCTGGGACCGGTGAGGCTTCCGCCACCCCAGGAGTAGGGAACACCGATTTGTGTTCCCGCCCTGCGGATCACGTACTCGATTGCTTGGGCGCCATTGACCCGGTTTCCGCGCACACTGGTCGACGGATTCGCGGCCGGACTGACAATTCCCAGGCTGCTGAGAAAGTTGCGACCCATACTCATGGCCGTCTGCGTCGCCACGGCCGTGGCCTGAAGAGAGGCGTTCGCGATGGCAACCGGATCACCGGGAGCGCCTGCGCTCGCCACCTTGGGAAGCAGTGGGTCCCACGGACCGGCGGCAGGTTGGGCCGACGCGACCGGTGCACACGCGACGAAGAGCAGCACGACGATGCTGACGACACCGGGGAGCCGCCGAACGCGTCTCGCAACGCGCATCGCCGGATCAGACCGGTCAGCGCCGGCAATTGCCGCACTCCTGCTCCGGACGTCTGATTCCATGTCTTCTCCTCGGTGCGCCGCGCGGTGTCCTACTTCGTGCACCGATAGCGGGGCTGAACGCATACGTACGGCGCAGCAATCAAATACGTAGCTCCTACGTAGAAAAGCCTAACTCACAAAAGCCCCATCAGTAACAGTAGCCACATAATTACAACGGTGAAATTCGCTGCGCCCATTCACATTGAATACGGGAAGGCGCTGGACAGGACCGTTCTGCGGCATGGAACACGCGCGTAAATGGTGCGCGGATTGGTGCGCACGCGCGTATGTCGGAGAAGAGTTCTGTGGGCCGTCGTTAAGCGGCAACAAGTCTGCCGAGGGGCGGTCACATTACGCCTCGTCGGCGTAGCGCCGCGACGGTTGATCGGGGAGTCTATGGGCTCCAGCGATGCCAGCTGCCCGTGCCGCGGCGGCGTCAACCGCTGACCTATTGCGCTTCAGAGAACGGGGATTCACTGATGCCGGGCACCGATGGCATGTCGGCTCAGGTGTCGAGCACTTGTGCTGCTTAGAGGTTGGCGTTTCCAGCCTTCCATTGCTCCCAGGGGATGTTCCAGTCGCCGAGGCCGTCGGTTCCTGACAGGGTGGCGCCGGTGGTGTTGATGACTTCCACTATGTCGCCGCGTCTGGTGTTGTCGTAGAACCAGCGTGCATTGGCTGGATTGACGTTGAGGCATCCGTGGCTGACGTTGGCGATGCCTTGGCTGCCCACCGACCATGGGGCAGAGTGCACATAGATGCCGCTGTAGGACATTTGCGTGGCCCACTCGACTTCGGTGCGGTACCCGTCGGGAGAGTTGACGGGCACCCCGTAGGTCGACGAATCCATCACCAGGAATGAGTAGCGGTCGCCGATGAGGTAGGTGCCGTTGTCGGTGGGCGTTTTGGCTTTGCCCATGGAGATGGGCATGGTCTTGACGACTTCTCCGTTGCGCCGCACGGTCATCGTTTTGGTGGCGTCATCGGCGGTGGCGATGATCTGGTCGCCGATTGTGAAGCGCGTGGTGACGTCATCCTGGCCGAAGAGCCCGTCGCCGAAGTCGACACCGTAGGCCTTCACCGACACCTCAACGTTCGTGCCGGGCTCCCAATATTCGGCTGGGCGCCAGCGGACTTCACGATTGCTGAGCCAGTAGAAGGCGCCCTCGGCCCGGGGGTTAGTGGTCACCGTGATCGCCTGCTGCGCTGCGACCCGGTTCGTGATGTTCTCGTCAAAGCGAATCGCAATGGGTTGACCCACGCCCACCGTTTCGCCGTCGTTGGGCAGGACGTAGGGCATCGTCAGGCTGTCGGGGGAATGGGTTTCGAAGGTGGCTGTCGTGTTGGTCGCGCCGCCGAGTCCAAGTGCCTCGGCTTGCAGGGTGTATTGCTTGTTGTAGCCCAGCGGCTCCGCGGAGGACCAGGACACGCCGTCGGGGCTGAGTTGTCCGTCGACGAGTTTGCCCGCCTCGTTGGTCAGCGACACTTGGCCTAGAACGCCGTCGCTCGCGGACACGGTGACGGGGGAGTCCACGGCGACACCGATCGCGCCGTCGGTGACCGACGCCTGCAGTTTGGGCACCAGTAGGTCGGCGAACGGGGTGCCCTTGTCGGTGATGACGTCGGGCGTGGGCGTCGCTCCCGGCGACGAGGTGCAGGCGGCCGCGATCAGCAGCACCGCCACCGCGAGGACGGCGGTCCGCAGCCAGTGCGTCGTCGCTCGAATCAGCGGTGGGCGGCTGGTCTGCGGCATGAGTGGGGCTCTCCGTATCGGGTTGTCGTCATCGGCTAGCGGGCTGGGCACCGCCTGGTGCGTCGCGAGGGCCGGTCGCGGGCGACGGTGCACCGTTCACGGGTATGCCTTCGAGTTTGCCCATGCGTGCTTTGGCTTTCTTAGTCCTTCGATGAAGATTCGATAAAGCTGGCTCTACGAGCTGGCTCCTCGGGTTAGCGCAACCGCGAAATTCCGGGGCGCGTCCGTCTCTTCGCCCCAGCTGAAAGTGGTTGAGCCGGCTGACGGTGCCGTGGACCGCGGCGAGGACGGGGGCCGCCGGGTCGAGCGACGCTGCACTGCCGAGCCGGGTGGACTCGAATCGAGTCGTCGCAGTAAGTGCGACCAGCGTCGACGCGGCATCAGCACGGAGCCTGGAGAACGTGCCCTTGCATGATACCCCCCAGGGGTATACATTCACATAGGTATACCCAGTAGGGGTATATACCCGATTCGAATGGGAGATCGGTCATGAGCACGATCACGTACGCCGTCACAGGAATGACCTGCGGGCACTGCGAGCTGTCGGTGCGCGAAGAAGTCAGCGAGGTCGCCGGGGTTCAAGACGTCGAGGTCAGCGCCACAACGGGCACTCTGATCGTGACCCCCAACGGTCCCGTCGATGACGCCCAGATCCTGCATGCGGTCGACGAGGCCGGCTATTCCGCGGTGCGGGTCGCATGAACGCCGCGGGACGGTTGGCCGCTTTCGGTGCGGGACTGGCAGTGGCGTTCACGGCTGCGTACGCGACTGCCGCGGCGGTCGTCCCCGACGCCGCGGTGACGGCTACTCGGCAGGTCGGCGCTGAGCCCGCCGCTGGCCAGAGCATGCCGACCGAGCAGGCGTTGCCGGTATCACCGCTGTCCGCTGATCCGCCGGGGTTGTCGCTCGCCCAAGACGGATACGCGCTCAGCGCGGTACGGGCACCCGGTACCCCCAACGATCGAGCCTCGTTGAGCTTCACCATTGCTGGTCCCAGCGGCACGCCTCTGCTGGACTACGCAACGGTGCACGACAAGCAGCTGCATCTCATCATCGTCCGCTCCGATGGTCAGCACTTCGCGCACGTACACCCGGTCCTGGATGAAACAACCGGCATATGGTCGATGCCCTGGATGTGGAAGGCCGCCGGCACCTACCGGGTGTTCGCGGATTTCCAGCCCGCCCAGGCCGGCAGCACCAAACTCACACTCACCCGCACGGTCGACGTGGCCGGCGAGTTGGCCCCGTCGCCCCCACTGATCACGCGCAGCTCGGACGAGATTGCCGGGTACACCGTTGAACTCGACGGTCCGCTCACCTCGGGCGTCTCGAAGCCGGTCACAGTGACGATCACCCGTAGCGGCGAGCCGGTGACGACACTGCAGCCCTACCTGGGGGCATACGGACACCTCGTCGCCCTGCGCGAAGGTGACCTGGCGTATCTGCATGTGCACCCCGAGGGCGCTGAGCCGGTGGGGGACCGCACCGGTGGGCCTGCGGTGTCATTCGCGGCGACCGCACCCACCGCCGGTCGCTACCTCCTCTACCTCGACTTCAGAGTCGACGACACCGTGCACACCGCCACCTTCGTCGTCGACTCCGCACGCGGCGAGACCAATCGACCGGCGCCAGAACCATCGCGCGGCGCCGGCCATGCCGGCGGGCACTGACGACCCTCCCTCCGCCTCAGAGAAACTGAAAGGCACTGGCACACATGACGATAACGACACCCGTGTCCGGCCCGAGCATCGAGCTACGCATCGGGGGAATGACCTGCGCCTCCTGTGCCAACCGCATCGAGCGCAAACTCAACAAGCTCGACGGCGTGGCCGCGACGGTCAATTACGCGACCGAGAAGGCCACGGTCACGGTGCCTGACGGATACGATCCCGCGCAACTGCTCGCCGAGGTGGAAAACGCCGGATACAGCGCCGCGCTACCCACACCGGAAAGGCCTGCCCCGCCTGGGGAGACAGGCGAAACCGACGACCCCGACATGGTGTCGCTGCGCCACCGGCTGACCGGTTCGGTGCTGTTGTCGGTGCCGGTCATCGCGATGGCGATGATCCCCACGCTGCAGTTCACCTACTGGCAGTGGGCGTCGCTGGTGCTGGCTGCGCCGGTGATCGTCTGGGCGGCGTGGCCGTTTCACCGCGCCGCCTGGGCCAACCTGCGCCACGCCACGGCGACGATGGACACGCTCATCTCCCTGGGGACCTTGTCGGCCTTCCTGTGGTCGCTGTATGCGCTGTTCTTCGGGACCGCCGGCACCCCAGGAATGAAGCATCCGTTCGAACTGACGCTCGCACCGTCTCACGGCGCCGCCAACATCTACCTCGAAGTCGCCGCGGGTGTAACAACATTCATCCTTGCGGGCCGCTACTTCGAGAAACGGTCAAAACGGCAGGTCGGTGCGGCGCTGCGCGCCCTACTGGAGATGGGCGCCAAGGAGGTGTCCCTGCTGCGCGACGGGGTGGAATCGAAGATCGCGATCGAGGAGCTGGTGGTGGGCGACGAGTTCGTCGTGCGCCCAGGGGAGAAGATCGCCACCGACGGGATGGTGGTGACGGGGACATCGGCGGTCGATGCCTCGATGCTGACCGGCGAATCGGTCCCCGTGGAGGTCCGTCCAGGTGGCACCGTGGTCGGTGCAACCGTCAACGCCGGCGGGCGGCTGGTGGTGCGCGCCACCCGCGTCGGTTCCGACACCCAGTTGGCGCAGATGGCGCAGCTGGTGGAGAACGCTCAAACGGGCAAGGCGCAGGTCCAGCGACTGGCCGATCGGGTCTCCGGTGTCTTCGTGCCGGTCGTCATCGCGATCGCGGTGATCACCCTCGGTGCCTGGTTGGGCGCGGGGTTCTCAGTCACCGCCGCGTTCACCGCAGCGGTCGCGGTCCTCGTCATCGCCTGCCCCTGCGCCCTCGGGTTGGCCACGCCCACGGCACTTCTGGTGGGCACCGGTCGCGGCGCACAGATGGGCGTGTTGATCAAGGGCCCCGAGGTGCTGGAATCGACCCGCAAGGTCGACACCGTGGTGCTGGACAAGACCGGCACTGTCACCACCGGCAAGATGGCCCTGATCGACGTCATCGCGGCGCCGGGAACTGAACGTGCTGAGCTGCTTCGTCTGGCCGGCGCCCTGGAGAACGCTTCCGAGCACCCCATCGCCCAAGCCATCGCCACCGCGGCCACCGAGGAAGTCCAAACCCTTCCCACCCCTGAGGACTTCGCGAATGTCGAAGGTAAAGGCGTCCAGGGCGTCGTCGACGGCCACGCCGTCGTCGTGGGACGCGAATCACTTCTCGCCGACTGGGCCCAACACCTGAGCCCAGAATTGGTGCAGGCGAAAGAAGCAGCCGAAGCGCAGGGCAAGACGGTGGTCGCGGTCGGGTGGGACGGCCAGGCTCGCGGCGTACTCGTCGTCGCTGATACCGTGAAACCGACCAGTGCGCAGGCAATTTCGCAGATGCGCGACCTCGGCCTCACGCCCGTGCTGCTCACCGGAGACAACGAAGTCGTGGCCCGACAGATCGCCGCCGAAGTGGGCATCGACACGGTGATCGCCGAGGTCATGCCCAAGGACAAAGTCGACGTCATCGCCCGGCTGCAATCGGAGGGCAGAACGGTCGCCATGATCGGCGACGGAGTCAACGACGCGCCTGCCCTCGCCCAAGCAGACCTCGGTCTGGCCATGGGCACCGGCACCGACGTCGCTATCGAGGCCTCCGACATCACCCTGGTGCGCGGTGACCTGCGTAGCGCCGTCGATGCGATCCGGTTGTCCCGCAGAACACTGTCGACGATCAAGACGAACCTGTTCTGGGCGTTCGCCTACAACGTCGCAGCGATACCGGTCGCGGCACTAGGCCTGCTCAACCCGATGCTCGCCGGGGCGGCCATGGCGTTCTCCAGTGTCTTCGTCGTGGGCAACAGCCTCCGATTGCGTGGCTTCACATCCACATCTTCTGCCCCTGCGCACTAAACCCCTGCCGCATCCAATCTCTACTGCACCAAGGAGAACCCATGTCCGACAACAAGAACCCGACGTCGAGCTGCTGCTGCAGCGGCTCAACAGAAGACCTCGACACGACGGTCATCAAGCCGGGGATCACGAACCTCCTCGACCCCGTAACGGACGAGACGACCTGCCCGGTAATGCCCGGAACGCCGGTGAACAGGACAGCCGCTGAAGCCGCGGGCCTGTTCCGAGACTACCGCGGTCGACGGTACTGGTTCTGCTGCAAAGGATGTGGACCACGGTTCGACCGTGACCCCGACAAGTTCGCCAGCGCGGCGTGACTGACCCGTCGGACCCCGGCGCCCTCGACCCACAGACCGAAGGAGTTGCGATGACTCACGTGGACAACGGTGACCACTACCCGGCACCCGGTTCGGTTAACCACGGCTACATCACCGATAAGGACAAATACCTCAAACGCTTGAAACGTATCGAGGGCCAAGCCCGCGGCATCAGCCGGATGATCGAGCAGGACCGCTACTGCATCGACATCCTCACCCAAGCCGACGCACTGACCAAAGCTCTGCAGAGCGTCTCGCTGGCGCTGCTCGACGACCATCTCCGACACTGCGTTCGGGACGCTGCTGCCGCCGGGGGGCCGACCGCCGACGCCAAACTCACCGAAGCATCCGAAGCCATCGCCCGACTCGTGCGGTCATGACCCGCACCGGCGCGGCCGCGTCGGATCCTCGCCAGCACACCCGCGCGAAACCGATACGCGAGACTCCCCAAGGAGAGCCCGACATGACTGACCACGACGAGCACGTCGTCAACGAAACCAAGGTCCGCCACGACAATCATTCTGACCACGGGGGTCATGCCGGCCACGGCGCCGATCATGTGGCTCAGTTCCGGAAGTTGTTCTGGATCAACCTGATCCTCGCCATCCCGGTCATCGCATTCTCGGCCATGTTCGCAATGCTGCTCGGCTACGAAGTACCCGACGTCCCCGGCGTCCGATGGATCGCGCCCCTGCTGGGCACGGTCATGTATGTCGTGGGTGGTCGACCCTTCCTCACCGGCGCCGTCAGCGAGATCCGTTCCCGCAAACCGGGAATGATGCTGCTCATCGGGCTGGCGATCACCGTCGCCTTCTTCGCCTCCTGGGGCGCGAGCCTGGGTGTCCTCCACCACGAACTTGAGTTCTGGTGGGAACTGGCGCTGCTGATCGTCATCATGTTGCTCGGCCACTGGGTCGAGATGCGCTCCCTGGCTCAGACCACCTCCGCACTCGACTCCCTGGCCGCCCTGCTTCCCGACGAGGCCGAGAAGGTCGACGGTGAGCGCACCATCACCGTCTCACCTACCGACCTGCAGGTCGGAGATCTGGTGGTCGTGCGACCCGGCGGCAGTGTCCCCGCCGACGGCAGGATCGTCGACGGACGAGCGGACATGGACGAGTCGATGGTGACCGGTGAATCGCGGCCGGTGGCCCGCAGCATCGGAGAAGCGGTGACAGCCGGAACGGTCGCCACCGATTCCGGGTTGCGGGTCGAAATCACCGCCACCGGTGATGACACCGCCTTGGCGGGAATCCAGCGCCTGGTCACCGAAGCGCAGAACTCGTCCTCGCGAGCCCAGCGCCTCGCCGATAGAGCAGCCGGCTGGTTGTTCTGGTTCGCCTTGGTCACCGCCGCCATCACCGCCGTGGCGTGGTCGATCGTCGGAGACCCCGACGCCTCCGTCATCCGGGCCATCACCGTGCTCGTCATCGCGTGCCCCCATGCGTTGGGATTGGCGATTCCACTGGTCGTGTCGATCGCCACCGAACGCGCCGCGCGGGGCGGCGTGCTGATCAAGGACCGCCTCGCCCTGGAAGGAATGCGCACCGTCGATGCGGTGCTCTTCGACAAAACCGGCACCCTGACCAAGGGCGAACCGACCGTGACCGCGATCGAGTCCCGCGACAACCTGGACGACGACACCGTGCTCGCGCTTGCGGCCGCCGCCGAGGCCGACAGCGAACACCCCCTGGCACGAGCCATCGTGAAAGCCGCCGACGAGCGCGGGCTCAGCGTGCCGCGCGGCAGCGGCTTCTCGTCGTCTCCGGCGGTAGGTGTCACCGCCACGGTCGAGGGGCACGAGATCCGGGTGGGTGGCCCTCGCCTGCTCGACGAGATCGGCGGACAGGAAGTCAACGCCGCCACCGTGTGGCGCGAGGAGGGTGCGATCATCCTGCACGTCGTACGCGACGGAGCTGTGCTCGGCGGTCTGCGATTGGCCGACGAGATCCGCCCTGAATCGCACGAAGCGATTGATGCGTTGCACAAGCTCGGAGTCGAAGTGGTCATGATCACCGGTGACGCCGAGGCGGTCGCCCAGGCGGTGGGCAGCAAACTCGGCATCGACCGGATTTTCGCCGGCGTGCGACCGGAGGACAAGGCGTCGAAGGTCTCTGCCCTGCAGCGCGAGGGCAAGAAGGTCGCCATGGTCGGGGATGGTGTCAACGATGCCCCCGCGTTGGCACAGGCCGACGTTGGCATCGCGATCGGCGCCGGCACCGACGTCGCCATCGCCTCTGCCGGTGTCATCCTGGCCAGTTCCGACCCGCGCTCTGTGCTGTCGGTGATCGAGCTGTCCCGTGCCAGCTACCGAAAGATGCAGCAAAACCTCTGGTGGGGCGCCGGTTACAACCTCATCGCAGTGCCTCTGGCTGCCGGTGTGCTCGCACCGATCGGGTTTGTGCTGCCGATGTCAGTCGGAGCGATCTTGATGTCTCTGTCGACGATCGTCGTGGCGCTGAACGCACAACTGTTGCGCCGCCTCGACCTGAGTCCGGAGGCCAGCACCCGCGCCGTTCTGAATCGCTAGGACTGCGTGACGCTTGGAAAACGGCGCCTATCCAGTTGTCACTCGCCGTGATCGTGGTCGGCGTGGCCGTCATCGAGAGGCGTCGCGGACGGTGCCGGCGGCGGGGTTACCGGCTCCGCATGACCATCGCCGTGGCCGTCCGCATGCTCGACGTTCGTCCCATGGGGGTCGCCCTCCGCGGGAGCGCCTCTCGTACCGTGATGATCGGCATCTGCCTCGTCGGCGGACGTCCCATGGTGACTGTCCGCTGCGCCTGCCGGCGCGTGATGCCCGTGCTGAAGCCCGGACGCGACGCCCACTGTGGACGCCAACGATACGACACCGACCGCGCCCAAGAGGACCACTGCACTGGCGAAGACTGGAACCGGCTCTCCTTGGAGACCGCGGTACCACACCCAACCGGCGCCCATCACGACATAGATCTGGAGCAGCAGCGCGCAAAGGTCCGCGGCTTGAACCACTTCGGCTTGTCCGGCGTGCGGCCCGAACGGGGCTCCTGCGGTTCTGGAGAGTGCCCAAAGGGCGATTGCTCCGACGTTGAGCATGATGCCGACGGCGAGCACGGGGGGTGTGGTTCGGGCCAGCACAACCCACGCCCAGATCAATTGGACGAGCGCGAGCGCTACGAAAAACACCCCAGCCGGCATCCACTCCTGCCAGTGATTGGGCACAACGGCGAAGTGGATAATCGAGGCACCCAAAGAAGCCAATGCGGCAAGCCGAGCCGCAAGCCGGCTGTCGGTCTTCACAGCTGTCGTGGGGGCCATTCGTCCGATGATGACAGTAGACATTCGATCGGGAACTACGCGACATCACACCTCAACCTGAACGAGATGCTTTCGTCATCGCCTGCTCGACCGTCATCACTTCTTGAACGCCGACATCAACGACCGTTTCGAGGCCGTTCCCGAACGGACGGCACCAGTGGTTACCGGTGTATCGCCACGATCGAATTACGAGAGACGTTGACCGACAATCAGTTCCGAGCGGTTAGCGGCCTCGGAATTGTTCAAGCCCAGTTCGCAAGTCCCCATTCGGCCATGACCGGCGCAACCAGGGTGGCGTGCACGATGCGCCCGAACACGTCGTCGCTGTGCGCGAACAGGATTCCCACGGCTGCGACGGTTCCGTCGGCCTGGCGCGCGTATACCGGAGCGCCGGAGTCACCGAGGTCGTCCCAGGCACGGAAAGACACCTGCGTCTCGGTGACCGCGGTGACCGGGCCGCAGGACACCCCGGTGCGCGCACCGGACTTGCACAGCTGCGGCTGCTCGCGTCGAACGTCGTCGGCGCTCATCACGCGGGACACGTTCATCGCATCCACCTGGCTCACCAGCGGAACCGAGCTGCCGGCGAGATCCACCAGACCGATGTCACGCCCGCCGGGTGTCACCTCCCACCGCACGTAGTGCCCGATCATCCGGTCGCCCGTCGGTGTCCGCTGCAGCACGGTGTCGTTGACCGGGTCGCGGTCGCAGTGCCCCGCCGTGAGCATTCCCGGTGCTCCGCTGGGCGTACGGACGGTGAACCCTGCCGTGCACTGGAAGGGCTGTCCGTTGCCGGCGAGGCTCGTGCTCACCAGATAGGCCCCGGGGCTGGCCACCGGATATTCGCCCCAGGCGTGGGAGACCGGCACCTGGGCGAACGTGAGAGCTGCGAGCACAGCTGCTGTGCTGCCGGCGATCCTGAGTCGGTTCTGCATCAACGTCCTTTGTAGCGGCGATGTGTGACGGTCGGTGTCGGGTCGCCAGGAACCGGTGTTCGGAAACGCTTCTGGTCGGGCGTCACACCCAGACGGCGCCGGCCTCCACCGGGTTGACCCGCATTCCGTGGCCGCCGTCGTCGTAGGTGATCAAGGTCCGTAGGTCCTGTGTGGTGACGGTCCAACCGTTTGCGCCGTACGTCTGGCCGGTGCCCAACACCACATCGGCCGATTCGGGACCGGGAATCGTTCCCGCTGCGAAAAACATTTCCCCGGTCGCCCGCACCGCCGCGAGATTGAGCGGCGGCCGCGATACCGCGAAGGTTCCGCCGTCGGATCTGCCGCAGATCGCCATCGGGCGGCCGAGATCCTGGTAGTTGCTACTGAGCAGGCAACGAATCTGCCCGTTCTGGACACTGATGGTCTGATCCCCCTCGGCGGCGGCCGCCGAGGGCGCCGACAGACAGGCGCCGAGGACGGACAGCGCTGCCGAGGTCGCGGCAACCGTGCGAATCATGCAATCTCCACCGGGGGTGCGGGCATCTGCAGAACGTGATGTTCTCACGACTCGGGTCCGCACAGTGTCGAATCGGCTGGCTTGGTCCCTGCTCGGTTACTTGCTGCTAGCTGCAGACGGCGCCGGTCGCCGCGGAGTGAACCAGCTTGGTGTACTTGGCCAGGACGCCGGTCGTGTACACGGGCGGCAACGGCTCGAACCCCACCTTGCGCGACTCGAACTCGTCGGCGTCGACCAGCACGTCCAGGGTGCCCTTGCCGACGTCGAGGCGGATCCGGTCGCCATCACGCAGGAATGCGATCGGCCCGCCGTCGACGGCCTCGGGGGCGACGTGCCCGACGCACAGGCCCGTCGTGCCGCCGGAGAACCGGCCGTCGGTCATCAGCAGTACATCCTTGCCCAGGCCGGCGCCCTTGATCGCGCCGGTGATGGCCAGCATCTCGCGCATCCCCGGCCCACCCTTGGGGCCTTCGTAGCGGATGACGACGACGTCGCCGTGGGTGATCGTGCCGTCCTCGAGTGCGTCGAGCGCTGCCCGCTCGCGTTCGAAAACCCTTGCGGTGCCTTCGAACACGTCCGAGTCGAAGCCTGCCGACTTGACCACCGCCCCCTCGGGCGCCAGCGATCCGTGCAGGATCGTGATGCCGCCGGTCGGGTGGATCGGGTTGGCCAGCGCCCTCAGCACCTTGCCGTCGGGATCGGGCGGGGCGATGTGTGCGAGGTTCTCCGCCATGGTCTGGCCGGTCACCGTCAGGCAATCCCCGTGCAGCAGGCCGGCATCCAGCAGCGCCTTCATCACGACCGGCACGCCGCCGATGCGATCGACGTCGAACATCACGTGCTTGCCGAACGGCTTGACGTCGGCCAGGTGCGGCACCTTCGCGCCGACGCGGGTGAAGTCGTCGAGGGTGAGTTGGACGCCCGCCTCCCAGGCGATCGCGAGCAGGTGCAGCACCGCGTTGGTGGAACCGCCGAATGCCATCACCACGGCGATCGCGTTCTCGAACGCTTCCTTGGTCATGATGTCGCGAGCGGTGATGCCGCGCTTGAGCATGTCGACGACGGCCTCGCCGCTGGCGCGGGCGTATCCGTCGCGGCGACGGTCGCTGGCGGGCGGCGCGGCGGATCCTGGCAGGGACATGCCCAGTGCTTCGGCGGCCGAGGCCATGGTGTTGGCGGTGTACATGCCGCCGCAGGCGCCCTCGCCGGGACAGATGGCGCGTTCGATGATGTCGACGTCCTCGCGCGACATCAGCCCGCGCGCGCAGGCGCCGACGGCCTCGAACGCGTCGATGATCGTCACGTCCCGCTCGGTGCCGTCGGTCAGTGTCGCCTTGCCGGGCATGATCGAACCGGCGTAGAGGAACACGCTGGCCAGGTCGAGACGGGCGGCGGCCATCAGCATGCCGGGCAGCGACTTGTCGCAGCCCGCCAGCAGCACCGAACCGTCGAGGCGCTCGGCCATCATCACGGTCTCGACGCTGTCGGCGATCACCTCGCGGCTGACCAGCGAGAAGTGCATGCCCTCGTGGCCCATCGAGATGCCGTCGGACACCGAGATCGTGCCGAACTCCATCGGGAAGCCGCCGGCGGCGTGCACGCCGTCCTTCACGGACTTCGCCAACCGGTCCAGCGACAGGTTGCACGGGGTGATCTCGTTCCACGACGACGCGACGCCGATCTGCGACTTCACCCAGTCGTCGTCGCCCATACCCACGGCCCGGAGCATCCCGCGGGCGGCGGTCTTCTCGAGGCCGTCGGTGACGTCGCGGCTTCTTGGCTTGGTGTCGGGACCTGAAGGCATGCGGCCAAGTATGCCCCCGGGTGTTTGCACCGGACAAACCGTTATTAATACCCCCGTGGGGTACTAGTACCCTGGTCGCATGCGTTCTGTCCCCGCACGTCTTGCCGCCGCCTTCGCCGCTGTGGCCACTGCCGTCCTGCTTGCCGGCTGCAGCGCCCCGGAGGATTCCGCAGACGACGGCGGCGGCTCCGGGATTCCCGAGACGGCGGTGATCACCGGGGAGCCCGCGGGTTACAACGCCGACGATGTCGCGTTCGCCACCAACATGATTCCGCATCACAAACAGGCCATCGAGCTGTCGAACCTGGTGCCCGACCGCTCCACCAACCCGGAATTGGCCGCGCTGGCAGGCCAGATCGCCGCGACGCAGCAGCCCGAGATCAACATCATGAACGTGTTCCTGGTGCAGTGGAACGAGAACCCGGAGGCGGGCGTCGACTCCGACGGCGAGGGCCACGCCGGACACGGGCAGGCCATGCAGGGGATGGTCGACGACGCGACGATGACGCGGTTGGAGTCGCTGCGCGGCACAGAGTTCGACACACTGTGGCTGGAGTCGATGATCAGCCACCACCAGGGGGCGATCGAGATGGCGAAGGCCGAGATCGCCAACGGAGAGAACATCGACGCGATCGCGATGGCCGAGACGATGGTGCGGATGCAGGAAGCCGAGATCGGACAGATGAAGCAGATGCTGGAGGGCAGCCGTGAGTGAGAACCCATCGGTGGAGGCGGGGGATGCGAACGTGCACGGCTACTCGGCGCAGAAGGAGAACTACGCCAAGCGGTTGCGCCGCATCGAAGGTCAGGTCCGCGGCATCGCGAAGATGATCGACGAGGACAAGTACTGCATCGACATCCTCACGCAGATCAGCGCGGTCAACAGCGCGCTGCAGTCTGTCGCCCTCGGGTTGCTCGACGAGCACCTCGGCCACTGCGTGACCCACGCGGTCGCTGCGGGTGGCTCGGACGCGGACGCCAAGCTCGCGGAGGCATCGGCGGCGATCGCCCGGCTGGTGCGGTCCTAGCTGCCCAGTGCGTCGTCGATGCGCTGCACCTTCGCGGTGAGCTGGCCGGTGTAGCCGGGCCGGATATCGGCCTTGATCACCAGGCTGACCCGTGGGGCGACGGCGGCGACGGCGTCCACCGCCTGCTTCACGACGGCCATCACCTCGTCCCACTCGCCCTCGATGTTGGTGAACATCGCGTTGGTCTCGTTGGGCAGCCCGGAGGCGCGCACGATCCGGACCGCTTCGGCGACCGCGAGACTGACACCCCCGGTCTCGTCGCCGCCGGAGGGACTGATGCTGAAGGCCACGATCATCAACTCAGCATGCCCGAGGATCGATATCGCCTATTTTCCGCGGTCAGCGTGCATAGGATCTGGCGATGGCCTCGAGCAAGCTTCTGGAATCGTTGAGCGAATCCGATCTTCTCCTCGTCCGTTCGACCGAACCGGCTGAACTCACCGGTCTCGACGAGGACGAGCTGCTCGAACTGCACTCCCGCGTCCGTCGAGCCCGCAACAAGCATGTGGGGATCTATCGGCGTGGTGGTGCGGCCCGGGTCTCACAAAAGGGGGCCCGCGGAGCCGCGCGCGGCGCCAATCTGCGCAATGCCGCCCGCGCCGAGGTCTTCGAGGAGGCCCTCGCCCGGGTGAGCCGCCAGGTGAGTGCGGCAGCCCGCGATAGTGCCCGGTCGCTCAAGGAAGAGCGGCTTGCGTTGGTGCGCGCCGAGAATGCGGCCCCACCGGCGGCTCCGGCCCGCAGGGCCTCGGCCCGAAAAGGCGCGAGCACTGCGAAGCGACCGGCGCGAACCGATACGACGCGGAACTCTCCCGGCCGCAAGAAGCGCGAAGCGAGCACGAAGGCGACCGGGGCGCGCCGCCAGGCCAAGCGCGACGGCCGGTCCCGCGGCTAGCCGGAAAATCGGGATGCAGCGATCTTCCAGCTTGTAACGTCTGGGCCCCCGCCGCCGATATCAGTGCAGCTCAGCGCCCTGACCGGGGCGGGACCGAAGCTCTCACGAGTGTGGCCGAGCGTCGTGCTGTGCCACACTGGGTTGAGTCGCTGAACTGGAGGTACTTGCATGCGACAGGGAAACAGACGTCGATTGATCGTCACGATCATGGCGGCCACCGTCGTCGCCGGGCTGTCGCTGAGCGCGCCCTCGGCGCTTGCGCAACCCGGGGTGCCACCACCGCCGCCCCCGGCGCCGAACCCGATCGCGCCGCCTCCGCCGGCCAACCCCTTCGTCTTCCCGGGCCTGGGCAATCCGTTGGCGCCGCCGCAGGCGCAACCGATGGCCATCCCCGAGGGCACCCCCGCCGGACAGAACCCGACGCCGTTCGTCGGTGAACCGCCGTTCGTGCCGCCGTCGTTCAACCCGGTCAACGGGTCCATCGCGGGCGCCGCCAAGCCGATCTACATCAACTTCCAGCGGCCCATCGCCAACCGGCAGATGGCCGAGGACGCGATCCACATCTCGTCCACCCCGGCGGTGCCGGGCCGGTTCTACTGGACCAGCGACACCCAGGTGCGCTGGCGGCCCCAGGATTTCTGGCCGGCAGGCACGGTCGTCAACATCGATGCCGCGGGCACCAAGTCCAGTTTCACCGTGCCCGAGCAGCTGGTGGCCACCATCGACGACACGACCAAGCAGATGGAGGTCGTGCGCAACGGCGAGGTCGAGAAGACCTTCCCGGTGTCGCTGGGCAAGTCCGGGTACGAGACCAAGAACGGCACCTACTACGTGCTGGAGAAGTTCGACGACATCGTCATGGACTCCTCGACGTACGGCGTGCCGGTCGACGACCCGTCCGGTGAGGGCTACAAGCTCAAGGTCAAGGACGCGGTCCGGATCGACAACAGCGGCATCTTCGTCCACGGCGCGCCGTGGTCGGAGGGCTCGCAGGGGTACAGCAACGTCAGCCACGGCTGCATCAACCTCAGCGCAGAGGATGCGGCGTGGTTCAAGCAGAACTTCGGCAGCGGTGACGCAGTGGTCATCAAGAACACCGACGGCGGAATGTACACCCAGCCCGATGGCGCGTCCGACTGGCAGATGTTCTGACCGGATAGCCCCCGCGCTTTCCCGGCGGGCGACACCGGGCCCGTGCCACGATGAGGGCAGGCCGACGGCCGCCCCGGTCGTCGGCATGCAGCCGAGGATGGGCCGATGCCCGGTGACGACAGGGCGGTAACACGCACAGTCGCCGTGGTCGCGCTGCTGGTGCTCGCCATCGTCGCGCTGCGCGGTTACCTGCCCGGCGCCGAACCGGCTTCCGATCCCGGCGAACCCGCGACCAGCGGGCCGGGAAGCCTCATCGCCGTCGCCGCCATGCTGGCTGTGTCGATCACCGTCATCACGATCTCGGTGCTCACCCAGTCGCGGCGCCGGACAGCAGCCCAGAGCGCAGGCGAACTGCCCCGCGAATACCGCGGTGAGTGGGTCGGCGTGCCGTGGCGGCTGCTGCTGATCGCGGCCGGTGGCCTGCTGGCATGGCTGCTGGTGGTCCTGCTGCTGATGCGGTGGGGATCCGGCTTCGCCGTCGACGAGGTGCCGGCGGCGGACCCCGAATCCGGTGAGATACAGGACGTGGGCGGCACCGACGTCGAGCCACCGACCCCGCCGGCCGATGGCGGCGACGTCTTCGGCTACCTCGCCGCGGCCACGATCGTGCTGCTCGTGCTCTCGATTCTCGCGACGATCATCGGCCGCAGACGCCGCACGCCCACGCTGCAGACCCCCGACGATCCGGCTCCATTACCCCAAACCCGTTCGGCCGGCCCGGATCTCGCGAGGGCGACCGAACTCGGCCTGGCCGAGATCGGGGATCGCAGCCGCGACCCCCGCGAGGCGATCATCGCCTGTTATGCGGCGATGGAACGGGAACTGGCGAAGTCGCCCGGCACCACTCCGCAGGATTCCGACACCCCCTCCGAGGTGCTGGCCCGCGCCGTGCAGCGGCACGCCCTGCGCGCTGACAGCGCGGCCGAACTGGTCGACCTGTTCGAAGAAGCGCGGTTCAGCCCGCACGTGATGAACGAGGACCACCGCGAGGCCGCCGTGCGGGCGTTGCGGATGGTCCAGGACGAACTGCAGGGTGCGATATGACGAAACTTGTTGTCGCCGGGTTCTTCCTGGTGGCCGTGGTGCAGTTGCTCGCCGTGAGTCAACTGGAGCGTCACCTGGTGATCGCGGTGACGGGCGTCGTTCTGGCGGGCGTGCTGTTCGCCGTGCGGTGGCGCCTGACGCACGACGCGGCCGACACCCTCACCGACGCGGCCGGCGACGACGTGGGGGCGGCACTGCGCCGCTGGCTGGCCCGCACCGAGACCCTGATCTCCTGGTCGGAGTCGACACGCGCCGACTGGGACCGCCGGCTGCGGCCGATGTTGGCACGGCAGTTCGAGCTCGCCGCCGGTCACCGAAAAGCGAAGGACCCGAGAGCGTTTGACGCCACCGGGCGGATGCTGTTCGGCGAAGAGCTCTGGCAGTGGGTGGATCCGGAGAACATCTCGCGAACCGGGGGCCAGGAACCCGGCCCCGGCCGTGAGGCGCTCAACGACATCCTGCAACGTCTGGAGCGGTTATGACATCCGACCTCGAACCGGCCACCACGGGCGCACTGTGTGGATCGGTGCTCGACGAGATCGGCCGGGTGGTGGTGGGCAAGCGATCCGCGCTGAACCTGATCCTGATCACGGTGCTCGCCCGCGGGCACGTCCTCGTCGAGGATCTGCCCGGGCTCGGAAAGACCCTCATCGCCAAGTCATTCGCAGCGGCACTGGGCCTCGAGTTCACCCGCGTGCAGTTCACCCCGGACCTGCTGCCCGCCGATCTGCTCGGTTCCACGATCTACGACATGCAATCGGGACGCTTCGAGTTCCGCCGCGGCCCGATCTTCACCAACCTGCTGCTCGGCGACGAGATCAACCGGACTCCGCCCAAGACGCAGGCCGCCCTGCTGGAGGCGATGGCAGAACAACAGGTCAGCATCGACGGGGTGACCCACCGGTTGCCCGAACCGTTCCTGGTTCTCGCCACCGACAACCCGATCGAGTACGAGGGCACCTATCCGCTGCCGGAGGCCCAACTGGACCGGTTCGCGATCCGGCTGGAACTGAAGTATCTGTCCGAGCAGGACGAGGCGACGATGCTGCGCCGTCGACTCGACCGCGGATCGGCGCCCCCGACGGTGCAGCAGGTGGTCGACGCCCGCGACCTGCTGGCCATGCAGGAGTCGGTGGAGCAGGTGACCGTCCACGACGACGTGCTGCAGTACGTGGTGTCGCTGGCGACCGCGAGCAGGCAGCATCCGCAGGTCGCCGTCGGCGCCAGTCCGCGCGCCGAACTCGACCTCGTGCAACTGGCGCGGGCCCGCGCGCTGCTGCTCGGCCGGGACTACGTCATCCCCGAGGACGTCAAGGCGCTGGCAGTGCCGACGATGGCGCACCGGATCAGTCTCCGGCCCGAGATGTGGGTTCGGCGGGTGCAGGGCGCCGACGTCGTCGACGAACTGCTGCGCCGCCTGCCGGTGCCGCGGGCGCGGGAAGCGCAGTGAGTGACGTTTCCCGGACGGTCGCTGAGTTACATTGGCGGGCTTCACCATTGACCAGGTCGATCGCCACCTGTGCGGGGGTTGCGATCGCGTGTGCGGTGCTGGCCGGCAGGTGGGAGCTGATCGCTTTCGCCGCACCGCTGCTCGGTGTGCTGTGCTCCCTCGGCTGGCAGCGACCGGCGCCGTCGGTGGAAGTGCAGGGGCGGCCGGGGTTGCAGCGGTGCTTCGAATCCGAACAGCTGCGGGTCGAGGTGTCGGCGAGCGCCGACGACGGCGGACCAGTCAGGCTGGTGTGTTCGGCGCCGCCGGGGATGGAACTCGAGGTCGTCGACCGCACACCGGTGACGACGGTGGCCGTGCAGGCGCCGCGCTGGGGCCGTTATCCGCTCCGGGCCACGGTGCGGGTGCTCGGTCGCGGTGGTCTGCTCGAGGGCACCGGAACGGTCGACGCCGCGCAGGTGTGTGTGTTCCCCGTGGCTCCGCCGCAGTCCACCGCGATCCCGCGCACCGATCTGCTCGACCGGCTGGGCACCCATCTGACCCGCCACCTCGGACCCGGGGTGGAGTACGCGGACATCCGGCCCTATGTCCCCGGTGACCAGCTGCGGATCGTGAACTGGCCTGTCAGTGCGCGCCGGAGCAGGCTGCACGTCACCGAGCGGCTGACGGACCGGGCCGCCGATGTGGTCGTGCTGTTCGACACCTATCCGCAGCCACCGGGCCCGGCGACCGCCGCCACCGAGCGGACGGCGCGCGGCGCAGCGCAGGTGGTGCAGAGCGCGCTGCGATACGGCGACCGCGCCGGCCTGGTGGCGCTGGGCAACCGCGGAACCCGTTGGCTCGGCGCCGACATCGGGCAACGGCAGTTCTACCGCATTCTCGACACGATGCTCGGTGCGGCCGACACCTACGAGACCGCGACCGGCACTCTGGCGCCGCGTCCCGCCGTGCCTCCGGGCGCGATCGTCGTCGCGTTCTCCACCATGCTGGACACCGAGTTCGCGTTGGCGCTCATCGATCTGCGCAAGCGCGGCCATGCAGTGGTCGCTGTCGATGTCCTCGAAGGCAACCCGGTCGAAGGCGAGCACGATCCACTGGTCAACCGCATGTGGACGCTGCAGCGCTCGTTCATGTATCGCGACATGGCTACCGTCGGTGTGGACATCGTCGGTTGGCCCGGAAGCGCCACGCTCGATCAGGCGATGGCCCTGGTGCCCGATCATCGAACGGCATCGCGCCGATGAAGTTGTTGCTGCCCAGTGCTTTCGGTGCCCTGATGGTCGGTGCGGGCGCCTACCACGCCGACGGCGCGGCGTTGATCGCGGCCGTGGCGGCGTTGATCGCGGTGCTGATCGCCGGGTGGTGGCGGCCGTGCGCGATCGCGGCGGTGCTGCTGACGGTGATCACCATTGTGCTCGCCGATCCGGCGCCGCTGTACACCGCGCTCGCCGGTCTGGCGGCGACCGCGTATCTGGTTCTGCGGCATGAGGATCCGACGCGGCCGACGATGCTGTTCGCGGTGGTGTTTGCGGCCGCGGCGGCGATCGCCGTCGTGGCGCCGGTGAATGTCGCGTGGCTGCCGTTGGCGGCGCCGCTGGTGTTGCTGGCCGGATACCTGTTGGCGTTGCGGCCCTATCTGATTCGCAACGGCATGGCGAACCGGGTTTAGCTAGTTCACCTCGTGCGGGGGTGGTGGTTTGGGTTGGTAGGGGTGGTACCACTTCCATTGGGCGCGTTCGCCGGTGGGTCCGGGGTAGGGGTTCACTGCTGGTGGGGGTTGGGTGGGTGGTCGGGCCAACGAGCGGTTGGTCAGTGGTTGGCCGGTGTGGTCGGTGACGACGAGGCGGTCGGCGGGGCCGGTGATGGTGATCAGGCCGCGGTGATGGGCGCGGTGGTGGTACGGGCAGACCAGAGCCAGGTTGCACAGTTCGGTGAGGCCGCCGTCCTCCCAGTGCCGCAGATGGTGGGCGTGCAGTCCTCGGGTCGCCCCGCACCCGGGGACCACACAGCAGCGGTCGCGGTGCTCCAGCGCCCGGCGTAGCCGCCGGTTGACCGTGCGGGTGGCCCGTCCGGCGCCGATGACCTGTCCGTGGCGCTCGAACCACACTTCGCAGGTGGCATCACAGAGCAGGAATCGGCGGTCGGCGTCAGACAGCAGCGGTCCCAGGTGCAGCGAGGCGACGTGGGAGTCGGCGTCGACGTGGATCACCGCGGTGGTGCGCTGGCCGTGTGGGCGCCGGGCGACCTCGGTGTCCCAGCCGGCGTGGACCAGGCTCATGAACGCATCGATGGTGCTCGGGAACGGCGGCGCCTGATCGGAGACGGGTTCGCCGGTGTCATGGTGGTGTTTCCAGTCGGCGACCAATCCGTCGAGGTGCGAGGCCAGGGCGGCGTCGACCGTGGCGGCTTCGGCGTGGGGGAGCCGGATCCGGTAGGTGGTGTGGGTGTGGTCGCTGGTTTTGGCGATCGTGCGTTCGGGTTCGGCCGGGGGCTGCGGTTCGGACTCACCATCGGGATCGGGTTCGGGTGTGGGGTCGGGCTTGGGGCGTGGTCCGGCCGTCGTCGCGATCCGCAACTGGGAGACCGTCGCGGATTCAGTCAGCACCGCGTAGTGATCGTCGGAGCCGTCAGCGGCGCGCTCAGCGATGACACCGACCTGATCCAGGGAGAACCGGCCCTCACGCAAAGCGTCGAGGCAGCGCGGAAAGGTCTCGACACGTTCGGCGACGGTGACCAGGATCTCGGCGTTGTGCGGGGAGGTGCCCAGTTTCCAGGCCACCAGCGCAGAGACCGTTTTCGCGCCGGTCGTCGACCACAGCCCGTCGCGGTCGATCTCGGCGACGATATCGACAATCCGCCCGTCGATCGCATTACGCTGACCCGCCAACTCAGACAACTCGTCGAACAGCACCTCCAGCCGCGCACCCCGCGGCGGGCTGGGGATGAAACACGGTGCAGCCGAGGACATGACACCATCGTGGCAGAAGGGTCCGACAACACATCCAGCCCACGAGCCGTGGCTCAGCGTGCGATCGGATCCGACCGCCGAAGTCCCGCCCGCGCGTCGTTCCCGCCGCGTCGAGTAAGGCGAATGCACACCCCCATGTCTGTTGGCGGGATAACGTCCACTCACCAAACGAATCTGGAGGAGCTCATGGCGCGGGTGGCGGGATGGCTTGGGGCCGGTGTGCTGACCGCGGGTGTGTCTTCGGCGTTGTTGGCCGGTGCCGGGGCGGCGCAGGCGGACACCGATGCGGGTTCGGACGGCGGCACGCCGAGCGCGTCCGCGGACAGGGATCCGGGCCCTTCGGCCACACGCGACCGCCGCTCCGCGGGTTCTGGGAGCGCGGACTCGGATAGGTCGGCGCCACAACGACAACGTGGCGCCTCGCAGGATGGTGACTCCACAGGCTCGGATTCGAAGCGCGGATCGCGTGTTGCCGATCCGTCATCAGCGGCAGCGTCGAAGACCGAGACCGAGACAGATACCGAGACTGCCGTAGAGACGGACACAGAGACCGAGACCGAGACGGACACAGAGACCGAGACCGAGAACGCGACCGAATCGGAGACCAAGACCGAGGCTGCATCGGAGATCGAGACCGAATCGGAGATCGAGACCGAATCAGAGACTCTGCCCGAAGCTGACGTCGAGGCACCCGAAAAATCGGAGCCCAAACGCGGCGTGACGCCGTCAGCAGCGGAAACTGAACCAACGGCCGCGCCGGATCAGGAACCCATCGCCGTGGAAGCGCCGACGCCGAGCGCTCCACAGGGGGTCTCGGTGCCGTTGGCGGCCGAGGATCCGGTCCCGGCCGCACAACATTTCCTCGGGCCCTTCCAGCCGGACTACCCACCACTGGTCAGGGCGCTCGGTTCGGCGGTGTTCAACTTCATCGGCGCCCTGGTGCAGGCCTTCGACGGCCCGCCCGTGGTCCCGCACGCCCTACGGGACTCGATCCGCGTCAGCAGCTCGACGTTGGTCATCTCGCCCGGAAACGAAGTGCCGGCCGACTGGTACTACCCCACTCACGGCCAACCGGAACGCCTGATCTACCTACAGCACGGCATCCTCGCGAGCGGCCCGATGTACAGCCACACGGCTGCCTACCTCGCGGAGCGCACCAACAGCGTGGTCATCGCGACCACCCTGACCTCGAATCCCTTCGCGGAGGGCAACCTGTGGTTGGGCGGTGACGGCATCCACAAGGCCGTCGCGCAACTGTTCCTCGACGAGAACCGCGCCGCACTGACCGCGAGCCTGACCACGGCCACACTCGACGATGGCCGGCAGAGTCTCACTGTGCCAACCAAGTTCGTGTTGGTCGGGCATTCGCTGGGGGGCGGATTCGCTCCCGGGGTCGCAGGTCACTACGCCGAGGGTCTGGTGGCCCGCCGAGCCACCGGGCAGGATGCGGCCAACGATGCCGCCGGTGTGGTGCTGCTCGACGGAGTCCCCTTCTCCCCGATCATGCCGAATGCGCTGGACCGTATGAAGAAGCTCGAGCAGAGCAACAACAACGACCCGGGCGACTACATCCCCGTGTACGAGATCGGCGCCCCGCTGAACTTCCTGAACGCGAACAGCAGGATCAACGAGGAACTCTCAGATGCGCGCCCCGGGAAGTTCAACGGGGTCGTCATCAACAACGGTGTTCACATGGACGGCATGCTCGGCGGCAGCCCCGTGATCCAGTTCGCGGCCTACCTCGTGGCAGGTTTCCCGCGAACGCAGAATCCTCCTGCGGTGCAACTGTTGATGGCGGGGTGGATCAACGACTTGTTCGAAGGCGACATCGATCTCACCCTCGGTCGTTGCGTCGGTGATGACTGCCACGGCATCTACGGCGACCCGGGGGACACCATCGTCATCCCCACCGACGACGGTGACGCATCCGCAGTCGTGATCGACTCGGACTCGGTGCCCGCGTCAGAAGCGCTGCGCGCGTACCGTTTCCGGCCACGCACCGCGGATTCGGTGGTGCTGCCACAGCGTCTCCCGCGAACGGTCCCGCTGCGGGTCGCGGTCTGACCCGCGCTCACCGGCTATCCGGCGAGTCGCGGTCGGGCTGGGGTGTGCCCCCGAGGATCGCCTGAATCCACCGATCCAGTTGCTCTGCGTCGCTGACCACAGGTGCGCCGATGACGAAGCTCATCATGACGCCGTTGATGAATGTCAGCAGCACGACCGCCTGTTCTTCGACGACGCCTGGGTCGGGCTCGGTGTCCTCGCCGTACCACTGAGTGATCACCTCGCGGGCCAGCGAGTAGAACCCGGCCGCGAACTGGACGAATGCCTCGGCGAGCTCGGGCTCGCGGCTCAACTGGAGGACGAGCTCGTAGCGGGCCCGGCTGCGCGTGAGGTACGGCTCGCTGCTCGACATCATCACCAGTCTCGCCAAGCCTGCGGTGCCTGCGTATCCGGTGGTGGTGTCCTTGGCGAGCTCGGAGAGCACTGACAGGTCGGCGGCGTCG
Organism: Mycobacterium sp. DL; assembly: GCF_039729195.1. Classification (NCBI taxonomy): domain Bacteria; kingdom Bacillati; phylum Actinomycetota; class Actinomycetes; order Mycobacteriales; family Mycobacteriaceae; genus Mycobacterium; species Mycobacterium sp. DL. The sequence continues at coordinate 270,670 of NZ_CP155796.1, forward strand.
AGCTCGGCCATGCGCTCGGCGATGGCGTGCATCAGGGCTTTACGGGTGCGGAAGTAGAACGAGGTGGTGCCCGCAGGCACACCGGCATGTTCGTCGACCCGCGGATGGCTCAGCCCGTGAGTGCCCTTGGATCCGAGCAGCTCTATCGCGGCGTCCGCGAGTGATCGCCGACGCTCGGGGGCGTTGTACTTACGACGTGAACTTACGCGCGGTGATGTTACCTGTCGCCTCGCGCCGGGTGGCGCGGCAGCGTCACACAAATTCTCTAAAAGATTAGAGAAAAGTCTTCCGCTACGACCTCGTGCTTGTTACCGTCCAGTAATGTTTCGGCTCGGGGGCTTGTTCGTCGCTGTGTGCATCACGCTGACATGTGTTGTCGGCACGGTCGTTTCGGAGGCGCACGCCGATGGGTACGTCGGCGACTTCTACCTGCCTCCCGCCCCGCTTCCCCCTGGCCAGCCCGGTGATCTGGTGCGGACCGAACCGTCGGTGATACCGGCGACGGTCCACTTTCCCGGCACACTGCCGGCAACAGCGGCACGCGTCATGTACCGCAGCGCCGATGCGCGAGGGAATCCGATCGCGGTGACCGGCACGTTCATCCAGCCCACCGATCCGTGGACCGGGCAGGGCCCGCGACCGCTGATCTCCTACGCCGTGGGCACGCACGGCCAGGGCGATCAATGCGCGCCCTCGCGACTGCTGAACGAGTACCTCTACTGGAACCGTGTGCTCGACGTGTTCCTCGAGTACGAGCTGGTCATCATCCAACGAATGATCAAGCGTGGTTGGGCGGTCGTGGTCACCGACTACGAGGGCTTCGGAACACCGGGCGTCCACACCTACGTCAATCGACCTGCCTCCGCCCATGCCGTCCTGGACGCCGCGCGAGCCGCACAACGGCTTCCCGACTCGGGACTGGACCCGGCGGGCCCCGTCGCCTTCTACGGCTACTCCCAGGGCGGCGCGGCGACCGCCGCAGCCCTCGAGCTCGCGCCCACCTATGCCCCTGAACTGCACATCGTCGGCGCCTACGCCGGCGCCCCACCGGCCGACCTGTCGCAGCTACTGCCCTTCCTGGACGGCAGCGTCACCGCCGGAATTCTGGGTTACGTCATCAACTCGGCGATGGCGGCCTATCCCGAGTTCAGCGACAACATCCACCACGCGCTCACCCCGGACGGTGAGGATCTGATCGCCAAAACCCAGAACCAATGTCTGGCCGAAACGATGGCTAACTTCGGCTTCCGCCATGTGCAGCGCTACTTCGCGATCGACATCACGACCGCGGCCCGACAGGAGCCGTTCCGGAGTCTGTTCCACGAGCAGCGCATCGGTCGCCTCGAGCCCGATGCGCCTGCACTGATCGTCAGCAACCGCTACGACCCGTTGGTGCCCTATGGACCCGCCGTACAGCTTGCCCGCGACTGGTGTGCGCTGGGGGCCGACGTCGAATTCTTCACCAACGAACAACCCCCGCTCTTCAACAAGCTGATCGTCAACCACGCGTTCCCGCTCCTCGTCGACGCACCCAGGGCTCTGCAGTGGATCACCGACCGCTTCGACGGCCTGCCCACCACGCCGAACTGCGGGCAGAACCCGTGACGTCCGAATCCGGCGGCGAACTCCCGCAGCGCTCCGCATCGGTGGCAGGGAGGGTGCGGTCGAACGCGGCATGGTTCCTTCGTGCGGGCCTGGACGACTACCTCATCGCAGCGGCCGCGGCACCCGGCCGGCTGCCCTTCATCGGCGCCTACCTGGAGCCGGTCGGTGGAATCGCGGCACTGGGCGTTTTCGGTGCCCGCTACCTGCCGGACTTCATGGAATCAGCGAGAGTTCGCCTGGCGCCGGGCAATTCGCCGAGCCGTCGACGCGAGAGACTGCTGGCCGACAGTCTGATGGCCGACGGTCTCCGCGACATCCTCCCCGCCGACGAACTGCAGGAACCCTGGCCCGTGGGCGAACCCGGCGCGCCGTGGCGTCATGCCGGGAGGCACCGAAGCCTGGTCCATCGAGCCTCGGTGCCCTACGGTGACGCACCCGGTCAGGTGCTCGACGTCTGGCGTCGACCCGACCTCACCGGACCGGCGCCCGTGCTGGTGTTCCTGCCCGGCGGCGCCTGGGTGATTGGAAGCAGGGTGCTGCAGGGGCATGCGCTGATGGCGCACCTGGCCGAACGAGGGTGGGTGTGTCTGTCGGTGCAGTACCGGACGAGTCCGCGCCACCGCTGGCCGCGGCAGATCATCGACGTGAAGTCGGCGATCGCGTGGGCCCGCGTCCATGCCGGCTCATTCGGCGGTGACACGAGTTTTGTGGCGGTCGCGGGGTGTTCGGCGGGCGGACACATGGCGGCGCTGGCGGGATTGACAGCCGGCGAAAAGCAATGGGAGACAACGGTGGACACCGCCTGCGACACCTCGGTGGATGCGGTGGTCAGCATCTACGGCTGCTACGACTGGGAGGACCGGTCGACACCGGCCCGTGCCCGCTTCATGGACTTCTTGGAACGCGTCGTCGTGCGACGCCGTCAATCTCGCCATCCCGCGGTGTTCCACGACGCGTCACCGATGGCACGACTGCATGCGTCTGCGCCGCCCTTTCTCGTCATCCACGGAGCCAGCGACGCGGTCATCCCCGTGGGCGAGGCACGTAGCTTCGTCGATCGCCTGCGGCGGATCTCCACGAAACCCGTTGGTTATGTGGAGCTTCCAGGCGCCGGCCACGGATTCGATCTGACCGACGCCGCACGGACATCGGCCACGGTGAACGCCGTCGGGCGGTTCCTCGACCACGGTTACCGCACCCGTGCAGATCGGCCGGTCCTACGAGAAGCCATTCGGTGCGACGGGTGAGCAGGCCGGACCTGTGTGCGTGTTCTGGGGATCGAAGTTCCCACCCCACGGGTCCGCGGGATCGATGCCCACCGCCTGCCACCCACGTGACCCGACCCACTCGGGCCCCGCTTCCTCCGCCGATTGCTGGGGGACCCCGATCTCTGGGCTGCGAATGCTCGCGGTTCCCAGCGTGCCTTCGTTCGCCACGCAGAGATCGTCACTCGACACCTTTGCCGACTGCTCCGACCTGACGTGACCGTCTGGCGAAAGCTGGCTCATCGCCGGATCATTCGGGTCGGCGTGGGCCAGTGCTGCGGTGAGGGTAAGCGCAGCCGAGGCAAGGGCACCGGCCCCCGCGATGAGCCGTGTCGTGCGGGTGATCGTCTGGAAACTCGGCATGCGTTCGCCCCTGATCTCTGTCGGACCGTGCTGGTGCACCAACAGTAGAAGCAGATACGGCACTGGTCCTGGCGCCCAAGCTCATCGGCAGCACATCAACAGCCTTCGAGCAGGTTCGGACGCGCACGACGCCGCTGGCTTCAGTTCCAGATGCGCACCCGTCGCTGCGGTTCCAGGTAGAGCGAGTCGGACTCGCTGACCTCGAACGCCTCGTAGAACGCGTCCATGTTGCGGATCACTCCGTTGCAGCGGAACTCCGGCGGTGAGTGCGGGTCCACCGCGAGACGCCGGATCGCTTCGGCCTCACGGGATTTTGTCCGCCACACCTGCGCCCAGCCGAAGAACACCCGCTGCTCGCCGGTGAGTCCGTCGATCACCGGTGCGGGCTCGCCGTTGAGCGACAACTGATAGGCCAGCAGCGCGATCGACAGGCCGCCGAGGTCGCCGATGTTCTCCCCGACGGTGAACGCGCCGTTCACGTGGTGACCGTTGCCCAGCCCGCGGGGAACGAATTCCTCGTACTGCTCGATCAACGCCGTTGTGCGGGTGCTGAATTCGGCACGGTCCTCGTCGGTCCACCAGTCGACCAGATTGCCGTCGCCGTCGTACTTGGCGCCCTGGTCGTCGAAACCGTGACCGATCTCGTGCCCGATGACCGCCCCGATGCCCCCGTAGTTCGCGGCGTCGTCGGCCTCGGCGTCGAAGAACGGAGGCTGCAGAATGGCCGCCGGGAACACGATCTCGTTCATCCCCGGGTTGTAGTAGGCGTTGACGGTCTGCGGCGTCATGAACCATTCGTCGCGGTCCACCGGGCCGCCGAGTTTGGCCAGATCGCGGTCGTATTCGAGCTCGTAGCCGCGACGGTAGTTGCCGTACAGGTCGGCGCGGTCGATCACCAACTCCGAGTAGTCGCGCCACGTGTTCGGGTAGCCGATCTTGGGGGTGAACTTGTCGAGCTTGACCAGCGCCTTCTCCCGGGTCTGCGGCGTCATCCACTCGAGCTGGTTGATGCTCACCCGGTAGGCCTCGCGCAGGTTGGCGACCAACTCGTCCATCCGCGCCTTGGCCTGCGGGGGGAAGTACCGCTCGACATACAACCGGCCCAGCGCGTCACCCATCAGGCCCTCCACCACCGAGACGCCACGCTTCCAGCGGTCGCGGATCTCCTCGGTGCCCGACAGCCTGCGGCCGTAGAACCCGAAGTCCTCGGCGATGAGCTCGTCGGTCAGCAGCGACGACCGACCATGAATGACCCGCCACCGCAGCCAGTTCCGCCAGTCCTCGAGGCTCTCGCCCGACCACAGCGCTGCGAACGCGGTCAGGTAATCGGGCTGTCGCACCACGATCTCGGCGGTCTGCTCACCCGTCGCGCCCAGGCTCTGCAGCCAACCGGCCCAGTCGAAGCCGGGGGACTCGGCCGCCACCTCGGCGAAGGTCCGCAGGTTGTAGGTCAGATCGGCGTCGCGGCGCTTCACCACATCCCAGTGCGCGGCGGCGATCTTGGTCTCCAGCGCAACGATCGTGTCGGCGGTCGCGGCGTGGTCGTCGGCGTCGCCGCCGTAGACGAGTGCGAACATCGCGGCGATGTGGCGTGGGTAGGCCGCCAGGATCTCGGCGTGCTGCTCGTCGCGGAAGTACGACTCGTCGGGCAGCCCGATACCCGACTGGGTCAGGTGCAGCAGGTAGCGCGACGAGTTCTTCGAGTCGGTGTCGACGTAGAGTCCGGCGCCTCCGCCGATACCGGTGCGCTGCAGAGCGCCCAGCACCCGCGCGAGCGCGTCCGGGCTGTCGGCGGCCTCGAGCCCGGCGAGTTCGGTGTGCAGGGGGTCGAGACCCCGCCGCCGGATCGCCTCCTCATCCATGAAGCTGGCGAAGAGGTCACCGATGCGCTGTTGGTCGGTGCCTGATGTCGCCGCCGGGGCGGCTCCGGTGCCCTCCGGGGCCACGGACTCGCTCGCCTCGGTGATCAGGTCGCGGATCTGTTCCTCGGCGCGGTCGTACAGCGTGCGGAAGGCGCCGTCGGTCGCCCGGTCCGCCGGGATCTGATAGTCGGTGAGCCACCGGCCGTTGACGTGACCGAACAGATCGTCCTGCGGTCGGGCCGTCGGGTCGAGGTGGCTGAGGTCGATGCCGGATTTGGTCTCGCGATTCGCTTCTACCGTCACCCCGACATCCTTCCAGAAACGCCCGGGTACCCTCACGCGCATGCCCGACGATGAGCAGGAGCCGCAGCGTGACGGCATTTTCAGCAGTTTCGGAGTCGCGTCGGCGGTGCTCGGAGCTGTCGCGATCGCCGCGGTCGTGCTGGCCGGCCTGATCTGGAGCCAGCACCGCGCCGACACCGACGAGTTGAGGTACCGCACCCAGGTTCTGCAGGCCGCCGCCGAGTGGACCGGGGTGCTGATCAACATGAACAACGACACCGTCGAGGCCGATCTGAACACCTTGCGCGAGGGCACCGTCGGGCAGCTCAACTCGGACTTCGAGGCCACCGTAGAGCCGTACCGCAGGCTGGTTCAGACGCTGCAGGCGCGCACCACCGGCCAGATCGACTCGGTGGCGCTCGAGACGATCCACCACGATCAGCCCGGCGCACCGACCGCTCCGCCGCAGCCGGAACTGTCGGCGTCGGCGGCGCGGACCGACACCGTCATGGTGGTGGCCACGTCGATCAGCGAGAACGCCGGCACGGAGGAGCCGCAGACCGTGCGCTGGACGCTGCGTCTGGGCGTCTCCGACGTCGACGGACAGCTGCTGATCTCCCGGCTGGAGCCGATCCGATGAGGAACCGGCTGCGGGTAGCCGCGTTCGACCTGCTTGCACCGGCCGCGGTGGTCGTCGCACTGATCTACATCGGGGTCGCGCTGGCATGGCCGTTGTGGTGGGTGTCGGTGTGCTCGGTGCTGTGCCTGCTGGTGCTCCAAGGGGTGATCGTCGACTTCGTGGTGGCACGTCGCGACAGGGTGACCGTCGGCACCGACGACGACGGCCCGGGACTGCGGCTGGGGATCGTCGCGATGGCCACTGTCGCGCTGGTGGCCGCGGTCGCGGTCGGTTACACCCAGTGGACGCGGCCCGACCGCGAGTTGCGCGAGGAGAGCGCCGAGGTGACCGGGATCGCCAGCAGCGTCGCCGAGGCGTCGGCGACGTTCACGCCGCAGAATCCGACCTCGTCGATCGACCGTGCGACGGCCATGATGTCGCAGGCCAGCGCCGAGCGGTTCGAGAGCGAGTTCGCCGCGGTGGCAAAGGATTTGGCGAGCAGAAACGTCTCGGCGCAGGCCGCTACGGTGTCCGCGGGGGTGGAGGCCATCGGCCCCGACGCGGCGAGCGTGGCGGTGATCCTGCGCGGGACGCAGTCCTCGCCGGGGCAGCCGACCGACACCGCGGTGCTGGCGCTGCGGGTCGCGCTGTCGAAGAGCGACGGACGGTGGCTGGTCGAGGACGTGGCACCGATCCACTCGCGCTAGGGATCGCTCGCGAAAGTGAAGCCAGGGTGGTGATCGAGGGGTCGACCGCGACCCGGAGTGCTATTCCGCGGCGACCCGAACCCCGAGCCTCAGGTGCGCATCCTGGCGAATCGCTCGGAGAGTCGGCCCATCCGGATCATCAGCGATGCCGGTGGGCTGACGCTGCCCCGCATGTAGGCCGCAAAATCGTCGGGGGGTACACCGATGCGCGACGCGAACTCCTGCTCGCCGAGCCCTGAGCGGTCCAGGAGCAGGTGCACGTGCCGGGCCACCTCGGCGCACTCGTTGGCCTCGAGGTGTTCTCGGGTCCGCAGCAGCACCTCCGACATGGCCCGGGACACCCCGTACGGTTTCGCCGTGTCGAGCACCTCCTCGACCTGGCGTGCCGTTCGGCCGTAGGGGTCGCGTTTGATCGCCACGACGATGCGCTGCCAGACGCTGAGGTCGTCGTTCTCCAGCGCGGCGCGGATCGCCGCCGTGGGCCAGAACTCCACCGGCCGGTCGGCGGGCGGCGCTGAAACCGGGGCTCGTCGCGCGGAAGACTCGTCGCGGTCCGTGCCCCGTACATCAGAGGTCACAGTCACCTCGCCTCCTCGAGCATCGCTACCGCCACCGACAGACAGTGCTGCCTGACTCGCGCCCACTCGGTCTCCGCGCCGGGCCCGGACACGGCGACCTCGGACCCGTCGGAGGGCCGCGGCTCTGCCAGGCGGCGCACCAGCTGGGTGGCCACCCAGTGTGTGCGCTCCGGTTGACAAGCGTAGTACCGGTCCATGCCCGAGAGCACTTCTGCCGCGGTCTGAGTGTCCATCGAATCGACCAGTTCGGCGAACTCGGTGAAATCGCGGGTGCTGTTGCGCTGCATGATCAGAAAACTCTTGAGACGGAGGGTCTCGGCGCCGGTCGGGATCTGCAGTCGATCGCCGGTGGGGAGCAGCACAGTGGTGGTCTCCATCGGGCTGCTGCGCTGCAGCGGAGTGCCTTCGGCGCCTGCGGACTCGACCGACAGCGCATCGAGCGCGACATCAAGCCGGCCCCGCCACATCGTCACCGGATGCTTGGGCAGTTTGACCGCCACGGTCTTGCCGTGCGCACGGTTGCTGACCGCGACGGTGAGCTGCCCGTCGTTGTCCTTGAGGCGGCTGCTGCCCATCACCTTGCGCGGCTGGCATCCGCTGAACGCGAGCGGATCGGCGACTGTGATTGCTTGAGGGGCAAGGCTTTTGAGCTTCGCGGCCGACTTGACGACGGTGCGCAGGTCCGCCCCGGAAGGGGCGAGGGCCGAGATGTCGTCGGGGATGATGACAAGATCGCCGATGTCGGCCTTGGGCAGTGGCTTCTCGAAGTCGACCGACGGCAGGATGCGGTCCAGCCAGCGCGGCAGCCACCAGTTCCATTCGTCGAACATGGCCATCAGCGCCGGAACGAGTACCAGCCGCACCACGGTCGCATCCACCGCGATCGCGACCGCGCTCGCGACACCGAGCTGGGCGACCAGCGGCATACCGGCGAAAGCGAACCCGATGAACACGGCGATCATGATCAGCGCCGCGCTGGTGATGGTCCGGGCGCTGGTGCTGACGCCGTAGGCCACGGCGTCGCGGGTGTTGCCGGTCTGGAGGAACCGCTCCCGGATCCGGGTGAGCAGAAAGATCTCGTAGTCCATCGACAGCCCGAAGGTCAGCGCCAGCACCAGCGGCGGGATCGTGCTGTCCAACGACTCGAGCTGTTTGAAGCCCAACGCCGAGAACCAGCCCCACTGGAAGACGACCACCAGGCTGCCGTACGCGGCTCCCACCGACAGCACGGTCATCAGCACGCCCTTGAACGCCAGGAAGACCGAGCGGATCGAGATCAGCAGCATGACGAACGCGATCAGCGCGACGAACAGGAACACCCAGGGTTGGGTCTCGGAGACCTTGTCGTCGAAGTCGTTGATCAGCGCAGTCGGCCCCCCGACGTCGATCCGGGCGCTGCCCTCGGCGACCGGCGGTAGCTGCTCGCGCATCCAGTCGACCGTCTCGCGCGCCCCCGGATCCTCCGGGTCCACCGACAGCACCGCCGACAGCAGCGCGCTGCGGTAATCGTTGCCGAACACCGGCGGCGACACCGACACGGTGTTGGGCGCCTGCGCCATCTTCTGCCGGATCGTGTCGAGCAGCGGCTCCTTGGCCGGCGCGGAGGCGGCGTTGCCGTCGGGAAAGCTCACCAGCACCCGCACCGGGCCGAGCGCGCCCGGGCCCAGGGCCTCGGCCGCGGCGTTGACCCCGCCGCGGATCTCGTGTGTCGGATCGAACTGCCGCAGCATGCTGTTGCCCAGCACCATCGAGAACGCCGGAATCGCCAGGGTCAGCAGCAGGGCGGAGGCGGCCAGCGCCGACACCCACGGCCTGCGCATCACCCGGCCGGTCCAGCGGGACCAGAATCGGGACTGGGTCGCCTCGGGCCGCCGCGACCAGTGCAGGTACGACGAGCGTTTCGCCGCGGCCCGGCCGAACGACGCCAGCACCGCCGGCGTCAGCGTCGTCGAGGTCAGTACCGCGATCGCGACGGCCAGGATCGCGCCGGTCGCCATGGACTGCAGCACCGGGGTGTTGATCAGGTAGAGGCCGGTGACCGAAGCGATCACGGTCATGCCCGACAGCACCACCGCCAGGCCGGAGGTCGCCATCGCGGCGTCGGCGGCGTCCTGGGGCTCTCGTCCGGCGCGCAATTCCTCGCGGAACCGCATCAGGATGAACAGTGAGTAGTCGATGGCCACCGCGATGCCGAACATCGAGACCGTCGATGTCACGAACACCGACATCGTCGTGTACATCGACAGCAGGAACACCAGGCCCATGGTCACGACGACGGTGCAGACTCCCAGCAGCAGTGGCATCGCCGCGGCGGCCAGCGAGCCGAACACCGCGAGCAGGATGAGCAGGACGATCGGGAAGTTCCACTTCTCGGCCTGCGCGATGTCGTGCTTGGTCGCTTCCGAGGCGGCTGCGCCGAGCGCGCCCTGCCCGATGACGTAGAGCCGGACCTTGCCGTTCTCGGTCTCGCCGGCCTCGTCGCCCTCGACCCCGATCTTCTCCCGCAGCTGGTGAGCGATGTCGACGGCGCCGGTGTTGTCGAAGTCCAGTTGCAGCGTGACGACGTAGGGGCGGTCCGGCTGGGGCGGGGGTTGTTGGGGATTGGGCAGCAGCGTGACGCTGGGAACCTCCGAGGCCATCCGCTCCAATTGGGCGACCGCGTCGTTCATGTCCTCGAAGGATGCGTCCGCGCGCGGCGCGGCGACCAGAGCCAGTGGGGAGGCGCCCTGATCGGGGAACTGCGCTTCGAGTTGGTGCTGGACGTACAGCGACTGGGAGCCCTCGACCTCGAAACCGCCACCGGTCAGATTGCCCGACTGGTTCATGGCGAGATACAGCGATGGGACCAACAGCAGCACCCACGCCGCGAACACCGCCCAGCGGAATCTGCGCAGATTGCTGCTGATCCGCATCATGAACTGCTGGATCGGAACTCCCCACTTTCTCCCCGGCGTTTCGTAGCGAGAGCGTACAGCAGCGAGCTGTAGGGTGACCGCCCTCGTGAAGGGCTGCCAGCGTTGCTTAATGCGGCTCTAACGCCCGCCCCATCGCGGTCTCGATTGGCCACTCCCGCGGAGGCGATGGCAGTATGTCGGGAAGAAGTTTCGGCGTCGGGGATCTTTGCTACCGGCCGCGGTGAGCGTGCGCGGAGGTGGGGCGTTCGCAACTGTGAGGAGTACGTCATGGATTCGCACTCGAGAATCAACGCGCGCCGGACGGGTCGTGTCGTTCGGTATCGGCTGCCCGCGGCTTTTGCTGCGGCTGCAGCTGCCGGTATCGGGGTGGTTGCGCTGACCGGGCCGGCGACCCCGTCGGTGACGGCCGCGCCCGACCCGTGCGCGGCCAGTTCGGTCGCCAGGACGGTGGCTGCCGTCGCCACCAACACCGGCAACTACCTGGAAGCCAAACCCGAGACCAATCAGGCGCTGACGACGATCGCCCAGCAGCAGGGCGGACCGCAGTCGGTCATCGCGCTGAAGACCTACTTCGACGCCAACCCCGACGTCGCCGGGGACATGCAGCGACTGCAGCAGCCCCTGGCGAACCTGTCGGCGCGGTGCAAATTGCCGGTGAGCGTCCCTCAACTGCTGGGTCTGATGCAGGCGGCCCAACAGAGCCCCGCACTGCCCGCAACCGGTGAGGGTCCCGAGGCATCTCCGAGCGCGGAAGTCACGTCGTCGCGGTGAGCAGGTTCGGCGACATTCTCAGGATTGATTAACGGCTAGGCAAGAAACCAGGCGGCCATTCTGCTTAGCTTCCTTAGGATGGTCCTGACCGGCGATCGACACTGGTGCCGGTTCACTCTGAATAAGGAGACTTAATGTTGTTCTCGGCACCCACCGTCCGTCGTGCGGTTGCTGGCGCGCTGGGCGGCGGCGCGGTCGCCGGCGCTGTTGCGTTCGGCGTGCTCGGCGCTGCGCCCATGGCATCGGCACAGCCCATGCCGCCCAACTGCACCGCTGCCGACTTCTCCGGTACGGCTGCCGGTGTCTCGGCGGCGTCGTCGGCCTACCTGTTCACCCATCCCGAGGTGAACGCGTTCTTCACCGACCTGCACGGGGATCCGCGGGACCAGATCCATGCGGATGTCGAGGCGTACCTCAATGCCAATCCGGTGGTGAAGGCGGAGCTGACCGAGATCCGCCGGCCGTTGGTGGAGTTGAAGGATCGCTGCGGCGTCATCACTTCGCCTGACGCTTACTGAGGCTGGTGCGCGACAGGGTGGTGGCGACGCCCGCTCGCGGGGATGAGCCGTCCATCCAGGACGGGGCCGGTCGGACGGTGTTGATGGTCGATGACGACCCCGATGTCCGGACGTCGGTGGCCAGGGGGCTGCGCCACTCCGGATTCGATGTCCGGGTGGCGGCCAACGGTAAAGAGGCGCTCCGGTTGTTGTCGAGCGAATCGCACGACGCGCTGGTGCTCGACGTGCAGATGCCGGAACTCGACGGGGTCGCGGTCGTCACCGCGCTGCGCGCGCTGGGCAACGACATCCCGATCTGTGTGCTGTCTGCGCGCGACACCGTCAACGACCGGATCGCGGGGCTCGAGGCCGGGGCCGACGACTACCTGACCAAGCCGTTCGACCTGGGCGAGTTGGTCGCACGGCTGCACGCTCTGCTGCGCCGGGCGCATCACTCCGACCCGACGTCGGACACGATGACGGTCGGGTCGCTCACCATCGACACCGCGCGCCGCCTGGTGTTCGTGGCCGGCGAGCGCGTCGAGCTGACCAAGCGGGAGTTCGATCTGCTGGCGGTGCTCGCCGAGAACGCCGGCGTGGTGCTGAGTCGGCAGCGGCTGCTGGAGTTGGTGTGGGGCTACGACTTCGACGTCGACACCAACGTCGCCGATGTGTTCGTCTCCTACCTGAGGCGCAAGCTCGAGCGTGACGGGCTGCACCGGGTGATCCACACGGTGCGGGGGATCGGCTACGTGCTGCGGGAAGAGCAGTAGGGGTCTTGCCGAGACTTCCGAGGTTTCTGCGATCGGCGTCGCTGCGGACCAGGGTCGCCATCGCGGCCGCTGCTGCTGCGGCGGCGGTCGTCGCGGTGTTCACCATCCTGACATCGGTGGTGTTGGCGAACAACGATGCCGCACAGGTGGATCGGCGCCTGGATGCGATCGTCGACGCGAGCATGTTCCCCGAGCAGCTCACCGACCAGCGGCGAGGCGTCTTGCAGACCGGACGGTCGCGGTCATCGGGTCAGGTTGTGTACCAGCGGGGATTCCAGCTTCCGGCGCTGGCCCCCGGCACCGAGACGGTGATCGTCAACAACGTCGAGTACCGCGTCCGGACGATCCCGGTCGACCAGGAGGGCGGGGTGCTGATGTCCATCGGCATCCGTGCCGACAGCATCCTGTTGAACTCCGCGAGGGTGCCCGCCTACATCGCGGTGGGTGTGGTGACGGTCCTGATCGCCGCCGGGCTGGGGTGGTTGCTCGCCGGGCCGGCGATCCGGCCGCTGCGCAAGCTGACCGAACACACCAAACAGTTGGGTGAGGGCGCCGACGAGATGCCGGCGGTCCACGGGGTCCGAGAGGCCGAGGATCTGTCGGAGGCGATGCGCGCGATGCTGAGCCGCCTCGCAGCGGCGCAGCGCGCCACCACGAACTCCCTGCAGGCCGCCCAGGATTTTGCGGCCAACGCCGCACACGAACTGCGCACGCCACTGACCGCGATGCGCGCCGACCTGGACACCCTGCGTATCCACGATCTGCCCGGTGAGGAACGTGAGGAGGTCGTCGCCGACCTGGCCCGCGCGCAACGCCGGGTCGAGGGCATCATCACCGCGCTGGGCCAACTCGCCTCCGGTCAGCTGGCGCAGGTCGAGGACCGCGAGGTGATCGACGTGACCGACATGCTGGATCGGGTGGCACGGGAGAACATGCGGGTGAGCCGGGAGGTTCAGATCGACGTGGAGGTGGCCGACGACCTCGGCACTGTGTGGGGTTGGCCGGGCGGACTCCGGCTGGCCATCGACAACCTGGTGCGCAACGCCATCACCCACGGCGAGGCGTCACGGATACTGCTCACCGCCCGCCGGCAGAACGAGACGATGACGTTCGTCGTCGACGACAACGGCGTCGGCATGCCCGCAGACGAGCACGAGAGCGTGCTGGGCCGGTTCGCCCGCGGAAGCAACGCGGCACCCGGCGGTTCGGGCCTCGGCCTGGCGCTGGTGGCTCAGCAGGCAGCGCTGCACCGTGGCCGGATCGAGCTGTCGGACGGGCCGCTCGGCGGGCTGAGGGCGACATTCACCATCACGATATCGCCTGAACTGCAAGAGGTTTCAGAACTGTAGCCTAGTTGCGTCCGCCGTCGCGAGGCGTTGCCCGACGCTGCTTCAGCGCCTCCAGTAACCGATGTTCGGCGTCTTCGCCGGGCGCGATGCCACTGGGGATGCGGAGCAGGAAGAACGCGCCGAGTGCCCACCAGGCCCCGAACAGAATCCACGGTGGCACGTCGAGGAACGCGGGCATCCCCGGCAGATAGAGGCTCAGCAACCCACCGCACAGCACCACGGCGGCGCCGCCGACCACCAGGCCGGTCTTGCCCGTCCCGCCGACCCGTAGCGGCCGCTCCATCTGCGGCTCGCGCCGGCGCAGCACCAGGAACACGACGGAGACCAGCAGATACGCGATCACGATGCTGGGTGAGCCGGAGTCCACGAGCCACACGAGCATCGCCTCGCCCAGGAAGGGGGCGATGAACGACAGGGCACCGATGAAGAGCAGGGCGTTGACCGGGGTGCGGAACTTCGGGTGCAGCTTGCCGAACCAGGCGGGCAGCATGCCCGAGCGCGCCATCGAGTACATCAGTCGCGACGCGCCGAGCAGCAGCGAGTTCCACGAGGTGAGGATTCCGGCGATGCCTCCCGCGATCAGGAGCTTCGCCATGACGTCGCTGCCGAACAGGGCGCCGAACGCATCCGCGGTGGCGATGTCGGCGTCTGCGAGTTCGCCCGCCGACATCGCCGACGAGGTGGTCACGATGGTCATCAGGTACCAGATGGTGGCGAGGCCGACGGCGATGACGACCAGACGTCCGATCTGGCGCGCGGGGATGTCCACCTCCTCCGCGGACTGCGGGATGACGTCGAAGCCGACGAACAGGAACGGCACCACGACGAGCACGGCGAAAAACCCTGCCGTGCCGCCGGTGAACAGCGGTTGCATGTTGTCCACCGATCCGCCGGTGAAGGAACCGAAGACCAGCATCAGGCCGATGACCAGCAGCAGCACCACGACAAACGTCTGCGCGACGCCGGCGAACTTGACGCCGAGGATGTTGACGGTGGTGATGACGACCGCGGCGATCGCGCCGACCAGCGCCCAGGTGAGGTAGACCTCGCTGCCCGCGATCTCCCACAGCCGGATCTGGTTGAGGTCGGGGAAGAGGTACAGGGCGGTCCGGGGAAGCGCCACGGCCTCGAACGCCACGATGGTCACGTAGCCGCCGACGATGCCCCACGAGCCGATGAACGACCACCGCGGTCCCATGCCGCGAAGCAGAAAGTTGTGCTCGCCGCCGGCCTTGGGCATGGCCGCCGTGAGCTCGGCGTACGTCAGGCCGACCACGGCCATGATCGCTCCGCCAGCGGTCATCGCCAGAACCGCTCCGAGCGTGCCGGCCGAGCCGATCCAGTCCCCGGTGAGAACCACCCAGCCGAAGCCGATCATGGCGCCGAAGCCGAGAGCCAATACGTCCCAGTTGCCGAGGACTTTCAGCAGAGAGGTCTCCTCGGGCGTCCCGACTGCTTTCGTCATTCGCCAAACCGCCTTTCCGGTGCCGGCATTCACATGCGGCCTCAGGGTTGAACGCAGGCTAACCGATTGTCGGTGCTCTGCGTGCGGACTCGCCTGATGGCGGCGACGACGTGATCAACCTGCCGTCTTGGCTCTCCGCAGGGCGAGGGCGCGCCACCCGAGCAGCAGCACCGCGGTGGTCAACGAGGCGACGACGATGAAACTGACCGCGGTGCCCTGAGATGTGGCCTTACGCAACAACATCCCGACCACCACTGTGCTCACCCACACCACGATCCCGGTGGGGGCGAGCGAGGTCGGACGCTGCCAGCCGCGGGAGAGCAACCAGCCCACTCCGGTTCCGGTCAGAAACGGCCACGCCGTCTCGGCGATGCCGCTGACGCTGAGCCCCTCGGCGTGACTGCGACGTCCGATCGTGCAGAACACCACCACACACACGACATCCACGGCGAGTGCTGTCAGTGTGACCCCGGCGGGCGGGCGGTCACCGGTCTTCATAGGTCATCACATCGTAAACAATTGGGCTGGTGCCGGTTTCGTTGCGAGGGGCGAACCCGGGCTGCAGCTGGGCGGGTGCGCCGTCGAGCAGACCGTCGAGTGACTCCGGTGACTCGACGAGACGCGAATCCAGCTCGAAGTCCGAGAACACGAACGGCAGCCCGTCCGAGCGCAGCGGATCGGGACTGCTCATGATGTGGAAATGCAGGTGCGGCGCATCGGAGTTCCCGCTGTTGCCCAGCGACCCGATCACCTGCCCGGCGGTCAGTTGATCACCGGGACCGACCTGGACTGTGCCGGTCTTGATGTGGGCGTACAGCGCGTAGAACCCGTTGCCGAGATCCTGCACGATGTGATTGCCGCCGTACTGCTCGAGCGCAAGTCCGGTGGGCGCGGTGCCGGGAACTTGTTCGGGCAGCCCGTCCAGCGTCGCCACCACCGGACCGTCGGCCACGGCGAGGATGTCGGCGCCGAAGTACGGATAACTGTTCACGTCGGTCTTGTCGCCGGTGAACAGCCGCCCGTCGGGTCCGAGCTGGACGTAGTCGATCGCGAATCGTTCGGCGGCCCAGATCTCGCCGTTGATCGGGTTGAGAGCCATCCGGTGCGCGGTCATGCCGCAGCAACCGTCGCCGTTGAGCCAGTTCGGTCCGGCCAGCGGCGGAGCGACGACGATCGGCTCACGCGTCTGCACCGTGACCGGTGCGACATTCTCGGTCATGGTGGCGGGAAACAGCGGCGGCATCGGTTCTGGCACCGAGATGCCCACCGCGTGGGTGAGCTGGTCCGGGATCGTCTCGTTCGGGGCCAACGCGACGTCAAGCCACACGAAGGCTGTCTGAGCCGGTCCGATTGTTGTTGTCGGCGTGGGGTTTCCGATGACCCGAGTCCAGTAGGCGAGCCGGTCGCCGGGCAGGCTCAGCAGCGTCCGGTCGCCGGCGCGGACATCCACAGAGGTCAGCGTGACGTCCTGGGCCAGCGTGTTGGTCAGCTGCAACTCGTAGGCCAGGTGCACCTTCTCATCGGTACTGGGCACCGGGATCGGTGCGCTCAGGACGCGCGCCACCAGCGGCGTGGCCACTGACGGCCCGGCCGGAGCGGGGGTGGTCGCCGGTGACTCCGAGGCGACCGGCGGAGTGGCCGTGGTTCCCACCGGGGTGGTCTCCGGGGTGGTCTCCGGGGCGGCCGAGCAGGCGGCGAGGAGCATCAGAGCCGCGAACGACGCAGTGGCGGTGAGTGGTCGAAACATCATGTGGCTGGCACTCTTTCGTTATGTCCCGAAGCGTTCCGGCGACGTTGCGGGGACGTCGTCCGGCGGATGCGGCGCGTCGGGGTCGGGGCTGAACTGCGGCGTGGCGATGTCCTCGGCGGCACGGATCGGGGCGACGGTCTCTGTGGTGTCGGGGTCGATGTCCTTCTCGGTGCGGAACATGAAGAAAAAGATCACCCAGCCGATCGCGGCGATGAAGATCCAGCTGATCAGTCGGTAGACCAGCATGGCCGAGATCGCCGCGGCCAGTGGCATCCCGCTGGAGACCAAGCCCGGAACCAGGACGGCCTCGACGACCAGTAGTCCGCCGGGCATCAATGGGATCGAGCCGACGGCGCGGGCCGCGGCGTAGGCCACGATCACCCCCGCGATCGACGGGTGACCGCCCGTCGCGTAGCAGGCAAAGAGCAGGCACGCGACGTCGGCGATCCAGTTGAACAGCGACCAGCCGAACGCCTTCCCGAGAACGCCGCGGCCCAACTGCACCGACTCGAGTTGAGTGAGGATCTCCCGCCACTTCGTCAGCCCGGTGCCGGTCGGCTTACCCCGGATCGCGTTGACCCACGACAGCACCCGCGCGCCGATTCCGTCGATGAGTTCGGGCCGGGTGGCCACCGCCTGCGCCAGCAGGATCAGGGCGATGAAGCCCCCGAGCGAGAAGATCAGCGACATCGGGTTCTTCGTCGCACCCAGTAGGAAAGCGCCGCCCAGTCCGAGCAGTGCCAGGCCGATGACCTGAAGTGCGCCGGACATCACCAGTTGCCAGGAGGCCACGACGGGCGAGGCGCCCCACATCCGCTGCTGGCGGTAGATGAACGTCGCCGACAGCACCGGGCCGCCCGGCATCGTGGTGGACAGTGCGTTGCCGGCGTAGAACGCGGCTTCGGAGCGCCACTGCCGCACGTGGACGCCGGCGGAGCGCAGCAGGGTGCGCTGGATCTGCGCGAAACTGTGCATCGAGGCCATGGCGGCGACCACCGCGGCCAGCACCCACAGCCAGTTCGCCGAGTACAGGCTCTTCCATGCTTTGGCGAGTTGGTCGTGGACCAGGGCGAACTGGACGGTCAGCACGATGACCGCGAGGGCGAGCAGCGCCCACCGCAGCCACCAGTACTTGCCGCGGGCTTTGGGGTCCCGGCCGGCGGGTCCCGCCCCGGTATCGCTCGCGGGAGCGTCGTGAGACACGCAGTACAGGGTAAGCCGTGCTCCGGCCGATTCCGCAGATCCCGGGACCGGACTCCCGGGGCCGTTACGCTACCGGAATGTCAGCCCGTCCCTCGCTGGACTCCCTTGCCGATGAGTCGGTCAGCCCGCTTGTTCGCAAGACCGCAGCCTGGTCGTGGCGGCTGTTGGTGATCTTCGGCGCCGTCGTCGCGCTGCTGTGGGTCTTCTTCCAGTTGGAGATCATTTTTGTACCGGTCATGCTGGCCACGATCGTGGCCGCCCTGCTGATGCCGGTGGTCGACTTCCTCGATCGCCGGGGTGCGCCTCGCGGCGGCGCGGTGGCGTTGGTGCTGCTGAGCGGTATCGCGCTGTTCGGCGGGTTGCTGTCGTTTGTCATCACGCAGTTCGTCGACGGTGCGCCGGCGCTGGTCGCGCAGGTGACGACCAGCATCGAGGGTCTCGGCACGTGGCTCACCGACGGGCCGCTCAAGGTCAGCGATCAGCAGATCAATCAGGCCCGCGACACAGCGATCGAAGCCCTGGGGAGCAATCAGGAGAAGCTGACCAGCGGGGCACTCTCGACTGCGGGCACGCTGACCGAGATCGTGACCGGGGCGCTGCTGGTGTTGTTCACCCTGATCTTCCTGCTGCACGGCGGCCGCAACATCTTCGGGTTCGTCACCCAGGTGTTTCCGATGGCTGTGCGGACCCGGGTGCGCGACGCTGGTCGCGCCGGTTTCCGGTCACTGATCGGCTACGTGCGTGCGACGTTCCTGGTCGCACTGGTCGACGCGCTCGGCATCGGGGTGGGCCTGGCGATCATGAGTGTGCCGCTTGCGCTTCCGCTCGCGTCGCTGGTGTTCCTGGGTGCCTTCGTCCCCCTGGTCGGTGCGGTGGTCACCGGTTTCCTGGCGGTCATCGTCGCGCTCATCGCCAAGGGCTGGATCTACGCGCTGATCACCCTCGGGTTGATCATCGCCGTGCAGCAACTCGAGGGCCACGTCCTGCAGCCACTGGTGATGGGACGCGCGGTGTCGATCCACCCGCTGGCGATCGTGCTGGCGATCGCGGGCGGCGCGGTGCTCGCCGGCATCATCGGCGCACTGCTCGCCGTGCCGGTGCTGGCCTTCCTCAACAGCGCCATCCGAGTGCTGATCGCCGACGACCCGGCAGAGGAGGAGGCGTTGCAGGAGGCCGACGACGGGCCCTTGGTCGAGGCCGACGCGGACGACGTGGAGGCACCCGCGGAATAGCGTTCCGGGCTGTGAATACCGTTCAATTCACAACCCGGAACGCTATTCCGCGCACGTTGGGTGCGTGGGACCTACAGGCGGCCCTCGCGGCGCAGCAGGTCCTGTGCGCTGACACCGCTGCCGCCGCGACGCTGGGGTTCGTCGTCAGCGCGCGTGTTGAGCTTCTCGGTCGCCGCGTCGGCGTCGGACTTCCGCGGCGTCGGGATCGCTCGGGTGGCTTCGGCGGAATCATCGTCGGCTGTCCCGGCGTCGGGCTGCGACGGGATCGCCGTCGTCGGTTCGCTTGCGCCCGGGGCCTGATCGCGCATCGCCCGGGTCGGCTCAGCGGACGGCCGAGGTGCGGGAGCGGCGGGGCCGGCGCCGGACGAACCGCCGGTGCCACGCAGGTCGCCGAGCCACGACTCGATCTCGCGTTCTTCGCGCGGCGGGGCCGGAGGTGCTGTCGGCGCCGAGGCGCGCGGCGTGCGCTGTGTCGCGGCGGCAGCGTTGCTGACCGCGTTGCGCACCGCGTTCTTGGCGACCGACAGACGCGTGGTCTGAGGTTCTTCCTCGACGATCGGGGCCGCCGGCGCCGACTGGCGCGCCGGTGCGTTCGGCAGTCGTGTGGTGCCCGCAGCCGACGGTCCGCTGGGCCGCGGCGGCAGACCGGGGCGCGGGGCACCGCCCGGAGCGGGATGGCTGGGGTCGTGCGGCGGCAGCGCCCGCGCGGGGACCGCCACCGGCGGGCCGCCGGCACCGACCAGCGCTTCGGGATGGGGCGCCTCTTCCCTGGACTCCCGCACCGCGGGCCGTTTGCGCTCGTCGGGCAGTTCGGTCTCGCCGAGGCCCAGCCGTTCCTGAAGTCGCTTCATCCAGCGCGGCGCCCACCAGCAGTCGTCACCGAGCAGCTTCATGATCGCGGGCACCAGGAACATCCGGACGATCGTCGCGTCCAACAGCAGCGCGATGAGCAGGCCGAACGCCAGGTACTTCATCATCACCAGGTCGGAGAACACGAACGCTCCCGCGACCACGGCCAACACCAGCGCTGCGCCGGTGATCAGACGCCCGGTGGTGGCCGTACCGATCCGGATCGCCTCGGTGGTCGACATGCCCCGTGCTCGAGCTTCCACCATCCGGGAGACCAGGAACACCTCGTAGTCGGTGGACAGGCCCCAGATCACCGCGATGATCAGACCGATCATCGGTGCCATCAGCGGCTGAGGGGTGTAGTTCATCAGACCCGACCCGTGGCCTTCGACGAACATCCACGTGAGGATGCCCATCGTCGAGCCGAGTGTCAGCGCGCTCATCAACGCCGCCTTGATCGGCAGCACCACCGAGCCGAACGCCAGGAACATCAGGATCGTCGTCGTCGTGATGAGCAGCAGCACCATCAGCGGCAGCTTGTCGAACAGGCTGTGGATGCTGTCCTGCTCGAGCGCCGGGGTTCCGCCGACCGACACCGTGAGGCCTCGAGGCGGTGACAGCTCCCGCAGTTCGTCGATCTTCTGGGATGCGTCGTTGCGGTTCTCCAGGCCGTTCTGGATCACCCGCACCGACGGGTCTCGCGACGCGCCGTCGAGGTACGAGCGTTCCTGCCACATCTTGTCCGGGTCACCGTCGGGCTCGATGAACCCGGGGATCGCCATCGCCTCGTTGCGGATCTCGGCGATCTGCTGATCGGAGACCGGGTCGCCGTTGTCGTTCTCGATGACCAGCGTCAACGGTTCGGTGCGGAAGCCGGGGAACGTCCGGTCGAACTCCTCCTGCGCCACGCGCACGGAGTTGTCCGGGGGGAGGTACTTCTCGCTGATGCCGCCGAGGGACAGCTGACCCAGCGGGATGATCAGCAGAATCATGCCGATCAGAATCGGCGCGGCGAAACCGATGGGTCGCTTGACGACGATGTTGACGAGCTTGCCCCAGAAACCCTGCTCGACTTCGGCGCGGGTCTTGGTCTTCTGCGTGCGGTCGGCGAGCCAGTTCAGCCACCAGTTCGTCGGCTTCCAGTTGCGGAAGAACGGCACCCGCAGCAGCGTGCGCACACCGAGCGCGTCGACGTTGGGGCCGAGGATGGCGAGAGCGGCCGCCAGAACCGTGACCGACAGGATCGCCGCCAGCATCACCGAGGCGATGATCGCGTAGGTGATCGACTTCAGGAACCCCTGCGGGAACAGCAGAAGCGGAACCGACGACGCCACCAGGATGACCGCGGAGAACATCACGGTGCGCCCGGAGGTCATGACCGTGCGCCGGACCGCGGTCTCGGTGTCGTAGCCCTCGGCGATCTCCTCACGGAACCGGCTCACCATGAACAGGCCGTAGTCGACGGCGATGCCCAGCCCCATGAGCGTCACCACCGGCTGGGCGAAGAAGTGCACGGGGATGACCTCGGCGATCAGCCGCATGATGCCCAGTGCGCCGGCGATGGTCAGGCCGCCGATGATCGCGGGCAGCGATGCGGCGATGACGCCGCCGAACACGAAGAACAGCACCACCGCGACCAGCGGGATCGCGGCGACCTCGGCGCGCTTCTGGTCCTCACCGATGGTGCCGGTCAGCTCGCTGGCCAGCGGCTGCAGACCGGCCTGCTGGACCTCGATGCCGTCGATGTTGAGGGCTTCCTTGACGGTGGTGCCGTCGGAGCCGACGTTCTTGTTGTAGTTGTTCAGGATCGCGTCGTCGTTGTCGCCCTTGAGCTGGACCGACATGAACGCGTGCTGTTTGTCCGCGTCGGCCATGTTCGAGAGCACCTCGGGGCTCTTGAAGTAGCCGATGGCCCGCAGCACCTGGTCGGGGTGGGTTCGCTCCACCTCGTCGAGGTTCTCCAGGATCTTGCGCTGGAATTCCGGGTCGTCGACGGTCCTACCCTCGGGCGCGGTGTAGATCGCGACGATGTGGCCGGACGTGTCACGGCCGTATGCCTCGTCGGAGACCAGCGAGGCGTGGACCGATTCGCTGCCCTCGTCGTAGAACCCACTCTGTGTGACGTGCTGTCCCAGGCTGATGCCGAAGACGCCGCCGCCCAGGCACAGTGCGACCATTACACCGATCACTATGTATCGGTACTGGTACACCGTTCGACCCCACCAGGCGAACACGTTCAGCTCCTATCGGTCACTGCAAAACTCTGACAATCTCGCCCTGCGCACATCTGTACCTCGGCTTCAATTTTTATACGCGCGAGGCCAGTAGCGAGGACAGCGGCCGGAATGGCTGCAGCCAAGCGCCCTGCTCTGGTAGCGAATCAAGGCCGATTCGCGGTAGCGGTTCCCGGAAGACACCGTCGATGTCCTCCAGGTCGACAAACTCCAAGGTATCCGACGCTAACGCCCAACTGGCATGTTCGCGAAATCCGAGCACCTGGACATCAATGCCGTCCCGCGCGATGTCCTCGAGCGGGAGTTTGAACGCCTGACCGTCCGCTGAGGCGACGATCACACCGGCCAGACCCTCGCTGCGACGAAGCGCGATGTGGGCGAGCATGTCGCTGTCGACATCGGAGTCGTCATCGATCTTCGGCTTCGCGAACACCGCGAAGCCCACGTTACGCAACGCTTCCACCCACGGCCGGACGACGTCGGCGCTGCCAGGGGCGATGTTGGTGAAGACCGTGGCCTCGGGTTCGAGCGTGACGTCCCGATCGGCCCGGTCGAGTTGTGCCGACAGGTCTGCGGTGCGGGCCAGCAGCCATCGCCCCAGCGCGTCGAAACGGGGTCGGTGCGCTGCGGTGGGACGGCCACCGAGGATCGACCCGAGCCCCATGTCGAGGTTCGGCGCGTCCCAGACGAGGAGGACCCGCGCGATCGCCGGGACGTCGGAGGCCGTGGAGCCCGTGGTGTCGGTGGTGGTGACCTCGGCGACGTCCGGCATGTTCTCGGTCAGGCTCACGGCATCTTCTCCCAGAGCAGTTCCGCCACATCCGTACCTGCGAGCGCCTTCATCTCGTACTTGGTCGCGGGACGGGCCGCCGATATGGGCAGTTGCGCGGTGTCGGCACTGATCCGGCGCAGCCGGGGCTCCCCGTCGCCGACCTCGGCGATCTGGGCGGCGTAGTCCGAGTGGTCGGTGGCCGCGTGCAGCACTCCGCCCGGTCGGAGCCGGTCGGCGATCAGGGCCACGGTGTCGGGTTGCAGGAGCCGCCGCTTGTGGTGGCGGGCCTTCGGCCACGGGTCGGGGAAGAACACCCGAACGCCTGTCAGCGAGTCCGGGCCGAACATGTGGGTGAGCACGTCGACGCCATCGCCGCGGATCAGGCGCACATTGCGCACCGAGGCCCGGTCGATCGCGCTCAGGAGCTGGGCCAGGCCACGTCGGTAGACCTCGACGGCGACGACGTCGAGATCGGGTTCGGCCTGCGCCATAGCCAGGGTCGAGGTGCCGGTGCCGCAGCCGATCTCCAGCACCACCGGGGCGCGCCTGCCGAACCACGCCTCGGTGTCGAGCAGCCCGGCCGGCGCTTCGCCGTCGCGCGCCTGCCTGCCCAGCTCAGGCCACAGGCGGTCCCAGGTGGCCTGCTGCCTGTCCGAGATCGAGGAGCGTCGCGCCCGGAAGCTGGTGACCCGAGGAAGGAAATGAGGGGTGACCTCGGGGCCCTCGGCCAGCGGACTGGCGACATCAGGGCCCGACGCATGCATCCGTCCATGGTCGCTCATCAAGGCTGTACTCCCCGCATCGTGTTACAGATTGATACCCAACAGTTGCCTTCCACTGGTACAGCCGGATACCCGCGTCGTCCACCGCCAAAAATGTGTACAGCGGGTCGTCCGGCGGA
Organism: Mycobacterium sp. DL; assembly: GCF_039729195.1. Taxonomy (NCBI): domain Bacteria; kingdom Bacillati; phylum Actinomycetota; class Actinomycetes; order Mycobacteriales; family Mycobacteriaceae; genus Mycobacterium; species Mycobacterium sp. DL. The sequence continues at coordinate 294,662 of NZ_CP155796.1, forward strand.
TGTCACGATTCTGTGAGGAGGCCGGTGCCGAACCCGGCCCGGGGACCGGGGGTCCGACATCTTCGTCGACGTGCTGGCCGACTTCGCCGCCCATGCGCACCATCCGGGTGTGGCGGCCGTCGCGGAACGTATCCGGACGCCGCCGCGGGTGGCGGTGCTGGGGCGGCCCGGGGTGGGGCGGAATGCGGTTGCCGCGGCGCTCGCCGCTTCGGGTGTGCCGCTGGTCGATGACGGCGCCGACGCGCATGTGGTGGTGATCGCCGAGTCTCTCAAGCCCGAGGAGCGCACCCAGATCGCCGATGCGCCGGCGGCGTCGATGGTGGTGCTCAACAAGGCGGACCTGACGGGCGCGGATCCGGGCGGACCGATGGTCTCCGCCGATCGGCGGGCGGCACGGTTCGCCACGACGCTGGATCTGCCGGTCGTGCCGATGATCGCCCACCTCGCCACCGTCGAACTCGACGCAGACGACGTCGCGGCGTTGCGTGCGCTGGTCGTGACCCCCGCCGACATGACGTCAACCGACGCGTTCTGCGGTTCGGTGCATCCACTGCCCGCAGCGCTTCGTCACCGCCTGCTGGCGCGGTTGGACCGGTTCGGCCTGGCCCACGCGGTACTGGCGGTCGCCGATGGGGCGACGGGGCCGGAGGTCGTGCGGCAACTGCGTGCTCTGAGCGGGGTCGACCGGGTGGTCGAACAGCTGGCGGCGGTCGGTGCGCCTGCCCGCTACCGGCGGGTGTGCTCGGCGGTCCGTGAATTGCGAACGCTTGCAGCACAATCCGGCGATGAGGGTATTTACGCGTTCCTGAGCTCCGACGAGGTCGTCGTCGCGGTGATGGCGGCGGCGGTCGAGGTGGTGCAGGCGTCGGGCTTCGTCGTCGACCGGGGCGACGAGGCGGATGCGCACGTCCGCCGGGCGGTGCACTGGCGCCGCTACACGACCGGACCGGTCGACCGCCTGCATCAGCGGTGCGCGGCGGACATCACACGCGGTTCGCTGCGACTGCTCGGACGTGCGCGGTGAGGGACGTTGTGCTGGTGACCGGGCCGACGGGCGCGGGGGTCACCAGCATGGTCCGGCAACTACGGGAGAGGATTTCCGGGCACACGTTCCTCGAGGCCGGTGAGATCGGGGCAGCCGAGGTGCCGACGGCTGTGGTTTTTGTGGTGTCGGCGATCGCGCCTGTGACCGAATCAGACTGTGCGGTCGCTGTTCTCGCCGCGGCGCGGACCGACGCGGTGGTCGCTGTGGTGGCCAAGATCGACGATCACCGTGACTGGCGAGGCGTGCTAGCGGCCGACCGTGAGCGACTCGCCGAGCACTCGCAGCGTTTCCGTCGTGTGCCGTGGGTGGGTGCTGCCGCCGCGCCGCGGTTGGGGGAGCCGCATCTCGACGAGCTCGTCGAACTGATCCAGCGCGAGCTGGCCGATCCGCGATTGCCGCGGCGAAACAGATTGCGTGCCTGGGAGTCTGAACTCTGTGCGAAGATCGCCCGTCTGGACGCCGACGCGGCGGGCGCCGACCTGCGGGTGCGGGTCGACACGCTCCGTGGCCGCCGCGCGGCGCTGCTGCGCCACCGGGAGCGGTCACGCTCGGATGGGTCGATCGCGCTGCGCAGCCTGATGCAGCAGGCCCGGGTGGCGCTGATGTACTCCGCGCGAAACCGCTGCGCGGGCACCCGAATTGAACTGCTGGAGCGCGTAGCCGTGACGACCAGGCGGGACTACGGCGATGTCGAGCAGCGGGTGAGGCGGCAGTGTCAGGCTGTCGAACAGGAGACCGACGACGAGATCGTCACGCGCACCCGGGAGGTGGCCGCCGAACTCGGCCTGGCGGTGCCGCCGCGGCCGGCTGCGACGCCCGCAGCGACGGTCGCCACCCCGCCCCTGAAGTCGCGGCAACTGGAAACGCAGTTGATGACGGTGCTCGGCGCCGGTTTCGGTCTGGGGGTCGCGCTGGTGATCTCCCGACTCTTTGTCGGCGTCGCACCGGAGCTGACCGTCGCAGGGTCGGTCGCCGGAGGACTCGTCGGTGTCGCGCTCACGGTGTGGGTGGTCAGAGTGCGCGGTCTGCTCCACGACCGTGCGGTGCTGGACCGTTGGGTCCACGAGGTGAGCGCCGGCGTCCGATCTGCGGTCGAGGAGAAGGTGGCGGCCGGGCTGCTCGCTGCCGAGGCGTCGCTGGCGTCGGCGTTGCTGGCCCGAAGCGAAGACCAGCGGGCGGAGGCCGGCCGGCGCCTGGCCGAGATCGATGCCGAATTGGGCGAACATGCGCGCACCGTGGCTCGCGCGGAAGCCGCCCGGGAGCGGAGCCGACCCGGCTTGGAACGGGCGCTGGATGCCTGCCGCGTCGCACTTGCGGCGGTGAATTCGACGGAATCGGTTGTTACCGGTCGGTAGACCCTACGGTGACGCCCATCTGAATCGTTCCTGTGAGTGATCGGACATACTCCTGCATTTCCGCGGGTATGTTCCCCACGTTAACCTCAGTGGACAGGGACGGGCGCGGCTGCTTTCAGTTCGAGCCTTCGGTCGGATTTCGGGGAGCCTGCGTCCTGGCAGATACCTCGCGCAGAAGATGCAGGAGACTCACAGCATGACCGCAGCGACCATTCCGGGACTCGATTCCGCACCGACGACGCACGAGGGGTTGCTCGCGTGGATTCGCGAGGTCGCCGAACTCACCCAACCGGACCGCGTGGTGTTCGCCGACGGTTCCGAGGAGGAGTTCGAGCGACTTGCTGCTCTGCTCGTCGAGGCCGGCACCTTCGAGAAGCTCAACGAAGAGAAACAGCCGAACTCCTACCTCGCGCTCTCCGATCCTTCCGACGTGGCACGTGTGGAGTCACGGACCTACATCTGCTCCGAGAAGGAGATCGATGCGGGCCCGACCAACAACTGGATGGACCCCGCAGAGATGCGGTCCCTCATGAAGGACCTGTACCGCGGCTCCATGCGCGGCCGCACCCTGTACGTCGTGCCGTTCTGTATGGGTCCGCTGGATTCCGAGGATCCGAAGCTGGGCGTGGAGCTGACCGACTCGGCGTACGTCGTGGTCTCGATGCGCACCATGACCCGGATGGGCCAGGCGGCCCTCGACAAGATCGGCGACGACGGCTTCTTCGTCAAGGCGCTGCACTCGCTGGGCGCGCCGCTGGAAGACGGCCAGGCCGACGTGCCGTGGCCGTGCAACGATACGAAATACATCACCCACTTCCCCGAGACCCGCGAGATCTGGAGCTACGGATCGGGTTACGGCGGCAACGCCCTGCTGGGCAAGAAGTGCTACTCGCTGCGCATCGCCTCGGCCATGGCCCACGACGAGGGCTGGCTCGCCGAGCACATGCTGATCCTCAAGCTGATCTCGCCGGAGAACAAGGCCTACTTCGTGGCGGCGGCCTTCCCGTCGGCCTGCGGTAAGACCAACCTCGCGATGCTCCAGCCCACCATCCCGGGCTGGCGTGCCGAGACCGTCGGCGACGACATCGCCTGGATGCGGTTCGGCAAGGACGGCAGGCTCTACGCCACCAACCCCGAGTTCGGCTTCTTCGGTGTTGCTCCCGGCACCAACTGGTCGTCGAACCCCAACGCCATGAAGACCATCGCCGCAGGCAACACCGTCTTCACCAACGTGGCCAAGACCGACGACGGTGGCGTGTGGTGGGAGGGTCTGGAAGGCGAACCCGACCACCTGATCGACTGGAAGGGCAACGACTGGAACCTCCGGGAGACGGAATCCAAGGCAGCACATCCGAACTCGCGCTACTGCACCCCGATGTCGCAGTGCCCGACACTGGCTCCCGAGTGGGACGACCCGCAGGGTGTGCCCATCTCGGCCATTCTGTTCGGCGGCCGGCGCAAGACGACGGTTCCGCTGGTCACTCAGGCCAACGACTGGCAGCACGGGGTGTTCATCGGCGCAACGCTCGGCTCCGAGACCACCGCGGCCGCCGAGGGCAAGGTCGGCACCGTGCGCCGCGACCCGATGGCGATGCTGCCGTTCATGGGCTACAACGTGGGCGACTACATGCAGCACTGGATCGACATCGGCAAGAACTCCGACGAGTCGAAGCTGCCGAAGGTGTTCTTCGTGAACTGGTTCCGTCGCGGTGAGGGCGGCCAGTTCCTGTGGCCCGGATTCGGCGAGAACAGCCGGGTGATGAAGTGGATCATCGAGCGGGTGGAGCAGAAGGCGGGCGGCAAGACCACCCCGATCGGCATCGTGCCGACTGCCGAGGATCTCGACCTGTCCGGCCTGGACGTCGACGCTGCCGATGTCGATGCGGCGTTGAAGGTCAACGTCGACGAGTGGCGTGCTGAGCTGCCGCTGATCGAAGAGTGGTTCGAGTTCGTCGGCGAGAAGCTGCCCACCGGCATCAAGGACGAGTTCGACGCGCTGAAGCAGCGTCTCGCCGAACAAGGCTGACTTCTCGTCGCGAGCGAGCGTGTTTGCACGCTGGCGCGCCGTTAACAGCGTGCCTTACGCGCGCGCTCGTGACGATGCAGTGCGCATTCCGGCGATCACCCTGCCGAGGATGAGGCTGCGTACCCGGCGGGGCAGTGGCGTCAACGCGGCGGTGAGGAACTTGCTCCGTGCCCCGGGAATCACGGTGCGGCGGCCCAGTGCGGTCAGGGTGGCGGCGGCGACGACGTCCGGCTTGGTGGCCGAGGTCATCGTGAGGCCCGCCCTGGCGCCGAACCCGGAATCGACGGGACCGGGCGCCACGGCAAGGACATCGACACCGGACAGGGCCAACTCGTCGTGAAGCCCCTCGGCCAAGCTCTGCACATATGCCTTGGACGCCGCGTAGTTGGCTTGTCCCGGGACGCCTTGCCAGCCGACGATTGACCCGAACAGCACCAGACCACCGCTGCCCCGCGCCGCGAGACGGCGGGCCAAGATGTGCGAAAGCCGCATGACCGCGGTGACGTTGACAGCGATCAACTGGACTTCGTCTGTCAGAGATGTCTCCAGGACAGATCCCGTTGTGCCGAATCCGGCAGCGAGTACCACCAAACCGATATCGATCCGGTCTGTCAGGTCTGCCACGGTGTCGACGCCGCTGGGGTCGGCCAGATCTGCCGGCAGCACCAGCGTCTCGATGCCGTGGTCGGCGGCCAGTTCGGCCGCCAGCGCTTCCAGCTTGTCCTGACTGCGGGCGCAGAGGACGACGTTGATTCCGCCGGCGGCGATCTGGCCTGCCAGTGCCTTGCCTATTCCGTCACTGGCGCCGGTGATCAGCGCCCACGGGCCGTATCGGTCGGCGTGTCTCATGCGGGGATCTCCTTCGTCGGGTGTGCGGGCAGATACGCGAGCACGAAGAAAGCGCCCACCAGGCAGACCGCGGCGGCGGTCAGACAACCGGCGTGAAGACCGGACATGAACGCGTCGCTGACGGTGTCACGCAACGTCCCCGCGACGGGGGTCGGTGACTGGGCGGCGACCTGCAGACCCTGTGCCAGGCCTTCGCGTGCTGTCTGAAGAGCGGCGCTCGGGGCAGCCTGCAGGATCTCGCTGTCATCGAGCGAGCGGATGTACAGCGTGGAGAAGATGCTGCCCACGACGGCCACCCCGAGCGTGCCGCCGATCTGACGGGTCGCGTCGTTGACCGCCGAACCGGCACCTGCCTGGTCGGGCCGGACCACGCCCATGATCGAGTCCGTGGCCGGTGCCGTCGTCAGACCGAGACCGCCGCCGAGCAGCACCATCTGCATCGCGACCTCGATGTATGCGACGTCGACGTCGACGGTGGCCACCCAGGCGAACGCGGCGGTGAGCATCAGCAGACCGGCGAACACCACCACCTTGGCACCGATGCGGGACACCGCAAGCCGGGTCCCCAGCACGGACCCGACCGCGATCGACAAGGCCACCGGCAGTATCCGCACCCCGGTCTCGAGCGGGCCGAAGCCCTGCAGCAACTGGAAGAACTGGGTGATCAGAAAGATGAAGCCGAACAGAGCGAAGAACGCCACGGTGACCGCGCCACTGGCCGCACTGAACCTCAGGTTGGCGAACAGGCTGACGTCGAGCAGCGGATCGTGGTGGCGTCGTTCCCACCAGACGAAGCAGACCGCCGCCGTCACCGCCACGCCGAAGCCGAGCACCGTGGGCGCCGAGGTCCATCCGTGTTCGGGTGCCTCGATGATCGTGTACACCAGGGCGCCCAGCATCACGACCGACAACACAAGGCCGCCGCGGTCGAGTCGGGCGCCGGCTTCTGCGGTCGAGGCCGGGATGAACGCCGCGGCACCGACGATGGCGACGACGGCGATCGGCGCCAAGGCCAAGAACAAACTGCCCCACCAGAATGCCTCCAACAATGCGCCACCGAGGATCGGGCCGATGGCCACTCCGAGTCCCGTCACCGCGCCCCACACGCCGATCGCCGCAGCCCGTTGCTTCGGATCACGGAAGGTGTCGGTGATGATGGCCAGCGTGGTCGGGTAGATCAGCGCCGCCGAGATACCCATCACCAGCCGCATCCCGATGAGCGATTCGGTCGACGTGCACAGCGCCGCCCCCACGCTGCTGGCCGCGAACAGTGCCAGCCCCGCGATCAGCGTGCCACGGCGGCCGAACTTGTCGCCGACGGTACCGCCGGCAAGTACCAGTGCGGCGAACGTCAGATTGTAGGCGTCGACGATCCACTGAAGTCCGCGCGTGGAAGCACCGAGCTCCGAGTTCAGGGTTGGCAGAGCCACATTGACGATGGTGGTTTCCACGTTGATGGCCAGGGCGGCTACCAGGACAACGGTGAGGATGAGGGCGGGCCGGTGCCTCGGCGGAGCCGAATGCGTGCCTGCCGGATGGCTATCGGACTGGGTGACCATGAGTGGGCTCCGCCTGTAGATGTTTACATCGCTAACATCCTGACCATCGCAGAGGATGTTAGTCCTGTCAACATTGAACAGTTTCGCCTTAGCGCAAGCTGCCGGATATCCCGTCGAGCAGACGGTCGGTGATCAACTGTTTTCGCACCGGGTCCGCCGCGCTCAAGGGTCCGTCGATGAACAGCGTGGAAAGCCCGTGCACCGCCGCCCACGCCGCTTCGTCGAGGCCGTCGCGCCGATCCGGGGACAGCACACCCACGGCGACGAGGTCGTCCAAGCACCGGATCAGAATCTGGAACGGGTGATGGGCTTCCGCATCATCGGCGCCGTCGCCGGAGGTGAGACGGGAGTGCCTGTCGGGTTCCTTGTGGGCGAAAGCTGTTCGGAACAAGCCGGGTTCGGCAAGAGCGAAGTCGACGTAGCCCTGTCCGGTGGCGCGGAGTCTGCCGAGGGCGCGTTTGGTCCTGGGGCCGCGCGCCGGCACCGCGTTCAGGCGTGCGGCCATCGCGTCCGTCATCCGGGCGATCGCGTAATCGGTCACCGCGTCGAGAAGGGCGTCCCGATCGGAGTAGTGGCGATATGCCGCAGAATTGCTGACGCCGGCCATCCGCTGGACGTCGCGTAACACCACCGCATCGGGCCCACCTGCCCTGGCCAGATCGACGGCGTGCTCGAGCAGTGTCTGGCGAAGATTGCCGTGGTGGTAGTTGTCGGAAGCTGTCCGAGAGCGTCGAGTTGTCAGATGTCACCCGTGTCCGTTGCCGATGTTGACGATCGTAACATCGCCCAAGTTGACACCCGTCAACTTGGGCGAAGTAGAGTCTGATCATGCAGATCCGCGACACCGCCGTTGCCACGCCCGACAAGCCTGCGATCGTCATGTACCCGTCCGGGACGGTGGTGACGTTCGGCGAACTCGAGGCCCGGGCCAACAGGCTGGCGCACTTCTTCCGGGCCGCGGGTCTGGTCGAGGGGGATGCCGTTGCGATCCTGATGGAGAACAGCGAGCACATGCACACGGTGATGTGGGCGGCGCGTCGGGCCGGCCTCTACTACGTGCCCATCAACACGCACCTGACCGCCGCCGAGGCGGCCTACATCGTCGACAACAGCGCGGCCAAGGCGATCGTCGGCTCGGGCACACTCAAGGACACCCTCGCCGGTCTCGCCGCAGAACTGCCCAAGGGCTTGCCCGCGGTCCTGGTCATCGCCGACGGCCAACTCGACGGGTGGCAGACCTACCCCGAATGTGTTGCCGATCAACCCGATACACCGATCGCCGACGAGATCGAAGGCGACCTGCTGCAGTACTCATCGGGTACCACGGGCCGGCCGAAGGGCATCAAACGCGAACTGCCGCACCTGCCTCCGGCCGAAGTGTCCGGCCTGATGGCCGCGCTGGTGTCGTTCTGGATGCATCCCGACGCCGTCTACCTCAGCCCCGCGCCGCTCTATCACACCGCCCCGTCGGTGTGGTCCATGCAGACGCAGGCCGGTGGCATCACGACCGTGGTGATGGAGAAGTTCGACGCCGAGGGGGCGCTGGACGCGATCGCCAAGCACCGCGTCACGCATGGTCAGTTCGTCCCGGTGATGTTCACGCGGATGTTGAAACTGCCTGCCGACAAGCGGTTGTCCTACGACGTGTCGAGCCTGGAGAGGGTGATGCACGCGGCCGCCCCGTGCCCGGTGGACATCAAGAAGCAGATGATCGACTGGTGGGGCCCGATCGTCGACGAGTACTACGCCTCCTCGGAGGCGCACGGGTCCACGCTGATCACCGCCGACGAGTGGCTGGCACACCCCGGGTCGGTCGGCAGACCGCTGGCCGGCGCACTGCACATCCTCGACGAGGCGGGAAACGAACTGCCCCCCGGCCAGGCCGGCGAGATCTACTTCGAGGGCGGCTTCGACTTCGAGTACCTCAACGATCCGGGCAAGACCGCCTCGTCCCGCGATGCGCGTGGCTGGAAGACGGTGGGCGACATCGGTTATGTCGACGAGGAGGGATATCTCTACCTCACCGACCGCAGGCATCACATGATCATTTCCGGCGGGGTGAACATCTATCCGCAGGAGGCCGAGAACCTGCTCGTCACCCACCCGAAGGTGATGGACGCCGCGGTCTTCGGCATCCCCGACGACGAGATGGGCCAGAGCGTCAAAGCTGCGGTGCAGACCGTCGATCCCGCCGACGCCACCGACAGCTTTGCCGATGAGCTGATCACGTGGCTGCGAGACCGGTTGGCGCACTACAAATGTCCGCGCTCGATCTCGTTCGAGGCGCAGCTCCCGCGCACCGACACCGGCAAGCTGTACAAGCAGGAGCTGATCAAGAAGTACTCGTGACCAACCAGAATGAAGTCGAACTCGCCGGAGGGGTGATCGTCGCGATCGGATCTCCCTCCGATGAAGCGACTCTCACCCTCACCGAGGCGCCCTCGGCCGACCGTCGGGTGGTGACCGTCGAATCGGTGCCCGACGCGGTTGCCGAGCTAACCGAACGCTGCCGACGATGGCCGCAGGCCGCGGCCGTGTGTGACGACGTGTTGCGCGCCCTTGACCCGAAAGGGCCGACCTTCGCCGGGATCGTCACCGAATCGTTGGGGTACTCGACGCTGCAGTCCGGCGCGGAGTTCGGGCGCTGGCTCGCCGAACGCGGGCCGGCACACGTCCCAGAGATTCCGAATCCCGTTGAGGTGCAACGCGTCGGCGACTGTCTGCTGATCAGGTTCAACCGGCCGCAGCGTCACAACGCATTCTCCACCGATGCGCGGGCGGCGCTGCTGGAGGCGTTGGAGGTCGCCCGGCTGGACCCGTCGATCAGCGAGGTGGTGCTGTCGGGCAACGGTCCGTCATTCTGCAGCGGGGGAGATCTCGCCGAGTTCGGGACCTTCGCCGACCCCGCGGCCGCGCACCTGGCCCGCACCCGGCACAGCCCCGCTCTGGCACTCGACGAGATCACCGCGCGACTCAGCCGTACCTGCTGTGCTGACGTTCACGGGCAGGTGCAGGGCAGCGGGCTGGAGATGGCCGCGTTCTGCGGCTGGGTGCGGTGTCATCCGGATGCGGTGCTCGGGCTGCCGGAACTCCGCCTGGGTCTGATCCCCGGAGCCGGCGGCACCGTGAGCATCACCCGGCGCATCGGCCGTTGGCGCACCGCCTATCTGGTGCTGTCCGGTCGCTCGATCGATCCGCAGACCGCGTTGAGGTGGGGTCTGGTCGACGAGGTCAGCGCTGACGTGCCGGTCGGACGATGACCTCGTTGACGTCGACCTCGGCCGGTTCGCCGATCGCATAGGCGATGGCGCGCGCGATCGCTTCGGGCGGGATCGCGTCGGCGCGGTAGTCGCGCATGGCCTCCGCGGCGATGGGATCGGTGATGGTTCCGGCGAGTTCGGACTCGACCACTCCCGGGGAGATGGTCGTGACCCGGATCGACGGGTCCACCTCCTGACGCAACCCCTCGGTGATCGCCCATGCGGCGTGCTTGGTGGCGCAGTACACCGCACCCGTCGGCACCACCTCGTGCGCCCCGACCGAGGCCACGGTGACGAAGTGTCCGCCACCCCCGCGTCGGAAGTGCGGCAGCGCGGCGGCGATGCCGTGCAGCAATCCGCGGACGTTGACGTCGATCATGGCGTCCCACTGATCGACCAGCAGTGCGTCCAGCCGGGACAGCGGCATCACCCCGGCGTTGTTGACGAGGACATCCACGCGGCCGTGGGTCGCCACGGCGTCGTCGACGAACGCGGCCGTGTCTGCCCGGTCGGTGACGTCGAGTCGGCGCACCGACAGGCTGCCACCGGGCTGTTCGCCGTCGACGGCATCGGCGAGAGCCGCCAGTTTGTCCTCCCGACGGGCGCCGGCGACAACGTGGTGGCCCGCGCGCACCAGGTGGACGGCGACGGCGGCGCCGATACCGCTGCTGGCACCGGTGATGAGAACGATCTTCGGTTCGGTCATGAGGCCAGCGTCTGCTGCCGCGGCCCGTACAACCAGGGTGGATCGCACCCCTGTCAGGGGCTCGTGTCGGTGTTTAGGCTGGAATCGTGGCCGAACTGGGTGAGTACCTGAAGAGTCGACGGGCCGCGGTCGGCCCTGGCGATGTGGGTCTGATCAGCACGGGTGTCCGCCGGGTGCAGGGACTGCGCCGCGAGGAGGTGGCGCTGCTGGCCGGGGTCAGCGTCGACTACTACGGCCGCCTGGAGCAGGGCCGCGAGCGGTCGCCGTCGGTCCAGGTGCTCGAGTCGCTCGCGGCCGCACTCCGCCTCGACGACGACGGCCGCAGCCACCTGTTCCGGCTGGCCGGACTGGCGCCACGGTCCCAGCACAGCCACGTGTCCGACCGGGTGGATCCGGCGCTGCTGCGGTTGATGGAGGCGTGGCCGGACAATCCGGCGCTGGTCTACAACCGCGCGTACGACATCCTGGCCGCCAACCCGCTGGCATCGGCCCTGTTCGGGGAACTGGGCGCGGTGGGCAACCTGATGCTGCTGGTGTTCACCGACCCGCGCGCACGCGACTTCTACGCCGACTGGCCCGGGATCGCGGAGAACTCGGTCGCCGGATTCCGGATGGCCTACGGCGCTGCCCCCGAAGATCCCCGCACCCGGGCCGTGCTCGCTGAACTGCTGAACACGAGCGGGGAATTCACGGCCCTCTGGGAGCGCCGCGACGCACGCCGGAAGTCGCTGGCGGAGAAGACGTTCTGTCATCCTGAGGTCGGGCGTATCACACTGAGCATGCAGACGTTCGACGTGCGTTCCGCGCCGGGGCAGGAACTTGTGGTCTACGACGCGCCGCCGGGCAGCCCCAGCGGTGATGCGCTGAAGATGCTCGGCAGCATCGCCGCGACCACACGTCACGCTCAGGGCCGCAACATCTGAGCGGGTCGTCGTCACCGACAATGGTGTGGTGACGCCCGTGGCCGTTCCCACCGCAGTGCTCGCGCAGGCATGTGAATCTGCCCGGGCCCTGGGGTCACTGGCGGGGATCGACGTCGACGCCGAGGAGTTGCTCGGCGGCCGCGCGGTCCTGCTCGGCCTCGAGAGCCACGGCCGGGTGTCGGCGGGCGGGGCGTCCCGACTGATGGCCGGAGGCGGCGACTGGTGTGCGCTGACCCTGTCCCGGCCCGACGACATCGGCGCCGTGCCCGCCCTGATCGAATCCGACGAGATCGCCGATGATCCGTGGCCGATGATCGAGCGGCGGGTGCGCACCGTCGGGGCGTCGGCCTTTGCCGAACGGGCCCGACTGCTCGGACTGCCCGCCGGTGTGCTCGGCGAAACCGTCACTGCCGCAACGGTTATGCGACACCTGGGTGGTCGGGCCGTCCCGGCACCCCTGTCTGATCTGCTGGTCGCCGACCTGTCGTCGATGTGGGCAGGCCCGCTGTGCGCGCAGTTGCTGGCCCGTGCCGGGGCGACGGTCGTCAAAGTCGAAAGTGCCGCCCGCCCCGACGGAACCCGAACCGGTCCGGCGACGTTCTTCGACTGGATCAACGGCGGAAAGCTCTCCTACAGAGCCGATTTTGCTGCTCTCGACGGTCTGATACGACTGCTGGCCGCAGCCGACGTGGTGATCGAGTCCTCGCGTCCCGCAGCGCTGGCACGGCGCGGTCTCGGCCCTACCGACGTCCCCGCCCGGGACGGCCGGATCTGGCTGCGCATCACCGGACACGGCGCCGAGGGACAGCGCGCCGACTGGGTGGCGTTCGGCGACGACGCGGCGGTGTCGGGGGGACTCGTCGCCGGCGCGTCGAACGCACCGGTGTTCTGCGGGGACGCGATCGCCGACCCGCTGACGGGCATTCATGCGGCACACGCCCTGATGGAGTCGCGGGCCCGAGGTGGAGGCGAGATCGTCGAGATCGCGATGTCGGCCGTGGCCGCAGCGTACGCCCAGCTGGACCGCGGAGACCAAAAGGCCTGCACCACAGCGCCGTTGACGAACTATCGGGCTTCGCCACTCGGATCGGACAACGTCCTGGTGGACCGCCTGGTGGCGCAACGGAACGTCGCCTCATGTTGATCCGGCGGGCGAGGCTGCTCGACGGGACGGCGACCGACATCCGTGTCGGCGACCGGGTCGCCGAGGTGGCCGACGGTCTGACTCCGAAGCGCGGTGAGGCCGTCTACGACGCCGCCGGTGGCACCGTGATTCCCGGACTGCACGATCACCACGTGCACCTGCGGGCGGCCGCCGCAGCTCTGCACTCGGTCCGGGTGGGCCCTGACGAAGTCCGCGGCAGACAGGACCTCGCCCGGGTACTCGCCGGCGCCGGCGTCGGAGAGGACGGCTGGATCCGCGCCGTCGGGTATCACGAGTCGGCGGCCGGACTGCTGGACCGTGGCGTGCTCGACGAGGTGTGCCCCACCGTTCCGCTGCGGGTGCAGCACCGCAGCGGAGTGCAGTGGACGCTGAACTCGGCCGGGCTGACGCGCCTCGGTCTGGGCGACCATCCCGACGGTCGGCTGCGCAGCGCCGACGGCAGCTGGTCGTCGACGCTGCTGCGCGGCGAACCGAGCCTGGCGGAGATCGGCGCGCGGTTGAGTCGGCACGGGGTCACCGGCGTCACCGACGCCACCCCCGATCTAGAGGGCCGCGACGTCGAAGGTCTGCAGGATGCGCACCGGCGGGGCGAGCTGCGACAGAGGGTGCACTTCCTGGCGCCCGGGAAGCGGATCCTGCACGACGACGACCTCGACCTCGAGGGTCTGATCCGATGGATCAGTGACAGGCATGCCGCGGGCGGGCCGGTCGCGCTGCACTGTGTGACGGCCGCGCAACTGGTGGTGACGTTGGAGGCGCTGCGCTGCGCCGGCCGCCACCCCCTCGACCGCATCGAGCACGCGGCCGTGGTGCCCGACGCCAACCTGTCCGACCTCGCGGCCAGCGGAGCGACGGTGGTCACCCAGCCGAACTTCGTCGCCGAGCGCGGCGACCAGTACCGGGTCGACGTCCCCGCGGGCGAACACCACGAGCTGTGGCGGGTGGCGTCACTGCGGCGGGCGGGCGTGCCCGTCGCCCTGTCGACGGATGCACCCTTCGGTGAGGCCGACCCCTGGGCCGCGATGCGGGCCGCTGTGCACCGCCGCAGCGCGTCGGGCGCGATACTCGGTGAGGCCGAATGTGTCTCCGCGCGTGAGGCATTGACGATGTTCCTCGGCGAGGCGGACCGCCCCGCAGTGCCCCGCGGTGTGGAAGCCGGTGCACCCGGTGACCTCTGTGTCCTGTCGGCCGCACCGACCGAGACGCTGGGTGAACTGGACGCGGCCATGGTGGCGGCCACCATCATTGCCGGTGAGTTGGTCTTCGAGAGGCCCTGAGCCCGTTCACGTGCTGGCCTTGGACACCCGCGACGGACGCATCGGCAAAACTGTCTGTAGCCGCGAGCCATGCCCGCCACGACGGCACCACCCGGGGGCGTCTATCGGTATGGCAAACCACGGCAACCGTCCGGGCTCGTCCCGGTGGATGAGTTCTGAGACCTGGCCGTTCGGGAGCGCCGGACGCTGGATGTCTTCGCCATGGCGGATACCAGAGGATGAAAAACTCCGGCCGGTGTGGCGGTGATCATCCAGTTGATATGGGCATTTTCTTGGCTATCTGTTCAGGATCGGCACCTCCCCGTCCTCCCGGCACCCCGGTGCGGCCCATGGTCGCGGGCGAGCGACGACCGGCTGTGGTGTGAATGCGGGTGCCGCGTCGCCGGGGAATGCGGCAGTTCGTCAGCTCGACACGACTCAGTAGTCAGCAACACGCGATGGGGCTTTCAGTATCGTGAGATGTGAGTCACAATGAGGGGTGACCGGTCGACAACCAGCAAACTGCGCTCCCAGTTTGTCGTCCGTCGGAGCGTCGGGGGAAGACTTCGTTAGGGGAATCAACAATGGGTAGCTCGTCACAGTTGTCTCAGGACTTCTCGGACCGGGATCTGTCCCGGTCCGCCAACCAGTCGCGCAGATTCAAGCGGGGAGCGATCGAGCTGGCCGTGTGCGGGGCTCTGCTGCCGCTCGTCGCCGTGCCGACCGCAGGTGCTGCTGCGGTGCCCCCGGTGCCGAGTCCTGCCACCGTGTTGACCATCTTTCCCTGGGAAGGGTCCATGGAAGATGAGCTTCAAGGGTCGCTGTGCCAATCGCCCAACAACTGCGTCCCGATCGATCAGTTCCTCTGGGACCCGAATGGCATCGCGACCATCGAGACAACCATCGACACCACGCCCGGCACCAAGGTCGTGTTCTCCTACAGCGAGGGGGCTCGGTCGGTGGCGGACTGGATGCAGGAGCATGCCGACGACCCCGATGCCCCCTCGCCGGATGAGTTGTCGTTCGTCGTGATCGGCAATCCCACTCGAGCCTATGGTGGCTCCGACCGTCAGGTGATGCCGGAAACCCAATACCAGGTGATCGACATATCGCGCCAGTACGACACCGCCTCCGACTTCCCCGACAATCCGTTCAACTTGCTGGCCCTGCTCAACTCTTTGGCCGCGTTCACGGTCATCCACACCGATTACGAGGACGTGGACATGCACGATCCGGCCAACATCGTGTGGAAGGAGGGGAACACGACCTACGTCTTCGTGCCGACCGAGAACCTGCCGCTGCTCGAGCCGCTGCGTCGACTGGGGCTCACGGACTTGGCCGACGCCCTCAACGGACCGCTGAAAGAAATCGTGGAACGAGGCTACGACCGGTCGTATCTGCCGACGGACGAGGACGAACCGCCGAGCGTCGCCGTGCTGTCTGCCCCGCTGGGTTCCGACCAGGCGGAGCCTGATGCCGTGCGCGCAAGCCGGACGCCGGAGACAGCTGACCCTGCTTCATCTTCGGCCGAACCGAAGTCCGGACAGCAGGATGTTGACCGCAACAACACGGGCGCAACCGATACGGTCGCCGCGACGTCACCATCGGATGCGACCGACGACGCGGATGTTGAAGCGCCGCCCACCTCCGGGTCTCGCGAAAGCGACGAGAACCGTGACGATGCGGACGAGACGGCTGAGGCGACTGCCGCGTCCGACACCGAGCAGGAATCGGAAGCGGCCAGCAGTCGCAAGAGGGTGCGTGTCGGTGCGGACACGGACGACGCGACGGCAAAGGGTGAAGACCGGGATGGGTCGTCGTCCGGCGCCGACAGCGACGGAGCCGCCGATAGCGATAAAGCCGCCGACAGTGACAGCGACTGAACTACGCCGCCGGCGGCGCGTAAGCCGTTCGCAGCAGAGCACACTGACTGGCAAAAAACGATTGTGAGACACTGGCTTTCGGTGCGATCCCGTCGAACCCGTGGAATGCGCCGTCGACCACCATGACCTCGCACGGCACGCCCGCGGCACGCAGTCGCTCGGCGTAGGCCAGATCCTCGTCGTGGAACAGGTCCAGTGTCCCGACACCGATCCACGCCGGCGGCAGTCCGGCCAGATCCTGGCGGCGGGCGGGGACGGCGACGTTGGGATCGGCATCGCCCAGATAGGCCCGCCAACCGAACCGGTTGCTCGACTGGTTCCACAGCCGGTGGCCGGGATTGTCCAGACCGGCGCGCTGCACGGTACGGTCGTCGATCATCGGATAGACGAGAATCTGTGCGGCAACGTCGATCTCGCCGCGGTCGCGGGTGAGCAGCGCGAGCGTGGCCGCCAACCCGCCGCCCGCGCTGGCCCCGCCGATCGCCACCCGGTCCGGGTCCACAGACGGGAGCGCGCGCAGCCAGTTCAGCGCCGAATAGCAGTCCTCGACGGGCGCCGGATACGGATGTTCGGGAGCCAGTCGGTAGTCGACCGAGACCACGGTGGCGCCGAGTTCCCGGGCGAACCTGCCGCACAGCACGTCGTCCTGGGCGGCGTCGCCGATCACGTAGCCGCCGCCGTGGATCCACAGCAGCGCCGGACCCGGAGTGGCCGCGCCCACGGGACGGTACAGCCGGACCCCGACGCCTGATGGCAGCGTCAGAACCTCTGGCGCATCGGGGCCCTCGGGATCACGCCCCCACATGAGCCGGCCGGCGGCACGCATCAACGGCAACGTCAGGGGCGTGATGATCTGCTTCGGCAGCAGTCGGGCGCTGCGTTTCAGCTCGGGATGGAACTCGATGCTGTGCACCCGACCAGTATGCGCATCACTTCAGCAGCGGATCGCGCGGTAGCCCCAGAATTCTCTCGGCGATCGTGTTGCGGGTGATCTCGGAGGTTCCGCCGGCGATCGTCATCGCGCGGTTGCCGAGATAGCTGAGCGTCAGCTGCGGGGTCTGCCCGACGACCGCGGCGGTGCCGGCGAGCTCGAAGGCCAGCTCAGTGAGGTGCTGCCCGGATTCGGCGACCAGCAGCTTGGTCACGTTGCCCTCGGGCCCCGGCTCGGCACCCGCGATCGCCCGGGTGGCGCGCCGCAGGTTGAGCAGTCGCAACGAATGGATCTCGGCGATCACCTCACCGGCGCGTCGGACATACCTGTCGGAGGTTGCGGGCGAGCTGTCCAGCAGCTCGACCAGCTGGTCAGGGGTGGTACCACCGATGGCGCCCGATCCGCCGCCGATGGAGATGCGTTCGTTGCCCAACGTCGCGCGGGCCACCAGCCAGCCCTTGTTCACGTCGCCGACGACATCGGAGTCCGGCACGAACACGTCGTCGAAGAACACTTCGTTGAAGTGGGCGTCGCCGGTGATCCCGCGCAGCGGATTGACTTTCACCCCTTCGGATTTCATGTCGATCGCCATCATCGTCACGCCGGCGTGCTTCTGGGCGTCGAAGTCGGTGCGCACGGTGGCCAGCCCCCACTGGCACATGTGGGCCAGGCTCGTCCAGACTTTCTGACCGGTGACCCGCCAGCCGCCGTCGACCTTCTTCGCCGACGTGCGCACCGCCGCGGCGTCAGATCCGGCCCCGGGCTCGGAGAACAGCTGGCACCACATCACCTGGCCCCGCAGCACCGGCTCCACCCAGCGCTCGCGCTGATCGGCCGTGCCCGCCTGGGCGATGGTCAGCGCCACCCAGCCGGTGATCCCCATGTCGGGACGACGGATGTCGGCGAACTCCTCCTCGATCGCGAGTTGTTCGAGGACGTCGGCGCCCCGTCCCCACGGCTTGGGCCAGTGCGGGACCAGGTAACCGGACTCGACGAGGAAGTCCCGCTGCTGGTCGGCGGGCAGCGCCCGGACCTCGGCGGCCGCCGCACCAGCCTGGGTGCGGTACTCCCCGGACTCCGGGGGCAGCGTGAACGACGCACCCAGTGCTCGTCCGCTGCGCTGTCCCTCGACGACGTCGAGCAGCGGGTCGGCACCGTCGGCCATCAGCGCCGCGAGCATGCGGGCTCGGCGCAGATACAGATGGGCGTCGTGCTCCCAGGTGTAGCCGATGCCCCCGTGTAGCTGAATGTTGTTCTGCGCGTTGAACACCTGGGCCCTGATCGCATGTGAGGCAGCCACCGCGGCGGGGAACCAGGCGCTGTCGAGATCGTCGGCGCGGGCCGCGTCCCAGGTGGCCGCAGTGGCGACCTCGGCGTCGACGAGCATGTTGGCCGCGTGGTGCTTGACCGCCTGGAAGGTGCCGATGGTGCGGCCGAACTGTTCTCGCACCTTGGCGTACTCGACGGCCATCTCGAGTGCCGCCCAGCTGACCCCGACCGCCTCGGCCGAAGCCAGGATGCGAAATACCGTCCTGGCGTTGCGGGCCGCGCCGCGCAGCACGCGGTCGGCGGGCACGGTGACCTCGCGCAATGCCACCGACCCGGTGCTGCGTGTGGTGTCCAGCGGCTCGAGCGCGGTGACGGTGACCCCCTCGGCGCCGACGTCGACGACCACCACGTCATCGCCCGCTGCCAGGACCAGGACGTCGGCATCGGGTGCGCCCAGCACCGCGGAACTCTCCCCGGTGACGACCAGGTCAGAACTCACCGACAGCGATCCCGAGACACCCAGCGCCCCCACGGTCTCACCTGTGGCGAGGGCGGGAAGTAGTTGGGTGCGAACGGATTCCGGAGCGCAGCGGTCGATGACCACCGCTGCGGACACGCTGGGCAGGAACGGGCCCGGGCACAGTTGGCGGCCCTGGCACTCGAGCACCACCGCCAGCTCGGCCAGCCCGAATCCCGAGCCGCCGAAGTCCTCGCCGATGGCCAGCCCGATCCATCCGAGTTCTGTTGCCGCCGACCAGATCTCGGATGGATGTGACGACCCGCCCTCGAGCGATGCTCGAGCCGTGGCCAGGGTTCGCAACCGGGTGAGCTGGCCGGACACCGCCTCGGCGAGATCCTGGTGGTCGTCGGAGATGGCAAGCGCTGACGCGGTGGTGCCCATGGGTGAGCCTCTGTCCTCGGGTTTTGACGGTCGTCAAATCAAGCTATCGCGCGTCCACCTCCGCAGGTCAAATGTGAGCCACATCACAGATGTATGACGCTTTCGGGCTGAGTAGACAACTTCGCTCAGATTGTCGTTTCGTTTCCGGTCAGCGGGGTACGCTCGCGCAATGACGGAACGACCGGATATCCGGTATCCCGGCCCGACCCTCACCACCCGCCTGCAATGGTTGCTGAAAGCCGGTCCTTCCGACCACCTGCTGGCCATGAGCGTCGCTTCCGCGTCGCTCCCGGTGATCGGAAAGCACCTCGAACCACTGGGCGCGCTGACTGCGGGGCTCATCTGGGGGGCTCGGCATGCGCCCGATTTCCTCGGTGCCACCGCCAGATCGCTGTTCACTCCCAGCGACGCCGAACTCAAGCGCCAGGAACGCGAAAGCACCAATGCGGTCTCCGAGGCTGCCCTGCGCGGGGTCGTCTCCGCCAAGGATCTCGAGATCGAATGGCCGGAGCCCGAGAGCACCCCGCCGGTGTGGAAGATGCGCGAACATCGCCGCAACGTGCACCGGACCTCGGTGCGGTACGGACCTCGTCCGACGCAGTTGCTCGACGTCTGGCGCCGCGACGACCTGCCCGCCGAGCCCGCGCCGGTGATGATCTTCCTGCCGGGGGGCGCCTGGGTGCACGGCAGCCGCTTCCTGCAGGGCTACGCGCTGATGTCGCATCTGGCCGAGCAGGGCTGGGTGTGTCTGTCCATCGACTACCGCGTCGCGCCGCACAACCCCTGGCCGGCCCACATCATGGACGTCAAGGCCGCGATCGCCTGGGCACGGGCCAACGTCGACAAGTTCGGCGGTGACCGCAACTTCGTGACCGTGGCGGGCACCTCGGCCGGCGGGCATCTCGCAGCGCTGGCAGGGCTGACGGCCAACGATCCCGAACTCCAGGGTGAACTGCCCGAAGGGTCGGACACGTCGGTCGACGCCGTGGTCGGTATCTACGGGCGCTACGACTGGGAAGACAAGTCCACCGTCGAGCGGGTCCGGTTCGTCGACTTCCTCGAGCGGGTCGTCGTCGGCCGCAAGATCGCCAAGCATCCCGATGTGTTCCGCAATGCCTCGCCGATCGCGCGGGTGCATCCCGAGGCGCCGCCGTTCCTGGTCATGCACGGTACCGGTGACAGTGTCATCCCGGTGGCGCAGGCGCGCAGTTTCGTCGACCGTCTCAAAGAGGTCTCGCGGTCGGTGGTGGGCTACGTCGAACTGCCCGGAGCAGGGCACGGTTTCGACATGATCGACGGGGCTCGAACAGGATCTGCCGCGACGGCAATCGGCTTGTTCCTCAACCATATTCACCGAAACAGAAGTCTCATCGGGGCCAAAGAGGTTATATAGACGCCTCCGGGCAGGAGGGGTTGGCGTGAAGAGGCTTCGTGGGTGGGACGCTGTGCTGTTGTACAGCGAAACCCCCAATGTTCACATGCACACGTTGAAGTTGGCGGTGATCCAACTCGACGATCTCGGTGGCGCGAAGTTCGGCGTCGAGGAACTGCGCAAGGTCATCCACAGTCGGCTGCACAAGCTCGAACCGTTCCGTTTCGAGCTGATCGACATCCCGTTCAAGTTCCACCACCCCATGTGGCGGGAGAACGCCGAGGTCGACCTCGAGTACCACGTTCGGCCCTACCGGGTCGACGCGCCCGGCGGTCGCCGGCAACTCGATGAAGCGGTGGGCCGGATCGCCAGCACCCCGCTGGATCGGAGCCGTCCGCTGTGGGAGATGTATCTGATCGAGGGCCTGGCCGACGGACGGATCGCGGTGCTCGGCAAGATCCACCACGCCCTGGCCGACGGTGTCGCCTCGGCGAACCTGCTCGCTCGCGGTATGGATCTGCAGGACGGTCCCGCGGCGGATCGTGATTCCTACGCCACCGATCCGGCTCCGTCCAAAGGCGAACTGGTGCGTACCGCGTTCACCGATCACCTACGCCAGATCGGCAAATTCCCCTCGGTCGTGCGCTACACCGCCCAGGGGGTGAGCCGGGTGCGGAAGAGCCCGCACAAACTGTCGCCCGAGCTGACGAGACCGTTCACGCCGCCACCGTCGTTCATGAACCACATGGTCGACTCCACGCGGCGGTACGCCACTGCCACCCTGTCGCTGGACGACGTCAAGAAGACCGGCAAACACCTGGGCGTCACCATCAACGACATGGTGCTGTCGCTGTCGGCCGGCGCTTTACGAAAACTGTTGCTGCGGTACGACAATCGTGCAGACCATCCGTTGCTGGCCTCGGTTCCGGTGAGCTTCGACTTCTCGGCGGACCGCATCTTCGGCAATTACTTCACCGGGGTGCTGGTCAGCCTTCCCGTCGACGTCGAGGATCCCTTGGAGCGGGTGCGCGCCGCCCACGACGCCGCCGCGGCCGGCAAGGAGAGCAACAACCTGCTCGGGCCGGAACTGGTCAGCCGGTGGTCGGCGTACTTCCCGCCCGCACCGGCCGAGGCGATGTTCCGCTGGTTGTCGAACAAGGACGGCCAGAACAAGGTGATGAACCTGCCGATCTCCAACGTGCCGGGACCCAGGGAACGCGCCCGTGTCGGTGGCGCGCTGGTCACCGAGATCTACTCGGTCGGACCGTTGACGGCGGGCAGCGGACTCAACATCACGGTGTGGAGCTATGTCGACCAGTTGAACATCTCGGTGCTCTCCGACGGCAGGACGCTCGAGGATCCGCACGAGCTGACCGACGCGATGGTCGATGCCTTCATCGAGATCCGTGCTGCCGCAGGGCTTCCCGAGGAGTTGACGATCGTCGAGACCGCCATGGCGCCGTAGGGGCTCGCTCGGGTCAGGTCTGCAGGGTCGGGGTCATGGCGGCCTCGAGGATCTTCTCGTCGCGGGTCGCGAGGGTGAGACTGCGCCGCACCGCCTGCGCGACGATCACCCGGTCGAACGGGTCCTTGTGCTCCCAGCGGAGCCGGCCCGCGAGGATGGCATCCGCGGACTCGATGGGCAGCTCGGTGGTGTTCATGTCGGAGAGGACGTCGGTCCACGCCGACAAGAGTGCTTCGCCGTCGAGGCGGCCGAGCCGTGACTTGATAGCGATTTCCCAGGCCGACGCCGCCGTGACCCACAGGCTTGTGTTCGGGTCGGCGAGTACCGCCAAGGCCGCCGTGTCCACTTCGGACGGTGTGCTCACCAGCCACAGCAGCGTGTGCGTGTCCAAGAGGACGTTCACGAGTCGGCACCCTCCCAACGCGCGAGCTCCGATGCCGGTAGGGGAGCGTCGAAATCTCGGGGAACGACCAGATGTGGCAACTGGCCGAATGTGCGCGGCACAGGCTGGACTGGCACCAACTTGGCGACCGGGCGGCCATGATTCGTGATTGTCACCGCTTGCCCCGTGCGTTCGACTTCGGCAAGTAGCGCGTTGAGGTGGTTCTTGGCCTCGGTGCTTGTCACGATCGATTCCACGCAATCGAGGTTACTCCCATTCACGCTAGTCGAGCTAGCGTGATTAGCGTGAGGACTTCGGTCGGGTACCGCAGCACGCCGGTCCGACGGCCCAGGGTGGCAGTCCGCACCGCGACGCTGCCCTACCTGGGGAAACCGTTGGCTTCGCTACCGTTGATGCCGCACAAGTGAACAACTGCCGCCGGACAAGGAGTCGCCATGACCACACCGCCCACCGCTCCCGATTTCACAGGGCTCAAGGCCATGTACATCAACTGCACGTTGAAACGATCGCCGGAGTTGAGCAACACACAGGGACTGGTGGACCGCAGTGTGGCGCTGATGCGCAAGAACGGAGTCGAGGTCGACCAGATCCGTGCGGTCGATCACGACATCGCCGTGGGTGTCCGGCCGGATATGACGGAGTACGGCTGGGCCACCGACGAGTGGCCCGCCCTGCTGCAGCGGGTGCTGGCGGCGGACATTCTTGTTCTGGCCGGGCCGGTGTGGCTCGGCGACAACAGCTCGGTGATGCGTCATGTGATCGAGCGACTGTACGGCTACTCCGGTGTCCTCAACGACAAGGGTCAGTACGCGTACTACGGCCGAGTCGGCGGGTGTCTGCTCACCGGAAACGAAGACGGTGTGAAGCACTGCGCGATGAGCATCCTCTACAGCCTCCAGCACCTCGGGTACACGGTGCCGCCACAGGCGGATGCGGGTTGGATGGGCGAGGCGGGTCCGGGTCCGTCGTATCTGGACGAAGGATCAGGCGGGCCGGAGAACGACTTCGTCAATCGAAATACCACGTTCTTGACGTACAACGTGATGCACATGGCCAAGATTCTCAAGGGTGCGGGCGGGTTCCCCGCGTACGGAAATCAGCGCTCAGAATGGGAAGCCGGCTGCGACTTCGGATACGACAACCCCGAGTATCGCTGACGACCAATCAGCCGGCCGCCGCTTCGACCGGGGCGACCTTGCGCTCGGTCTGCACCCAGTACAGGAACTCCTCGACGGCCTGGGCGGTGTAGTGCGCCCGCGGCGACCCGTAGTAGAAGTCGAAAGCGTGCTGTGCGTGCGGGATCTCGGCGTACACCACCGGCGACGTCGACACCTCACGCAGCGCTTCGGCGAACTCGCGGCCCTCGGGCACCGGGATGATCGAATCGTCCTGGCCGTGCAGAATGAAAAACGGTGGGGCGTCGGCTCGCAGTCGGTGGCTGGGTGAGGCGTCGACGTAGACCTGCCGGTTGGCGGCGAACGGCTTCTTGACCACGAACTTCTGCAGGAAGCCGATGAATTCCTTGCGGCCGCTGCCCTTCCCGGACACCCAGTCGTAGCGTCCGTAGATGGGGACGGCCGCCACCACGGAGGTGTCGGCGTCTTCGAAGCCCGGCTGGTACTGGGGGTCGTCGGCGGTGAGCGCAGCCAGCGCCGACAGGTGCCCGCCCGCGGAACCCCCGGTGATCGCCACGAAGTCGGGGTCCCCGCCGTACTCGGCGATGTGCTCCTTGATCCAGGCCAGCGCGCGCTTGACGTCCACGATGTGATCGGGCCAGGTGTTGCGGGGGCTGACCCGGTAGTCGATGGACACACAGATCCACCCGTGCTCGGCGAGATGGCTGAGCAGCGGGTAGGCCTGCGGTTTGCGCATGCCGATCGACCACGCGCCGCCCGGAACCTGCAGCAGCACAGGTGCTTTGCCGTCACGGGGCAGGTCGGACCGACGCCAGATGTCGGCCTGGTTGGTGGCTCGGTGCGGCCCGTACTGAATGGTGCCGGCCTTCTCGACGTAGCGGCGCCTGACCAGTTCGTTGGGCCACACCCCGACGACGCGGCGCCGCGCGGGCCTCGCCTTTTCGGCGATGGCCTGGTAATCCTCGCCGAGCGCATCCCGCAGCGGGTTCTCGAAATGCGGTTGTGCGGCCACGTTGCGGCGGTGGATCAGGTACAGCAGACCCCATGTGACGCCGGTCAGCAGCAGCGCAACACGTCCGCGCCGTCCGCGGAAATCACCGCGGATGCCGCGGCGTATCGCGTCGAGCATCGAACCCGCCATGTACAGCGGCGACATCTCCGACGTCGGCCACCCGAACGCGAACACCGGGATCGTCGGATAACCCTCGCGGGCCAGCGGTTGCACGCCGTTGGCGGCGTTCGCCAACTCGACGAGGGCGCGCAGCAGTGGTCGTCGTTTAGCCATTACGTCTCTATGCCCTTCCGGCCCGGTCCTGTAACTCCCTACGGGAGATCTTGCCGGTGATGCTGCGGGGGAGTTCGTCGAGGACCGTGATGGCACGCGGCACCTTGTAGCCCGCCAGGTTCTCGCGGACGTGTTCTTTGAGCGCATCCGGCGTCGCCGACGCGTCGGCAGTGAGCACGACGAACGCCTCCAGACGCTGCCCGAACTTCTTGTCGTCGACGCCCAGCACGGTGGCTTCGGCCACGTCCGGGTGGGCGGCCAACGTCTTCTCCACCTCGATCGGATAGACGTTCTCGCCGCCGGAGACGATCATCTCGTCATCACGGCCGACCACGAACAACCGGCCGGCACCGTCGACATAGCCGACATCACCCGAGGACATGAAGCCCTCGTGGAAGTCTTTGGTGGTGCCGGAGGTGTAGCCGTCGAACTGAGTGGAGTTGCGGACATAGATCCCGCCCACCTCACCGGCGGGCACCTCGTTCAGGTCGCCGTCGAGGATTCGGATCTCGGTGCCCTCCGCAGGTTTCCCAGCGGTGTCGGGGGCGGCCCGCAGATCTCCAGGGGTGGCGGTGGCGATCATGCCGGCTTCGGTGGCGTTGTAGTTGTTGTAGATGACATCGCCGAAGCGGTCCATGAACGAGATCACCACATCGGGGCGCATCCGCGAACCCGACGCGGACGCGAAGCGCAACGAGCGGCCGCTGTACTTGTCGAGAACGTCGTCGGGCAGGTCCATGATGCGGTCGAACATCACCGGTACGACACACAGGCCGGTGGCTCGGTGCCGGTCGACGAGGTCCAGGGTGGCCTCCGGGTCGAACTTGCGGCGGGTGATGATCGTGCACGCCATCGACGCCGCGAACGCGAGCTGCGAGAAACCCCAGGCGTGGAACATCGGCGCGACGATGACGACGGGTTGCTCAGCGCGCCAAGGGGTTCGGTCCAGGATGGCCTTGAGCACGCTGGGGTCGCCGCCGGAGTGGCTTGCGCCCTTCGGCGTTCCGGTGGTCCCCGAGGTCAGCAGGATCGTCCGGCTCTTCTGGGCGGCGCGTTTCGGCGTCTCGCCGTCGTGGGCGGTGATCATCTGCTCGACGGTCAACGGATGCTCCGGGCTGTCCGTCCACGCGACGATGCGGGTGGTGTCGGGGCGCTCGGCCAGCGCCCGGTCCACCGTCTCGGTGAACTCCTCGTCGTAGACGACGGCCACCGCCTTGCCGTCGCCCTCGCGCTGCAGTACCTCGGCCAGGGCGGGTCCGGCGAAGGAGGTGTTCAGCAGCAGCACGTCGGCGCCGATCCGGTTGGCGGCGATCAGCGCGTCGACGAATCCACGGTGGTTGCGGGCCATCAGCCCGAGGACCTCGGGTTGACCGCCGGGCAGTGACTGCAGCGCAGCGGCCAGCGCGTCGGCGCGGGTGTCGATCTGCCGCCAGGTCAGGGTGCCGAGTTCGTCGACCAGGCCGGCCCGGTCACCGCAGCGTTGGGAGGCGCCGGCGAATCCCGAGGTGATGGCCATGTTCTCGCGCTGCATCGCCGCGCCGATACGCAGGTACTTGTCGGGCCGCATCGGCGCGATGATGCCGGCGCGCACCATCGTCGACAGCAGACCCAGCGGTTTGGTCAGCGGATCGGTGAGTGCCATGTGCTCAGCCCAGCACCGGGATGCGGCGCTCCTTGGCCAACTCGTCGAGCGCGCGCTGCATCACCCGCCGGACATGGGCATCGACCTCGTCGATGTCGGGGTCCTCGCCGAACTCCTCGGTGATGTGGATCGGCGGCAGTGCCTTCATGGTGATCTTGGCCGGCAGCGGCACGTTGACCG
Organism: Mycobacterium sp. DL; assembly: GCF_039729195.1. NCBI lineage: Bacteria > Bacillati > Actinomycetota > Actinomycetes > Mycobacteriales > Mycobacteriaceae > Mycobacterium > Mycobacterium sp. DL. Next base: position 321,273 of record NZ_CP155796.1, read on the forward strand.
GCAGGACCACGGACAGGCCGAACGGGAACCCGAACGAGACCGGCACGATCTTGGCGCGGAACAGTCGGGCGATGGGGCCCAGTGCCTTGGCCACGTCGGTGCCCCGGGTCAGGAACAGCTGGCTTTCCTGACCGCCGATCCCGACCGTCGGCACGATCGGAACTCCAGCGTTGAGCGCGGCCTTGACGTAACCGGTGCGCCCGTCGAAGTCGATCTTGTTGGCGCTCAACGACGGCCGGTAGACGTCGTAGTCCCCGCCGGGAAACACGACGACGACGCCGCCGGACCGCAACGCCTCGTCGGCGTTCTTGTGGTTCGCGGGGATGAAGCCGGCCTTCTTGAAGAACGCCCCGGTGGGTCCGACCATCAGCATGTCGTGGCTGAGCGTGTACACCGGCCGGTCGAAGCCGAACTCCTCGTAGAAGCCGCTCGCGAACACCGGGACGTCCATCGGGAACAGGCCGCCGGAGTGGTTGGCCACCACCAGGGCCCCGCCTGCCGGGAACGTGTCCAGGCCACGCACCTCCGCGCGGTGCCAGCCTTTGAGGAACGGTTTGAGCAGGCCCATCACCCGCTCGGTGAGCACCGGATCCCACTTCGTGATCTCGGACGGGTCGATATCGGTCGAGCTCACGACGGCCCCCTGCACAACTGACGTAGCGGATTGGAACGTGTTCTAGTTTTTCGAGTGTACCCAGTGCTCTGGGACCGAACGATCCAGCACTGTCGGCGACTCCGTCAAGCTTGACCTGAAGCGAGGTTGAGGTCAGACGATGTCTGCATGGCCATTGACCTGACCGCCTACTTCGCCCGCATCGGCCACGCCGGCGGAGCTGAGCCCACCCTCGAGACCCTGCGTGAGGTGATGGCCGCGCACAACAGGTCCATCCCATTCGAGAATCTCGACCCGCTGATGGGCGTACCGGTTGCCGATCTGTCCCCAGACGCCCTCACCGACAAGTTGGTGCACCGGCGACGCGGCGGCTACTGCTACGAGCACAACGGGCTGCTGGGCTACGTCCTGGAGGAGTTGGGCTACGACGTGGCCCGCCTGGCGGGGCGCGTGGTCTGGATGCACGCCGACGACACGCTCCCCGCGCAGACCCACCAGGTGCTGTCGGTCCGACTGCCCGACGGGGACGTCCCCTACCTGGTCGACGTCGGCTTCGGCGGCCAGACGATGACATCGCCGATCCGGCTCGTCGCCGGCCCGGTACAGCAGACCCGCCACGAGCCGTACCGGTTGCTCGAGCACGCCGAGGGCTTCGAACTGCAGGCCGAGGTCCGCGACGCATGGCAGCCGCTCTACCTGCTCAGCCCGCACCCCCGGCCGCGCATCGATCTCGAGGTGGGCAGTTGGTACGTGTCCACCCATCCCGCGTCGGGCTTCGTCGTCGGCTTGTCGGCTGCCCTGGTGACCGACGACGCGCGGTGGAACCTGCGGGGCCGCCACCTCGCCGTACACCGTGCCGCCGGGACGGAGAAGACGCGGTTGGACACCGCCGCGGAGGTGCTCGACGTTCTTGCCGGGCGGTTCGGCATCGACCTGTCGGATCTCGGTGATCCCGCCGATGTCGAGGCCCGGGTGGGCGAGGTCCTCGACACCTGAGCGGGCAGGAGTCGCCGTTCAGAGCCACCACCAGTCGTTGTCGGTGGCGTCCTCGATGCCGCTGAGGACCGCGTTGGTCAGACCGGCGTCGATGGTGCCGAGGAAACTCCAGGCGAGGTCTTTGCACTCGTCGCCTACGTCGGCCCAGTCGCCCCGCCAGATCGCGGCGCCCAGTCGTGCCCCGTCGACGGCGACGCTCACCAGGCTCATCGCGTTGCCGATGAACGGCACGCCGCCGACGATGGTGGTGAAGGCCTCCCAGCGATCCTCGTTGTCGGAATCCCACGGCGTCGGATCGATCTCCGGATCGGTGCCCGGCCCTCCGCCGCTTCCGGGGCCCGTGCCGGGGCCGGTGCCAGGACCTGTTCCCGGGCCGGTACCGGGGCCGGTGCCCGGGCCGGGTTCGGGCTCGGGTTCGACCTTCGGCGCGGGACTGGGCGCGGGCATTGTCTGCGGAAGAGCTGAGATAGCCTGCGGAACAGCATCTTTGGCGAAAACGTACACGATATTCATGTAGGAGATCCCGGTGATCCCGTCCCGCACCAGATAACTCATGTCGCCAACCGTCAGCGGCTTGGCGGCAACTGCAAGGAAATCATCTGTTTGCGGCGCCTCGATGCTCGCGTCAGCCGCGAATGCGACGAGGTAGTACCGGTACTTCGCCGCCTCGACCGGATCGCCGAACCCGGGATAAGGGGGTGAGGGCAGGGTTGTGAGGCGAATGCCGACCGGTTGTTCGGTGTTCGGGTCGAAGACGACCGGTGTCCAGACGCCGTGGTTCGGGGTGTCGCCCAAAGCTGGCTGGAAAAGATCGAGTCCTCCAAGTAACAACACATCAAGATAGGTGAGGCCGGGTTCAGCGGCTCCAAGAGCCATGGGTGCCATCGACGGCGCGGCGTCGAGCGCTGCGGCGTCGGCCGAAGCGGGCGGGTCCTGCGCGATCGCGGGCATCGCCGCGGGATCCGGTTCCGGTCCGGAGACGACCGCGTTCACCGCCTGGACCTCCAGGGGCGGTGTTCCGGCGGAACCATCGCCGGTGATGTCGGCCGGGTCGGCCTCGGGTGCTGGTGCGCCAGTGGCTCGGACGCTCATGGCGTCGTCCTCGCCGGTCTGTTCGTCGGCTGCGTCGTCCTCGGCCTGATCGTCGACGACGGTGTCCTCGTCGGTGGCTTCTTCGTCCCCATCGTCTTGTGCCCGATCGTGTTCGGACTGATCGTCATCGGCGTGAGTTTCGTCGTCGATCGTGTCGCTGGGGCTTGTCTCGTCCGCCTTATGTGCCTTACGACTGTCGTCGGCGTCGCTGCTCGCCTCAGAGCCAGACGTGCTCGACGCTGTGCTCGAGGACGACGTGTCGGAGCCGGCCGAACCGGTGTCTGCGGACGCGACGCCGCCTCCGGTCAGGACCGCGGCGCCGACCCCCAACGTGAACGCGCCCGCACCCAGCCACGCATAGGGTGCGATCCGCCGGCGGTGGCGTCCGGTTCCGCGCCGGCGTCCGGAGTAGCGGCCGTCCGTGACGGTCGAGCAATGACTTCCCATGAGATCCCCCTTGATATGACCTGAGGGCCCGCGAGGCGGAAGCCAGGCGTAGCAATCGGATCTGAGGCTAGGAGCCGTAGCCGCGTGAGGAATCGGGGAAACCCCCAACGTTGACCCCGGTTTCGGCCTCGAATCCCGGGGTGCCACGCGGCATCGGCAGCACAGCAGGAAAAGTCATGTCCCTCGCGGGAACGGCAGACGATACTCGGACACCGTGACCGATCCACCCCGCCGCGACCGGCTCCGTGAGTTGCTCGACGCGGTCACCGACGCCGCCAACAGCGATGTGGGCGACATGGCACGCAGCAGCTATGCCTCCGAGTTCCACTTCTCGCGTGAGGTCCGCAGGCTGACCGGGGAGTCCCCGGCGGCGCTGCGCCGCCGCGTCATGCTGGAGCGGGCGGCCTGGCGCCTGCAGCGAGGCGAGCCGGTGTCCGCGGTGGCGGCCGAGGAGGGCTGGTCGTCGGCGGAGGTGTTCTCCCGGGCGTTCCGCCGCACGTACGGGCTGCCGCCCTCACAAGCCGGCGACGTGCACTTCCGGTTACCCGCGCCCAACGGCCTGCACTTCCACCCGCCGCAGTCGTTGTGGCTGGACAGCACACCGGATGAGGCGGTCGCAGCTGGTGCGCTGGATGTCTCGCTGCTGATGGTGGCTCACGATCTCGACGACACCGCCCATCTGCTCATGCAGGCGGCGCAGCTGACCCCCCAGCAGTGGGTTGCCGAAGTCGCACCCGGGCAGTCGGTCCTGGAATGGGATGGGCCCGAACCCAGTGTCGGGGCGGTGCTGGGCGCCCTGGTGTGGACCAAGGAGGTCTGGCTGGCGACGATCGCGGGTGACGACTTCCCGGCACGCACTGCGACCCAGCCCGACCTCGTCGACGCCGACGAGCTCGCCGGTCACCACGACGAGATCGCGAAGCGTTGGCGGGCAATGGTTTCCGAGTACACAGCGGCCGGCCGGCTCGGCGACACCGTGATCGATGCGCTGTGCGACCCGCCGGAGTCCTTCCAGCTGTACGGGATCGTCGCGCACGTACTCACCTATGCGGCACATCGCCGCGAACTGGCGCGCGTCATGCTCGCCGGCCACGGCGTGCCCACCCGCCGCGGCGACCCGCTGGACTGGATGAGAGGAAACTGACATGGCATGCGTCTACTACACCGCGTCCAGCCTGGACGGCTACATCGTCGACGAGAATGCCAGCCTGGACTGGCTGACCTCCCGTGACATCGATTCCGACGGGCCGTTCGCCATCGAGCCGTTCCTGGAAACCATTGGCGCACTGGTGATGGGGGCCGACACCTACGAGTGGATCGTGGCCAACCATCCGGGCGAGTGGATGTATCCGCAGCCGTCCTGGGTGGTGACGCACCGGGCCGGGATCGTCGCCGACGGGCACCCGGTGCGCACGTTCGACGGTGATGTCACCGACCTCCACCCGGCGCTCGTCTCCGCCGCGGACGGCAAGGACATATGGGTGGTCGGGGGCGGGAACCTCGCCGGGCAGTACGCCGCGGCCGGACTGATCGACGACATGATCGTGTCCTTCGCTCCGTGCACGCTGGGTGCCGGATCGCCCGTGTTGCCGATTCGGTCGGAGTGGACGCTGGTCGAGTCCGCGCGCAACGCCGACTTCGTCTGTGCCCGCTGGCATCGGGCCTGACGGGCGCCGTCCTGTCGTAGGCTGTCAGCAAACTCTCCACAGCGGTGACACCTCGAGTGGGACGGAAGGCGCAGCATGGGCCACTACAAGAGCAATGTCCGCGACCTCGAGTTCAACCTGTTCGAGATGCTCGCCCTGGAGAAAGTGCTGGCGGCGGGCACGTTCGGTGATCTCGACAGCGATTCGGTGCGCCAGATGCTCGCCGAGGCCTCGAAGCTGGCCGAGGGACCTCTGGCGGAGGCCTTCGCCGAGACCGACCGCAAGCCGCCGACGTTCGATCCGGCCACTCACGTCGTCAGCATCCCCGAGCCGTTCAAGAAGGTGTACCGGGCCTGGCATGACGGGGACTGGTTCCGCGTCGGGATGGCCGAGGACATCGGCGGGGTGCCCGCGCCGTCGATGGTGGAGTGGGCGATCAACGAGTTCGTCCTCGGTGCTCAGCCTGCGGTGTTCCTGTATTCGGCCGGTCCGAAGATGGCCGACATCATCAACGCCATCGGCAACGAGCGGCAGCGCCACTGGGCGTCGTTGATGATCGAGCGCGCCTGGGGCGCGACGATGGTGCTCACCGAACCCGATGCCGGATCCGATGTGGGCGCGGGCCGTACCAAGGCGATCCCGCAGCCTGACGGCACCTGGCACCTCGACGGGGTCAAGCGGTTCATCACCAACGGTGACACCGACGACATGTTCGAGAACATCGTGCACGTGGTGCTGGCACGGCCGGAGGGTGCGGGCCCGGGAACCAAGGGCCTCAGCCTGTTCCTGGTACCGAAGTACCACTTCGATCCGGAGACCGGCGCACCCGGCGAGCGCAACGGTGTCTTCGTCACCGGCCTCGAGCACAAGATGGGGCTGAAGGCCTCCGCCACGTGCGAACTCACGTTCGGCCAGCACGGCACCCCGGCGGTCGGGTGGCTCGTCGACGACACCCACAACGGCATCGCCCAGATGTTCAAGGTCATCGAGTACGCGCGAATGATGGTGGGGACCAAAGCGATCGCCACACTCTCGACCGGGTACCTCAACGCGCTGGACTATGCGAAGACCCGGGTCCAGGGTGCGGACATGACCCAGATGACCGACAAGGCCGCGCCGCGGGTCTCGATCATCCACCACCCGGACGTGCGCCGGGCACTGCTCACCCAGAAGGCCTACGCCGAGGGGCTGCGCGCGCTGTATCTCTACACCGCAGCGCACCAGGACCCGGTGGCCGCCGACATCGTCTCCGGTGCGGACGCCGCGATGGCCGGCCGGATCAACGACCTGCTGCTGCCGATCGTCAAGGGTGTCGGCTCGGAGCGCGCCTACCAGTGCCTGACCGAGTCGCTGCAGACCCTCGGCGGCTCGGGGTTCCTGCAGGACTACCCGATCGAGCAGTACATCCGCGACGCCAAGATCGACTCGCTCTACGAAGGCACCACGGCAATCCAGGCCCAGGATTTCTTCTTCCGCAAGATCGCCAGGGACCAGGGCGGTGCGCTGATGCACGTCGTGACCCAGATACGTCAGTTCCTCGACAACGGCGCGGCCCGTTCGGAATTGGCCGAAGCGCGCACTCTGTTGGCGACAGCCGTCGCCGATGTGCAGCAGATGGTCGCAGCGATGACCAAGTTCCTGGTCGACTCGCAGTCCAACCCCCGCGAGCTGTACCGGCTCGGCCTGGAATCCGTCCCGTTCCTGCTCGCGGTCGGTGACCTGATCCTCGGCTGGCTGCTTCTGCAGCAGGCCGAGGTGGCGCTGGCGGCCCTGGACGGCGACATCAGCGACCGCGACGCCCATTTCTACCGCGGGAAGGTGGCGACGGCGACGTTCTTCGCCAAGAACGTCCTGCCCAGGCTGACCGCGCAGAGCGCGATCCTGCAGGCGGTCGACCTCGCTGCCATGGAGATGTCCGAAGACGCATTCTGACCGGCCCCTGCACAGGCCGACGCCCACACCGGGGGGACAGTGTGGGCGTCGGGTCGGGGCAGGCTAGTCCCAGGTGTCGTCCCAGCTGTCATCCCACGAGTTGTCCCAGGTGTCGTCCCACGAGTCGTCCATTGCGGTGACGAACTCGTCGGGACTGTCGAGGACCCAATCGAACGTCGGTGCTGCGACGCCGCTGTGCACCGCGGGGGGTGCGGCCGGCGTCGCGGCGCCGGCGGCGCCGGCACCGACCAGGCCGAGCCCGGTCATCGCGGCTCCGACGGTGACGACTTTCCAAACGGGTGGACGGGTCATGATGATTCCTTCCTTGATTGATGTGCGTGGCGAAGGGTCTTCGGTGACCCACGTTCAGCATCGCGACCCCAGATGAGTCCACCGGGAGTGGCGAATGAGTGATCTCTCATCCGGTCAGCCATCGACGGGCCAGCGTCAGGCGGGCGGCGGTCTGCGTTGGCCAGTGGGGATGCTGGACGCGGAACGGTCCGGTCGCCAGGCCGAGCAACACGGCCGAGACCCGCGCGCGTAGCCGGGAGGCATCGGTGCGGCGCTCCGCGTGCTGCTGAATAGCGGCGCAATACTGTTGTGCCGAAACACTTCTCGAGGTAGCCAGGTGGCCGATCAGGGTGGCCCACTCGTCGTCGCGCTGACCTGCGCCTGCCGTATCGACATCGAGCAGGCCGGTGATGGTGCCGCCGGCGGCGAGCAGTTGTCCCCCGTGGAAGTCGCCGTGGACCGCGACCGGGGCGCTCTCCCCGACGTCCACATCCTGCAGGTCCTGCGCCAGAGAGTATGCGGCGCAGCGCAATTCGTAACTTCCGGTGTGGGCGATCACGGCCGCGAAGTCGGAGACCTGCGCCAGCGGTGAAACACTGTGGGGTAGAGCGGCAACCGCGGGGGGCAGGTCGTCGAGCAGGTGCTCCAGCGCCTCCGTCGAAGGTGGTTCCGCACCCGCGGCGATCAGCGCGCGGACCGGGCTGCCCGGAGCCACCGGCAAGATCACCGCACCGGTCGAGGTGTGGCCGAGCACCGGCATCACGGGTGTCTGCGGACTCATCAGACGGTGGCGCTCGAGCAGACCGTCCAGCGCTGCGGGTCGCACCACCTTGACGAACCAGCGCTGCCCATCCGGGGCCGACACCTCGACCACCGCTCGCCGTCCGGGCCGGTAGGCGCGGAGCGCAACGGTCACCGATGTCGCCGTCGTCAGGCCGTGTCGACGCAGTTGCGCGCAGACCCGCGCGGGATCGGCGGCCATCGCCAGCGCCGGCAGCGCCGGGTCGTGCGGGAACCGCCAGATGCCGATCTGCACCGGCTCGCCGCCATGCTCGCCGGCCACCACCGTCGCGCCATGGGGGATGCGGTCGCCGGTGGCTGCCACCAGCGTGTCGGTGCCGCACCGTCCGTCGCTGTGGGTGAGCGCCGCGGTGTAGCGCACCACCGCTGCGCCGTTCGGCCGGACGTGCACGCCGCGGGCCCGCACCGCACGCAGTGCGGAACCGTGCTCAGCGACCGCCGCCGACAGGATCGCACCGGCCTGCGGTCCGAGCAGGACGGACAGCGCATCGATCGCCATCCGTCCAGCGTGCGGGCGGCAGGGGTGCTAGCGATGAGACGTGGGTGAGAAGACTCTCATCAAGTCGGCTGTGCACGCCGAGTGCACGGGTTCTGACGGAAATCGGGTGAAATCCGTCAGAATCCGTACTCTCGATGAGCCCTTGTCAGGTGGCCGGTGTGTAACCGAACGGGAGCAGGATGCTCTTGGCTTCGGTGTAGGCCTCGACGCCTTCGGGTCCGTTCTCGCGGCCGATGCCGGAGTTCTTGAAGCCGCCGAACGGGGCGCCCGGGTCGAAGGCGTACATGTTGACCGCATAGGTGCCGGTGCGGATCTTGCGGGCGATCTGCAGCGCCTTGTCGTTGTCGGTGGTGTAGACGCTGCCCGCCAGGCCGTAGACCGAGTCGTTGGCGATGCGCACCGCGTCGTCCTCGTCCTCGTAGGCGATGACCGCCAGCACGGGTCCGAAGATCTCCTCCTGCGCGATGGTCATCGAATTGTCGACGTCGGCGAACACCGTCGGCTGGACGAACCAGCCGCTGTCGAGTCCGTCGGGGCGGCCACCGCCGGTGACGACGCGCGCACCCTCGTCGATGCCCTTCTGGATGTAGCCCTCGACGCGCTCGCGCTGCTTCTCCGAGATCAGCGGCCCGATCATGGCGGCGGCGTCATCGGGCAGTCCGACCGGCATCGCGGCGACCGCGGCGGACAGCTTTTCGACGACCTCGTCGTACCGCGACCGCGGCGCCAGGATCCGGGTCTGTCCGACACACGCCTGGCCGCAGTTCATCAGGCCGGAGAACACCAGCATCGGCAACGTCGAGTCCAGGTCGGCGTCCTCGAGGATGATGGCCGCGGACTTGCCGCCCAGTTCCAGCGTGCAGGCCTTCAGCTTCTCGGCCGCGATCTTGGCGACCTCCTTGCCGACGCCCGAGCTGCCGGTGAAGGTGAACTTGTCCAGTTCGGGGTTGGCGGTCAGGGCGCGTCCGGTCTCGGCGCCACCGGGCACGATCGAGAGCACGCCTTCGGGCAGCCCCGCCTCGGCGAACATCTCGGCCGTCGCGAACACCGACAGCGGGGTCTCCGCGGCCGGCTTGAGAACCACGGTGCAGCCGGCCAGCAGTGCGGGCCCGAGTTTGTTGGCGGCCAGGAAGAACGGCACGTTCCACGCCGTGACGGCCCCGACGACACCGATCGGCTCCTTGACGACCAGGGTCTGGCCGTAGACGCCGTCGCGGATGTCCTGCCAGGTGAACTTGTCCGCCGCACCCACGTAGTAGTTGAACGACGACATCGCCGCGCCGTACTGCATCATGTCGACGATCGTCGGCGGCTGACCGGTTTCGGCGGCCAGCAGGAACTTCAGCTCCTCGGCGCGCTCTTCCATGATCTTGACGGCGCGGCCCAGGACCTCGGCGCGCTCGTGGGGCGACATCTGGGGCCACGGCCCCTCGTCGAAGGCCTTGCGGGCCGCTGCGCACGCCGCGTCGACGTCCGCGGCCGTCGCCAACGGCACCTTGCCGACCAGCTCGCCGGTGGCGGGGGAGTGCACCTCGATCACATCCGAGGAGGCCGGCTCGACCCACTTGCCGCCGATGAACAGCTTGTCCCATTCGGTTTTGAACGCGGTGCTCTGGGTCATTTCGCTCCTTGCGTGCGCGGTGTCATGCCCGTCACATTACCGACCGCGACGCAGAACGAGAACCTGTTGCAGTTCCGGGTCTCAGGACGGCTGCAACACGAGCACCAGATTGCTCACCAAGAACTCCCTCACGAGCGGCACCGTGGTCAGTCCCCACGCCCATCGCGGGTGGTAGCGGGGAAATGCGGCGACCAGCGCGCCGGTGCCCGCGGCCCACCGCAGACCGTCGGCCGCCGACACCGCGAACAACGACGAGCCGTAGTCGTTCTTCGGTCGGTGGCCGTACTTGCGGGCGTATCGGTCGGCCGCGCGCCGGCCGCCGAGGTAGTGCGTCAACCCCATCTCGTGCCCGCCGAAGGGGCCGAGCCACACCGTGTAGGACAGCACTGCGAGGCCGCCGGGGCGGGTCACCCGCAGCATCTCCTCGCCCAGTCGCCAGGGTTCGGCGACGTGTTCGGCGACGTTGGACGACAGGCAGATGTCCACGCTGGCGTCGGCGAACGGCAGTGCGGTGCCCGAGGCCCTGACGAACATCCCGTCGCGGCGGTGCGACCGGGGCGCGGCGGCGTGCATCTCGCGCGGATCGGGTTCGACGCCGATGTAGTGGATGGCGTTGCCGGTGAACGCGGACGCAAAATAGCCGGGACCGCCGCCGACGTCCAGCAGAGTCCGGCCGGTCGGCGCGGAACCGTGCAGCGATGTCCACAGATCGGTCACCATCGTCACGGTGTCGGCGGCCAGGGCGCCGTAGAACCGGTCGGGGTCGCTCTGTTCGAAGCGGAAGGCCGCGAGCAGCCGCAGCGACCGCGACAGCGTCGCGCGCCGGGTGAACAGATCGGTAGCGACCACGCGGACACCCTACGCAGGGCGGTTAGGCTGGCACCCGATGTCTGACCGCTCTGTCCATCCCCCCGGGTCGCTTCGCTCCAGCCTGCCGGTCCGCTCCGTGCTGCTGCTGTGCTGGCGCGACACCGGCCACCCCCAGGGCGGCGGCAGCGAGACCTACCTGCAGCGCATCGGCGCGCAGTTGGCCGAGTCGGGCGTCCAGGTCACTCTGCGCACCGCGCATTACCCCGGCGCCGCGCGGCGCGAGACCGTCGACGGGGTCCAGATTCAGCGGGTCGGCGGAAGCTACTCGGTGTACGTGTGGGCCGGGCTGGCGATGGCGGCCGCGATGATCGGCCTGGGCCCGCTGCGGCATGTGCGTCCCGACGTGGTCGTCGACACCCAGAACGGCCTGCCGTTCCTGGCCCGGCTGGTGTTCGGCAGGCGGGTGGTGGTGCTGGTGCACCACTGCCACCGCGAGCAGTGGCCGGTGGCCGGTCCCGTCATGAGCCGCATCGGATGGTTCGTCGAGTCCCGGCTGTCACCGCGGCTGCACCGACACAACCAGTACGTCACGGTGTCGCTGCCCTCGGCACGGGATCTGGCGCTGCTCGGGGTGACTTCCGAGCGTGTCGCGATCGTCCGCAACGGTGTCGACGCCGCACCCGAGGCCACGTTGTCGGAGGCGAGGTCGACCACTCCGCGGGTCGTCGTGCTGTCCCGGTTGGTGCCGCACAAGCAGATCGAGGACGCGCTCGACGCGATCGCCCGGCTGCGGTCCCGGATCCCGGGCCTGCACCTCGACGTCCTCGGCGACGGTTGGTGGGCGGAACGACTCGTCGACCACGCCCGCCTGCTCGGCATCGCTGACATGGTGACGTTTCACGGTCACGTCGACGATGACATCAAACACGCTGTCCTGCAGCGTAGTTGGGTGCACGTACTGCCGTCCCGCAAGGAAGGCTGGGGACTCGCCGTGGTGGAGGCCGCCCAACACGGGGTGCCCACCATCGGGTATCGGTCCTCCGGAGGGCTGTCGGACTCCATCGTGGACGGCGTGACCGGGCTGCTGGTCGACGACTGCCAGGGTCTGGTCGACGGTCTCGATCGGGTGCTGAGCGACGCGGTGCTGCGGGAGCAGCTGGGTGCCAAGGCCCAGGTGCGCAGCGGCGAATTCTCGTGGACGCAGAGTGCCGACGCGATGCGGTCGGTGCTGGACACCGTGCACGCCGGCGGTCACACCAGCGGCCTCATCTGAGGGCCTACTCGGGGACCGCCAGGGCCACGACATCGACGATGTCGGCGAGTTCGCCCAGTTGCCAGGCTGTTTGGGCCAGCTGACGTGCACGGGCCTCGCCCAACACCGGGGCGGCGAGGCCGTGGTACTTCTCCTCGAGTTGACCGTCCGTCATCGGGTTGTCCGGTGTGCCCAGGTTGTGGGCGACATGACGCTCCAGCGAGCGCCCGTCGCGCAGTGCGACCACCACGCGTGCGGAGTCCTTGGACTGTTCCTCGTCGACGTGGACGGCGACGATTCCGCGGAGGCGGACCACCTCGGGTGCGTTGACCCGTTCGTCGGTGAACTGGGCAGTCGACGCGGCGCCGTCGGCCAGGGCGGCGGCGAGCACGTGATAGATGCTGAACTTGCCCTGCAGTCCGGTGCGCGGTTCGGTCGCCCCCGTCGTCGTCTTCACGTAATCGTGCACGTGGGCGTCCACCGAGACGACATCGTCGGCGGTGAACCCGTGCTCGGCGCGCAGTTCGAGCAGTGCCTGGGCCGGCGGGTGCGTCAGTGACCCACAGGCGTAGGGCTTGAAGCCGTCGCGTGGCAGGTACCACGTCTCGCCGAGGCCTTCCAGCGCGCGCCCCGGCGCGGGATCGGGAGAGAACAGATGCAGGAATCCGCGGTGCCCCTCGATGGATTCGGGACTCGACGTGATGCCGTCGCGTGCGAGGAAGCCCGACAGCAGGCCGTCCATCGCGGCCTTGCCCGCGTGGATGGACTTGCCGGTCGACCCGTAGACGACCTTCATGCCTGCGCTCTGGGTCGCGCCGGTGCCCAGAGCAGCGAGCGTCTCAGCGGCAGACAGGCTCAGCAGGCGCGACGTCGCGACGGCGGCGCCGATGTGGCCCACGGTGCCGGTCACATGCCAGCCGACATCGTAGTGACCGGGCCCGGCCGCGACCGCAACCCGCGTCTGCACCTCGAAGCCGGCAACAAACGCGGCGATGGCCGCAGTGCCGGTGACCGGAACCACCTCTGTGGCAGCAGCGATCGCCGGCCACAGCGGGGCGCTGCCGTGGATGGTCGTGCGATCGGGGTTGAAGGTGTCGTCGAAGTCGAGCAGGTGTGCGGCGATCCCGTTGGCGAGAGCGGCATATCCGGCGCCGGCGCGCTGCCGGGTGCCGATGATGGCTGCGGTCCGTGACCCGTCGCCGGGATCGAGTGCGGCGATCCCCGCGCGTACCCGGGCGGCCTCATCGGTGGCCGATCCTGCGAGAGTGCATCCGAGCCAGTCGATCAGGCAGCGGGTCGCCTGATGGACGACCTCGGGCGGCAGGTCCTCGACGCGCAGTTCCGCTGCGAACGTGGCCAATTCCGCGCTGATCCCGTGCCCGTCGTCCACCTGCGATCACCCCGTCTGTGTTGGTTCTGACAGATCTGATCCTGCCCGATCAGTAGGACTGCGAGACCGTGGTCGACATCTCGGAACCGTCGCAGTCCACCCGCACCAGGGCGCCGGTGATCTCGCCGGAATCCGTGGTCAACCGCACGATCTGTTCGGCGATCTCGTCGCGGCAGCGCGTCAGATCGTCTCCCTCGCAGACGATCCCCGGGGAGAGCGCATTGACCGTCACGCCCTCGCTGCGCAGCGACGCGGCCAGCGCCCGGGTGAGCCCGAGCAGTCCGTACTTCGCCGCCGACACGTGCACCCGCGCAGGGTCGCCGTCGAGTGCGTTGCGGCCGAGGATGTTGACGACGTGTCCACCCGGGACGAGGGTCGGCAGGGCATGCCTGATGCAGGTGAACGCTCCGTCCAGGGTGACGGCGTGGACCCTGCGCCAGTCCTCTTCGGTGATGTCGGCGAATGCCGCGCGAGGCCGGTACGACGCGTTGTTCACCAGAACCCGGACGTTGCCGTGCTCGGCGATCGTGGCGAACATCTGTTGCACTGCAACGGGATCGGTGATATCCGCTGCCACCGTGAAGGCGGCACCCCCGGTGGCGCGGATGGCGTCGACCACCTCGTCCGCATCACCCGCGCGTGACCGGGTGTTCACCGCGACGGTCCAGCCGGCACGGGCCAGCCGGTCGGCGATGACGGCACCGAGGCCACTGCCTGCGCCGGTGACGAGTGCCACGCCACTCTCAGGCATCGTCGAGCGGCACCGTATACGCAAGAAGTGCTGTCACGTCCTGCAATTCATCGACCCGCCAACAGCAGTCGAGGAGCGCCTCCGACCGCGCGACGCCGAGCACCGGGACGACAAGAGCGCGGAACTTGGCGCTGAGCTCGTCGTCGGCCAACGGCGCGGCAGGGGTGCCGCGGTTTCCCCGCACCTCGGTGGTCAGGGTCTGCCCGGACGCGAGCACAAGCTCGACATCGGCATCCTGCTTGCCCAGACCCGGGTCGGCGACGACCTTCACACGGTCGCGCAGTTCGACGATGTCGGGCCGCGTCAACACCGCTTCGTCGAGTTCCTCGGTGCCGACGCGGTGGAACGCTACGGCCGCCGCCGCACAGTGCCGCAGGCTGAACTTGGCCTGCATGCGCGTCGTGGGCCGGGGTAGGTCCGCGAACCGAGCGGCGGGCGGTGAGACACGGACCTCGATGGCGGTGACGTCGGCGGCGGCGATGCCCTCGCCGGTCGTCAGGGCGATCACGCCGTCGATCATCGGGTGGGTCAGCGATCCGCTCGGGTAGAGCTTGTATCCGTTCGACGTGATGTTCCACGTCTCGCCGAGTCCCGTGGCGATCTTCTCGGGCGCAGGGTCGGAGCTCATCACCGCGAGGTAGCCGAAGTCACCCTCCAGAGCCTTCGCACTGGCCGTCAACCGCTGCGCGACGAGGCAGGCTGCCAGAACACCGTCCATCGCGGCCTTGCCGGGATGCATGCTCTTCAAGTCGCTCCCCGCCATCACCCGAAGACCGGCCGCCTGCGTCGCGCCCGCCGCGATCGCATGCTCGACCTGCTCAGCGCCGAGGCCCATCGTGCGGGCAGCGGCTGCCGCAGCACCGACGTGTCCCGACGTACCGGTGACGTGCCAGCCCGCGTCGTAGTGCGTCTGGCCCGCGGCGTGGGCGACCCGGGTCTCGACCTCGAACCCCAGGGCAAAGGTGGCGAGCGCATCCTTACCCGTCGTCGGCTGGGTGCCGGCCACGGCGAAGATCGCCGGCCACACCGAGCAGCTGCCGTGCACGGTGGTGCCCGGTGGGTTGTAGACGTCGTCGAGGTCGAGCACGTGCGAGGCGAAAGCGTTCAGGAACGCGGCGTACGGAGCAGCGGCCCGCACGCCCGTCCCGACAACCGTTGCACTGCCGTGGTTCTCACTCACCGCCAGCGCGCTACGGGACCGGCGGGCGGCGTCGTCGGTGGATCCGGCGACGGCCACCCCGATGTGGTCCACGAGGGCGCGTCGCGACGCGTGCAGTACCGATTCGGGGATCTCGTCGCCATCGTGTTCCGCGACGAACTTGGCCAGTAGCGCGGACGGACCGTCTTCTGTCACTGATCCTTCCTCAGGCCCAGGTCGCCGAGCAGGGTGCCGACGATCTCGGTCTGGTTGTTGAGGTAGTCGGTGAGCTCCTGACCCTGCAGGTTCTGGGTCACCAGACCGTCGCTGCTGGCCAGGGTCTTCCAGCCTTCGGTCTCGACCATCGCCGAGATGTCTTCCTGGTACGCCTGGATGGCGTCTTCGGGCATGTCGGGGGCGCCCATGATGGCGCGGAACTGCACGGGCACCTGTGACGAGTCGATACCTTGCTCCTCGGTGGTCGACACCTCCGGGAACGCTTCCAGGCGCTCGTTGCCGACCACGGCGATCACTGCGAGTTCGTTCGCGCGAACCTGTTCGGCGACGTCGGAGGCGCTGCCGAGCATGATGTCGGCATCACCTCGCAGCAACGCGGTGATCCGTGAACCGGTGTCCTCGAACGACAGGAACTTCCAGGTGGCGCCCAGCGAGTCCTGCAGCACCAGCCGGGTGAGGGCGTCGTTGGCGGTGCTGGAGCCGCCTGTCTGGACCAACGTGTCGGGTGCGGCCTTGGCGGCGTCGACGAACTGGGTGAAGGACGTGAATTCGCTGCCGGCTTTCGTCACGATCACCTGCGGCTCGGTGGCCACCAGGGAGATCGGGGTCAGCATGTCGAGGTTGACGTTGGAGTCGGCGACCGTCATCGGGGTGGCGACCCAGGTCGGGGTGACCTGAGCGAGCAGGCCCGCGTTGCCCGCTCGCTCGATCAGGTAGGACATGGCGCCGATGCCGTCGCCGGCGGGGACGTTACGCACCGGCCACTGACTGTCGATGATGTCGTTCTCGTACATCACCTTGATGATCTGGCGGGTGAACACGTCGGAGCCGCCGCCGACGGCGTTGTGGGTCACCACCTCCACGTTGCCGGGTGCGCCGCCACCCGAGCCGGAGCCGGAGTCGGATCCGGAACCGCCGCATGCGGACACGCCGAGTAGGGCGAGGATCGCGATCAGGACGGTGAGGGATTTCTTTGTACGGTTCATTTCTCTTCCTTGAGAGTCGGGAGCTTCTGGGAGACAGAGGATGTGGTCACACCTCGGACTCGAGCATCTGTTCGCGCACCTTGCGGGACTTGCGGCCGAATGTGAGAAGGAGCAGCAGCACAACCGCAAGTCCGATGAGTGCCGCTGAGATGGGCCGCTGCAGGTAGATCATCGGACTGTTGTCCGACAGGAGCAGCGACTGGCGGATCGAGTTCTCGGCGATGGGTCCGAGAACGAACGCGAGAACCAGTGGCGCGGGCGGGATGTCGAGCTTGCGCATGACGTAGCCCAGGAGTCCGAAGATCACCAGCAGCCAGACGTCGAAGATCGAGAAGTTGACGCTGAACACACCTACCACCGAGATCAGCAGGATCCCCGGGTAGAGAACCTTGTAGGGGGTGTTCAGCAGCTTCGCGAAGAACGGCACCATCGGCAGGTTCATCACCAGCAGGGCGAGGTTGCCCAGGTACATGCTGGCGATGATCGGCCAGACCACGTCGGAATGCTCGGAGAACAGCAGCGGTCCCGGGTTGAGCCCGTAGAGCACCAACGCGCCCAGCAGGATCGCGCCGGTTCCCGAACCCGGGATGCCCATCGTCAGCAGCGGGACCATCGCCCCACCGGTCTCGGAGTTGTTGGCAGCCTCCGGGGCGGCCACGCCCTCGATGGCGCCCTTGCCGAACTCCTCGGGATGCTTCGAGGTGCGCTTGGCGACGATGTAGGACACGAAGGAGGCGACCGTGGAACCGGCGCCGGGCAGGACCCCGATGAGGAAGCCGAGGACGCCGCCCTGCAGCATCGCCGGGGTCGACCGCTTGATGTCCGCCCCGGACGGCAGCAGTTCGCGGAACTTCTTGGGCACCGCAAAAAGCGGCTTCTGGGTCTTCTCCTCGAGGTTCACCAGTACCTCACCGATGGCGAAGATCCCGACGGACAGGGCGATGAACTCGATGCCGCCTGCCAGTTCGATCTCGCCTCCGGTGAACCGCTGCTCGCCGGAGAAGAGGTCGGTTCCGATGGTGGCGAGGAACAACCCGATGAACATCGAGATGAAGCCCTTGAGCAGGGAATCGCCCGCGAGCATGATCACCAGCAGGAGTGCGAAGAGCATCAGCGCCGAGTACTCGGGTGGGCCGAAGTTGACCGCCACCTTGGCGGCGAGCGGCGCGAGGAAGGTGAGCCCGATGACACCGATGGTGCCGGCCACGAACGAGGCGATCGCCGCGATGCCCAGCGCCTGCCCGGCCCGCCCCTTCTTGGCCATCTGATAGCCGTCGAGACACGTGACGACAGAGGCGGATTCGCCCGGGATGTTCATCAGGATCGATGTCGTCGAGCCGCCGTACTTGGCGCCGTAGTAGATACCCGCCATCATGATCAGGCCGGTCGCCGGGTCGAAACCGGTGGCCAAGGGCAGCAGGATCGAGATCGTCGCAGGTGGGCCGAGCCCTGGCAGGATGCCGACCAGTGTGCCGAGCAGGCAACCGACCAGCAACCAGAACAGGTTGGTCGGTGTGATGGCTGTCTGGAATCCGGACAGCAGACCGTTTACCGCATCCACTCGTCGTGTCCTCTCTTGCCCGTCAGGCCATCGGTCCGGTGCTGAGATCCGTTCACTGCCACAGGGTTCCTACGGGGAGTCGGACTTCGAGCAGGATCTCGAAGACGAAGTACATCGCCGGGGGCAGGAGGAGCAACGTGACGATCGAGGGGATGGAGCGCATCCGTTCCACCACCACGATCACGAACAGCACGAGCACCTCTCCGGCGATGAGGAATCCGAACGGATCCAACAGCGCGGTGCAGATGACCAGCGCGAGCCAGACCAGCAGCGCGCGGGCGATCTGGTTGCGCCCGAGAGACAGCGTCGGGGCTTCACCGTTACGTGCTCGGGGACCGAACGCCCAGACGGCCGACAGCAACAGGCCCAGTCCGATGAGGCAGATCGTCAGCAGCACCGGGAGGTAGCCGGGACCCGGCTCGTTGTTCCCTCCGTAGAACGGAAGTTCCGTCGAACTCCGGTAGAGCATCCACGCTGCCGCCGCGGCCACCACGAGGCCGAGCCCGATGTGGACCCGCTGGGTCAGTCGGCGGTCCTGCTCGCTGGGCGGCGCGTCGTCGCTGTCCACGGGCTGGTCGTCGGGGTCGGCGGTCAGGGGGGTGTCACCCACCGCTCGATCGGTCGGGTTATCGCCCTCCGGATCGGGGAGATGACCCGTTCCCGCGGGGGCTGCACCGGTGGGTTGTTCGGTATCTCGAGCCATTCAGACCTCTTGGTTGATGTCTTCAGGAGGGAAAGAATTTCTGTATGTGAGAAATCTAGGTTCAGCCGGTAGATGTGTCAAGCATCACTTGCTGCGCCTGAACATCCGCGTACCCCGTCGAATCGCCGGTACTCTTCTTCTATGCAGAAGGTGAGGCCGGAGAGCGAAACGGGTCCGGCGTATCCGATCGCGTCGGTGAACAACGCCTTGTTGTTGCTGCTGCTGTTCCGCGAGCAACCCCGGGTGCGACTCACCGACGCGTGCAAGTACCTCGGCGTCGCGCACTCCACCGCGCACCGACTGCTCGCGATGCTGGCCCATCACGGTTTTGTCCAGCAGGAGCCGGTGACTCGGGCCTATGTGGCGGGTCCCGCGCTCGTTGAAGTCGGTCTGGCGGTGGTGGGTTCGCTCAACGTCCGCGAGCAGGCCCGTCCGGCGATGGAGGAGTTGAACACCGAACTCGGTGAGACCGTCCACCTGGGTGTGCTCGAGGGCAACCAGGTCCGCTATGCCGACGCGGTGGAATCCGAGCGGGCCCTGCGCGTGGTGGCCCGCACCGGCACGTTGGTGCCCGCGCACTGCACGTCGCTGGGCAAGGCGCTGCTGTCGCTGATGACCGACCAGCAGGTCGCAGAGGTCTATCCGACGTCCGACGAACCGTTCACCGCAAGAACCGATCAGTCCATCACCACCCAGGCCGAACTCCTCGAGGAAGTGGCCAAGACGCGGGAACGCGGCTACGCGGTCAATTCGGGCGAGACCGAGGACGACGTCGGATCGGTCGCGGTGGCCTTCCGTGACTTTGCGGGTCGGCCGGCTGCGATCGCCGTGGCGGCTCCCTCGAGTCGCTTGAATTCCCAACGCATCTCGCACATCGGAGAGCTGATGATCGAGACTTTGGCAAAGAGCCCGGACGGCCCCCGCCGGGGCTGACCGGCGGTCAGCCGGGGTCCTTCCTCGCGCTGATCAGGCCCGAGCCGGCGGTGCCGAGCATGACCACCGCCAACATGATGAAGGCCATCTGCACGCCGAGCCAGCCTGACATCGCGCCCGCTGCCACCAGGATCAGGGTCTGGCCGAGGCGGTTGGTCGCCATCCGGAGGCCCAACGCGGACCCGCGGCTGGTTTCGTCGACGAGATTGACGACCCAGTCCATCGTGGTGGTCTGGGACAAACCGAGCGCGAAGCCGAGCACTGCCATCGCGGGGATCATCGGCACCAGATCGTCGCTGACCGCGATGAGCACCAGGCATGCCGACGCGACTGCGGTGGCGCTGACGGTCAATCGCAGCGTGGAGATCCGCCGGACGAACATCGGTGTGGCGGCACGCGCGAGTAACGCGCCGGTCGAACTGATGCCCAGCAGCAGTCCGACCTGGGACGGTTTGAGGCCGACGGCTGCTCCGAGCAACGGGACGTACACCAGCAGCAGGTCCATGCCGCTCTTGGCGGAGAAGCTCGTCATCAGCGCGGCGGGCATCCCTCGCCGCCGAAGCAGGTGCCACACCCGCTGGGCACGCCCGGTGCGGATCGTGGACTTCTGGATGTTGGTGCGCCAGGCCAGAATTGCCGGAGGTACACCTGCGACGAACACCCATGCGGCGACGAGCAGGGCCGATGAGGTGGCCTCGAGACCGGGTTGTTCGGAGTGTCCGATGATCACGCCACCGGCGATGGGGCCGGCGATCTGACCGAGCGCAGAGATGGTGGTCAACATGCCGAAACGATTGATGCGGGTCAGGGAACTCTGCGCCTGAGCCATGATGCTCTGCGCGCCGATGGTGCCCGACATGTGGCCGACGCCCAGCGCGGTGGTGGCCAGTCCGATGGCGGGAACGGTGTCGGCGACCACGAGCGCGAACGCCGCCGCCGCGGCGACGGCCAGTCCCAGTCCCAGAAGGACAGCGGGATGGTGCTTCTCGGCCCACCGGCCGAACCCGACCGCGAGCAGCATCGGGGGAACGGCGAAGCACGCCGCGGCCAGGCCGAGAGCGGTGCCGTCGGCGTCGAGCGCCAACAGGCGGTAGGTCGACACCGGGCGGGCCAGTGTGACCGCGGTCTGGAGCAGGAAGATGCTGGCGACGGTTCCGAGGAGCCACCACGGCGGCATCGTACGACCCGAGAACACCTTCACGGCTCAGTCGTACCCCCGCCCGTACCGAGGGGGCGGGGGTACGCGTCGATCAGAACTTCCAGCCACGCTCCGGCGTGGCGACGTCGACCTCGACACCGTCTGGATCGCGGAACTTGAAGAATCGGGGCGGGTCGGCCTTCTCTGCGCCGTACACCTCGATCCCGCGTTCCTTCAGCGCGGTGACCACGGAGGCGGTGTCCTCGATCGTCACGCCGATGTGGTTGGGGCCCATGGCTCCATACGTCCATTCGGACCTCTGGATCTCTGGATTGGGCTGCAGGAGTGAGTAGTTGACCTCGCCGTCGCTCAGGTCGATGGCCTTGCCCGGGTAGTGGCCGGGAGTACGGATATCGCCCAGTCGTTTGAAGCCGAGCACGTTCTCGTAGAACTCGGCGGTCCTCTCGAGATCCTGGACGACGATTCCAAGGTGTCGGATGCGCACCTGACATCCCCTCTTTCTGATTGTCGATGTTTCAATGTTCCGTTGTGGAGAAAAGGTTTCTGCAAATCAGACTGTAGGACGTCCGGTCCGCAGCGTCAATGATTCGAGGGGGGGAGCAGAGGGGAGTAGTGCGGTGCCGTAGCGCCGTGTCTGCTCCGGCCACGCGATTCACCGTTCACAACAGAGCACGGACATGGGTGTCATCAATGGCAGAATCCGTGAGAACCGCTACGGGAGAGCTGTACGGCGATTAACATATCGGCCATGTTGAGCGCCGTGCGGCGGGTACTGGATCACCAGATGACCATCGCCGAATGGATGGGCACTGCACTGTTGCTCAGCGTCCCCCATCTCGGGATCGGGGTCGTCTGGTCGCTGACCCACACCGGCCACCTCTCCCAACTCGACGGGCCGGCGAAGGTGGTGTCGTTCCTCGCGGCCGTCGTCGCATGGCCGGCCCTTCTGTTCGCCGACGTCTGTTCGACGTGACCGCCACCCGCATCCGAATCGCCAAGCGCACCGCGCGCTGGAGCGACGAACCGGTGACCGCAGCCGACGCCATGGATTTCTGGTCGTTCGCCGCAGGTGCAGCCAACGTGGTCATGCAACTGTCGAACCCTGGCGTGGGTCACGGCGTCGTCGAGAGCAAGGTCGATTCGGGTGCGCTGATGAAGCACCCGTGGAAGCGGGCACGGACGACGTTCCAGTACCTCGCCGTCGCGGTGATCGGATCCGACGAGGATCGGGCCGCGTTCCGCGACGCGGTCGACGAGGTGCACCGTCAGGTGAAATCGGGACCGCAGAGTCCGGTGCGGTACAACGCATTCGATCTCGACCTCCAGATGTGGGTGGCGGCGTGCCTGTTCGTGGGCCTCGAGGACACCTACCAACTGCTGCGCGGCGAGATGACTCCCGAGCAGTCCGAACAGTTCTACACATCGGCGTGGCCGCTGGGCACCACTCTGCAGGTACGCGAGGACCAGTGGCCCGCGACGCGTGCGGAGTTCGACCGCTACTGGGACATCGCGTGCCAAGACATCGCATTGGACGACGTCGTGCGCACCTACCTGCTCGACCTGATCGACTTACGGATGATCAATCCGGTTCTGGCGCTGCCTTTTCGGCCGTTGCTGAAGTTCCTCACCGTCGGCTTCCTGGCGCCGGTGTTCCGAGAGGCGCTCGGCGTGACGTGGGGGCCGGCCCGGCAACGCTCGTTCGAGCGGCTGTTCCTGTTCGTGGCCTTCGTCAACCGGTTCCTGCCGGGATTCATCCGTCAGGGCGGAAGCCATGTGCTGCTGGCCGACGTCCGCAGGCGTTCCCGTCGGCAACGGCGACTGGTCTGAGGAGGTGGCCGTGTCCGGCGTCCGAGTCGCCACCCGTCGCATGTTGAGCACCCGCGTCAGCGTCGCCGCGGTCATCGAAACCGCGATGTGGCTTGCCATTCCGTACGTGACGATCGGCTTGGCGTGGGCGTTCTTCCACTTCGAGGAGGTTCGGCAGCTCGAAGCATTGCTGCAGACCCGGCTACCGGCCGGCGCGGCGATCGCAGCGATCGTGATCGTCGCCGGCCTGTGGCCCGCCTACCTGGTCGTGCCGGCTGTGTGCATGTCCTGACGCGGCCGCCGTCGCATCCAGGACAGCATCATTCCCACGAGGCCGATCCCAAGCATGCCTAGCCACACCGCGTGCGCGGCAAGCAGCAGGCCCCGATGCGGTGATGCCGCCCTGTCCCCACCCACGTCGTAGACGGTCAGGTCGGCGTCTCGGTAGGCCACCGGCAACCTCAGTTCGGGCCCACGTCCTTCGATCACCACCCAGCCCACCCCCGCTGCGGCGAGCTGTTCGCGGTCGGCGCCGGAAAGCAACAGCCGTTGGACCTCGCGGGCCCGGTCGCCTTCGCCGGGAACGGTGCGCCCGGCGATCGTCAGATCCCCGGTGCTGAGCACATCGGCACGCACCCAGCGCGGCAACGGATCCAGGACAGGGGCATCGCCGGCCCAGGGAAAGCTACGCATGCTGTCGACGGGCAACACCGCGACCGGGCGGGGATCGGCATTGATGACCGCGGCGGCGGCCTGCCACCCCGGCGGGTACTGCACCGGTGTCACCCGGCCGCCCACACCCCACGCCAGATCGGGCAGTGTCGCGAACAGAGCCGCGCAACACACCGCCGCGGTGGCCGCCGCGGGCACGCGCGGTTTCAGCGCGACAACGGCAGCGGCGCCGGCAAGAGCGTAGGCGGGCATGGCCAGCGCCACCCACTTCTGGCCGTCCCGGAGCACGCCCAGACCCGGCACCGCCTCGATCGTCGCCTCGACCGCGGCCAGCCCCGGACCGGTTGCCATCAGTGCGGGGCCCACCACCGCGACCGCCGCCAGGACGAGCAGCGGGACGGCCGCGCGTCGTCGCGCCAGCACCACCGTCCCCACAGCGACGACGGTCAGCAGTACCACCGCTGACGCCAGCGCAAAAAGTGTTGTCCGCGAGGCGGGTACCGCGTCGGCATTCCAGATCCCGCCGAGGCTTGCCAGGCTGCCGAGTGTGCCGAGCCCCGGTTCGGCCCGCGCCGCGAACGCCGTCACCCCCGGTTCGGCGGCGGTGTCGGCCCACCCGCTCGCGACCGCGGAGGCGACCAGCCAGGGCAGGGCCGCGGCCGTCGCAGCGGCCAGACCCAACCCGGCGCAGAACAGTCGGGAGCGACCGGTGCCGGGTGCCAGCGCAGAGGTCAACGCGACCGCGGCGGCGAGCATCAGCCCGGTCGGGGTCAGCCCGGCGACCGCGATCCAGAACACCAGCGCCCAGATTCCGCCGAAACGGTATTCCGCGCGGGGTTCGCCTGCATTCTGCCGCGTGGAATACAGTTTCGGCGAAGGTCCGGCGCGCAACGACAGCACCGTCGCGGCAACCCAGGGCAGACAGCCGTAGCCCACCAGCAGGCTCCAGTGACCCTGCAGAAGCCGTTCTGCGACATAGGGATTCCAGATCGCGACAGTGACGGCGACGAACTGGCCGGCGACACCGGCGTCGGGCAGCACGGTGGCCGCCAATCGTGCCGCACCCCAACCGGCCGCCCACAGGCCGAGGATCAGCAACGCCTTCACGACCACCCCGCCGTCGAGCACACCGGACGCCAACGCCACGGCGTAGTCCTGCGGCAGCGCCCTCGGGGCGGCCTGGGAGAGCCCGAGTGCGGCGTCGGACAGATACGACCGCGGCGTGGACACCGCGTCGCGCAGGAGCAGGTACCCGGGTGCGAACAGCGGTGCGGTCACCGCCAGCGTCAGCGCCAGCGCGTACGCCGGCGCCGCCACAAAACGCGCCCTCAGGGGCGGGGGGGACCCGACGATCAGACCGGTTTGTCCGGCGGCAGGTCGGTGGGCCGCTGCGCGGGAAGCTTCTCGGTCTTGGCTTCCGCGCCCGGCACCGGTTCGCCTTCGTCTCCCCGGCCGCCGAAGAACCGCTGGCCGGTGTCGTCGAGGCCCGGGTCGATCAGCATCGACTCAGCACGCAGGCTGAACGAGCCCAGCAGAGCGCCGCCGACCAGGGCGATCAGCCCCAGTGCGGTGAAGGTGATGGGCAGGATGCGGCCCCACAGTGCCACCGTGTCGCGCTCGTCCTGCGCGGCGGCCACTTGGGATTCGACCGACTCCTCGTTGGTGGTCAGGCTGTAGTCGGCGAACGTGACCTCGGGTCGAAGCGCGTCGCGTGCGTAGTAGTGGTACGCGCGGTCTGTCTGCTTGACGATGGTGCCCGACACCGGGTCGACCCAGAACGTGCGCTGCGCGGCGTAGTAGCGCGACATCGTGATCATTTCCTCGGGGTCACCCTCGATGCCCCACAGACGGGCCGGAGCCGTCGCCTGGCTGTCGGCGTCGTCGTCGTACAGCGACGCGTAACGCACCGGCTCCACGAGTTCGCCGTCGGCGTCGTAACCGACGTTCTGGGTGAACTTGAAGGTCGTCAGCCCGTTGACGTCCTCTTCGCCGGAGTAGTTCGCGTCGTACGGCTGCTGGGCGATCGGGTCGAAGAACGGGTAGGTCTTCTTCTCGGTGTCGAACGGGAAGCGGTAGGTCAGCCCCTCGTGCGGCAGCGCGATGTTGGTCGGCGGGTTCTCGTCCTCGATCGCGCGTGGCCTCTGCACCGCGCCGCCGGGGTTGCTCTCGCTCGACACCGCGAGCGCGGTCGTGCGGTCGAGCGTGACGGTGTCCACCATCGCCAGCAGCAGACCGTTGTCCTGCTGCTGATCGCTGCGCCGCACCGTGTTACCGACCTGCAGCGTCACCACGTCGGCGTTGGCCGGTGACTCCACGCTGATCTGCTGCTGCATCACCAACGGCACGTCCTCGTTGACGATGAACCGCTCGCCGAGCAGCGACGCCGGATCAAATGCATCGCCGGTGCCGTCACTGATCAGCGTGGCGTCGATGTCCAGCGGGATCTTGGAGATCTTGCTCGTGGTGTAGGTGGACAGCAGCAGCGCGGCTATCAACAGGGCGGCACCGAGGCCCATGATTCCGCATGCGGCGATCCGCAGCGCAACTGCGCGGTTCAATACCGTTTCTCCCTTCGCGCACCGCCACCAGCCCCTACCTGGCCCGGTGGGGCAAAAACCTGTTCGACCCTAACAGCACAAGCTAAGGCCGTCGCTTACTGCAACTCGTTCGCGACACCGCCCGCATCGGATGGGTCCGCGAGGGCAGTACTACCCGTTTTCCCGTCGTCCGACCGGACGGGCAGACTGTTCGACGTGACCGGAACCGCAACGGCCCACGTCGGTCGGCGGGACGCCGCGCCCGTCGGCGGGACGCGCGCGTTCCTGCCGGCCGTCGAGGGCATGCGCGCCTGCGCGGCCATCGGGGTCGTCGTCACCCACGTCGCCTTTCAGACCGGGCACACCGGCGGGTTCTCCGGGCGGTTGCTCGGCCGTTTCGATCTCGCGGTCGCCGTATTCTTCGCGCTGTCCGGTTTTCTGCTGTGGCGCGGGCACGCCGCCGCGGCCCGGGGGCTGAGGTCCCGGCCGCCGACCGGGCACTACCTGCGCTCACGCATCGTGCGCATCATGCCCGGCTACCTGGTGGCCGTCGTGGTGATCCTGACCCTGCTGCCGGATGCCCGGCCGGACCTCACGGTGTGGCTGGCGAACCTGACCCTCACGCAGATCTACGTCCCGCTGACGCTGACCGCAGGACTGACCCAGATGTGGAGCCTCTCGGTCGAGATGACCTTCTACATCGTGCTGCCGTTCCTGGCGCTGCTGGTGCGGTGGGTGCCGGTGCGGGCGCGTATCGGGGTCATCACCGCCGCCGCGGTGCTGAGCCTCGGCTGGGCGCAGCTGCTCCCCGTCGAAACGCCACTCGGGGTCAACCCGCTGAACTGGCCGCCCGCATTCCTGTCGTGGTTCGCGGCCGGGATGCTGCTCGCCGAGCTGACGGTCAGTCCGACCGGGTGGGTGCATCGACTCGCGCGCCGTCGCGTGCTGATGGCAGCCATCGCGATCGCCGCCTTCCTGGTGGCGGCCTCGCCGCTGGCCGGTCCGGAAGGGCTCACGCCGGGCAGTGTCGACCAGTTCATCGTCAAGACGGCGATGGGCGCGATCGTCGCCGGGGCGCTGCTCGCGCCGCTGGTGCTGGACCGGCCCGACACGTCGCACCGGTTCCTCGGCAGCACCACGATGGTGACGTTGGGGCGCTGGTCCTACGGCTTGTTCGTGTGGCACCTGGCTGCACTGGCAATGGTGTTCCCGGTGATCGGCCAATTCGCGTTCAGCGGTCACATGCCGGTCGTGTTGGTGCTGACGGTGGTGTTCGGTTTCGCGATCGCAGCGGTCAGTTACGCGCTGGTGGAGTCGCCGTGCCGGAACGCGCTGCGCCGTTGGGAGAGACGCGTCGACCCGACACCGCTGGACTGGGGGCACCTCCCGCTTGCGGGGGATTCCGTCGACGCTGAGATCGAGCCCGCCACAGCGCGCTAGTTGTACTGACCTGAGAGGTTAGGTACACGGCTGGCTGGTGCTTGACCGCCGAGTGCTGTGTGGCCGCGGTGGTGATTGTAGGTGTGCAACCAGCGCGGGTATTCGTCGCAGCGTTGCGCGTCGCTGGTGTAGAGCCGCGCATAGGCCCACTCGTCGGCCAGTGTGCGATGGAAGCGCTCCACCTTGCCGTTGGTCTGCGGCCGGTAGGGCCGAGTGCGACGATGGCCGATATCGCCGAGGGCATCGCGGAAGACGTGTGATCGATAACAGTTCCCGTTGTCGGTCAACACCTTTCGAACGGTGATGCCGCAGTCGGTGAACCACGCGTTGGCACGCCGCCAGAAGTCGGCGGCGGTGTCCTTGCCCTCGTCGGCGAGTAATTCGGAGTAGGCCAGCCGCGAATGCGCGTCGATGGCGGTGTGGATGAAGTGGTAGCCGCGGACCGGGTTGCCGTACTTGTTGGTCACCCCGCTGCTCTTGTCGGCCCTGGCGTTGCGGTTGCCCTTCGTACGGCCCACCATGCGCCAGCCGCCGCCGGCGGGGATCTTGCCGAGTTTCTTGACATCGACGTGCACCAGGTCGCCGCAGCCTGCGGACTCCATTCGGCGAACGACGCGTCCGGTCGCGCGGTCGAGCCAGCGCAGCTTGGCGATCCGGTAGCGGCTCAACACCCGATGCACCGTCGAGGGATGAATCCCGAGCAGGTAGCCGATACGGGCAGGCCCCCACCGCCGGGTGACGCGCACGCCAATGATGCGCCGCTCAGTGCGTGTAGGTGTGCGATTGGGGCTGTGGTGTGGTCGTGAGCTGCGGTCGGCCATCCCCGACTGACCCTGCTCGCGATAGCGGCCCGCCCACCGCGAGGCCGTGGATACCGACACCTGGAAACGTTCGGCAGCCCGTCGCAAAGACCAGCCATCATCGACGACGCAACGAGCCAGCCGCAGGCGACCGGTTTCGGACAAAGGGGCATTACGGTGAGACACGAAGACCTCCGAGGTGAGTTGGTGCGTTCCTAGGCAGTTCGCACTTCACTCGGAGGTCTTCGTCTTGTCACCTCACCACGCCGTCACCAACGTCCGTGGTCAGTACAGCTAGTCCGATTGCGCGGCCCGCCGCGCGATGACCTCGTCGCGCACCGCCGACCGACGCGCCTTCCCGGCGTCGTCGCGCAGCGGCCGGTCGGTGAACTCCACCGACCGCGGCAGCTTGTAGGACGCGATCCGCTCGGCGAGAAACCCCACGACCGCCGCCTCATCCAGGCCCGCAGCCTGCACCAGCACATGCGGCACCTGGCCCAGATCGGCATCGGGAATTCCAACTGCCAAGCAGGACAACACTTCCGGATGCTCAGAAAGCGCTGATTCGATCTCGGCCGGGTACACGTTGCGACCGCCCACAGTGAACATGTCGACCCTGCGGTCGTTGAGGTAGAAATAGCGTTCGGCTCCGAAATCCCGGTAGTAGCCCAGATCTCCCAGCGAGTCCCAACCGTCGCGGGACTTCGCGGTGCTACCGATGTAGCGATAGGTGGGTCGTCCCCCCGGCGCCGGACGCATGTAGATCTCGCCGACCTCCCCGGGCGGACATTCGTTGCCGTCGTCGTCTAGCACCTTCATCTCACCGGCGACGACGGTTCCCACCGATCCCGGATGGGCCAGCCACTGGTCACCTGAGATGAACGTCAGCGCCTGCAACTCGGTGCCGCCGTAGAGTTCCCAGACCGCACCCGGACCCAGAATCTCGATCCACGCGAGTTTGACCGCCGGTGGGCACGGCGCAGCCAGATGCCAGAGCCTGCGGATCGACGACAGATCGTAGGCGTCGGGGTCGGCGCGGTAGGCGGGCAGTAGGCGCTGCATGATCGTGGGGACCGTGGTCAGGAACGTCACCCGGTGTTCGGTGACCAGGTTGAGGAACTCGGTCGGTTCGAACCGGGGCATCACCACCAGATGGTGTCCCTGCAGCAGACCGATGGCGAAGGTCGTGAAACCGGTGTTGTGGCTCAGCGGCACCGAGATCAGGGTGACGTCGCCCTCCTGCGCTCCCAACGGCTGGCCGATCGCGGCGGGCACCCTGCTGTCGCCGCCCGATTCGATCAGCTTGGGCCGACCTGTGCTGCCGCCGGAGGCCATCGACTTCCACACCGGCGACACCGCTTCGGGCAACGGTGCGGACGAGAACCCCGAGTATTCGGCGGCGAGATCCGCTGGCGCACTGGCGGTCACACCGGTCGGGTCGGGTCGGCCGACCAGCAGCCTGGGACGCCGCAGTTCGAGCAGCGCGGCGAGCTCGACGTCGGGCAGGCGTGCGGACAGCGGCTGCGGCACCGCGCCCAGCTTCCAGCAGGCCAGCACCGAATACACCCAGTCCAGTGAGTTCGGCAGCACGATCGTCACGTAGTCGCCGACACCCACACCGAGCGAGGCGAACCCGCGCGCAACACGATTGGTCGCCGCGTCCATCTCCGCTCGTGTCACCGTGACGCCCGAGCAGGTGACGGCCGCAGCTTCGGGGTTCCGGGCGGCCAGTGCCGAGACCTGGGTGCCGATCGGGGGAACAGGACTCGTCATGTCGCTCCATCCTCGTCGTCGATCGCCTCCGCATGCTCGGCGGGAGGCGTCGCCGAGCCCAACGTCGATATCACGACGGCGATGACGGACACCAGCGCCAGGAACTGCACACCGGCCGAGTGCCCCACGTATCCGTCGACCGAACGCCACGGGTTCTGGCTGAGCACCGCCCCGGCCAGGATCAGGCCGGCCGCCGCACCGCCGACAGTCGCGGCGTTCCAGAGTCTTTCGCGGTTACGCAGCAGGTACCGCAGCCCGAGCGCGGCGCCGGCCATCACCGCCCCGACCAGCCCGGCGATCAAAGAAGCCGCGACCACCACAATGGCGCCGCACACGGCTGTCGGCGGCTGCCACGGCCGAGCGGGTTCACCGGACACCGCGGGGCGCCTGGACGGCAGGAATGCCAGCACGAGCAGCAGCGGCAGCAGTGCGAGGCCGCTGATGAGGCCGGCGCGATAGCTGGTGTTGGAGGCGAAGTTCAGCGTGACGGTGCCCTCGGTCCCGGCGGGAACCACCCAACCCTGCTGCCAACCGTTGACGGTGACCGCCGTCAGGGGCGCCCCGTCGCTGCCGCGGGCGACCCAGCCCGGGTTGACGCTCTCGGGCACCACCAGAACTCGCACGGCGTCAGAGGAGTCCACGTCGACGTCGCGGTGGTCGTTGGTCCAGCGGCGGGTGGCCACGGAATCTGATGTGGCCGAACCGAGTTGGCCTGCCGGTGGCGCGGCGATCTGGACACCGTCGACGATGAACGCCGGACCGGGGCTGATCAGCAACTCCTGCTGGCCGGTGGGCAGCGTGATCGGCTCGGCGCGGCAGGGGCGGGCCGGAATCGGTTGGTTGTCGAGCAGAGCGCCGACGGTGGTGGACACCGAGGTCTGCACGAAGAGCCCGGCGACACCGATGATCGGGCCGCGGCCGCACGGCATGGTGATGGTCCGCGCTCGGTTGGTGGCCGCGTCGGCGGCCGCGATCGGGGCCCTGCGCTCGTCGAGAGCGACGACCTCCGCCAGACCCGGCGGCTTGAGTTGGTCGAAACCGAGTGCGGTGCGGTCGATCACGTCATCCCAGTCCAGCAGCGACACGGTGATGGTGTCGGTGACGCGGGGTTCGAGGTCCAGCGTCTCAGTGCCCTCGGTGAGTCGACGCACCTCCGGTCCGTCCCCGAGGTCGACGGCGATCATCGTCGGATGAGCCGGCAGCGCAGACGAACTCGGGGTCACCCGCAATGCCGCAACGTTCTGTGGGGTCGGCAGCTTCAGCACGAGCGTCGGGGGAGTGCGCGGTTGCACGACGCGCTGCGGCGCGGTCCAGGCCGTTGCGGGGTCACCGTCGGTGGCGGCGTATGCGGAGCCCAGCACGTCGATGGGGTCCGAATCGCCCTCGGCCCGTACCGTGTCGGGTTGGGCGATGAGATCGGCGAGGTTCGGGCCCTGTCGGGCGCGCACCCACACGGTCGGCGTCACCTGCATCTGCTCGGGCACAGTCAACGTGCGACTCAGATTGACGGGTTCCTCGGAGGCCAGCGCCATCGCCGCCGCACACCGGATGCCGGTCGGGCTCTCGGCGCAGCCGGAGCGCCCCAGTAGCTCGGAACCCAGATCCCATTGTGCGACAGTCGAACCCGGTGGTGGCCCCGGCACCGCCACGGTGTGTCGGAGAGTGACAGGAGTCGCGAACCCGTTGGCGTCGTACTGGGTGATGCTGAAATCGGTGATGCCGAACTGCACTCCGGGGGATCCGTCGTCGGTGGCTACAGCGGTGATGCGCACCCAGGGGGTTTCGCCGTAGGGCAGCGCGACGGTCAGCGGCTCGCCCGCCTGGTCGAAGCGCACCGTGGTGGTGCCGACGACGGTGGCGACCTCGAGACGGCGCACCTGTGCCCCGACGGCGGTGGCGCTGGGGGTGATCGTGAGGGTGGCGTTGGTGACGGGCCGGTCGAAATCGACCTGGAGCCACTGTCCGACGGCGCTCTGCAACGCGTTGGACACCCAACTGGTCGACGCGTCGCCGTCGATCGCCGCGGGTGGCGCCGAGGCCGGGGAGACGTTGGGCAAGGCGGTGGAATCGGAAGCCGAACTCGACACCGAGATACGGCCGCCGTCCCACTGCCCGTAGACAGGCTCGGTGCCGCCCACGGGGTAGTCGGGCACCCTGTTGAAGGTGTTGCGGGGGTCTTCGGCACTGCGGATGGCCGACGAGTGGTCGTCGACGCGGCCGTAGTCGGTTTCACGCGCCAGCGGGGTGTCGGTCACGGTGACGACCGGTGCAGGCAGTCCGGCGTCGAGCGCATCCGGTGTCAGCAGCATCGGTCCCAGCGGCTGCTCCCCCGACAACCGCCTGCGCTCGTTGAGGCGCAGCAACGATTCGGGTCCGCCGTCCACCCGGGCCATCGTGTCGGCATCAACCAGATAGGGCGCCGCGGCTGCGGATTGCCCCGGCGTTGTGCCATCGACCCGGTAGATCTCCACCGCCGGGTAGCGCGGGCGCAGACCGCTGTCGGTGATGAAGCCCTCCAGAGTTCCCGGTCCGACGGGTTCGCCGAACTGGGCCACCCTGGTCAGGCCCGGCGAGCCGTCGATCGCGCGGTGCACCAGGATGGGGCGTGCCGATCGCGAGGTCTCCGGGTCCAGGTCGTTTCTCACCACGACATACGAAATGCCTTGTTGGGCAAGAGTATCTGCGAGGCCTACGGAGGGCCTGCCGGCGGCGAAGAGCCGTTGCACCGAGTCCAGGGCGCGGATCGTCTCCGGCGGGGTCAACGGGATCGAGTCGCGCACACCCCAGGGACTGTCACCCAGTACCTGCAGCGGCTCGTCGTGGCTGTTGCCCCACACCTGGGTGGCGAACGGCGCTCCCGGCGCCACCAGAACCCTTCCGGGCGTTGCGGATCCGGAGTTGTTGGCATCCAGCCAGTCCGCGGTGTCCTGCCAGTACTGCGGGATCGCGTCGAACGCTCCCGGGGCGGTCAGGCGACCGGTCCAGGCCAGTGAGGTGGCGGCGGTCAGGGCGGTGAGCAGCACGATGCCCACGGCGATCCGTCTGTCCTTCTCCGGGTGTGCCAACGCGTTGCGCCACACAGGTCGGGGCGCGCTGCCCGGAAGCGGGATGCGGCCCAGTAGATGGGCCACGCCCAACGCCAGCGGCAGTCGCAGCAGCGGGTCCAGTTTGTGCAGGTTGCGCAGCGGCGTGCCGTCCGCATCGAGGAACATCTGGACGTGCTGGGCGATCGGTGAACCCAGCCCGCCGCTGTAGCCGACGGCCAGCAGCACGACGCCCAGCATCAGGATCGTGATCAACCGGCCCTTCGCCGGCATCGACCGCAGCGCAAGGCCGGCGAGTCCGCCTGCTGCGACCAGCGTCGTCGCCAGCACCGCCACCGACCCGGTCACCAGTGGCGCGCCCGCGGTGGCCGTCGGTGCGACGTACGGCGTCCACGCGCCGGTGCCGCGGAGCATCTCGGTCAGCGACATCCAGCGGGTGGTGACGCCGGAGGATTCGATGAAGTCCAGGAACGGCGGACTGATCCGGCCGAGATGCAGCAGCGCGATCACCCACCACGTCACCGCCAACACCACACACAGCAGCCACCACGCGGTGAAGCGACGCCACAGGGCGTTCGGACGATGGCAGGCCAACCACACCGCCGCACACAGGCAGGCCGTGAGCGTCGCGACGGCGTTGACCGCGCCCATCAACGCGATGGCCAGCCCTGACCTGGCGGCCAGCATCCGCAGTCGCGGGTCGCCCTGGAGGGCCATGACCACCGGAAGCAGCACCCACGGCGCGAGCATCATCGGCAACGTCTCCGACGAGATCGCGCCGATCGTGGTGAGCACCCGCGGCGAGAGCACGTAAACGACCGCGCCGACTACCCGGGACGTGGGGCTGCCGATGCCGAGCGCTTCGGCCAGTCGCAGCACGCCCCAGAAGCCGACTGTCAGCAGCAACGCCCACCACAACCGCTGGGTCACCCAGTCGGGCACGCCGAGCACGTCACCGGCCAGGAAGAAGGTGCCGTGAGGGAACAGGTAGCCGTAGGCCTGGTTCTGCGCCTGGCCGAAGGGCAGGTCGCTGTTCCACAGGCTGAACGCACGGGTCAGGAACCGCAGCGGGTTCGCGGTGAGGTCGAGTTTGGTGTCGGGCGAGATCTGGCCCGGTGACTGGGCGAACGTCAGAACCAGCGCCGCCGCGGCAACCACCCAGAGCCAGCGCCGGGAAAGTGGATCGACCCTTTCCGGGCGGGACAGATCAACCACGGAGGTCAGGAGCGTACCGACCCGGGATTTAGCTTCTGTCGCCGTACTCGACCCTGTTGAGCACCGACGACGCCGGATCGCCCGCCTGCAATGGCGGCCTGGTGTCCTGCTGCACCATCAACGTCACCCCGAACACGGCGGCCGCGCCCAGCAGCAGGCCGACGACGATGCTGGCGGCAGCAGGCACGAGGAACCGATCCATGGGGCCAAAGCTAGCATGCGACGCATCACGGGCCCGGCGGCACGATCAGCACCGGGCGTTGCCCCCGCCGCATCACGTGATCGGCCACGCTGGACTGGATCAGCGACCGCAACCCGGTGGTGGCGCGGGTGCCGGTGACGATCAGATCGGCGTCGAGTTCGTCGGCGACGTCGATGATCGCGCCCCACACCGTGTAGGTCTGCGCGACGCACAACGCCTCGGCGGGCAGCCCGCTGGCCAGCGCGATCTCCAGCCCCTCGTCGCTGATGCGGCGCGCCTCGGCCAGTGCGATGTCGACCTCGTCGGTATCGGTCGGATCGGGCGGTCCGTCGAGGTCGTAGGACAACGGGTCGGGCCCGCGGTCCATCGGGGACC
Source organism: Mycobacterium sp. DL (assembly GCF_039729195.1). Lineage (NCBI taxonomy): Bacteria > Bacillati > Actinomycetota > Actinomycetes > Mycobacteriales > Mycobacteriaceae > Mycobacterium > Mycobacterium sp. DL. The sequence goes on from NZ_CP155796.1 coordinate 355,995, forward strand.
ACACGGTCAGCACGACCGCACGGTCCGCGGTGAGGAATCGACCGGCGTAGTGCACGGCGCGCCGAGCGGTGGGCGAACCGTCGAAGGCGATGACGATCACGGTCTTCTTCTCCCCGGCCGTCCGGCCGGGTCCCGCAGTCGTCATCGCCGTGCTCCTCTTCGCCTTCACCGGTGTTCTGACCACCCTATTGGCCTCGTCGGGCGGGGCAAACACCGTCGCGCGGGCCACCGGGGCGTCGAACGGGACAGCTGCTGCCATTACTGTCGGGACGTATGGTCATGCCCCGAATTCGATGGACAGCCCCCCGCGCCCTGCTCGCGACGCTGACGGTGGGGGCACTCACCGTGGGATGCACGTCGACCGCCGAGTCCCCCGAACCGTCGCCATCCAGCGCACCACTGGCGATGGCCGCAGGTCCCGTCCCCAACATGGCACCCCCGCCCGCGGCCCCTGTCCCGGCGGCCCCCGCCTGCGGTGATCCCGCCGCGATGTCGACACGGGACAAGCTGGCCCAGCTCCTCATGGTCGGGGTGACCGGAGCCGCGGACGCCCGCGCCGTCGTCGACAGCCACCATGTGGGCGGCATCATGATCGGCAGCTGGACCGACCTGTCCATGCTGACCGACGGCTCCCTGTCCGACATCGCCGCGACGGCAGGCCCGCTGCCCCTGGCGGTGAGCGTCGACGAGGAGGGCGGCCGAGTCTCGCGGCTCTCGAGCGTGATCGGCTCCCAGCCCGCACCCCGGGTGCTGGCCCAGACCAGCACCCCCGAAGAGGTCTACGCCATCGCGCGGGACCGCGGCACCCAGATGCGGAACCTGGGGATCACCGTCGACTTCGCCCCCGTCGTCGACATCACCGACGACCCGGACAACACCGTCATCGGCGACCGGTCGTTCGGTGCCGACCCCACCACGGTCACCGACTACGCAGGCGCCTACGCGCGCGGCCTGCGGGACGCCGGGCTGATGCCGGTGCTCAAGCACTTCCCCGGGCACGGCCAGGGATCGGGTGACTCACACGAAGGCAGCGTCGTCACTCCGCCGCTGGACGTTCTGCAGGCCAACGACCTGCTGCCCTATCGGACATTGACGGCGGAGGCACCCGTCGCCGTCATGGTCGGGCACATGGAGATCCCCGGCCTGACCGGCAGCGAACCCGCCAGCCTGAGTCCCGCGGCGTACGCGCTGCTGCGTTCCGGCGACTACGGCGGCCCGCCGTTCAACGGACTGGTGTTCACCGACGACCTGTCCAGCATGCGGGCCATCACCGACAGGTTCGGCGTCGCCGACGCGGTACTGCGCTCCCTGCAGGCCGGCGCCGACGTGGCGTTGTGGGTCACCACCGCCGAGGTGCCGGCGGTGCTCGACCGCCTGGAGAAGGCGGTGGCGGCCGGCGAACTGACCATGTCCGGCGTCGACGCCGCGGTGTCGCGGATCTCGGCAGCAAAGGGTCCATCTCCTCGCTGCGGGGGCTGATCGGCCTGTCATTGCTTACCCTGTGGTGAGAACACGTCGCATTCAGGTCAGGAAGGCTCAGCGGATGGCAGGTGGTACCAAGCGGTTACCGCGTGCCGTGCGTGAGCAGCAGATGCTCGATGCCGCGGTGCAGATGTTCTCGGTGAACGGCTATCACGAGACGTCGATGGACGCGATCGCGGCCGCGGCGCAGATCAGCAAGCCGATGCTGTACCTGTACTACGGCTCGAAAGAGGAACTGTTCGGCGCCTGCCTGGACAGGGAGCTGACCCGGTTCGTCGACGAGCTGCGTGGCAACGTCGATTTCGACGACCCGCCAAAAGAGTTGTTGCGCAGCGCCGTTCTGTCATTCCTGAAGTACATCGACGCGAACCGGGCGTCCTGGATGGTGCTCTACACCCAGGCGACCAGCTCGCAGCGGTTCGCCCACACCGTTCGCGAGGGTCGCGAACGCATCATCGAGCTCGTCGGCCGCCTGCTGCGTTCGGGCACTCGAGCTCCCGGGCCGGACACCGACTTCGACCTGATGGCCGTTGCGCTGGTGGGTGCCGGGGAGGCGGTGGCATCACGGGTCAGCACCGGCGACGCCGATGCCGGCGAGGCCGCGCAACTGCTGATCGACCTGTTCTGGCTGGGCCTCAAGGGTGCGCCGTCCGACAAGGACACCGTGCCGTCCAAGGACACTGTGTCGTCCAAGGACACTGTGTCGTCCAAGGACACTGTGTCGTCCAAGGACACCGCTGCACCTGACAAGGACGCCGTCGCGTCGCACTGAGCGCGCGAGCAGCCGTCGTCAGGCCGGTGTCACCGATCCCGACAGGTGCGGGTGGCCCTTGGTGAGGTGCCGCAGCGTCAGATCCCAGCCGTCGGCGGTGCGATCGACGTAGAGGCCTGCGCGAGCCGGCAGCACAACGGGTTTGGCGAACCGCACCGAGTACCTGACCGCATCGGGCAGCTGGCCCTCGATGTTCGCCAGAACCGCAGCAGCACTGAACATCCCGTGTGCGATCACAGTGGGGAAGCCGAAGAGCTTGGCAGCGATCCCGTTGGTGTGAATCGGGTTGTGGTCACCGCCGACCGACGCGTAGTGACGGATCTGCCCGGCCGTGATGTTCAAAACGGCATTGGGCGGGGGCAGTTTGGGCTGCTTCTGCGGTGGCGACTTGGGTTCGTCGGACAGGCTGGTCCGCTGCTGGTGCAGGAACGTGGTGACCTGATGCCAGGCGGTGTCGTTGCCGACATTGACGTCGGTCACGATGTCGACCAGCAGGCCCTTGCGGTGCTCCCGCAGGTTCTCGGCATGCACTGCCACCGAAACGGTATCGGTCACCGAGATCGGCCGGTACTGGGTGATGTGGTTCTCGATGTGCACCGAACCCATTGCGGCGAAAGGGAAGTCGAACGCCGACACCAGCGACATCACCGTCGGGAACGTGAGCGCGAACGGGTAGGTCAGCGGCACGGTGTCGCCGAATCGCAGCCCGGTGACATTGGCGTATGCGGCGACGTTGGCGGGGTCGATCAGCAACTCGTCCACCGTCAGCGTGCGGGCCGGCAGCGTGTCGTCGCGCGGCACGAAGGGCAACGCGCCCGCGGCCGCCCACAGCATGTTCTTCAAGCCCGAGGGCTGTTGGTTCCCGCTCATGATCCTCGATTCGCTCCGCAAGCTTCGCTCAACATCGGTCGATTCGCTCCGCAAGCTTCGCTCATGCGCCCAGCATGGCCTGGCCGCACACCCGAATGGTGTTTCCGGTGACCGCGTTGGACGCCGGGCTCGCGAAGTAGGCGATCGCCTCGGCCACATCCACCGGTTGGCCACCCTGGAACAGCGAGTTCAGTCGCCTGCCGACCTCCCGGGTGGCCAGCGGGATCGCGTCGGTCATCTTGGTCTCGATGAACCCCGGCGCGATCGCGTTGATGGTGATGTTCTTCTCCGCGAACTGCGGTGCCAGCGCATCGGTGAGTCCGATCATGCCCGCCTTGGTCGCGGCGTAGTTCGTCTGTCCCCGATTGCCCGCGATGCCGGCCATCGACGACAACCCGACGATCCGACCGCCGTCTCCGATGGTCCCGTTGGCCACCAACTCCTCGGCAAGCCGCAGCGGCGCAAGGAGATTCACCGCGACCACGGAGTCCCACCGGCCTTCGTCCATGTTGGCGAGCAGCTTGTCGCGGGTGATGCCCGCGTTGTTGACCAGGATGTCGAGCCGGCCGTCGTAGTGCTGCTTCACATGGTCGGTGATGCGGTCCACCGCGTCGGCGGCGGTGACGTCGAGGGTCAGTGCGGTGCCCCCGATCTTGGTGGCGACCTCGGCGAGCTCCTCGGCCGCTCCTTCCATGTCGATCGCGATGACCTTTGCGCCGTCGCGCGCGAACACCTGCGCGATCGTCGCGCCGATTCCGCGTGCGGCTCCCGTCACCACGGCGACCTTGCCGTCGAGCGGCTTGTCCCAGTCCGCCGGCGGGGTGGAGTCGGCCGCGCCGACCCGGAAGACCTGACCGTCGACGTAGGCCGACTTTGCCGACAGCAGGAACCGCAACGTGGACTCCAGCCCGGTCGCCGCGGGCTTGGCGTCGGGGGAGAGGTAGACCAGCGCGGCGGTGGCGCCGTTGCGCAACTCCTTGCCCAGCGAGCGGGTGAACCCCTCCAGCGCGCGCTGCGCCGTGCGCTCGTGAACGCTGCCGGTCTCCTCCGGCGTGGTTCCGATGACAACGACGCGCCCCGAGTGGCCGAGGTTGCGCAGCAGTGGGGTGAAGAACTCGTAGAGACCCTTGAGGCCCTCGGGTTCGGTGATGCCGGTGGCGTCGAAGACCAGGCCGCCGAATGAATCGGCCCAGCGTCCGCCGAGGTTGTTGGCGACCACGTCGTAGTCCTCGGCCAGGGCTGCCCGCAGTGGCTCCACCACTCGACCATCGCCGCCGATCAGCAGCGAACCGGCCAGGGGCGGCTTGCCCTGCTCATAGCGCCGCAGGGTTTCAGGCTGCGGAACACCGAGCTGTTTGGCCAGGAACCCACCGGGACCGGAGTTGACGACTTGTGAGAGGAGATCGGAAGCCACAGCGCTGCCTTTCGCGAAGAAATCGGTGATGTGGAAGCGGTCGAGGGACGGGGTACCCCATCGCCGCACTGTCGTATCGATCACGAACTTACTCCAGAGTAAGAACCGTGGGTAGTATGACTCTCGACACCCAATGATCCTCGCGACGCCGGGAGGCAGACGTGGCAGACAACAACACACCCCGCCGAGTAGCGATTCTCGGCGGCAATCGGATTCCCTTCGCGCGCTCCGACGGCGCGTATGCGAACGCCTCCAACCAGGACATGTTCACCGCCGTGCTCGACGGCCTGGCTGACCGCTTCAACCTGAAGGGCGAAAAGCTCGACGCGGTGATCGGCGGCGCGGTGCTCAAGCACAGCCGGGACTTCAACCTGATGCGCGAATGCGTGCTGGGCAGCGGGCTCTCGTCCTACACCCCGGCATTCGACCTGCAGCAGGCGTGCGGCACCGGCCTGCAGTCGGCCATCGCCGCTGCTGACGGCATCGCGCTGGGCCGCTACGAGGTGGCCGCCGCGGGCGGTGTGGACACCGCTTCGGACGCCCCGATCGCGTTCGGCGACGACTTCCGCCGGGTGCTGCTGGGACTCCGGCGGGCCAAGTCGAACGTCGATCGCCTGAAGCTGGTCGGCAAGCTGCCCGCCGCCCTGGGCGTCGAGATCCCGGTCAACAGCGAGCCGCGCACCGGGATGTCGATGGGCGAGCACGCCGCCGTCACCGCCAAGGAGATGGGCGTCAAACGCGTCGACCAGGACGCACTGGCCGCCGCCAGCCACAAGAACATGGCTGCGGCCTACGACCGCGGCTTCTTCGACGACCTGGTCTCGCCATTCCTCGGTCTCTACCGGGACAACAACCTGCGCGCCGACTCCTCGACCGAGAAATTGGCCAAGCTCAAGCCCGTGTTCGGGGTGCGCAACGGCGACGCAACGATGACAGCAGGCAACTCGACGCCACTGACCGACGGTGCGTCGGTGGCACTGCTGTCCAGCGAGGAGTGGGCCGCCGAACGCTCGATCCCGGTGCTGGCGTACTTCGTCGACGGTGAGACCGCGGCGGTGGACTACGTGAACGGCCGCGACGGGTTGCTGATGGCCCCCACCTACGCGGTGCCGCGGCTGCTGTCCCGCAACGGGCTGACACTGCAGGATTTCGACTTCTACGAGATCCACGAGGCCTTCGCCTCGGTGGTGCTGGCCACGTTGGCGGCCTGGGAGTCCGAGGAGTACTGCAAGGAGCGCCTGGGCCTGGACGGGGCGCTCGGCTCCATCGACAGGTCCAAGCTCAACGTCAACGGTTCGTCGCTGGCAGCGGGGCACCCGTTCGCCGCGACCGGCGGGCGGATCGTCGCGCAGTTGGCCAAGCAACTGGCCGAGAAGAAGGCCGCCACCGGGCAACCTGCGCGCGGTCTCATCTCGGTCTGCGCCGCAGGTGGACAGGGTGTGACCGCCATCCTCGAGGCCTGAGAAAAAAGATTGCCGGCAGCTGTAACGCCCGCCGGTGAGCGATCGATACATGGGATAGCTCCGTGTTGCCGTCTGACCCCCCGACCCGACGGCAACACGGGGCATTTTCATGTCGGGGCTACTGTTCAGCCCATGCAGATCAGCATGTTCGGACAGCTCAGCGGAGCCGGCAGCGAGTCGCCGATCGAGGCGACCATCACCAACCTGGCGCAATTGCGCGACGAGGGCTTCCGCAGGGTGTGGATGAGCCAACTGCCCTACGAGCCCGACCTTCTCACAGTGTTGGCGGTGGCGCTGCGTGAGGTCGACACCATCGAGGCGGCCAGCGGCGTCGTCCCGATCCAGAACCAGCACCCCATGCAGATGGCGCAACGCGCGCTGACCGTCAGTCTGGCCTCGGGGGGCCGGTTCACCCTCGGCCTCGGCATGACCCATGCCGCGGTCACCGAGGGAATGTGGGGCATCCCCTGGGACAAACCAGTGCGGCGGCTCAACGAGTATCTCGACGGCCTGCTCCCGTTGCTGGCGGGCGAACCCGCCGACGCGGCGGGGGAGACGGTCACCACCCGCGGCGCCCTGATGATCGCCGGCGCGCCGCGGCCGGACGTGTACATCGCGGCGCTGGGTCCACAGCTGCTGCGCCTGGCCGGTCGCCGTACCGCGGGCACCTGCACGTGGATGACGGGGCCGGCCACCCTCGGCGGTCACGTCAGCCCGACGCTGCGGCAGGCGGCGGCCGATGCGGGCCGGGCCGAAGGCTCGGTGCGCGTGGTGGCGGCGCTTCCGGTGGCCGTCACCGACGACGTCGACGGGGCCCGCAAGCAGGCGGCCGAACAGTTCGCGATGTACGGGTCGTTGCCGTCCTATCGCGCGATGCTCGACCGCGAGGGTTACGCGGGGCCGGAGGACGCCGCGATCATCGGAGACGAGCAGACGGTGGCTCAGCGGCTCGACGAGCTGGCTGCCTCCGGGGTCGACGAGTTCGTCGGAGCGCCCTTTGATGCGTCGGTCGAGGGACGTGCGCGGACCCGGGCGCTGATCCGCTCGAAGGAGAGCTGATCGGGTTCGAAATCGGGCTGGTGTGACATCGATCACAAGCGTACGATCGATCTCACGACGGGTTCGGGAGTGACTGTTCCAAAGAGCCGGCAAGGGATGAAAGCCGGACGCGCGAGAACCAATGAGACGCGCCCACTAGTCCTCCCGAACCCGCCCTTATGTCCGGGGCGCTTCCCGTAAGCCTCCGCGGTCAGCCCGCGGCCACGAACTCGACCGAGACATCCACGTTCTGCAGACGGTTACTCGCACTTCTCCTGCACAAGGTGGATACGTCGGCGTGCGTCCTCCCCGCCCGGTCACCTTGCCCGCCAACACAAGACGCCCCCGGGAAGAGTCCGGGGGCGTCTGGTGGGCGGAGCGGCTTTAGAAGGCCGCCTCGTCCAGTTCCATGACGTCGTTGTCGAGGTTTTCGACGATCGAGCGTGTGCTGGTGAGCAGCGGCAGGAAGTTCTTCGCGAAGAAGGACGCCACCGCGACCTTGCCCTCGTAGAACGCCCGGTCGTCACCGGTGGCGCCGGCGTCGAGCTTCTCGATCGCCACGGCCGCCTGCTGCTGCAGCAGCCAGCCGATGACCAGGTCGCCGACGCTCATCAGGAAGCGCACCGAACCCAGACCCACCTTGTAGATGCTCTGCGGGTCTTCCTGGGAGGCCATCAGGTAGCCGGTCAGCGACGCGGCCATGCCCTGGACGTCTTCCAGTGCGGTCGCCAGCAGGGCACGTTCGGCCTTGAGGCGCCCGTTTCCGGCTTCGTTCTTGACGAACTGCTCGATCTGCCCGGCGACGTGCGCCAGCGCGACGCCCTTGTCACGGACGATCTTGCGGAAGAAGAAGTCCTGCGCCTGGATGGCCGTGGTGCCCTCATAGAGCGAGTCGATCTTCGCGTCGCGGATGTACTGCTCGATGGGGTAGTCCTGCAGGAAGCCCGAGCCGCCGAAGGTCTGCAGGCTCTCGGTGAGCTTGGCGTAGGCCTGCTCGGAGCCCACTCCCTTGACGATCGGCAGCAGCAGATCGTTGACCTTGACCGCCAGGTCGGCGTCGATTCCGTGCACCGCCTGGGCCACGGCCGCGTCCTGGTGGGTCGCGGTGAACAGGTACAGCGCGCGCAGGCCCTCGGCATACGCCTTCTGGGTCATCAGCGAGCGGCGCACATCGGGGTGGTGCGTGATCGACACGCGCGGCGCGGTCTTGTCGGTCATCTGGGTCAGGTCGGCACCCTGAACGCGGGTCTTGGCGTACTCCAGTGCGTTGAGGTAGCCGGTGGACAGTGTGGCGATCGCCTTGGTGCCCACCATCATTCGAGCCTGCTCGATGACATCGAACATCTGCGCGATGCCTTCGTGCACCTCGCCGACCAGCCAGCCCTTCGCGGGGACGTCGTGCTGGCCGAGGGAGAGCTCGCACGTCGTGGAGATCTTCAGGCCCATCTTGTGCTCGACGTTGGTGACGTACACACCGTTGCGCTCGCCGGGTGCGCCGGTCTCGGGGTCGAAGAGGAACTTCGGCACGAAGAACAGCGACAGACCCTTGGTGCCGGGGCCGGCGCCCTCGGGGCGGGCCAGCACCAGATGCATGATGTTCTCGAACAGGTCATCGGAATCGGCCGAGGTGATGAAGCGCTTCACGCCGTCGATGTGCCACGAGCCGTCGGACTGCTGCACGGCCTTGGTGCGTCCGGCGCCGACATCGGAACCGGCGTCCGGCTCGGTCAGCACCATGGTCGAGCCCCAGCCACGCTCGGCGGCCAGCAGGGCCCACTTCTTCTGCTCTTCGGTTCCGAGGTGGTAGAAGATGTCGGCGAAGCCGGCGCCCATCGCGTACATGTAGACCGCCGGGTTGGCGCCCAGGATGTGTTCCTGCAACGCCCAGGACAGCGCGCGGGGCATCGGCATGCCACCGAGTTCCTCGGCGATGCCGAGCTTGTCCCAGCCGCCGTCGATGACAACGCGCACCGACTTCTTGAAAGCCTCCGGCAGCGTGACGCTGTGGGTCTTCGGGTCGAATACCGGGGGGTTGCGGTCGCCCTCGGCGAACGATTCGGCCACCGGGCCCTCGGCCAGGCGCGCCATCTCGCTCAGCATCTCGACGGCGGTGTCGACGTCCAGGTCGGTGAACTCGCCCTGACCCATCGCCTTGTCGACTTCGAGAACCTCGAACAGGTTGAATACCTGGTCACGGACATTGCTCTTGTAGTGGCCCACGGTTCCTCCTCAATGAGAACGCCACATGCGGTTGGGTACTCGGGACAAGTTACCCACCAGTAACTGCGACCGACTATACCGCTGAGTAACTTCAACGCAAAGCAAGTGTGAGCAATTTCCGGGCACCGACCAACCCAGCGGTTGGGTGAGGCCCGGAAAGTGTCGCTCTTCTGCCGTTGATCAGGCATTTCCGCGGGCTGTGATGATGGTCACGTCAGGGCGGTTAGGGTGGTCGGGTGCAGACGGATATCGGGGTCGCAGTGTGGGGAACCGGCAACATGGGAGCGACCTCGATCAGGTCGGTGACTGCGTTTCCCGGGCTGCGGTTGACGGGCGTCATCACGTCGTCTCAGGAGAAGGTCGGTAAGGACGCGGCGACGTTCGCCGGACTCGACTCCGACACCGGGATCGCCGCATCCACCGATATCGACGCGGTTCTGGCGGGCTGCGACGCCGTCGCCTACATGGCATCCGGCGACATCCGCCCGGACGAGGCCGTCGCCGACATCGAACGATGCCTGCGGGCCGGTTCGCACGTCGTCACCCCGTCGCTGTACTCGCTCTACGACCCGCGCTCCGCGCCGCCGGAATGGGTGCAACGCCTCACCGCGGCCGCCGAAGAGGGCGGGGTGACGCTGCTCGTCAGCGGCGTCGACCCGGGCTGGGGCAACGATGCGCTGGCGGTGACCGCCGCGGGACTGTGCACCAGGATCAAATCGATCCACTGCCAGGAGATCTTCGACTACTCGACCTATGACCAGCCCTACGCGGTGAAGGTCTCGTGTGGATTCGGAGGTTCGATGGATGAGATCCCGATGATGCTGCTGCCGTCCATCCCGACGATGGTCTGGGGCGGCAACCTGCGCCTCATCGGCCGCGGTCTCGGGCTCGAGATCGACGACATCACCGAGGACGTCCAGCGCCGCCCGCTCGAGGAGTCCGTCGACACCGTGATGGGTCGCTTCGAGAAGGGCACCCAGGGTGCCTTCTGGCTCAAGGTCATCGGGTGGTCCGGTGGCCGGGAACGCATCGTCATCGACCACATCACCCGGATCCACGAGTCCTGCGCGCCCGATTGGCCCTACCCCGACGAGGGTGTCGGCGACCACCGGGTGATCATCGACGGCGACCCGCAGCTGACCCTCGTCAGCCGGGCCGACGTGCCGGGGGGCACCCGGGCCGACGGCGGCAACACCACCGCGGCCAACCGTCTGCTCGGCGCCATCAGCTGGCTGGCCGCCCAGAAGCCCGGAATCTACGACGGACTCGATGTGCCCCTGCATCCGCCACTGCCTGCGGAGGTCGAGGCGACGCGCTGGTCGGACGACTGATCAGCGCCCGGCGAGCCGCTTGTTGACCAGCCGGGTGATCCACGCCGGTGAGAAGCGGGCCCCCAGAGCCAGGACCTTCGCCTGAGTGCCCACCGCAAAATGCACCTGCGAGATGGCTCGGCGCGGCCATGTGGGCTGCACCGCCGCGAGGATGTCGTCCGCGATGTCCTGCGCGCTGAGGCGGATTCCCAATGACGTTGTGGTGCCGGTCTTCACGTCGCGGGTCATCGCCGTCTGAACGTAGAGCGGCCACATGTCGATGACGCGGATGTCGTGATCGCCCCACTCGAGATTGAGCGCCTCGGTGATCGCCCTGACGTAGAACTTGGTCGCGCTGTAGTTCGCGAGCTCGGCCTGCCCGTAGATCGCCGAGGCCGACGCGAGGTTGACGACCACAGCGCCCGGAGTGGTCTTGAGGAACGGAAACGCCCCGTGCAGTCCGTTGACCACGCCCTTGATGTTGACCTCGATCTCCCGGTGGTGCACCGCGATCGGGATCTCCTCGAAGTGCCCGGCGTTGAGCAGTCCGGCGTTGTTGATCAGCACGTCGAGTTGGCCGCCGCCGGCCGTGACGAACTCGGACAACCGCAGGGACACCTCGTCGGCGTCGGTGACGTCGAGGTGCCCGAAGACCCCGGCGCCGCCGACCGCGGTGATGTCCGCGGCCAGTAGCTGCAGTCCCGACTCGTCGATGTCGTAGCCGCCCACGAAGTAGCCGTTCCGCGCGAACAGCAGGGCCGTCGCGCGGCCGATACCCGTCGCCGCTCCGGTGATGAACACCGTCTTCGTCATTGGTCTCCTCAGTTGTTCAGCTGCCACACCGCGAAGTTCAGGCACCAGGCGAACACCGACCATGCCAGATAGGGCAGGAGCATGGCCCCGGCGACCGCGCTACGCCGCCAGAACAGCACGATCGTGGCGATGAGTACGAGCAACAGTGCGCCGAGTTCGAAGAACGCGATGCCGCGCCACCCGAGGCCGAAGAACAGCGGCGTCCACGCAGCGTTGAGGACCAACTGAACGGCGTACAGCGTCAACGCGCGCCGGGTATCGGGTGACGGCCCGGTACGCCAGACGAGCCAGGCCGCGACGGCCATCAGGAGATAGAGAAGTGTCCAGGTCGGCCCGAAAACCCAGGACGGGGGCGCGAAGCCGGGCTGTTCGAGGCGGCCGTAGTCCTCGGCGGCGCTGGTGGTCGCCAATCCGCCCAGCGCCGAGGCGGCGACCACTGCGAGCACCGACACTGCCAGGGCCACCAGGGACCTAGGACGCGCGCGTGAGGTTTCGGCCACCATGGTTCGGCAGGCTACCGCAGCACGCGGTCGCCGAATCTGGCTATTCGGTGACGGCCCCGACCACCGTCTCGGGCGTGACTGGCTCGCCCGTGGGCGCCGCCTGCGCCTGCGGTTCGGATTCTGGTAGCTGTCCGACGAGGTAATCGGCGAGCCCGCCGATGGTCGGATAGTCGAACACGGCGGTGGCATTGATCGTGAACGCGCCACCGAACTGGGTGTGCAAGCGGTTGCGGAGTTCGATCGCCATCAACGAGTCGGTCCCCAGATCGAGGAACCGACTGGATGCGGCGGGCGGTTGGGCCAGTCGCAGGAAGTTCTGCACCTCGCGCTGCAGGAACTCGGTGACAAAACCAGCGCGCTGGGGCACTGGAATCTCCTGCAGTTGCTTGAGCAACTCACTGTCACCGGTGACCTCGCCGACGGCGCTCGGCAACACGAGGTCGAGAATCGGTGGACGCGAACTGCCCAGCACCTTGGCGGCGCGCTGCCAGTTGGCCTTGATGACGGTTGCCTGGCCGGTGCCATTGGCCACGACCTCGGCCAGAGCGCCCAGCGCTGCCGACGGTTCTAGCGGAATCAGGCCCTGGGCACCGATGTTCGCGCTCGCGGCTTCCGAGGAGGCCATGCCACCCTGGGCCCACGGGCCGAAGTTGACCCCGGTGGCCGGCAGGCCGTGGGCTCTCCTCTGTGCGACCAGCCCGTCGAGCAGCGCATTGGCGGTCGCGTAGTTGGCCTGACCGGGTGACCCGAACATGCTGGCCACCGATGAGGACACGATGAAGAAGTCCAGATCGTCGTCCCTGGTCAACCGGTCCAAGTGACTTGCACCGAATGCCTTGGGCGCCAATGTCGTTCGGAAGCGCTCAGGGGTCAGCTGAGACAGCAACCCGTCGTCGAGCACGCCCGCCAGGTGCACCACCCCGGCAAGCGGCGGACGTTCCGCGCGGATCTGCCCCAGCAGAGACGCGACCTCGGATTCGTTGCCGACATCGGCGGCGAAGACATGGATTCGGCACCGGTAGCGCTCGGTTAGGTCGTCGATCACCTGTTGTGCGTGCGCGTCGGGCGCGCGCCGGCCGGCCAGCACGATGTCGCCGGCACCGAGTTGGGCCAGATGTGCCGCCGTGTGCAGGCCGATGGCACCGAGTCCTCCGGTGATCAGATAGCTCCGATCGCCGCGGGGAGTGAGCGGATTCGGAATCTGCAGAACGATTTTCCCGATGTGGCGCGCCTGCTGCATGCGGCGGAACGCGGCCCTGGCCTCCGTCAGGGGGTAGATCTCCGCCGGCAGCGCCTCCCACTCGCCGCGCGCCATGCCGTCCGACACCTCGGTCAGCAGCCGTTTGATGTGCTCGGGGTGCTGCAGGGTGGTGACGTCCAGGGCGACGATCTCGTACTGGATGTCCGGGCGCGCGGCTGCCATCTGCTCGGGTGTCCAGATGTCGCGCTTGGCGATCTCGGCGAAGCGACCATTGCGGGCGGTGGCTCGCACGGTTGCCTCGAGGAACCCCTCGTTGGTGAGGCTGTTGAGCACCACATCGACGCCCTCACCGTCGGTGTCGTTGAGGATCTCGTCGGCGAAATCCGTAGTGCGAGAGTCGTAAACGTACTTCACGCCCATTCTGCGTAGCGTTGCGCGCTTGTAGGTGCTGGCGGTCGCGAAGACGGTGGCCCCGTGCTGCTGAGCCATCTGGATCGCGGCCAGTCCCACGCCGCCGCTGGCGGCATGGATGAGGACACGGTCGCCGGGCTGCAACTGCGCCCAGTCGAACGCCAGTCTGGCGGTCAGCGCGGCGGCGGGAATGGTGGCCGCCGAGACGGGGCTCAGCCCGTCAGGCACCGGCGCGACCAACTGGGCAGGCACATTGAATCGGCTGGAGAAGGCCCCCTGCATGAAGCCGTACACGCGCTGGCCGACCTCGAATCCGCTGACGTCGCCACCCAACTGGGTGACGACCCCTGCGAAGTCTCCGCCGATCGGTCCGGGGTCGCCCGGGTAGAGACCGAGGACGTTGAGCACATCCCGGAAGTTGAGGCCTGCGGCCTCGACCCGGACCTGCACGTACCCCTCGGCGGGAGCCGGCACGTCGGCCTCGGTCAAACGCAGGTTGTCGATGGCGCCGCGCTCGGTGGGCGCCAGTACGTAGTCGGTGGAACGCGGCACCGTGAGGTGACCACTGCGCGCCCACGGCAGTAACCGCGAGGCGAGCAGCTTGCCCTGTCGCAGAGCGAGTTCCGGTTCGTCGATCGGCGCGGCCAACAGGCTGGTCAGTGCGCGCACCGCCTCCGCCGAGTTGTCGCTGTCGACCAGTCTGCAGCGAAGCGCGGGTTCCTCGTTGATCGTGGTCCGCCCGAACCCCCACAGCGCTGCCTGCACCGGATCGACCGGTTCGCCGGACTCGGTGGCCACGGCCCCGTCGGTGACGATCCAGAGGCCGTGCGGAAGTGTGACGCTGCCGCCCGGGGAGCCACGTTGCACGGTGTGGACCGCGCTGAGCAGGTGGGCGATCTCGGTCTCGAGGCGCTCGGCCGCAGCTGTGCCGGACTCGTCCGGGGCCGCTGCGGCACTGCGCCACACGACGCCGGAGAACGGCATCCCGCGCTCGTGGGCCTGTACCAGCAGCTGTCCCAGGGTTTCGGGATTCATCGCCCGGTCCAGCGGGATGCAGCCCGGCACAACGGCGGCCAGTTCGTCGAACCCGGCAATCAGCCAGGTGCCGCCCGGAGAGGCGCCGGCCCCGCTCTCCGCGGGGGCGGGCGGCGCCACCTCGTGCCAGCCGAGGGTGTAGAGCAATCGGGTGGCATCGCCGCCGAGTCCCCGCAGCAGTGCCTCGCGAGGCGCGCGCTTGACTGTGAACTCGCTGATCCCGCCCAGGTGGCGACCGTCCCGATCGACAAAATCGAGATCGAAGACCTGGGTTTCGCTGTCGAGGTCGCTGGGGTGCCACTTCGCGCGGCAGTAGAACCTTCGCGGCATCTTCTCGCGCAGCATCACCTGCCCGTAGCGCAGGGGTAGGAACAGATCCTCCACGCCCTGCTCGGCCGCGAGAAGCGCCGGGAACGCCGGGAATGCGACACCGGTGCACAGGTCCATGAGCACCGGGTGCATGGGCTCGGTTCCGAGCTGCTCGGCGAGTTCTTCGCCGACGAGGATGTCGCCGATCGCCTCACCCTCACCGAGCCACAGGGATTTCAGGGAACCCGACCAGGTCGGCCCCCACGCCAGCTCCATGTCGGCGAAGGTCTCGAACAGCTCCTGCGGCCGCATGCGGTTCAGCCGCTCGATGGTCTCGTCGACAGCTTCGACGGGTTCGGATGCCGATCCCTGGGTGCCGTCGGTGGCACCGGTGTCGTCAGCCGCGCCGGCGATGACGGTGCCGTCGGCGTTCAACGACCAGTCGGCGTCGCGCACCCCGTACGGGCGACTGTGCACCGTGAACTTCCACTCGCCGCTGGCTTCCAGCGGATGCAGCGTCAGCTGCACCTCCCGAGAGCTCTTCTCGGGCAGGATGATCGGCTCGTAGAAGAAGACATCCTTCACCCGCGCCGGAGGTCCGACCGCAGCCAATGCCATCGCCGCGTACGTCGCACCGGGCACCACGACGGTGCCGTAGATGACGTGGTCGCAGAGCCACGGCTGGGATTTGACGGACAACCTGCTGGTGTACACGGAGTCGCCCGAGGCGAGGTCCTTCGCGTTGCCGAGAATTCCGGAGACGGCAGGACCGTCGACGGCGATGCTCGACGCCTTCGGCCAGAACCGGCGGCGCTGGAACGGATAGGTGGGCAGTTCGAGGGCGCGGCGCGGTTGGTGCTGCAGCGCAGCAAAATCGGGCCGCAGGCCGCTGACGTAGGCCGCTGCCAGCGCGTCGGCGATCTGGCGCCGGTCGCCGACACCCTTGCGCAGCGAGACGACCGCCCGTGGTGCCGCCAGGTGTTCGGGCCAGACCTGTACCGCGGCCCCGGTGAGCACCGGTTGCGGACCGATCTCCATCAACACCGAGCATCCCAGGGCCGCGACGGTGCGCACGCTTTCGGCGAACTGCACCGGTTGGCGGGAATGACGCCGCCAGTAGGCAGCGTCGAGCGGGGTTTGGGCGGTCAGCACCGTGCCGGTGCGATTGCAGACCAACGGCAGTGTCGGGGCGGAGAACGGCAATTGTGCTGCGTACGACTCGAATTCGCCGAGCACCGGATCCAGCAGCTCCGAGTGGAACGCGTGGCTGGTCTGCAGCCAGGTGCAGCGGACCCCCTCGTCGGCGAACCGGGCGCTGATCTGCTCGAGATCCTCGCCCGGACCCGAGAGCACGGTGTTGGGTCCGTTGTAGGCGGCCACCGACACCCGCGGGAACTCGCCGGCGATCTCCTCGACGTGTTTGGCGTCGGCGAACACCGCTGTCATCCGCCCGCCGCCGGGCAGGCTCCCGAACATCCGGCCGCGTTCGGCTATCAGTCGGGCGCCGTCCTCGAGGCTGAAGACCCCCGCCACACAGGCCGCGGCGTACTGGCCCACACTGTGGCCGAGTACCACGTCGGGTTCGATGCCCCAGGACTGCCACAGTCGGGCCAGGCCCATCTCTACGGCAAAGAGCGCCGGCTGCGCAAACGAGGTGTGGCGCAGGGTTTCTCCCGCTGCGCCCGCGCTCTGACGATGGTCGGCGAACAGGACCTCCAGCAACGGCCGCGCCACGATGTGGCTGACGGCGTCCGCGCAGCGCGTCACCGTGTCGGCGAAAACCGGCTCGGCGTCGAACAACTCGCGCGCCATCCCTGGATACTGGCTGCCCTGACCGGTGAACAGCCACGCAGTCGTCGGCCGGTTGAGGTGCTCGCCACGGACCACCCCGGGGCGCAACCGGTTCTCGGCCAGCTCGGCCAGGCCCTCGCGGGCGCCCCGCACCGAATCCACGACCAGCGCAGCCCGATGCTCGAAGTGCGAACGCCCCGTCCCGGCCGTCAGGCACACCTCGGCGAGGTCGATGTCCGGGTGCGAGCCCAACCAGGCGTCATAACGTTTCGCCAGCGCCACCAGTGCTTCCGGTGACCGTGCGGACAGCGGAAGGACATTCACCGGGCCTTCGCCGATGTCCGACCCGGGCGTGGTGGCCTCCACCGGTTCTTCGCCGTTCACCACAGGTTGCGGTGGCGCCTCCTCGATCAGCACGTGCGCATTCGTGCCGGTGAACCCGAAGGAACTCACCCCGGCGCGCCGCGGTCGGCCGTTCGTCTGCCACGCTCTGGGCTTGTCGACGACCTGCACCGGCAACGAGTCCCACGGGATGTGGGGCGACGGTGTGTCGAAGTGCAGACTCTGCGGCAGCATCTCGTGCTGCAGAGACAGCACCACCTTGATCAGACCTGCTGCGCCGGAAGCGGATTCGAGATGGCCGATGTTCGTTTTCGCCGACCCCATCAGCAACGGCCGGTCCGCGTCGCGCCCGGCACCGTAAACGGCCCCGGCCGCCTGGACCTCGATCGGATCACCCAGCGGGGTGCCGGTCCCGTGCGCCTCGAGGTAGTCGACGTCGCCGCCGGTCAACCCGGCGCGGGTCAGAGCGGTGGCGATGAGGCGTTGCTGTGCGCCGCCATTGGGGACCGTCAATCCACTGGAGGCACCGTCCTGGTTCACCGCGCTGCTGCGGACGACGGCGCAGATCCGGTCGCCGTCACGCTGCGCGTCGCTCAGCCTCTTGAGCACAAGAATCCCGCAGCCTTCACTGCGCACGTAGCCGTCGGCCGACGCGTCGAAGGTCTTGCATCGGCCCACCGGCGAGAGCATCCGGGCGCGTGAGGCCGCGATGACGGTGATCGGGCTCAGCAGGACGTTCACACCGCCGGCCACCGCCAGATCGCAGTCGCCGGAATGCAGGGCCTGAACGGCCTGATGGACTGCCACCAGCGAGGAACTGCACGCGGTGTCGACCGCCACCGCCGGTCCTTCGAGGCCGAGCGCGAACGCCACCCGACCGGAGATGGCGTTGAGCGCATTGCCGGTGATGAAATGGGGCTGGATCTTGTCGACCGACTCAGCGGACAGCAGGTGCGCGTACTCGTTGGCGGCCACGCCGACGAAGACGCCGGTTCGGCTGCCGCGCAGTGCCGCGGGGGACAGGCCGGCCCTCTCGAGGCCCTCCCAGACGGTTTCGAGCATCAGCCGCTGCTGCGGCTCGATCCACACCGCCTCCCGCGGTGAGATGCCGAAGAACTCCGGGTCGAATCCGTCGATTCCCTCGAGGAAGCCGCCGAAGCGGCTGTAGATCTTGCCCGGGGCGTCGGGGTCCGGGTCGTAGAACTCGTCGATGTCGAACCGGTCTTCCGGGATCTCGCGGATCGCGTCGACACCACCGGAGAGCACCTCCCAGAACGCTTCCGGATCGGGAGCGCCGGGGAAACGGCACGACACCGCGACGATCGCTATGGGCTCGTCGGAGGGTGTGGTCACCGTGGAGGTCACCGTGGGCCGCGCCCCGACGGATGCCTGCTCGCTGAGGCCGAGCACCTCGTCGAGCAGGTAGTCGGCGACATCGGACAGGCGGGGGTGATCCATCGCCAGCGTGGCCGGAATCTCCTTGCCCACGCTCTGTTGGATGTGTTGGCGCAGTTCGACTGCCATCAGGGAATCCATGCCGAGGTCGAAGAACCCCGCGTCCTCACGGATCTCCGCGGCGTCGACACGCGTCACCTGTGCGACCGCGTCGCGCAGGTAGTCGGTCAGCAGCTTCCTGCGCTGCTGCACCGGGGCGCCTGTGAGCCGCTCGACCAGCGGGGTCCTGCCGGACGGCGTCGCCACCGCCACCTGGGAGGGCACCTCGCGTTCCAGCTCCGCCAGGAACGCGCGTCTGCCCGCCTGCTGATAGAGCGGCAGGAAGCGGGTCCAGTCGATCCGCGCGACCACACCCTGTGGCGACGAACCCGACAGGACCTCGGACAGACCTGCGAGCGCATCGGCGGGCGACAAGGTCCGGACGCCGCGTTGTTCCAGCCGCGCGCGCGATTCCGCATCCGCCATGCCCGCCGACCAGGGGCCGAAGTTGACGCTGGTCCCGGGGATGCCCTGGTCGCGTAGACGCCAGGCCAGCCCGTCGAGGAAGGCGTTCGCTGCGCCGTACGCGGTCTGGCCGAATCCGCCCCACACCGAGGCGATCGAGGAGGTGCTGAGGAAGAAGTCGAGGTCGAGGTCGGCTGCGGCCTCGCTCAAATGCCAGGCACCCCAGACCTTCCCGGCGAACACGCGGTCCACTTCGGCGTCGTCCAGGGTGCTCAGCGGGGTGGTTCCGATCTCGCCCGCGGCGTGCACGATGCCGGCCAACGGCGGGGACTCGGCCCGCAGGGTGCTCAGCAGGCGTGCGACGTCGTGCGCATCGGCGACATCGGCGGCGACGACGCGGATCTCGCAGCCGTGGCGCTCGCTCAGCTCATCGATCTGTTGTTGCGCGGCATCGCTGGGTCCGCGGCGGCCGGTCAGCACCAGATGCCCGGCGCCGTGCGCCGCCAGGTGTCCGGCGATCTCCAGCCCCAGCGAACCGAGTCCACCGGTGACCAGATAGCTTGCATCAGAACGCAATGCCAAGTTGTCACCGCTCGGCTGGGTGGCGTGACGTACCAGCCTCGGCACAAAAACACCGTGCTCGCGCAGTGCGATCTGGTCTTCCCGGAGGGCCGACTCGTGCGCCGTCGTGATCCGGTTGACGAGCAGAGACCAGTCGTCCGCCCCGGTGACATCTCCCGTCGCTTCGCTCGCCCCGGGCTCCAGATCGACCAGTCCGCCCCACACCTGCGGGCATTCCAGTGCCGCCGCACGTCCGAATCCCCACAGGCAGCTCTGATCCGGGGCCACGGAGTCGGCGCCGACGACCCGCTGCGCGGCGCGGGTCACCAGCCAGATGGGCCTGCGCAACTCGGCGGTGACCGCAGCCCGGAACAGTCGGCGCGTTCCGCCGAGGATCTCATGTTGCATCCGCAGCAGCGACCGCATCGAGGCTGTCGAGCCGGGGGCGGTGCCGAGCGCCGCGACGTGCACGATGCGCAGCATCGGATCGTCGGCTGCCGCCGCCCGCAACGTCTCGGTGAGTTGCTCCTCCTCGGCGTCGGATGCGGGCAGGCCCAGGACCCGGTGGCGATGGCCGCGTGCGGTCAGCGTGTCCACCAGTGGCTGGACTGCTTCGGTGGCATCGCCGATGAGGATCCAGTCGGACACCTCGCCGCTCGCCGGTATGGAGATCGGCGCAGTGGACTTCTCCCAGCGGATCTCGTAGCGGTCATCGGCGATGGACTGATGTGACCGCTGTCGGTTGTGTTGTGCCGCAAGCTTGGTCAGCACGTCGATGGTCTGATGTTCGGCGCCACCGCCGAGCAGGGCCGCGAGTTCCTCGATCCGGCCGTCCTCGAGGAGGCGGACAGCCTGGGTGCGGGCCGTCGGAAGTTGTTGTGCGTCATGCCCATCGGGATCACGATTGTCGCGGAACCAGTACTCGCGGTGCTCGAACGGGTAGGTGGGCAGGTCGAGTTTCCGCGCGTGCCCGTGCCGGAAAGCGGCGAAGTCGGGGACGTGGCCCAGAACGTAGGCGTCGGCGACGGCTTCGGTGATCTGGCGGTGGTCGCCGGCATTTCGGCGGAGCGACGTGATCACCCGCGGTGCGGTGGCGGGGTCGGGCCATGCCGCGAGGGCGGCGGCGGTGAGCACCGGTCGCGGGCCGATCTCGAGCAGCAGTCTGCAGTTCAGATCGGCGAGGGTGCGCACGCTCTTGGCGAACTCCACCGGTTGGCGTGCGTGGCGGCGCCAGTAGGCGCCATCGAGCTTCACGCTCCTGCCCAGCGCGGCGCCGGTGCGGTTGTCGACCAGGATGCGCTGCGGCGTGTTGAACGTGAAACGCTCTGTGTACGATTCGAATTCGTCGAGAATCGGGTCGAGCAGCGACGAATGGAATGCGTGGCTGGTGTCCAGCCAGTCACACCGGGTGCCGTCGGCCGCCAGCGTGGCCACCGCCTTCTCCAGCTGCTCGGCGGGTCCGGACAACACGGTGCTGGCGCCGTTGTAGGCGGCCACCGACAGGCTCGGGTACTCGTCGATGAGGCTCTCGACCCGCTCGGCGGCGGTGAACACCGCAACCATCCGGCCGCCGGCGGGCAGGCTGCCGAAGAGGCGCCCGCGTTCGGCCATCAGCAGCGCGCCGTCCTCGAGACCGAACACACCGGCCACGCAGGCCGCTGAGTACTGGCCGACGCTGTGACCCAGCACCACATCGGGTTCGAGGCCCCAGGACTGCCAGAGGCGCGCCAGGCCCATCTCCACCGCGAACAGGGCGGGCTGGGCATACGAGGTCTGCTGCAGGGTGTCGGGGCTGTCCGCATCGAAGATCACGTCCAGCAGAGGCTTGCCGAGAACGTCGGCGACCACAGCCGCGCAGCGAGTCAGGGTCTCGGCGAAAACCGGCTCGGTGTCGAACAATTCGCGGGCCATACCGGGGTACTGGCTGCCCTGACCGGTGAACAGCCACGCCGTCTTCGGGGTGTCGTGGGACTCGCCGCGCACCAGGCCCGGCACCGGCCGGTCCTCGGCGAGCGCGCCGAGCAACTCGATCGCGGATTCCGTCGAATCGACGACCAACGCGGCCCGGTGCTCCAGGTGTGCTCGACCCACGCCTGCGGTGAAGCACACATCCGTGACGTCGGCCTCCGGGTGCGCACTCAACCAGGTGCGGTACTGGTCGGCGACCCGGACCAGGGCGGCGGGGGTGCGCGCCGAGAGGGGCAGAACGTCGAACCGCGTCTCCGACGGCTGTTCGCCCGAAGTGGTGGACGCGGGCGCTGCCGGCGCTTCTTCGACGATGACGTGGGCGTTCGTCCCCGCGAATCCGAACGAACTGACACCCGCGATGCGCGGCCGACCGTTGCGCTCCCACGCGGTGGCGGTCTTGACGACCTGCACCGCAAGTCGGTCCCAGGGGATGTGGGGCGAGGGGTTCTGGAAGTGGAGATGCTGCGGCAGCAGTTCGTTCTCCAGCGACAGGATGACCTTGATGATCCCCGCAATGCCCGCGGCTGCCTCCAGGTGTCCGATGTTGGTCTTGACCGAGCCGATCAACAGCGGATCGCCGGGTTCGCGGCCCGCGCCGTACACCGCGCCCGCGGCCTGGGCCTCGATCGGATCACCCAGCGACGTTCCGGTGCCGTGTGCCTCCAGATAGCCGATGTCGCTGGGTTGCAGTCCGGATCGATGCAGCGCGTCGGCGATGACCCGTTGCTGGGCAACGCCGTTGGGCACCGTCAACCCACCCGAGGCGCCATCCTGGTTGATCGCGCTGCCGCGGAGCACGGCGCGGATCCGGTCACCGTCACGGACGGCGTCCTCGAGGCGTTTGACGACGATGACACCGCACCCCTCGCCGCGCACATAGCCGTCCGCGGCCGCGTCGAACGTCTTGCACCGACCGTCCGCCGCGAGCATGTGGGCGCTGGAGAACGCGATCATCGTCGCCGGCGTGAGCAGGACGTTGACACCGCCGGCCAGCGCGAGGTCACATTCGCCGAGGTGCAGCGCCTGGCACGCCTGATGGATGGCCACCAGCGATGAACTGCAGGCCGTGTCGACGGCGACCGCGGGGCCCTGCAGCCCCAGCCGGAAGCTGATCCGTCCCGCCGCTGCGGCGTTGGACGTCCCGATCGCCGTGTAGGCCTCGATCTCGGGGTAGTCCAGTTCGTCCGATGCCATTCCCAGGTAGTCGTGGGTGGCCAACCCGACGAACACTCCGGTGTTGGTGCCGGCCAGTGCCGACGGTGCGGTACCCGAGTGCTCGACAGCGCGCCAGGCCGTCTCCAGCAGAAGCCGATGCTGCGGGTCCATCATCCTGACCTCGCGCGTCGACATCCCGAAGAACGGCGCGTCGAACCCGGTCACGTCGTCGACGAACCCCGCGCAGCGGGTGACGATCTTGCCGGGAACACCGGGTTCGGAGTCGAAGAAGTCGTCGGCGTCCCAGCGGTCCCGCGGGACCTCCGAGATCGCGTCGCGGCCGTCGCGCAGCAGGTTCCAGAACTCGTCGGTATCCGGGGCGCCGGGGAAGCGCGCCGAGTAGCCGACGACCGCAAAGCGAGGTGTCGGCTCGACCGGACCAACGGAAACCATGCGGCTGTCCTCCCCCGTGCCAGGATCACGCGTCGACGGTCACTATGACATGTTTGTGACGGCTCATGCGCGGCGTTGCTGTCCATGGCCGGGGCAACGGCGGTCCCGCCGGGGGTATGTTGATCCCGCCAGGAGGGACGCCGGATCGGAGCCGGTAGATCGGGCAGGACTGGGGAGGGCCAAGCCTTGCGAATCGGGAAGATCACGGTTGGCGCACTTGCTGAATGGACGCTGAAACCGGGGTCGGTCACCTCATGGCATCCGACGCCCGAGGCTCGGGAAATGGCGCGGCGGGCGCCGGTCAGTTCGGTGCCGGTCAGCTACATGCAGAACCAGCATCTGCGCAACTATTGTCAGCGCACCGCCGCGGGACTGAATTTCTCCCGGCAGATCATCGCCAGCTGTGAAGTGCCCGGCCAATGCGATATCGCTGCCATGGATCACGCCGTCAATGCATATCTCCGTCGGCACGACACGTTCCGCAGTTGGTTCGAGCAGACCGGCGACGGAGAGTTCGTCCGCCATGCCCTCGACGATTCGGCCGACATCGAATTCGTTCCGGTCGATCAGGGCACGATGACGGTCGATGAAATACGCGCGCACGCCGTGGCGATACCGAATCCACTGGAGTGGGGTTGCTTCACATTCGGGATAGTTCAGAACGAGAACGACTTCACATTCTTCGCGGCCATGGATCACGTCCACGGGGACGCGACATTGATCGGCACGACGATGCTGGAAGCCAACGGAATGTATGCGGCGCTGAGTGGGACCGGTCAGGCCCTCACGTTGCCCGACGCCGGCAGCTTCGACGACTTCTGTGTCCGCGAGCGCGCGCACACCTCCGAGCTGACCCTGGATTCGCCCGGGGTCCGGGCGTGGATCGAACTCGCGGAGAACAACAGTGACGGTTTTCCCGAGTTCCCGCTTCCGCTCGGTGACCCGGACGGGTCGACGGCCAGCGACATGACCTCCGAGGTCCTGATGGACACGGCCCAGACGGAGCGCTTCGAATCGGCGTGCGCCGCTGCCGGGGCGCGGTTCGTCGGCGGTCTGTTCGCCTGTCTCGGTCTGGTGGAGCACGAATTCACCGGTGCTCTGACGTATTACGGTCTCACTCCGCGGGATTCCCGCAAAGCCGGCGACAATTTCATGACGCAGGGTTGGTTCACCGGTTTGATCCCGATCACCGTGCCGATAGCGGCGACCTCTTTCAGTGATGCGGCATGGGCGGCGCAGGCTTCGTTCGATTCGAGCCTGGACATGGCCAAAGTGCCGTATTACCGGGTTCTCGAGTTGGCGCCGTGGTTGAACTGGCCGCGGCCGAACTTCCCGGTGTCGAATTTCCTCCACGGTGGCGCCGCGCCGCTCAACGCCGTCCTCGCCGCGGCCGATATGGGCCTTGCGAACAATATCGGGATCTACCCTGACGGCCGGTTCTCCTATCAATTGACGATTTACATTTTCCGTTACGGGGAGGGCACCGTGATGGCGATCATGCATCCCGACAACCCGGTCGCCAAGAAATCAGCCACCCGGTACATGCAGGCGATGAAGTCGGTGTCCGTCCGGGTTGCTGACAGCGGGCACTGGGGACGTGTGGCGTAGCGGGGAGCAGAGGGTGGGAGCGGTATGCAACGGCTAGCCGATTGGGTGGTGCGCTGGCCCTGGGCGGTGATCGGGGTCTGGATCGCCGTGGCGATCGCGCTGCCGCTGTCGGTGCCCAGCCTGGGCGAGATGGCGCTGAAGCAACCGCTGGCGATCCTGCCCAGCGACGCCCCGTCGAGTGTCGCGGCCCGCCAGATGACCGAGGCGTTCGACGAGTCCGGCGCCGAGAACCTGCTGCTGGTGGCGTTGATCAACGAGAACGGACTGCGGCCGGCCGACGAAGTCGCCTATCGGAAGCTCGTGGATCGACTGCGCGACGACGTCACCGATGTCGTGATGGTGCAGGACTTCGTCAGCACGCCTCAGCTGCGGCCGTTCCTGACCAGTGAGGACAAGACGACGTGGGTGCTGCCGGTCGGCCTCGCGGGCGAACTCGGCACCCCCCAGGCCCACGATGCGTACAACCGGGTCGTCGACATCGTCGAACGCAACACCGCGGGATCCGGTCTGAGGGTGCATCTCACCGGCCCCGCTGCCACCGTCGCCGACCTCACCGTCGCGGGCGAACAGGACCGCCTGCCGATCGAACTCGCGATCGCCATCATGGTGCTCCTGGTCCTGCTGGTGGTGTACCGCAACCCGATCACCATGCTGCTGCCGTTGACCGCGATCGGCATCTCACTGGTGACCGCCCAGGCACTGGTGGCCGGATTCTCCCTGCTCACCGGAGCGGGAGTGTCCAATCAGTCCGTCATCTTCCTGAGCGCGATGATCGCGGGCGCGGGGACGGACTACGCGGTGTTCCTGATCAGCCGCTATCACGACTATCTGCGGCTCGGTGCGGATTCCGACGAGGCCGTCAAGCGGGCCCTCGTCTCCATCGGCAAGGTGATCACCGCGTCCGCCGCGATGGTGGGGCTGACCTTCCTGGCGATCAGCTTCGCCGAGATGGGGGTGTTCTCCACCATCGGGGTGTCGTGCGGCATCGGCATCGCCGTCGCATTCCTCGCCGCGATGACGCTGCTGCCGGCGATCCTGGTCATCGCCGGGCCACGCGGTTGGGTCAAGCCGCGGCGGGAACTCACCGCCCGATTCTGGCGGCGCTCCGGGATCCGCATCGTGCGGCGACCGAAGACCAACCTGGTGGCCAGCCTGCTCGTGCTGGTCATCCTCGCCGGCTGCGCAGGCTTGGCGAACTTCAACTACGACGATCGCAAAGCTCTGGGACCGTCGGCGCCGAGCTCGGTCGGGTACGCCGCGCTGGAGAAACACTTCGACGTCAGCCAGGCGATCCCCGTCTACGTCCTCGTCCAGTCACCGCACGACCTGCGGACCCCGCGCGGGCTCGCGGATCTGGAGCAGATGGCGCAACGCATCACCCAACTGCCGAACATCGCCATGGTCAACGGCGTCACCCGGCCCCTGGGGGAGGTTCCGCCCGAGTTCCGGGCGACCTATCAGGCGGGCATCGTCGGGGACCGGTTGGCGGCCGGCTCCGCCCAGATCGACGACAACAGCAGTGACCTCGATCGGCTCGCCACCGGTGCCAACACCCTGGCCGACAGCCTCGGCGACGTCCGCGCCCAGATCAACGAGGTCGCCCCCACCATCCAGAGTCTGATCAACTCGTTGTCCTCGGTGAGAACCGAATACGGCGGCGACCGGCTCGTCAGGGATGTCGAGACCGCCGCGAAGCTGGTCGACAGCGTCAACAGGCTCGGCAACTCGATGGGCCTGAACTTCGGGGCGGTCAGGGACATGTTCGCCTGGATCGGCCCGGTGCTGACCGCGCTGCAGGGAAATGCGATCTGCGACGCCAATCCGTCGTGCCGGGACACCCGGCTGCAGTTCGAACGGTTGATGACCGCACGCGCGGACGGGAGCGTCGACGAGATCAACAAGTTGGCCGGAGAGTTGCAGGGAGTCGAGGACCGGCAGACCCTCACCGCAACGGTCAATCAACTCAACAGTGCGCTCGCCCAGTTCTCGGCTGCGGTGTCCGACATGGGCCTGGACAGGCCGGGCGGCCTCGAATCAGGCCTGACCGATCTCCGGCAGGGCGCCGACCAGCTCGCCAGCGGAAGTGAGCAGGTCGCCGGGGGAGTGGATCTGCTCGTCGAACAGATCGAGCTGATGAGCGACGGCCTCCGGGAGGCCTCGTCGTTCCTGATGACGATGCGCAACGACGCGTCGGGACCGTCGATGGCAGGCTTCAACGTTCCCGCCCAGGCCTTCGAACTCGAGGAGTTCAAGCTGGCGGCCGCGGCGTTCATGTCGCCGGATGGCCGCTCGGTGCGCTACCTGGTTCAGACCGAGCTCAATCCGTTCAGCACCGAGGCGATGGATCAGGTCAATGTCATCGGCAACACCGCCCGCGACGCCCAACCGAACACCGCCCTGTCGGATGCGACCATTCTGATGGGCGGGTTCCCGGCGGCACTGCGGGACACCCGCGACTACTACGAACGCGACATCCGGTTCATCATCGCCGTCACCCTCGCGGTCGTGCTGTTGACGCTGATGGTGCTGCTACGTTCACTCGTCGCGCCGCTCTATCTGGTTGCCTCCGTGGTGATTTCGTACTTCGCCGCGATCGGTCTGTCCGTCCTGGTGTTCCAGTACGGCCTCGGTCAACAACTGCACTGGAGTGTGCCGCCGCTGGCGTTCGTGGTCCTGGTCGCAGTGGGCGCCGACTACAACATGCTCTTCGTGTCGCGAATGCGCGACGAGTCCCCGCACGGCATGCGTTA
This sequence comes from Mycobacterium sp. DL, assembly GCF_039729195.1. Taxonomy (NCBI): domain Bacteria; kingdom Bacillati; phylum Actinomycetota; class Actinomycetes; order Mycobacteriales; family Mycobacteriaceae; genus Mycobacterium; species Mycobacterium sp. DL. The sequence goes on from NZ_CP155796.1 coordinate 383,363, forward strand.
CGGCATCATCCGCACGCTGACGTCGACCGGGGGCGTCATCACCGCGGCGGGCCTGATCTTCGCCGCCTCCATGAGCGGTCTGCTGTTCTCCAGCATCACCACCGTCGTCCAGGGCGGTTTTGTGATCGGTGTGGGGATCCTGCTGGACACCTTCGTGGTCCGCACCATCACGGTGCCCGCGATCGCGACCCTGGTCGGACGGGCGAACTGGTGGCCGTCACGGATGGGTGAGCAGCAGCGAGTGTCCCCGGCGGAAAGCACCCAGTAGGTGGCCAGCGCGTGACACGGGATTGTGTGAAACTACGAAACGGAGCGGGGCGGTCGGCAGTGGGGATTCGGCGAGTCAGTATGGACGCAAGGTGACGCCTATGTCCCAGTCATCGATTCTGTCGATGCTGCACGGGCGTGCCAGCCTGCGACCCGACGACGTGGCCTTCACGTTCACCGACTACGACCGCGACCCGGCCGGTGTCGCCGAGAGCGTGACGTGGTCGCAGCTGTCACGACGAACGCTGAACGTGGCGCGCGAGATCCGTCTTCGCGGGTCGGTCGGTGACCGGGCGGTGATCCTGGCCCCGCAGGGCATGGAGTACATCCTGGCCTTCCTGGGATCCATGCAGGCCGGGTTCGTCGCGGTGCCGCTCCCGCTGCCGCATCGCGGCTCGAGTCACGACCGGGTGAGTGCGGTTTTCGCCGACACGAAGCCCTCGGTGGTGCTCACCACCTCCGCGGTCGCCGAAGATGTCGGCGACTACGTCGATCAGTCACGGATGGACACCGCGCCGAAGATCGTCGAGATCGACTCGATGAACCTGGACGGCCCCGTGCCCACCGACGACGGACCGCCCCTCGCGACTGCCGACTTCCCCGGCACTGCGTATCTGCAGTACAGCTCGGGCTCGACCCGGATGCCGACCGGGGTGATGATCTCCCACCACAATCTCCAGGCGAATTTCGAGCAGCTGATGCGCACCTTCTTCGCCGGTGAGCAGGCCGGACCCTCGGCCGAGGCCACGTTCGTGTCGTGGCTGCCGTTCTACCACGACATGGGTCTGGTGCTGGGTGTCTGCGCCCCGATCCTCAGCGGCCATCCGGGGGCGTTGATGAGCCCGGTCGCGTTCCTGGAGAAGCCGGCCCGCTGGATGCGGGCGCTTGCGGAGAATCCTCGCGCGTTCTCAGCGGCGCCCAACTTCGCCTTCGACCTGGCCGCCCGCAAGACCGCCGACAGCGACCTCGCCGGACTCGACCTCGGCGGGGTGCACGGCATCATCAACGGCGCCGAGCGCGTCGAGCCCGCCACGTTGGAGCGCTTCGCAGATCGGTTTGCGCACTTCAATTTTCGTGACCGCATGCTGCGCCCGTCGTACGGGCTCGCCGAAGCGACGGTCTTCGTCACCGACGGCACCTGGAGCGAGTCGTCGCCGGCGGCGCGCTTCGACGTCGAAGAACTGGGCGCCGGCCGGGTCCGGCCGAGCGAAGCAGCGCGGGGCGCGGCGGCAGGCAAGTCCACGGCGCTCGTGCGGTACGACGTGCCGCAGTCGCCGATGGTGCGGATCGTCGATGCCGACACCCACCGGTTGTGCGCGCCGGACCTGGTCGGTGAGATCTGGGTGCACGGTGACAACATCGCCTCCGGTTACTGGAACAGACCGCCGCACGAGCAGCGGTGTTTCGGCGCCACGCTCGTCGATCCGGCACCGGGCACCCCTGAGGGGCCGTGGCTGCGGACCGGCGATCTGGGTTTCATCTCCGACGGTGAGCTGTTCATCGTCGGCCGTATCAAGGACCTGCTCATCATCCGCGGCCGAAATCATCTCCCCGAGGACATCGAGGCGACGGTTCAGGGAATCACCGGAGGCCGGGTCGCGGCGATATCGGTTCCGGTGAAGAGCACCGAGACGCTGGTCACCGTCATCGAGTTCAAGAAGCCGACCGCGCTCGACGAGGAGGCGATGCGCCGGCTCAGCGCCGTCAAGAGTGACGTCACGTCGGCGATATCCAATGCGCACGGCCTCAACGTCGAGGACCTCGTTCTGGTGTCCCCCGGGTCGATTCCCACCACCACGAGCGGCAAGATCCGCCGCGCCGCCTGCGCAGAGCAGTACAGGCGGGACCAGTTCACCCGACTGGACGCCTGAGAGTGCGCCGCCGCGCGTCGGTGACCACCGGTGTCCGCAGGGTCGACGGAGTAAGGTCGGGCTCAACACGAGCGCGCAGTCGAGCAGGCGGGGAGCGGTGATGGGGCGACTACTCGCATTCGGGACGGTGCTGACAACCCTCGGCGCCGCAGGCGTTTTCGGGCTCGGGATCGCCGCCGCCGACGAACCCGCGGTCCCGCCGGCTCCCGGCGCCCCGACCGACGGCCCGCCGCCGCTGGGAACCCCGGGTAGGGCGTACGCGCTCGGCGGTGCCCATGTGCTGGGCATTCCGTACGACGAATACATCATGCGCACCGGCGCGGAGTGGTTCCCGGGGCTGGACCGGCAGATCGTCGACTACCCCGCCGGCCAGGTCCAGGGCCACACCCTGGAACGGCTGTTCCCCGGGATCGGTCGGCTGGACGACTCCTTCCCCGGCCTCGGCATCGACGGGCCGAGCGTCGGCGAGTCGGTGGACGTCGGATCGCCGGACACCATCGCGGCGATCCGCGAGGGTGGCCAGGGCACCGCGATCGGGTTGTCCGAGGGCGCGATGGTGCTCAACGACGTGCAGGCACGGCTCGCCTACGACCCGGCCGCCCCGCCGCCGGATCAGCTGAGCTTCGCGATGTTCGGCGACCCGGTGGCGCGGCACGCCTTCGGTGAGAGCTTCCTGACGCAGATGTTCCCGGTCGGCAGCGTCGTTCCGTCACTGGATTACCGCATCCCGCCACCGGTGGAGAGCCAGTACGACACCTACCAGTTCATCTCGGCCTATGACAGCATCGCCGACTGGCCGGACCGGCCGGACAACTGGATGTCGGTCGCCAACGCGATCGTGGGCCTGGCCACCGGTCACACCGCCGTCGCGTTCACCGAACCGAGCAACGTTCCGCCGCAGAACATCCGGACGACCGTCAACTCCAGGGGCGCGAAGACGACGACGTTCATGATTCCCGAGGAGCACCTTCCCCTGGTGCTGCCGTTCAAGTACCTCGGGGTGCCGCAGGAAACTCTGATCGAGCTCGACGCGGTGCTCAAGCCGTACGTGGACGCCGGTTACTCACGGCACGACAACCCGCTGACCGCGCCGATCACGGTCGATCCGGTCAACGGTTACGACCCCGCGGAGGTCACCGCACCGGCCACCCAGGCCGCGTTCGGCGGCGACGCCGATCCGCTGTCGCAGCTGCTGTCCGGGATTCAGTACGTATTGAACAATCAGCCGCAGCCCTGACAGCTGCTACAGACCGGCGAACCCCACCCCGAGCAGCACGCAGCCGACCACCGCCAACAGCGCGGACACTCCCAGTCGGCCGTTCGACCGTAGCCAGTCGTGCAGCGCCATGACCGTCGCGCGGGTGCGCTCGGGGGCCATCAGGTAACACAGCAGCGGAATCTCCACCAGCGCGAACGCCACCACGTTGAACAGCACCAGGGCGCCGAACTGGGTGGCGGCCGCGGCGCCGGAGGCGACGATGAGTGCCAGCGCCGCGACGTAGTCGATCGACGGCAGCGCGATGCCGAGGCCGGCGACGCCCGCCGTCCACAGCGACCGGCCGCCGAGAAGCTGCTTGGCGCGGGTTGTGAGCGGTCCCGAGAACCGGTCCGGCGCCCCGTCGGCACGCGTGCCACGCAACCGCCCCATCAGACCCGTGGCCACCAGCGCTGCGTTGACCAGCACCACCGCGCCGACCACGATCTGAACTCTGGGCAGCGTGAAATGCGCGGACCCCAGCGCCGGCCGAAGGATGAACAGGACGATCACGCCGACGGTGGTCCCCATGACGAAGCCGCCCGCGAGGAAGGCGAGGAGTTGAAGCGCCGGCCGAGGACGGTTGATCATCAGGACCGTCATACCGATGCGGAAGGGTTCCAGGCTGACCGCAACGGCCATCACCAGGAGCGGGATCCACATGATGGGCGACACGTTACCGCTCGCGACCCGGTTGATCGGCGCATCCGGGGCGTGGCCGCCGTCGACGGCCGCGTGTGATGATGGATGGTGATGAGCGGCTCCCCGACCCACCTCAGCCCGTCGTCCCTGCGGGAGGCGTTCGGACATTTCCCCGCCGGAGTCATCGCGATCGCCGCGGAGATCGACGGCGTCCGCGTCGGCCTGGCGGCCAGCACTTTCGTCCCGGTGTCACTCGACCCGCCGCTGGTGTCGTTCTGTGTGCAGAACACGTCGACGACGTGGCCCCGCCTCAAAGACGTCCCTTACCTGGGGATCAGTGTGCTCGGGGAGTCACACGACGCGGCCGCGCGCACCCTGGCCGCCAAAACAGGTGACCGGTTCGCGGGTCTGGAGACGGCGTCCAGCGAGCGCGGTGCAGTGTTCATCCACGGCACCAGCGTGTGGTTGGAGAGCGCGATCGAGCAGACGATCCCGGCCGGAGATCACACCATCGTGGTTCTGCGGGTCAGTGACATCACCGTGCATCCGGACGTGCCACCGATCGTTTTCCACCGCAGCACGTTCCGCAGGCTCGACGCCTAGGGTCGGGTGCCCAGCTCGTCTCGGTAGTTCCTGACCCGCTGATCGAGTTCGGCGGCGTCCGCGCTGCGGCCTTCGCTGCGGGCCAGGTCGGCGCGAGTGCTGAGCTCACGGATCGCGGTGCGAATGTCGTTGACGCTTCTGGTTTCTCGAAGCATGCGTGCTGCCCTTCTTCGGTGATTGGCTGCTTCCCGAAGCGTACCCCCGCCCGGCGCGTCTACACCCGTGTCCGACCTTCGGATTTGGTGTGCGTCCACCGTCGCCGCTCAGGGGCGCATCTCGTAGGCCCCGTCGTAGGATCGCACCTGCTCCCAGACCCGGTCGAAGCGAGCGCCGTCGGCAACCGGCTTACGCACCGCAGCCAGCGCCCATTCCTGTTGGGCGGGCGTCGAGCTGGGCTTTCCGTGCAGCGCGACCGCGTACCCGGAGAAGTCGCGCACCTGGATGTCGAAGATCTGGTCCACGACATCACGATCGAGACCGGTCAACTCGGCCTGCTCGAGGATCAGCTGGCCGTAGACGACCAGCGTGAACAAATGGCCCACGACGAGGACGAAGTCGAGGTCGGCCTGTTGACCAGTGTCCGGCGCCGCCGTCGTCAGTAACTGCTTCAGCGCCAGCGCCTGCTCGTAGAAGCGCGCGACGTTGGGGATCTCCGAGTGCCTCTCGTAGACCGGAGCCCAATCCGCGAACTGGACCTTCGACGCGCCGCGGGCCGGACCCTGCGACCAGAAGAACACGTCGTCGGCCGGATCGTCGCGGGTGCCGATCTGCGGGTAGTCCGTCGGATTGAACATGTAGTTCGGCATGAACTTCAGGATCTGCGCCACGTTGACATGCACCGTGCCTTCGAGCCGAGGTAGCGCCCCGATCAGGCGGGCGACCTCGCAGAAGTAGGTGTTCTTCTCGAAACCCTTGGCGGCCAGCACATCCCACAGCAGCGTGACGACCTTCTCGCCCTCGGAGGTGACCTTGGACTTCGTGACCGGGTTGAACAGCAGGTAGCGCCGGTCCTCGAGGCCGGCGCTGCGGAAGTAGTCGATGGCGCGGTTGCTGAACGACTTCATCGCGACCACCCGGGCGTAGGCGTCGACGAAGCTGGCGCGCACGTGCGGGAAGTCGGTGACGGGGTTGCCGTACAGGATGCGGTTGTTGGCATGGGTGATCGCCTCGTAGAAGGCGTGCTCACACATCCCGATCGAGCCACTGCACAGATTGAACTTTCCGACGTTGACGGTGTTCAGCGCCGCGGAGAAGGCGTCGGGTCCGGTGCACAGGATGTCCTCCTCGTAGACCGGGTAGTCGTTGAGCCGGAAGTTGCTCACGAACATCTGGCCGTGCACCACGTTGTCGATGAGCTCATAGTTCTCGTGCCCGCTGTCGGCGACGAACCATACGTAACCGTCCGCCCCTTCGATGTCGGTGCGGCGAGAGAAGACCGACACCATGCCCGCCACGTTGCCGTTGCCGATGTAGTACTTCTCGCCCGACGCCCGGAAGACCACACCTTCGCTGTCAGCATCGGTCGCGGGCGTGAGTAGCAGGTCGGTGTTGTAGATGTCGGCGCCGTGTTCGCGTTCGGACAGCCCGAACGCCATCACGCCGCCGGCCTCGAGTTGCGCGGCCGCCTTCTCCTTGGCCTTGACGTTGTCGCTCTGCCAGATCGGTCCGAGACCGAGGATCGTGACCTGTTCGGCGTACCAGTAGGCCAGCCCGTAGAAACCGAGGATCTCACTGAGCACGGCATTGCGCGAGGTGTCCCAACGCTTGTCGGCATCCCCGTCGGCGAACTCCGACGGGGTCAGGAACGTGGCGAACAGCCGCTCGCGCTTGACGAAGTCCAGGAAGTCGCCGACCCACGTCGCCTCCAGGTCGTCGCGGAGCAGCCGCACCTTTCCGCGCTCCTCGAACCACTCGATCAGGGCACGCAGTTGGCGCCGCGACTGCGCGTCGAGGTGCTGGGGGTCGAAGTCGTTCGGGTTGAGCAACAGTCCGCGGGAGTTCGCCATGCGCCGAACCTACGCGGTCACCCGGCGGATCCGGCGCGGTTCTGCACCGTCGGCGTCCGTGCGCGTGCCCGATTCGCCTCTGATCAGGCGTGCACGTCGCGCAGGCCGACGGCACTACGAACGCCTGAGCAGTTCACGCAGCCCACGCAGCCGATGCAGTCCTCGCAGCTGATGCAGCCGACGCAGGCCCGGCACCTGGTGCAGTCCATGCAGCCCAGACATGCCAGGCAGCCCCGGCAGACGATGCAGAACACCGTGAGGATGCAGCCGGCGATGGCGGCGCAGCCCGCGGTGGCGATCGACCCGGCGACGGCGGCGCTGCCCGACGTCGCGATCGACCGTACGACAGCCGCGCTGCCCGCGGTGGCGATCGACCCCGCCACGCCTGCGCTACCCGCGGTGGCGATCGATCCCGCGACGACGGCGCTGCTCTGAGTGACTACCGAACCGGCGACCACGGCACTGTCGGTCGTCGCGATCGACCCCGCGACGACCCGGCTGTTCTGAGTCGCGGTGGAGCGGATGACGACGTCCGAGGCCGCCGGCTCGTCGGACACCGGTTACTTCCGGCGAAAGAGCTTGTTGCCCAGCCACACCACGGGGTCGTACTTACGGTCCGCGGCGCGCTCCTTCATCGGGATCAGCGCATTGTCGGTGATCTTGATGTGTTCGGGGCACACCTCGGTGCAGCACTTGGTGATGTTGCAGTAGCCCAAGCCGTTCTCTTCCTGCGCCTGCTCGGGCCGACGCTCCAGAGTGTCCAGTGGGTGCATGTCCAGCTCGGCCTGCCGCATCAGGTAACGCGGGCCGGAGAACGCCTCTTTGTTCTCCTCGTGGTCACGCACCACGTGGCAGACGTTCTGGCACAGGAAGCACTCGATGCACTTGCGGAACTCCTGGCTGCGGTTCACGTCCTCCTGCTGCATGCGGTACTCGCCGGGCTGAAGGTCCTTCGGCGGCGTGAACGACGGGATCTCCCTGGCCTTCTCGTAGTTGAAGGAGACGTCGGTGACCAGGTCGCGCATCACGGGGAAGGTCCGCAGCGGTGTCACCGTGACGGTCTCGTCCTCGCCGAACGTCGACATCCGCGTCATGCACAGCAGCCGGGGCCGGCCGTTGATCTCGGCCGAGCAGGACCCGCACTTGCCCGCCTTGCAGTTCCAGCGCACGGCGAGATCACCCGCCTGGGTGGCCTGCAGGCGGTGGATGATGTCGAGCACCACCTCGCCGTCGTTGACCTCGACGGTGTAGTCCTGCAGATCGCCGCCGGCGGGGTCGCCGCGCCAGACTCGTAGTTTCGCGTCGTAGGCAGCCATTTTCAGCCCTTCCGGTCGGGATGCTCGGCGATTTGATCGTCGGTGTAGTACTTCTCGAGCTCGGACAGTTCGAACGTGGCCAGCAGATCCGGCCGCATCACCGGCTGCTCCTCGGGGGTGACGGTCACCTCGGGGACCACGGCCTCGGTGCCGGCGCCGTCGGTGACGGTCCGGCACACCAGCAGCTTGTTGCGCCAGTGCGCGTCCAGCTTCGGATGGTCGTCGCGGGTGTGGCCACCACGGCTCTCGGTCCGCTGCAGCGCGGCCTTGGCCACACATTCGCTGACCAGAAGCATGTTCCGCATGTCGATGGCCAGATGCCAGCCGGGATTGAAGATTCGGCCACCCTCGACGACGACGTTGGCGTAGCGCTTCTTGAGCTCGTCGATCTTGGCGAGTGCCTCCTCGAGTTCCTCCTCCTTGCGGATGATGCCGGCCAGGTCGTTCATCGACTGCTGGAGCTCGGCGTGCAGGGTGTAGGGATTCTCGGGGTTGTCCTTGGGCTCGAACGGATCCAGCGCCAGCGCCGTCGCCGCCTGAATGTGGTCGTCGGTCACCTTCGGCCGGTCCGTCAGCGACCGCACGTAGTCCGACGCACCGAGCCCGGCGCGACGGCCGAACACCAGCAGGTCTGACAGCGAGTTGCCGCCGAGTCGGTTGGAGCCGTGCATGCCGCCGGAGCACTCGCCCGCGGCGAACAGGCCGGGGGTCGCCGCGCCGCCACTGTCGGGATCGACCTCGATGCCGCCCATCACGTAGTGACACGTGGGGCCGACTTCCATCTCGTCCTTGGTGATGTCGACCTCGGCCAGCTCGATGAACTGGTGGTACATCGACGGCAGCCGGCGCTTGATCTCCTCGGCCGGCATCCGGGACGCGATGTCGAGGTACACGCCGCCGTGCGGAGTGCCACGGCCCGCTTTGACCTCTTCGTTGATGGCGCGGGCCACCTCGTCGCGGGGGAGCAGGTCAGGGGTGCGGCGTGCCGAGTCGTTGTCCTTGAGCCACTGGTCGGCCTCCTCCTCCGTCTCGGCGTACTGCCCTTTGAAGACGTCGGGGATGTAGTTGAACATGAACCGCTTGCCCTCGGAGTTCTTCAGAACTCCACCGTCACCGCGCACGCCCTCGGTGACGAGGATTCCCTTCACCGACAGCGGCCAGACCATGCCGGTCGGGTGGAACTGGATGAACTCCATGTTGATCAGGCCCGAGCCGGCGCGCAGCGCGAGTGCATGACCGTCGCCGGTGTACTCCCACGAGTTCGACGACACCTTGAAGGACTTGCCGATGCCGCCGGTGGCCAGCACGATGGCCGGCGCCTCGAACAGCACGAACTTGCCGGTCTCGCGGTAGTAGCCGAACGCCCCCGCGATCTTGCCGCCGTCCTTGATCAGATCCGTGATCGAGCATTCGTGGAAGACCCGGATGCGGGCGTCGTAGTCGCCCAGTTCCCTCTTGTCCTCCTGCTGCAGCGACACGATCTTCTGCTGCAGGGTGCGGATGATCTCCAGCCCGGTGCGGTCGCCGACGTGCGCCAGCCGCGGGTAGGTGTGCCCGCCGAAGTTGCGCTGGCTGATCTTGCCGTCCTTGGTGCGGTCGAACAGCGCACCGTAGGTCTCGAGCTCCCAGACCCGGTCGGGGGCTTCCTGGGCGTGCAGTTCCGCCATCCGCCAGTTGTTCAGGAACTTGCCGCCACGCATGGTGTCACCGAAGTGCACCTGCCAGGAGTCCTTGGTGTTGACGTTGCGCATCGCCGCCGCGCAGCCGCCCTCGGCCATCACGGTGTGGGCCTTGCCGAACAACGACTTGGTCACCACCGCGACGCGCAGGCCACGTTCGCGTGCCTCGATCACCGCGCGAAGACCTGCACCGCCGGCACCGATCACGACGACGTCGTATTCGTGCCGTTCCAACTGCGCTTCGTCCGAAGCCATCAAATCTCACTCATCTTTCGAAAATACGGTTGTGAACAAAGTTGTCAGCCAATGAATCTCAGGTCGGAGATGGTCCCGCTGGCCACCAGCATGATGTAGAAGTCGGTGAACATCAGGGTGCCCAGCGTGACCCATGCGTAGAGCTTGTGCCGAACGTTGAGCTTGCTGATCTGCGTCCACATCCAGTAGCGGACAGGGTGCTTGGAGAAGTGCTTGAGTCTGCCGCCGGCGACGTGCCGGCACGAGTGGCAGGAGATGGTGTAGACCCACAGCATCACGACGTTGGTGACCAGGATGACATTGCCCAGACCGAAGCCGAAGCCGGTCGGCGAGTGGAAGGCCTTGATCGCGTCGTAGGTGTTGATCACCGAGATGATCGCGGCGATGTAGAAGAAGTACCGGTGGGTGTTCTGAATGACCAGCGGAAAGCGGGTCTCTCCAGTGTATTTCGCGTGTGGCTCGGCGACTGCGCACGCTGTCGGGGCCTGCCACACCGTCCGGTAGTAGGCACCGCGGTAGTAGTAGCAGGTCAACCGGAACAGCAGCAGGAACGGCAGCGACAGTGCCGCATACGGCAGCCACCACACGTCCGGGAGGAACTGGCCGAAGTGGCTGGCCTCGGGGATGCACCCGGATTGGGTGGCCTCGTTCCACTTGACCACGCACGGTGAGTAGAACGGCGTCAGGTAGTGGTAATCGGCGACGTAGTAGTTGTTCTGCATGAACGCCCGCACCGTCGCGTAGATGATGAACGCGGCGAACCCCAGGTCGGTGACGATCGGCGACTTCAGCCAATTGTCGGTACGCAGAGTGCGTTGCGCGATCTGCGCACGGCGAGGCGAAAAAACGCCGGTCGCTTTGCGGTCGGCGGTAGGTGCGCTCACGGTTGCCTTTCTATGCTGTTGTACCCCCGGACGCGTGCCGCTGTTCTGGGCACGCGGCGCTCATCGCGTCCCGCCGAGACCTTCGTCGTCGACGCCGCGCCAGAAGTCCGTGTCGTACTGAGTATCAGGGATCGCAATACGCTCGCCGACGTGGTGGTGTCCGCTGACGCCACGGGCGAGTTCGAGCTCTTCTGCGTCGATGTCGAGTCTGTCGATGTCGTTGAGGATGCGTTCGGCGTCGTTCACGATGCGACGGGTAGCTGGGCTATCCCCGTATCGCGACGCAAGCGACGTCACGCACCGCCGAAGGTTTCCGATGAGATCGTGAAGTTCGGCGAGTTCGGTGGTACTGGACAAGTGACCTCCTTGGGCTGAAGGGTGTCATGGATCACATTACGCAATCGATGCTAGTCACAACACCAATGAGAGGGTGAGACAGGTCACGTTCACGAGTGGAGGAAACGAATGTCTGACGACGACTTGAAGGGCCGTGCCGACGCGCTGCTGGCGCTGCACCGGCCCGGCGATCCGGTGATCCTGCCGACGGTGTGGGACGCGTGGTCCGCGCGGATGGCGGTTGCGGCCGGCTTCGCCGCACTCACCGTGGGCAGCCATCCGGTGGCCGACTCGGTCGGCAAGCCGGACAACGAGGGTATGACGTTCGACGATCTGATCACCCGGGTCGCACAGATCACCGCGGCGGTGGACGTGCCGATCTCGGTGGACATCGAGTCCGGGTACGCCGAGACGCCGGGGCGGCTGATCGAAGGACTGCTGTCCGTGGGCGCGGTCGGCCTCAACATCGAGGACACCGTGCACAGCGACGGCGGGCGGCTCCGCTCGTCCGCCGAGCATGCCGAACTCGTCGGCGGGTTGCGGTCGGCGGCCGACAGCGCCGGCGTGCACGTCGTGGTCAACGCCCGCACCGATCTGTTCCTGCGCCAGGACGGGGACGAAGCGGACCGCGTCGATCGGGCGATCGCCCGGCTCATCGAGGCCGCCGATGCCGGTGCCGACGTGCTGTACCCGGTCGGCCGCCACGATGCGGGCACCCTGAAACGCCTGTCCGACGAACTGCCGCTGCCGATCAACGCCATCGCGCTCCCGGATCAGGACGACCCCGCGTCGTTCGGCCCGCTCGGTGTCGGCCGGATCAGCTTCGGCCCGTTCTTCCAGGCGGCGTTGGCGGCGCGGGGCAAGGAGATTCTGGCGCGCTGGGCGTGACCGCGCGTCAGCGGTGAACGTCGCCGACGGTCACGTCGATCGCGACGTCGTGATCGTCGAAGCGGCCGACGACGTCCTCGACGATCGCCGCTGCGAGGGCGCGTACCCGCGCCGCGACCTCGCCGAGGTCGGCGCCGAAGCGGCCGCTCACCTCGATGCTCACGATGCGGAGGACATCCTCGTCGAGGGTGACGTCGATGCCGGACAGGGCGAGGTCGGTGTCCTCACCGAGTGCCCTGGCGATCGCCGCGCGCAGGGCCAGATCGCTGACCTGCAGCCGGCCCGGTGCGGATCCGGGGTCCGGATCGACGACCGTGATCGGCCAGCCGCCGCGAGGGGTGGCCCGCACGGCCGCGATCACCCGGTCCTGGACGGCTGACCAGCCGGGTTCGGGTGCCGCGCGCAGCACTCGGGACGCGCGGTTGACCACGTCGTAGTCGCCTATCGCCATCGTTGCAGCCTTTGTTGCAGTGTTGCGCGGGCTCGGTGGTGGTGTCCGCGCGCGCCGTCGGGGCTCAGGCTCAGGATCGTCGCGATCTGCGGGAAGGTCAATTCCTCCACCTCCCGCAGGGTCCACACAGCGCGCTGTCGAGGTGGCAGTTCGGTCAGCGCGTTCTCCAATGCGCCGAGGAACTCGGTGTTGGACGCCGCGGCGAAAGGATCGGACATCTTCGACGGGTCGGCCGGGTCGAGCAGGCGGTCGTCGAGCGGCACGGCGCGTTTGATGCGGTGCGAGTCGACGACCTTGCGCGCGCAGATCGCGAACAGCCAGGTTCGCGGACTGCTGTCGCCGCGGAAACGGTCGATCTGCCGCCACGCGGCCACGAAGGTCTCCTGCACGATGTCCTGAACTGCCGCGTCGTCGCGGGTCATCCGTCGCGCGTAGCGGTGAAGAGCAGGACCGTGGCGTCGGATGAGGGTTTCGAAGGCCACCCGGTCACCGGCGGCGGCCGCGGCGGCGAGCGCTCGATCGTCCACATCGGCAGGCTCGCTGTGCTCGTCGTGGGCCAGCATTCCCGATCGTTCCTCTCGGACCTGCGCCGGGCAGCGGCGCCCGCCACCGCGAGCCTAGCGCCACCCGGACCGCCGGTACCGGGTGTGGGCAGCAACACACTGCTTGCCGCGTTCGGTTTCGGGGGACTCCACCGACCAACTGGTGTGACAAGCCAAAAAGGAGCAGAAATGAGCAACACGCAAGCAACGGCACCGCAGACACCGTCGACGTCGGCGGTGGCGACCCATGAAGGCCCGCTGGCCACCAGCCACGGCAAGACGACGATCGCCGACACCGTGGTCTCGAAGATCGCCGGGCTGTCCGCGCGCGAGGTCAACGGGGTGCACGCTCTCGGTGGCAGCGCCAGCCGGGCAGTGGGAGCGCTGCGGGAGCGCATTCCGGGTGCGACGGTCAACCACGCCCAGGGCGTGTCGGTCGAGGTGGGCGAGAAGCAGGCCGCCATCGACATCGACATCGTCGCCGAGTACGGGGTGTCCATCGCGGACCTGGCGTCCGGCATCCGCCGCAACGTGATCGCGTCCATCGAGCGGATGACCGGTCTCGAGGTGGTCGAGGTGGACATCACCGTCCATGACGTCTACGTCGCCGACGAGGAGTCCGACGACGACACCGACAGCCGGCCCGCCAGGGTCGAGTAGTGACCGACGCAGAACCCGCCGACACCGTCGCGGCCATCGTCCGCGCGGTGCCCGGTGTGGCCGAACTGCACTCCGGGATGTTCGGTGAGGTGGGTACCTATCTACCGGGACGCAGGGTCCCCGGCATCCGTATCGGTGACCAGGGCGTCGACGTCCACATCACCGTGTGGCAGGGCGTGGCCGTGCGCGACACCGCGGCCGCGGTGCGAGCGGCGGTCGCGGCGAGCCGTCCCGGGGTCCCGGTCAACGTCACCGTCGAGGACGTCACACCGCAGCCCGACGGGCAGTGAGCGGTCAGACGGTGGCAGGCGAACGCGACGACCCGCTCCGGCGCAGCGCCCGGCGCACGGCGATCCGCCGGCATCACCCCGATGCCGGCGGATCCGCCGAGGACTTGATCGCTGCGCTCGCCGCCGCCGAACGCGCCACCACTGGATCGATCGAGGTGGTGCGGACCCGGCGCTCACACCTGCGCCGGATCAGGCTCAGGTTGGGTCGGCGGATTCGTCGCCGACGTTTTGTGACATTGCACGACAACACAATTCACGACAGCACCACAACTAATGGAGGATAGACATGACCACTGCAACCGCCGGCCTGTTGGCCGGACTGCTGCTGGGCGTTGCCGCGGCCGCCGGCGGGTTCACCGGATTCCTGCTGGCACTCGTGCTCGGCGCCATCGGCTACATCATCGGCGGCCACCGCGACGGTGAGTTCGATGCCACGAGCATCCTGCGAGGCCGGGGCCGTGGCTGACGAGGAGATCGCCGATGACGCGGGCTCCCGCGGAAGCCTGACGATCCGGGACAAAGCGGTGGAGCGGGTGGCCTTCGCCTCGGCTCTGGAGGCCGACGGCGTGGTGCGCTACAGCCACGGGATCGGGAAACTCACGGGCCGCGAGCTACCCCGCGCCGACGTCGTCGTCTCGGGCGACCATGTCCGAGCCAGCGTTGATGTCGCCGTCGAGTGGGGCAAGCCGCTGTCCGGCACCGCCGCCGAGGTGCGCCGCCGGGTGACCCATGGTCTGTCTGAACTCAGCGGCCTGACCGTCGACGGCGTCGATGTACACGTCCACAGCGTGGTTCCGCCCAATGAGGGCCGGGCACAGGGCATTTCACAGAGGACTTTGTTATGAGCACAGCAATGGACGTGACAGCCATGGAGACGACCGATGCGCCTTCGGTGCGCCCCGGCGCTCAGCCGTTGGCTCCCGCCGGAGCCAGCTACGCGGGCGCTGCGCTGGCTGTCATCGTGATCGCGCTGGGCGGCCTGGGAATCCGGGAGGCATTGGTCGCCGCAGGCTGGATCGGCGGACAGCGTTGGGTTGCCGACGCCGTCGGCGCGGTCGACGGTGCTGCGCCCGCCTCGTGGATGACCACTGCAGGTGTGGCCGTCGCTGTGCTGGGTGCGGTCCTGGTGCTGCTTGCGGTCAAGCCCCGTCGTCGTCGAGCGGTTGCGGTCGAATCGCAGACCGCGATCTACATCGACCTGAGCGACGTCGCCAGGATCGCCACCGCCGCAGCCGAATCGGTGGCCGGTGTCACCTCCGCCCGCAGCACCGCGACGCGGAAGAAGGTCACCGTCCGGTGCAGCGTGACCGGGTTCAGCGACTCGACGCTCGCCGAGAAAGTCGACAACGCCGTCAGCGCGGAGCTGGCGGGACTGCGTAACACGCCGCGCCTCAAGGTGCGGTTGGCGAAAGGAGGACGGTCATGACACGGGGAACCGTTGCGGTGGACCGAATCCTGGTCTTCCTGGCAGGTCTGGCCTTGATCGCGGCGGGGGTGGCCGCCTTCATGTGGTCCCGTGGCGACCTCGCCGCCGCACAACCGCTGCAGGTGGTGGCACCGGTGGGCGACGTGGAGTCGTCATGGTGGCCCTGGTCGGTCGGCGGCATCGGCCTGGTGCTGGTGCTCATGGGGTTGTGGTGGCTTTCGGCCCACCGGCGGACACCGCGGGTGCGCACCATCACCCTCGCCGATGACGGGCCGGACGAGGGCGCGCTGAGCGCCGACGCCGCATCGGTGGCCTCGGCCGCCGCCTCCGCACTCGCCCAGAATGCTCTGGTGCACAAGGCAAGTGCGCGGTCGAGTGTCGAAAAGGGCGAACCGACGATCACTCTCACCGCACACATCCCGCCGAGGCGCGCATTGCGTGCGGTCGGTGACGCCGCCGACGAGGTGGCCACGACCGCGGCGGCGATGCTGGGTGACGCGGTGGCCATCCGGACCAGGATCCGGGTGGACGGTCGCGGCCGATCCACCGCTGTGGTGTAGCACGGGCGCGGAGCTCACAGCCGGAAGTCGAGCGCGGTGAGCACACCGTGATGGGCGCTTCACACGAGGCGACATGGAGGCAATACGGACTCCCTAGCCTTCGGGCATGGCGTTGACATCGCACGTCGTGGTCGTCGGCCACGGCATGGTCGGTCACCGGTTCGTCGAGGCGCTGCGCTCACGCGACACCGAGGGGACCTGGCGGGTGACCGTGCTCGCAGAGGAGGCCGACGCGGCGTACGACCGCGTCGGCCTGACCGGCTACACCGAACACTGGGACCGGACCCGGCTGGCCCTGCCGGGCAACGACTATTCCGGTGACTCCCTGGTCGACGTCCGGCTCGGCGGCCGTGTCGCGGAGCTCGACCCGGCGGCCAAAGCGGTCACCACGTCCGACGGCACGCGGATCGACTACGACGCACTGGTGCTCGCGACGGGTTCGTACGCGTTCGTGCCGCCCGTGCCCGGGCGCGACCTGCCGTCCTGCCATGTGTACCGCACTCTCGATGACCTCGACGCGATCCGCGCCGACGCCGCGCGGGTGTGCCGGTCCAGTGCGACGCCGGTCGGCGTCGTGATCGGCGGCGGCCTGCTCGGCTTGGAGGCCGCCAACGCGCTGCGCGCCTTCGGCCTGCAACCGCACGTCGTCGAGATGGCGCCCCGGCTGATGGCGCAGCAACTCGACGAAGCGGGCGGCGCTCTGCTGGGCAGAATGGTCACCGAATTGGGCATCACCGTTCACGCCGGAGTCGGCACCGAGTCGATTCAGCCGGCCCAGCGCAATCGGCCGCTGCGACGGTCGGCCGACGACGACTCGATGCGGGTGACGTTGAGTGACGGCTCGTTCATCGACGCCGGACTCGTGGTCTTCGCTGCAGGCGTGCGCCCACGCGACGAGCTGGCCCGTGAGGCCGGCCTCGAGCTCGCTGACCGCGGCGGCGTACTGACCGACCGATCCTGCACCACAAGCGATTCCAGCGTCTACGCGATCGGGGAGGTCGCTGCGATCGACGGTCGGTGCTACGGCCTGGTGGGCCCCGGATACACCAGCGCCGAGGTCGTCGCGGACCGCCTACTGGGCGGGCAGGCCGAGTTCGGTGAGGCCGACATGTCCACCAAGCTCAAGTTGCTCGGTGTCGACGTCGCCAGCTTCGGCGACGCGATGGGTGCCACGGCGGAGTGCCTCGAGGTCGTCGTCAACGACGCCGTCAACCAGACCTACGCCAAGCTGGTGCTCTCCGACGACGCCAAGACGCTGCTCGGCGGCATCCTGGTCGGCGACGCCACGTCGTACGGGGTGTTGCGGCCGATGGTCGGAGAGTTGTTGCCCGGCGATCCGCTGGCACTGATCGCCCCGGCGGGGTCCGAGGGTGGCGGCTCCGGGCTCGGCGTCGGCGCGTTGCCTGCGGGCGCGCAGATCTGCTCCTGCAACAACGTCACGAAGGGCGACCTGACCGAGGCCATCGGCTCGGGCTGCTGCGACGTCGCCGAACTGAAGAAGTGCACGCTGGCCGGCACGTCGTGTGGCTCATGTGTGCCCCTGCTCAAGCAACTGCTCGAGGCCGAAGGAGTGGAACAGTCCAAGGCGCTGTGTGAACACTTCGGCCAGTCCCGGGCCGAGCTGTTCGAGATCGTCAGCGCGACCGACATCCGGACGTTCTCGGCGCTGATCGAGCGGTTCGGCACCGGCAGGGGCTGCGACATCTGCAAGCCGGTGGTGGCGTCGATCCTGGCGTCGACCAGTTCGGAGCACATCCTCGACGGCGAGCAGGCCTCCCTGCAGGACTCCAACGACCACTTCCTGGCCAACATCCAGAAGAACGGCAGCTACTCCATCGTGCCGCGGGTTCCTGGCGGTGACATCACGCCCGAACACCTCATCCTGATCGGTGAGATCGCCCGCGATTTCGACCTGTACACGAAGATCACCGGCGGTCAGCGCATCGACATGTTCGGCGCCAGGGTCGACCAATTGCCCGACATCTGGCGTCGGCTGGTCGACGGCGGGATGGAATCCGGGCACGCCTACGGCAAGGCGCTGCGCACCGTGAAGAGTTGTGTCGGCAGCGACTGGTGCCGCTACGGGCAACAGGATTCGGTGCAGATGGCCATCAACCTCGAGCTGCGTTACCGCGGGCTGCGGGCACCGCACAAGATCAAGATGGGGGTCTCCGGATGCGCCCGCGAATGCGCCGAGGCCCGCGGTAAGGATGTCGGGGTCATCGCGACCGAAACCGGCTGGAACCTGTATGTCGGCGGCAACGGCGGAGCGACGCCGCGGCACGCGGAACTGCTGGCCGGCGATCTCGACGACGACACCCTGGTGCGCTACATCGACCGGTTCCTGATGTTCTACGTCCGCACCGCAGATCGCCTGCAGCGCACCGCGCCCTGGGTGGAAGAACGGGGACTCGAGCACCTGCGCGAGGTGGTGTGCGACGACTCCCTGGGTCTGGCCGACGAGTTCGAGGCGGCGATCGCCCGGCATGTCGAGAACTACGCCTGCGAGTGGAAGGGCGTGCTCGAGGATCCGGACAAGCTGTCGAGGTTCGTGTCGTTCGTCAACGCGCCGGACATCCCCGATCCCACAGTCGAGTTCACGGAGCGGTCGGGCCGCAAGGTGCCGATCGGCATGCCGAAGGTCGGAGGGTAGCCCGCGATGACGCTGCTCGACGACATCCAGGTGTGGACCACTGCGTGCACCCTCGACTTCCTGCAGCCGTGCCGCGGAGTGGGGGTGCTGCTGCCCGGGGGCGTACAGGCCGCGCTGTTCCGACTCGACGACGGAACCCTGCACGCGATCGGCAACATCGACCCGTTCTCCGGGGCCGCGGTGATGTCGCGGGGCATCGTCGGCGACCGCGGCGGTCGGGCCACGGTGCAGTCGCCGCTGAAGAAGCAGGCTTTCGCCCTCGACGACGGCACCTGTCTCGACAACCCCGAGGTCTCGCTGCCCGTCTACGCGACGCGGATCACCCCCGACGGCGACGTGCAAATCGGCTCCTGACTGCCGCCGCGGAATAGCATTCCTGGCTGCGCTGCCAGCCTCAACCACGACCCGGAATGCTATTCCGCGGTCGAGAATTAGGGACTTTTGGCCCCTGACGGCAGCCGGGTGTGCCGAATACCGTCGTGGCCATGACCTACGTGATCGGTAGTGCGTGCGTGGACATCGTCGACAAGTCCTGCATGCAGGAATGCCCGGCCGACTGCATCTACGAGGGCGATCGGGCGATGTACATCAACCCCAACGAGTGCGTGGACTGCGGTGCCTGCCGCATCGCGTGCCGGGTGGACGCCATCTACTACGACGCCGACCTGCCCGATGAGGAGGCGCAGTTCCTCGAGGACAACGCCGCCTTCTTCACGCTGACGCTTCCGGGTCGTGATGCGCCATTGGGAGACCCGGGCGGCGCGCTGAAGGTGGGACGCGTCGGCGCCGACACCCCGCTGGTCGCGGCACTACCGCCGTCGACGACCCAACACCCCTAACCCTTCGCCGAAACTGTATTCCATGCGCGAAATGTCGCCTGAAGCCCGCGTGGAATACCGTTTCGGCGGGTGATGGCGCCGGGCACCCCGGCGCGGACGAATCGGTTGGTGATCAATCGCGCGACCCGGGGATGGGTGCCCAACGGGTCCGTGACCAGATCGGCGCCGCTGTCGCGCAATCGATCCTGGAACAGCCCCTCGGACAACAGGTATGACGCCACCACAACTCGGCCGCCCCGCGCGCGTGCCGCCGCGACCGCGTCGGCCACCCGCGGCTCACCGGTGGCGGCGAACGCCAGCTCGACCCGCGACCCGACCATCGCCGACAGCCAGGTCGCCGTCGTGTGCAGATCGCGCATCGCCGCCGGATCCGATGTCCCGGCGGCCGCGAGGATCACCGAATCGCCGGGGCGCCAGCCACATTCGATCAATCGATCGACGAGCACCCGGATCAGCTCAGGATCGGGACCCAGAGCCCGGGTGACGGTGACGTCGCGATGGCCACTGGCCTGCACGTGAGCCGGGATGTCGCTGGTGACGTGGTAGCCGTGGGCCAGAAAGGCCGGCACCAGCACGGTCGGCCGGTCCAGGGTCGCGGCGAGCAGCTCGCCGGGCGTCGGACCCAGGACGTCGACGAACGCGACGTGCACCGGTTGGTCCACCGCGTCGGAGACCGTCGCGGCGAGGTCGCCGATCAGGGACACCCCGCTCTGCTTGCGGGTGCCGTGCGCCACCAGCAGCAGGCTCATGACGCCTGGGCCTCGTCAACGGGGAGCCGGTAGCCGCGTTTGACCACTGTCGCCACCATCTTCTTGTCGCCCAACGCGGTTCGCAGCCGCAGCACCGCAGTCTCGACCGCGTGTGTGTCGGTGCCGCTGCCCGGCAGCGCCCGCAACAGGTCGGTACGCGACACCACCGCCCCGGGGTGCTGTGCCAGCGCCCGGATCGTCGCCATCGCCGCCGGCGACAGTGTCCTCACCGCGCCGTCGACCAGGACACACGTGCCGCGGATCTCCAGCAGGTGACCGGCAACCCGGATCGTGCGCGCCTGGAGCAGTGGCAGTTCGTCGGTGATGTGACGGGCCAGCGCGCCCAGTCGCATGCGCTCCGGTGCGGAGGTCGGCACCCCGACCCGCACCAGCGGGCGCGCGGTCACCGGACCCACACACATCGCGTGCACAGTGGTGCGAAGCGCCGCGAGCACCTCTGCCTCGATGCCCATCTCCGTGGCCCTCATCAGCACCGAGGCCACCGCGGGTGCCGAGGTGAAACTGACCGCGTCGAACTTCTGCTCGGCGATCCCGGCCACCAGTTGGTCGAACTCGCCGTTGCGTGGCGCCGAATGCCAGCGGTACACCCGGATCGGCACCACTTCTGCTCCGGCAGCCCGCAATTCGTCGAGGAACTCGGGGAACGGGTCCCAATCCGCGGTGGCTCCGTGCAGTTGCACGGCGATTCGCGCTCCGGCGATGCCGCCCTCGCGCAGGTAGTGCAGCACCTCGCGGGAGGACTCCGACTCCGGGGACCACTCCTCGGGTAGGCCTCCGGCACGCAGCGCGCCGGTGGCTTTCGGGCCGCGGGACACGATGCGGGCTTTGCTCAGCGCCGCGGTGAGCTCGGTGGCCAGGCCCCATCCGTCGGCGGCCGCGATCCAGCCGCGGAAGCCGATGCCGGTGGTGGCGACGACGATGTCCGGTGGAGAGTCGATCAGCGCCTGGGTGCGCTGGCGCAGCTCGTTGTCATCGGGCAGGGGCACCATCTCGATCGCCGCCGCGGCGGTGACGGTCGCGCCACGACGCTTCAGCAGCGCGCCCAGTTCCTCGGCGCGCCGCGCTGATGTCACCGCGACCCTGAATCCGGTGAGCGGCGACCAGTCCGGCTCACTCATGAGCTCTGTCTATTCAGGTCGTGTTTCGGCGCGATTAAGCAGCTGTTGCAACGGCATGTCACCCCCGCTCAGACGATGAACTTCCGCTCACCGCATCTGTGTTCTCGCTGTGAGCTCACCAGACGTCGCCGTCGCGCCAGTCGCATGCGATCGGGGCGCCCGGGTCGAGCGTCACGGCTGCCGGCAGTTCGGCGGGCAGCACCAGCAGCGACCCGTCGTCGTCGGGTGTGCGGGTGCGGCCATCCGGTGCCAGCACCGACGTCGGCCCCTCCCAGGGCAGCCATCCCCTGGCCGCGTACAGCGGCCTACCCAGGTCGCTCGCGCTGAGCGCACCGAGGTGGTAGCCGCCGCGAATGACCTGCTCGGCGGCATCCATCAGCGCCGCCCCGAGACCCTGACCGCGGTGGTCTTCGCGCACCGCGACGCCCTCGACGTAACCGCACCGCAGCGCGGTGTCGCCGTACAGAAGCCGACGCTGCACGACCGCCGCGTGCCCGATCAGGGCGCCACGCTGGCAGATCACCGCGTGCATTCCGCCGAGCGTGTGCTCCCAGTCGGCGTCGGTGAACGTGCCGTCGAACGCGTCGATGACCATCAATCGGGCATGTTCGCGAGTTTCGTCGTCGAGATCGGAGGTGTGGACGAGGCGGGCACGCACCCTTCCGGTCTACCAGCGCGGGCCGCGCCGCGGTACCTCCGGGTCAGTCCTCGAACGGCCGTCGGGGCCGCGACCAGTGCAACCGCACCGTCTGGCCGGGGCGGGCCTGGGCGAGCTCGTCGATGTCGTCGTCGACCACCACGCCGATCACCGGATAGCCCCCGGTCACCGGGTGGTCGGGGCCCAGGATGACCGGGAAACCGTTCGGTGGAACCTGGATGGCGCCGCGGGTCGCGCCCTCGCTGGGCAGTTGCCGGTCCGGCTGGCGGTACTCCAGCGGCATGCCCACGAGTCGGATGCCGACCCGGTCGCTGCGGTTGGTGACCTGCCAGTTGGTGCGCACCAGGATGTCCGGGTCGACGAACCAGTCGTCCCGCGGTCCGGGCACCACCATGAGCTCGAGCACGTCGTCGGCGATGGCGGCCACCGGCGCCTGGTCGAGTTCGGGGAAGTCGTCGGTGTGCTCGCCGACCGGCAGCACATCACCTACCCGCAGCGGCAGTGGACCGATCGCGGACATCACGTCGTAGCTGCGCGACCCCAGCACCGGTGCCACGTCGAAGCCGCCGCGTACCGCCAGATACGAGCGCAGCCCGGAATGCGGTGCCCCGAGGGAGATCACCTCGCCGTCCTGTGCGTGGTGAATGCTGTTGGTGCCGAACGGAACCCCGTCGACGGCGGGGTCGGTGTCGGCACCGGTGACCGCGATCGCCACGCCGTCCTTGCCGCCGCCGTGCACCCGTGCGGTGAACCCGCCGAGCGTCACCTCCACCGTCGCCACGTCACCCGGATTGGCGACAAGCCGGTTCGCCAGCGTGTGTGCGCGTCGGTCGGCCGCCCCGGAGCGCGTGACACCCATGTGTGACAGCCCCGGTCGACCGAGATCCTCGAGCAGGGCCAACGGGCCGGTCTGCAGGATCTCCAGCGTCACGGCGCTCATCAGCGCACCGCCTGGAACTGCACCCACATACCGGGGGTCAGCAGCGCGGGGTTGTCCCGGTCGACGTCCCACAGCACCGCCGAGGTGCGCCCGATCAGCTGCCAGCCGCCGGGCGATTCTCGGGGGTAGACGCCGCTGAACTCGCCGGCGAGCCCGACCGCTCCGACGGGCACCTTGGTGCGCGGGTCCGACCTCCGGGGGACGACGAGACGCTCGTCACCGCCCACCAGGTAGCCGAATCCCGGTGCAAAGCCACTGAATCCGACGCGCCAGGGACGTCCGGTGTGCCCCGCGACGACCTCGTCGGCGCTCAGTCCGGTCAGCCGGGCCACCTCGTCGAGATCCTCACCGTCATAGACGACGTCGATGACCACGTCGGCCTGACCGTCGGCAGGTGCGGCTGATTCGGCGATCGCGTCGCGGCTGGGCCTGACCTGGGCGATCCGCTGCCGTGTCGGTGCCAGATACCGGGACTCCGCCAGCTTCACCAGGACCGTGCGCGCGGCGGGGACGATGTCCACCACGCCGGGCAATTCCGCCGCCCGCAGGGCATCGGTCCACGCCAGAACCTCAGCGGTGCTGTCGAACTCCAGAAGCAGGGCGCGGTCACCGTAGTCCAGGATGCTGCTCGCGCCGTCGGTGCGCATCGTCGCCGTCACATTCGATGTCAGGCTCATGGAACCAAAGCTACCGCTGAGTAGCTTTACCGGCCATCGATCGCCGGAACCTCTTCGATCCTTGCCAGAGCAGCCTTAATGCCTGCTCACACTGCGGGCTGATAGGTCGGTTCCCGGCGCTTGATGTAGGCGATCACGCGGTAGGTGATCGGCAGCAGCGCGACCTCGATGACGGTTTTGTACAGCCAGCCCTGGGCGGTGTAGGTGACGAAGTCGCCGAAACTGGTGATGCCGATGACGCTGGCAGCGATCGCGCAGAACACGATGGTGTCGCCGAGTTGCCCGATGAAGGTCGACCCGACCAGGCGCGCCCACAGGTGCTTCTCCTTGGTGCGTTCCTTGATCAGCACCAGCGACCACGCATTGAGGGTCTGCCCGACGATGAAGCCGGCAAGCCCGGCGATGATCAGACCGGTGTAGGAGTGCGCGATGTTCTCGAAATGCTCCTGGTTTTCGTAGAAGTCCGCGGCTGGAAGATAGATCGTCACCCAGAGCGCAAGGGCGGCAAGGATGTTCATCGCGAAGCCGGTGAAGATGGCCCGGCGGGCGGCCTTGAATCCGTACACCTCGGAGAGCACGTCGCCGATCACGTAGGTCAGCGGGAAGACGATGAAGCCGCCGTCGGTGATGATCGGCCCGAATTCGACGCCTTTGGTCGCGGTCAGGTTGGAGACGATCACCAGCGCAGTGAAGACGGCGACGAGCACCGGATAGTAGGCCGACCCGACGCGGGCGAAAGCGGCGTGGGTGTCGGGGTCGGTGGTCTCGCTTGTCACCGGGACATTAGATCAGCCCAGCGCCGCAGCGATCATCTGCGGCAACCTCTCGGCAACCACCGGGTAGGACAGCGTCGAGGCGTAGGCGATCGCCCCGGCGAGTTCCTTGCCGGTGAAGACGTGGCGCTGCTCGGCGGTCGCGGACAGACCGGCGATCGTGGGGTCGGCCAGCAGAGCGGCCTGTTCCTCGTCGCTCTCGGTGGTCCAGATGATGACGTCGGCGGAGTCGAGGACCGCGGCCATGTCGTCGCGCGGGATCAACTCCTGGTCGGGTGCCATGACGGTCAGTCCCATCTGGGTGAGGAACTCATGCCGCCAGTCAGGGCCCTGAACCTGCACGCTGTCCCGGAACAGGGTGCCCTCGAGCAGCAGCACCGTCTTGTCGGCGAACTGCGGGTTGGCCTCCTTGACCGCGGCGAACTGCGCGTCGACGTCGGCGATGAGCGTCTGCATGTCGTCGTGGCGGAACACCGCCTGGCCGATGGCCGTGGCCTGGTCTCGCCACGGTTCGAAGAACGCGTTACGCCCGGACTGCGCGATCGTGGGTGCGACGGCCGACAGTCGCGTGTAGGTGTCCTGGTCGAGGCCGGCATCGGTGGCCACGATCAGGTCGGGCCGCAACCCGGCGATCTGGTCGATCGGCACCCCGTCGGTCAGGTAGAGCACCACTGGTTGGGCGTCGCCCAGGCGGGGGAACGCCCACGGCCAGACGCCGAACGGTTCGGCGCCGAACCAGTCGGTCACCGCGATCGGGACGACGCCGAGGGCCAGCAGGTCGTCGGCATCGGTCAAGCCGGCACTGACGACCCGTGTCGGCGGGGCGGGGACCCGAGTCTCGCCGAATACGTGGGTGACGGTCACCGACCCGTCGTCTGCGACGGTGCCGGGCTCGTCGGATCCGCAGCCGGCCACCAGCAGTGCTACCGCGGCAGTCATCGTCAGAAGTTGGCGCCACGACGCCATCAAGGGCATGTCGCGAGCTTAGTTATCGGAAAGCGCTGCCGCCGCGTCGGCGGTCTTCGCTCCTTACGGAACGGGGATCGGAACCATGCCTGCCGGCGGCCACACCGGCGGGGGCGCGGGTGCCGGGGCTGCGGGTGCACCGGGGGGCGGTGCGGGGGAGACGACACCGGGCGGGAGCTCTCCCGGTGGCAGCATCGGCATCTGCCGCACGCCCATCGCCTCGGCCATCGCTGGGTCCATCTGCGACGGGTAGAGCGTGTCGTAGAGCTCTTGGGTACCGCGCATGTTCCACAGTTCCCGCAGGAAGCTCATCTGGCCGGTGTTGTTGAAGTCGCCGTTCGGGACGGGAGCAATGTAGGGCGCGGTTCCGGGCGGGGGCGGAGGTGCCGGCGCCGGGCCTGGGATTGCGCCACCCTCTGCGACGGGGGTGTAGGTGAAGACCTGGTTGGGCGCGGGCGCGGGACCGGGTGCGCCGGGCACCGGTGCGGCGACACCCGGGGCGGGCGGCAGCGCGGGATCGACGGGTGCGGGTTGCGCACCGGCCTGGCCGGCGAGGGCCAGAGCGCCTCCGGCCACAAACGCGCCGATGACGATGGTCTTGATACGGGACGTGGCGGCCATAGTACGAAGGCTATCGGGTTGAGCGCACAGGCGTTACTTTTCGGGCTCAGCTCAGCGCCAGGCCGATGCCCAGCGCGATCATCATCGCCGCGATCAGCCCGTCGAGAATGCGCCACGTCCTGGGGGTTGCGAAGAACCGGCTGAGCTTCTTGGCGCCGAACCCCAACCCGGTGAACCACATCGCACTCGCGGCGACCGCGCCGACGCCGAAGAGCCAGCGGCCGTCCTGGTGCTCGTTGGCCAGCGCGCCCAGCAGGATGACGGTGTCGAGGTAGACGTGCGGGTTGAGGAAAGTCAGAGCCAGGCAGGTGGCCAGGACGCCGCCCAGTCGGGCGGGCGCTGCGTCGGATGGTGTCAGGGTCCCGGGCTTCATCGCGCGCCGGGCGGCGAGCAGGCCGTAGCCGACCAGGAAGATGACGCCACCGACCTTCGCCACGGTGACGACATCGGGGTGCGCCGCGATGAGTGCGCCGAAGCCGGCGATCCCGACGAAGATCAACACCAGGTCGGACACCGTGCACAGGGCGACAACGGGCATGACGTGTTCGCCGCGGATGCCTTGGCGCAGCACGAAGGCGTTCTGCGCGCCGATGGCCGCGATGAGTGCCATCGTGGTGGCGAAGCCGGTCAGCACGACGAGGTAGGCGGTGTTCACGTCAGCAACGCTAAGGATGGCCGACGGAACAGTACAGCTAATTATTCTTGCTGTGGTTAAGAAAATTTAATGCAGTCGTCACTACCGCTCAGGGCTGCCTTGCGTGGCCACCGCGCTGAACTCAATTGGCTGCTCAGTTCATCGTCTCAGCTTCTGCGTGCAGTCCATTGGTAGAAGGCGGACGACTCGGACGGTTGAGTGCTGTACCGCGGCGAAGATAGGAGGTTTGGGCTTTTACGATCAGCGACGATTTCGTTGCTGGCGGTCGGTTACCGACTCGGCAAAGGTGCAGGCTTGCAGCGAGGTACAGGACGGAGACATGACCGTTCGTCGGTACAGTCGATCGGTCGGTGGCGGTGCAGAGCTGGGGTCAATCTGTTTTGTTGCCTGGCGCAACTTGTCGCACTGTCGAGGGCGGTCAGATCGTCGCTGAGCCCGATATTGTCCTCGCCGCGGTCGGCAGACCCGAACTGTTCGAGGGGAATTACATTTCGGTGAGCATCACGGTTGCCTCTCGGAGCCTTCCACTTCGTTATGGCCGAGGGTCTCCACGAACCGAGGCCCCACCTTTTGCAGCTCATCGCAGTACCCATCGGCCCAGTCGCCGAACGGCCTGTGAGCGAGATACTCGTTGCGGAATCGGTCGTCCTCAGATACCTCAGTGGCACAAAAGTCGGGGATCGTGAGATCGACCACCGGGGCGTTGCGCTCGACCTCGGCTAACAGCAGGGGCGCGTTGCGGCCCAGGAACCGATCGACGATCCAGCCGTCCTCGCCCAGCCAAACGGAGTACCGCACCTTGGTGACGACATGCTCGGAGCGGGAGACGATCTGACCGGCGACCGTCGGGTCGAGTTCGCGTTCGGCTTCGTAGCGCGTCCCGCCGACGGCCGGCCCTTTGGCCGTCATGGTTCCAATCGCGTCGGCGTCCACTCCGCCGAGTGCGCTGACGAGATCTGGGAGTGAAGCGTCCAGTTCGATGGGAGCAGGGCCCTGCAGGCGGACGCGAACCGCATAGCCGTCTGCGGCGAACAGGTAGGCCTGCACGATCAGCGCGGGCCGCGGATCGAACGCGGTGACGGCGGGTACGTCGCGGACGTAGAACTTTCGCTCGAACTCGAAATCACCGGAGTTGGACTCAGACACATTCCGACGTTAGCCCCCGGGTGCATCATTGGTCCGCAGGCCGGGCGGTATCCGCCGTGGTGGCGCAGGCTGCGACGCCCAACCCAGCCCTGGCACACGTAGGTCTGAGTGGTCATCGTGAGCACGTCGCAGCGGAAGATGATGTGTCCGAGGACAGGTCGGCGGCGGCACCGAGGATTCGCGCCTCGACCGCGCCGTCCTGCTCCGCGGATGGGCGCCCCCGGCATGGCCGCCGCACACCGGTCATCGGAGCTCTCCATGGAATTGTCAGGCCACGGACGATCAGCTGCCGGCGGAATCAAGGAAGGTCACCATGGGCTCACAGCGAAGGTCAATCGCGGCGTCCGGTTCGTGCTCGCGACGACTACGAGGAAGTCATCGGTAGTAGTTCTCAGGTGAATCGATCAGGGTGCCGTTGGTGATGAAAACATTTACGGTGCAGCAGGTCTCGCCGTCGGGAACGATGGCGCGGTGGTCAACGGCTGGGCCGCGGTGATCCTGACTGCAATGACACTGCTCATCACCTGACCTTCTATCACCATCACCTGCGCCGAGACCCGCCGATCGACGCGCTGAGCCAGCTGCTGCACCGGCTCGTGCGGTAACTGCAGCACAGAGAGGTTCGGCGGCACAGCCACCTTGGGTCCGACGCGGTGCCCCGGTCGTACTCCGCTTCGGCCGCGACTCGTCATGGGCGTGCGGGACGCGACGCGCAAAGTCGCCAACGTCGAGCGCAACCCAAGCCGAGTGTCATGCTCGAAGACGGCTCGAGCATGGCAGACATCCGTGGAGTGATGATCCAAGGTCACGCCCGCATCGTTCGCGAACAAGACGACGGTATTTGCAGCTAGCGGCGGCTGTGGGACATGCGGTCCTGCCGCGGGTGTGTAGCGGTACGGCCAACTATGATCAGTTAGCTTTGTCGCTCGTGGTAACCGCCTGGTCCGAGTTCCGTCGGGCTGGGAAGGCCGACCTGCGGCCAACCAGTGCCACGAAAAAGGCGACGAGAGCGAGCGCGATCATGACGGTGGGCAATCCGAGTCCGTCGTCGACAGTGATCAACACCGCCCCGGCGACACCACCGGCGAAGATGGCGGTGTTGAATGCCACTCCGACAAGTGAATTGGCGACGTCGGCGTTCTCGCCGCTCGACTCGGCCATCGCTGTCTGTAGCTGTGTGGCCGCGCCTCCGAATGCCACGCCCCAGAGCACGATGGCGGTCAACACGGCCACCAACGATTGGTGCGCGACCGCGAAGATGACACCGGCGACGACGAACGAAGCGATGCTGGTCAGAACCAACATCCGGAGTGCGCGGTCGATCAGCAGACCCGTGGCCCACACGCCGGCGATGGCGGCGACACCGAAGGTGACCAGAGCCATCTGAGTTGTGAGTCCGACATCGGCGAACCTCAGATAGGAAGCGATGTAGGTGTAGAAGGTGTTGTGCGCCAACATCCACGCGAAGATCACCACCAGGATCAGCGCCACGCCGGGCAGGGTGAAAACCTTCATCACGGGCATCTGCGACGTGGCGCGCTGACCAGCAGCGTCTGGCACCCACACCACGGTGAGGATGACCGCGGCGAGCGCGATGGCCGCGAGCACCACGAACGAGTATCGCCAACCCCATGTCGATCCGATCCACGACCCCAGCGGCGTACCGAAAGCCAGGCCTGCCGGGACTCCAATCGATGCGATCGCCAACGCGCGTCCGGCGTGCTCGGGCGGGCTGATTCGCCGGGCGTAACCCGCAAGGATGCCCCACAGCAGACCCGAGCATGCGCCGGCGAACAATCTCACCCCGAGCGACAGCAGGATGTCCGGGGATATCGCGGTCACGACATTGGCGGCAAAGATTCCGAGCATGCCGAAAACAGCAAGGGGTTTGCGCCTCAGTCCGCGAGTCGCGGCGGTGGTCGGAATCGCTGCTATCACGGTGCCCAATGCGTACGCGCTGACCAGCTGCCCCGCGGTGGCTTCAGCGATGTTCATGCCCGCGGCGATCTGCGGAAGAAGCCCGGCCGGCATGGTTTCCGACGCGATGAGGACGAACCCCATCAGCGCCAGGATCAGCAGAGCGCCCGACGGTAGGCGGGCGTTGTCCTGTTCGGGCGCAATCGTATCGGTGGCAGTTGAGTTGATCATCAGACTCCGGGTCGGGTCGCGCGGTGCCGTCTTGTTAGTTCGGCACGGCGATGGCTGTCGGTCTTATTCAAGCCGTGGCCGATGTCGGATGGGAGTGCTGGGTTTTACATGTACTGACAGGGAACCCTTTTGGCGAACGGGACGACACGAGCGCGCCCTGGCCGGATGGCCTATCAGGGTTTGATGAGAACCTTCAGGCTCTTACGATCAGCCATGTCCCGGTATCCGGCAGGGACGCCATCTATTCCGATGGTGGTGTCGAAGACCTTGCCCGGGTCGATGGTGCCATCGAGGATGTCGGGTAGCAGCTCTTCGATGTAGGCGCGGGCCGGTGCGGGCCCTCCGGCCAGTCGGATGTTGCGTCCGAAGAGACTGGCGAATCCCACTGGCGCGTCCTCGTATTGGGGGACTCCGACGCGGCTGATCACCCCGCCGGCTCGGACGATCCCGACGGCCTGTTCGTAGGCGGGCATGTGCCCGACGGCCTCGAGGACGACGTGGACACCGTCACCCCCGGTCAGTTCGCGGACCTCAGCGATGCCTTCGTCGCCCCGAGCGGAAACAATGTCGGTGGCGCCGTACTCGCCTCCGAGATCTGTGCGCTGCTTGTGGCGGCCCATGAGGATTATCTGCTCGGCCCCGAGGCGTTTGGCCGAAAGCACTGCCTTCAGGCCCACCGCGCCGTCGCCGATCACTGCGACGCGGGTGCGTTCGTTGACGCCACCCATGGCAGCGGCGTGGTAGCCGGTGCCCGGACAAAGCGAGGAGCGACGGCATGAGCGCCGAGTCCGCCGCGACCGGCAACTTGACCAGCGTGCCGTCAGCCAGGGGAACGCGGATCGCCTCGGCCTGTGCGCCTTCGTCGGAGATGTTGTCCCAGAAGGTAGCGGCCGGATCGCTGCAGGCCGTCTGCAGGCCCTCGCGGCAGAACTGACAGGTATTGTCCGACACCGAGAACGGCGAGACGACGAGGTCGCCCTTCTTGACAGTACTCACCTCAGCGCCGGTGTCCTCGACCACGCCGATGAATTCATGGCCCATCCGAGCGGGACCGTTGCCGGGGTCCATTGACGAGTAGGGGTGCAGGTCGCTGCCGCAGATGCAGGACGCGGTGATACGCACCAGTGCATCGGTGGGCTGCTTCAGCGCCGAATCGGTGACATTCTCGATCCGGACGTCGCCGGCGCCGTACATGAGGGTCGCGCGCATGATCATTTCCTTTCAGATGGCCGACCGCGCTTGTTTCAGCGTGGTTGGGTCGCGAAGACGTCCTTGAAGACAGGTAGCGCGGAGAACACGGTCGGCCATCCCGCGTAGAAAGCCAAGTGGGTGATGATCTCCGACAGTTCGGCCGCAGTGACGCCGTTGTCCAAGGCGCACGCGAATTGTGCTGCCATGTCGATAGATTGGTTGCGGGCGATCAGTGCGGCCACGGCGACGACCCTGCGGTCACCGACCGAGAGGCCGGGCTGCTGGCACAGTTCGCCCGGTGGCCCACACCGAGGCCGACGTCATCGCCGCAGCCACGAGAATCCACTTGGGCATTTTCATCGGTCGAGATCCTGTTCTAATTCTGGTACTGCTCGTCGGAGACATGCTCAAGCCAATCGACGGCACTTCCGTCGACCTGTTCCTGGACGGCAATGTGGGTCAATACTGAGGATTCCGTGGCGCCGTGCCAGTGCTTCACACCCGCCGGCGTCCACACCACGTCGCCCGGACGGAGCTGCTGCTTGGGCTGTCCCCACTCCTGAACCAAGCCGGTGCCGGCCGTGACGATCAAGGTCTGGCCGGCGGGATGGGTGTGCCACGCACTGCGCGCGCTCGGGCTGAACGTCACCTCCGCCGCACTGCTGTTGCGTCCGTCGACGGTGCCGAAGAGGGGCTTGACGCTGACCTGCCCGGTGAACGTCTCGACAGGCCCGGGCGTCGCTGGGCGGGTCTCCTCGCGTGAGATGTCCATGCGCTCCCCGTCGGCTCCAGCAGAGCCCGCGCCGAACACGCTCAGCGGCAGCGCCGCTGCAACGAGCGCGGCTGTCGTCAATGATTGCCTCATCATCTTTCTCCTTCGTCGTGGGTCATCGTCGTGGAGCCTGCAGCTCTACTGAATGAGCTCGATTCTCGCGTCGAAATCGGCGGACTGATCGGCGACGGCCTGCATGTCCCCGTCGAAGTGGCCGATGCGCATGATGCCGTTCCAGTAGCCGACATCGCCGTAGTACAGCACCAGGTTGCCGCTGGGTGCCCAATAGCCCAGATCGCCGATCTGTGGGTCATCGCCCGACGGCATGCCGTCCGCCGACAGTTTGCGGGGCAGCGGCGCACCCTTCTCCAGACCGTGCAGATCACTGAAACTCAGTGTCATCGGCAGCTGCGACGCGAAATCTCGGGCGGTGGCGTTGTCGAAGAGGCGTCCCCTCAGCTCGGTGTCACCGATGGCGACCCGAAATTGCGGTGCAGTGTCGGGTGCGGCACTTATCGGCGCCGCCGATCTTTCTGCTGTGCCGGTATCAGCCGCTGTGGCAGAGGGGGTCTCGTCGCGTTCCGCTTGACCACCGCACGATGTCAACACCATTGCGCTACATGCGACGTGAACGATCGCGGCGGTGCGCAGGACGGTCGGCCATCGGCCTTGATGCCGAGCCGGCAGTCTCATGTCAACCTCCGGATTTCTTCGACGTCGGTAGCGCCGGGCAACTTCTCGGTGGTCCATGACGCAAGCAGATCAAGCGCGTGCGCAGTCGGCGAGGCGGGTTCGGCGACATAAAGTGTCAGCGTCAGCCCCGGATCGGAGATCATGTCGACGCTTTCGTAGAACAACTCCAGGTCGCCGACGACGTCGTGGTGGAACGACTTGGCTCCCGCGCCGTGAGTGCGGACGTCGTGTGCGCCCCAACGGCGCCGGAAATCCTCGCTGCGGGTCGACAATTCGCCCACCAGATCCTGAAGCTGGCCGTCGTGCGGATCACGGCCCGCCTCGGTGCGCAGGATGGCCACGCAGATGTCGGCGGCCTCGTCCCAGTGCGGGTAGAAGCGACGCGAATCCTCGTGCAGGAAGGTGAAACGCGCGAAGTTCGGGGGACTGGCGGGATCGCTGTCGTACAACGACGAGTGCATACCGCGGCCGAGATGATTGACCGCCAGCAGGTCCATCCGTCCGTTGCGGACGATGGCTGGAGCTGTGAACTTGTCCAGAGCCCACTGCAAACTCGGACGCGGGGTCCATCGCTTGGCCGGGCGCCGTCGTGGGCGCATGCCCGCGCTGGTGCCGTCGGCGGCGTGCGCCAGGTGAAACAGATGGGCCCGTTCGGCGTCGTCGAGTTGTAGCGCGCGGGCGATGGCATCGAGGATGGACGCCGAAACACCGGCGAGGCTGCCGCGTTCGAGCTTGCTGTAGTACTCGATGCTGACGCCGGCAAGTGAGGCGACCTCCCCGCGGCGCAGTCCCGGGACTCGGCGATTGCCGAACTCGGGTAAGCCCGCCTGCTGCGGCGTGATCTTCGCCCGCCGCGACATCAGGAACTCGCGGACCTCGGCTCGGTTGTTCATATCGACCACGGTACGAGGGCATTCGCCGGTATGGGATGCACTGTCGGTACACCCTTCCTCAGGCACTCCCAGTCCATCGAGCGACCGTGTTTCCTGAATTTCATGGCGACGGCTATGGCAGCCGGTCCTTCCGTACGAACCACTCAGGAGAACTTGAATGAACATGGCACTGGAGACCAGCAATCGACCGGCAGGCAACCGCCGTCGCGCACTGATGAAAGTGGCCGGCAGCGCGGTCGCGCTGGGTGTACTGGCCACCGCGGCGTGTGCGCCTGCGGAACGCAACACCGCAACGTCGTCGCCGTCGCCGACTCAACCAGCGACCAGCCTCCCCGCCGGGGACACGTCCAACGGTGCCGACAACTTCTACACCAGTGATCAGGTCACCGTGGAGAAGGTGACGTTCAAAAACCAGTACCGAATGAACGTGACCGGAAATCTGTTCGTGCCCAACGACATGGACCGCAACACGACGAATCCGGCGATGGTCGTCGGACACCCGATGGGAGCGGTCAAGGAGCAGAGCGCGAACCTCTACGCCACCAAGCTCGCCGAGCGGGGCTTCGTCACGCTGTCCCTGGATCTGTCGTACTGGGGTGAGAGTGAAGGTGAGCCCCGCAACCTGGTGGCCCCCGACGTCTACACCGAGGACTTCAGTGCCGCCGTCGATTACCTGCGCACCCAGTCTTTCGTCGATCCTGAACGTATCGGTGCGCTCGGCGTCTGCGGCAGCGGAAGTTTTGTCATCAGTGCCGCCAAGATCGACCCGCGGATCAAGGCCGTGGCCACCGTGAGCATGTACGACATGGGCGGCGTCAACCGCAATGGCCTACGCGGCTCGATGACCCCCGAACAGCGACAGCACGCCCTCGCTCAGGCAGCTGAGCAGCGCGATGTCGAATTCGCCGGCGGTGAAATCGAATACATCGGCGGCACACCGTTTGAGCTCACCGAACAGTCGACGCCGATCGACCGCGAATTCTACGATTTCTACCGCACCGCCCGCGGCAACAGCCTTGGCACCAGCACTCAGCCGACTCTGAGCAGCAACGTGCGATTCATGAACTTCTACCCGTTCGAAGACATCGAGACGATCTCCCCGCGGCCGATGCTGTTCATCACCGGCGATCAGGCCCACTCCCGCGAGTTCAGCGACCAGGCCTACCAACTCGCCGCCGAACCCAAGCAACTGGTGACGATCCCCGGCGCGGGCCACGTCGACCTCTACGACAGGGTCGACCTCATCCCGTTCGACACGCTTGCCACCTTCTTCCAGAACAGCTTGAACCCGCAGGGGTGACCGCCGTGTCGGAACCGACCGGCTGAGCAGAACGCAAGGAGTGTCATCCCGCCGCAGGCCACACTGCGGTCATCAGAGGCCCACCATTGCCATGCCGGTGGGGTTGTACCGGTCACCCTGCACTCCGACCCGTGCGGCCAGAGCGTCGAGATCGGCGACGTCGTCAGCCGAGAGCGCGACCTGTGTGGCACCCGCGTTCTCGTCGATACGCCCACGTCGGCGGGTGCCGGGGATGGGTACGATCCATGGCTGCTGGGCCAGCAGCCACGCGAGCGCGATCTGGCCCGGGCTGGTGCCCTTGGCCTCGGCGAGGGTGCGCACGTGGTTGACCAGCGTTTCGTTGGCGCCGATGTTGTCGGCGGCGAAGCGCGGAATGGTCGTCCGAACGTCACCCGCGGCGAATTCGGTTGCGTTCGAGACTGTTCCGGTGAGGAATCCCTTGCCGAGCGGACTGAACGGCACGAATCCGATTCCGAGCTGCGCGCACGTGGGTAACACCTCAGGCTCGGGATCGCGGGTCCACAACGAGTACTCGCTCTGCACCGCACTGACGGGGTGCACGGCGTGTGCGCGGCGGATGGTCGCGGCCCCGGCTTCAGAGAGCCCGAAATGCCGGACTTTCCCCGCCTGCACGAGTTCGGCGACCGTGCCGGCGACGTCTTCGATCGGTACGTTCGGGTCGACCCGGTGCTGGTAGAACAGGTCGATCACGTCGGTCCGCAGCCGCTTCAACGATGCATCGGCCACCCGCCTGATCTGCTCGGGGCGCGAGTCGGTACCCACCATCTTGCCGTCGGCGATGTTCCAGCCGAACTTGGTGGCGATCACCACCCGGTCGCGCAGCGGCGCCAATGCCTCACCGACGAGTTCCTCGTTGACGTAAGGCCCATAGACCTCCGCGGTGTCGAAGAACGTGACGCCGGCCTCGTCGACCGCGTAACGCAGCACGCCGATCATGTCGTCGCGGTCGCCGGGGTTGGGGCCGTAGCTCTGCGACATCCCCATGGCGCCGAGTCCGATGGCCGAGACCTCCAGTCCCTGGCCCAGTGTGCGGGTATGCATGCTCATGCCTCCGGGATCGTGATGCCGTAGTTCTTGCGGGTGATGTCCTCGGGTTCCGGGCCGCCGCGGATGCCGGTGTCCAGCGCATCGATCGCGGCCAGTTGCTCGGTGCTCAGGTCGAAGTCGAAGACGTCGAAATTCTCGACGATCCGGGACGGCGTCACGGACTTCGGGATCACCTGACGGCCTTGCTGCAGGTGCCACCGCAACATCACTTGCGCCGGCGTCTTCCCGTGCGCCGCGGCGATCTCACCGATCACCGGATTCTCCAGTGTTGAGGTGTGCGGACCCTCGCGGTAGAACGTGATGCCACCGATCGGTGCCCAGGCCTGATTGAGGATGCCGTGCTGATCGTCATACGCCAGAAGTTCGGACTGGCGGAAGTACGGGTGCACCTCGATCTGGTTGATCGCGGGCACAATCTCGGTCTCGGTCAGCAGCGTGTCGAGGTGGGGAGGCATGAAGTTGGAGACGCCGATGGCGCGGACCTTGCCGTCGGCGTACAGCTTCTCCAGCGCCTTGTATGCGCCGACGGTGAGCTGGAACTCGCCGGGCAACGCCTGGTGCAGGATCAGCAGGTCGAGCTGTTCGACGCCCAGCTTGCCGACGGCCTTGTCGAACGCATGCAGCGTCGGGTCGTAGCCGAAGTCGGTGATCCAGACCTTGGTCTCGATGAAGAGATCCTCGCGGGCCAGCCCGGACCGGCGGATGGCCTCGCCGACTTCGCGCTCGTTGCCGTAGGCCGCTGCGGTGTCGATGTGGCGGTAACCGGTCTCCAGTGCCGTCTCGACGGCGGCGATGGTCTCCTCCGGTGCGGTCTGGAAGACGCCGAACCCGAGGACGGGTATCTCGACGCCGTTGTTGAGGGTGAAGGTGGGAATGCTCATGCTCTCGACGGTAGGCCTCACCGGCGGAGCGTGGGAGTGCCTGATCAGCGGGGTATTGGGAGTACCTCCCAGTGGCGAGCCGGCGTGCCTACGGTGGAGGTATGACCGCGATGGACCCCCACAGCGAGGTGCGCGAGTTCCTGGGTTCGCGGCGCGCCCGGATCAGCCCTGAACAGGCCGGACTCCCCGCGTACGGCGGGAACCGTCGCGTCAAGGGGCTGCGGCGTGAAGAAGTCGCGATGTTGGCCGGGGTGTCCGTGGACTACTACGTCCGCATGGAGCGCGGCAATCTGGCCGGTGCCTCGGACAGCGTCCTGGATGCGCTCGCCTCTGCGCTGCAACTCGACGAGGCGGAGCGCGAGCACCTCTATGCGCTCGCCAGGGCGTCGGGCGCGGGAGGCGGCCGCCGTAGGCGCAAGACTCTGGGGACGGTCCGTCCCGCCCTGCAACAAGTCCTCGATGCCATCAGCGATGCGCCGGCGTGGATCCGCAACGGCCGCCATGACGTGCTCGCGATGAACCAGCTGGCTCGCGCCCTCTACGCCCCGGTGCTCGCCGACCCGCGTCGGCCCGCGAACACCGCGCGGTTCGTCTACTTGAATCCCGAAGCTGCCGAGAACTTCTTCGTCGACTACGACAAGATCGCCCGCGACGCCGCCGCGATGCTGCGGATGGAGGCCGGTCAGAATCCACACGACGAGGACCTGATCGCTCTGGTCGGTGAACTCTCCACGCGCAGTGAGCTGTTCCGCAAGCAGTGGGCATCTCAGGATGTGCGCTTCCACCGGTCCGGGCAGAAGCGCCTACGGCACCCCGCCGTCGGCCAGCTCGATCTGGACTTCGAGGCGATGCCGCTGCCCGGCGACCCCGGACTTCAGCTCAATATCTATACCGCGCCGGCGAACACGCCCACTGCCGACGGGCTCAAGCTGCTGGCCTCGTGGGCAGCCAGCCAGGATGGCCTTGCCACCGAACGGGCCGCGACCAAAGGCTAGATGCTCTTCAGTTGTCTCTCACCAAGCCGCTGAGGTGCTGCCGTCGACCACTAACTCCATGCCCCTGACAAAGCTCGAGTCCTCCAAGGCGACGAACCGGAGGTTCTAGGATCCGGCATCTAGATGAGAAGGCTTGTCCGCCAATGCAGTGAGAATTTCACATCACCACAGGCCGAGCTGGTGCTGTCCGCCTTGCCCGGTGAGAACCTGCAGATGCGACCGAGGCATGGCTCTGGAGCGGTATGCGCCACGGTCGCGTGGCATCCAGACGAGGGAAGCTCTGACCAGTTCAATCCGGTTGATGCTCAACGGCTTTCCCGCCGGCACCAGGAGTATTCCCTTACGGCAACGCGAACCCGATTATCCCGGCGATACCGTGAGGTGGAGTCGCTCGATGATCCGCAGAGCCTGCGCTGGGTCGCAGCCTTCGAATACTGCGGCGTGTATCCCGCGCATCGCCCCGGTGATGGCCTGGGCCGCTGCAGGGATGTCCGTGTCGGGGTTGATCGCCTTGGCGCGTGCTGACGCGTTCAGCAGCTGTGCCACGGCCTGCGCAAATGTGTCGTGCCAACGCAGAGCGAAGCTGTCGGACCGAGGAACCCCGAGGTCACGGAACAGCACGTGCGCGGGCGGCGTGGCGTAGATGGCTTCGGCAGCAAGTCGGAGGAACAAGCTCAGCTGCTGCAGCGGGTCGTCTGGCCAGAGGACGCTCTCATACCGGAGTCGCATGGCATCGGTCAGAACGGTTGCCGCGTCGTCGATCGCCGCACGAAATAGATCACGCTTGTTGGCAAAGTGATGAAACGCCGTACGCAGGGCGACACCGCAATGTCGGGCAACTTGCTCCACGGTGATCTGGCCGTAGTCGTGATCCCGCAGGAGCACCTGGGTGGCGTGCAGCAGGCGAAGATTCGTCGAGATCATCTCGGTGCTGACGCCGGATGCGTCACTTACCCACCGGTACAAGGTGGCCGGGTGGATCCCGAGTTCGCGCGCGACGGTCGATGCACGCTGGCCGGCGAGCACACGCGCCACGGCTTGCTGCCGCTCGGAGTCGCTGCGGCGCGTCCTGTTGCCCATGGGCCGATCGTACGAGGCGGCCGCATATTGCGTCGATTGCATCTACTATGCAATAGTCGCATTAGGGTTTTGCAG
This sequence comes from Mycobacterium sp. DL, assembly GCF_039729195.1. Classification (NCBI taxonomy): domain Bacteria; kingdom Bacillati; phylum Actinomycetota; class Actinomycetes; order Mycobacteriales; family Mycobacteriaceae; genus Mycobacterium; species Mycobacterium sp. DL. The sequence goes on from NZ_CP155796.1 coordinate 422,206, forward strand.
ACGCTCGGATCCAGCAGTTGCCAACGACGTCCGACGGAGACACATCAATGAGCAACCAACACCGTGCTTCCCGGGCGCTCATCACGGGCGCCAGTTCAGGAATCGGCGAGGCCTTCGCCAATGCGCTTGCGGTGCGTGGCTGCGACCTCGTACTGGTGGCACGTCGACAGGACCGCCTCGACACTCTTGGCGACCGTCTCGAGGCCGAACATCGAGTCACCTGTACCCGTGTCTCGTTCGACTTATCAGTCGAGCGGCCAGGTCATAGATTGCGTGAACTTGTCGACGGTGACATCGACCTGCTGATCAACAACGCCGGCTTCGCCACTCAAGGGCCGTTCCTCGACGGGGATGCAGGTGATTTCGCGCGGGTATTGGCAGTAGACGTCGGGGCGGTAGTCGACCTCTGCCACACATTCCTTCCGGCAATGGTTCAACGCCGTCACGGCGCCGTCATCAACATCTCCAGCACCACCGCGTTCCAGCCTGTGCCCACGCTGGCCGTGTACGCGGCGTCAAAGGCCTTTGTCCTCAACTTCACCCAATCCCTCTGGTACGAAGCAAAACAACATGGTGTCAAGGTATTTTCTCTCGCGCCCGGTCCCACTCAGACGGAGTTTTTCGACGTGGTCGGAGAAACCGCGACGGTGGTGGGCAGACTTCAAACCGCAGACGAGGTTGTCGCCGCTGGCTTGAAGGCGCTTGACCGACGCCGGACTCCACCGTCGGTGGTGTCAGGTGTCGGCAACTCGATAGGGGCGGCACTGGCGACGGTAGCTCCTCGACGTGTTCTGCTGCCCGCCTTGGCGCGCTCACTACGCCCTCTCAACAGATGAGCATGACCCCGCCGCTCACCCGGCAGCCGTCGAAGCGCAGCCGAACGGCCAACCTTCGTCGCATCTCATCAACCACGGCTTACTTCTAGGAGCAGATCATGATTCTTGTCACCAGCGCAGCAGGCGGTGTCGGACGTCCACTGGTCCGCGGGCTCGTCGCCAATGGAAAAGGTGTACGGGCCTTCGTCAAGAACGACGACCAAGCGCAGCGAGCACGATCTGACGGTGCCGCCGAGGTCGTGATCGGAGACCTACGCCAGCCTGGCGATCTCGAAAAGGCGCTGCGAGGAGTGGTGCAGATCTATCACGCTGCGCCGACTCAGCTCGTCGACGAACTGCCGGTTGCGGAACGGCTGATCGAGGCGGCCCGAGCCGAACAACTGGATCACATTGTCTTCCACTCCGTCATCCACCCAACCATCGCCGAACTGCCCCATCATCGGCAGAAATTGCTCGTCGAGGGGCTGCTGGAGGAGTCAGGCCTAAACGTGACGATTCTTCGGCCCTCGCACTACATGCAGAATGTGCTGGAATTCTGGGACTTCTTCGGTGCTGGACTGCTTCCGTATCCCACCTCGCCGGAAAGCGTCATGGGGGTGGTCGACGCCGACGACGTCGCTGCAGCGGCGGCCAACGTGTTGACCAACCCCGACGGCCACATCGGCAACACCTACGACCTGTCCACCGTAGAACTCACCCGCCATGACATGGCGCGCATCTGGAGTCGAGTGCTCGGCCACCCGATGACCGCCATCCGACTACCACCGCAGACGTTGACGCAACCACTCGCGGCCGTCGGACCCTTCAGTGCTCCGATCGCCCGGTCGCTGTTGTCGAGCAAGCTGCGTTCCTTCCCGAACATCGTTCGAGGACTCCGCGCTGCGCCGAACGCTCGAGGGTTCCGCAGCTGGCCGGCCGATGCCCAGGACACCTACGTCAAGATGATGGCGTACTACGACGTGCACGGACTCCCCGCCGGCGACTTCGATGACCTTCCGAAGGTGTCGCCCAGGCCCGCAACCGGTTACGAGCAGTTCGCGCGCCGTATCGCAGCACAGCAAGGGATGGCCACGCGGTAAGGGGGCCGCATCCGGCGACGCGTCGGGCTAATCATGCGTGACAGGCCCGCGGACTTCGTAGGATTCACCCGGTTCGAGATTGGTTACGGCCAGGGAGTCGCGTGCGGCGGCTTCGGCGAGTCGAGCCCGTGCGTCCGGCACTTCGACGTACTCGGGCGGCTGATGCACCCCGAAGTGAATCGGCATCACCGTGTGGGCACCGAGTATGGCGGCCGCCCGGACTGCTTGATCCGGGGTGAGTACGGCTGCAACTCGGCTTGGCGGGGTCAAGTGCGGTGCCTGCACGATGGCCCCGTTGATCGGCAGCACGGCAACGTCGATCGGGCCGAGTCGCCGCGCGATGAGCCACCACAGCCCGTGGAAGAGGGTGTCGCCGCCGTGCAGTATCCGCCGACCGTCGGCTTCGATCACCCAGTTCAGCTGGGGATCACCCAGCCCATCGACGGCCGGGACGGCGGTCACGTTGAAGGGACCGAATTCGACGCGCTGCCATTCCTCGACGACGCGGACGTCGAGAGTGCTTGCGGCCAGGCGGTCCTCATTCGGTTCGGTGAACGGGGCCTCGTCGCCAGTCCCCGCAAAGGGCGCTGGCCGCAACAGGATTCCTCGTGGACCCACCGCCGACTCGATCGCCCCGACGTCCGTGTGGTCCTCGTGCAAGTGCGTCACCAGCGCGGCCAGTGCGGGTATCGAGTGAGCGGCGTAGGCTTCGGTCCCCGCGGTCTGGGTGAGCAGTGGGAAGTCGCGGACGTAGTCCACGACCAGCGCGTGGCCGTCGGCGTGGATCTCGATTCCTGCCCAGGCGAGATGTCGAATTCGCATACCGATCAATCCCTTTCGTGCGCTAGCAAGGCTTCCAGCGGCGTTGCCGGCCGACCACTGAGCCGGGCCACGGCGTCGCTCACGTCTGCCAGGAAGCCTCTGCGGGTGGCAGCGCCCATCGACGTCAGTAACTGCACCACGTCGGCGGGGAGTCCGGATCCGCGCAGTTCTGCGGCGTAGGCGTCGTCGTCGACACCTACGACCTCGACGTGGCTCCCTGCCAGCGCGGCGATGTCCTGCGCGGTGACGGGACGGGGGCCGGTGACGTCGAACGCGACATTGGCATCGACGTCTCCGGTCAACACGCCGACGGCTGCTGCCGCGCAGTCGCGGCGCGTGACGTAGGCAGCGCCCCCGTCGCCTGCGTTGGTGATCAACGTGCCGGTGGCCCGTGCTCGCTCGATCACCCCCAGTTGCAGGTCCGCATACAGGTTGTTGCGCAACGCCGTCCATTGCATGCCGGACGACCGGAGGGCTTGCTCGGTGGCGCGGTGGTCGGGTGCGACGATCGCGGGATTGTCCGATTCCGGGCGGGGAATGGAGGTGTACGCGATGTGCGATACGCCCACGCGCGTGGCGGTGTCGATTGCTGCGAGCTGACCGGAAACTCTGCTCCCGATGTTGTCGGCCGATATCAGGAGCAGTCGGTCGATGCCGCCGAAGGCGCCGTCCAGTGTGGCGCGTTCGTTGAAGTCTGCGTAGCGGACGTCCACGCCAAGGGCCGCGTATCCGGCCAACGCACTCGGATTGCGTGTCGTCAGGACGACGTCGGCGGGATCGACGACGTCCAGCAGACCGTCGGCGACGAGACGTCCGAGGGTGCCTGATGCGCCGGTGACTCCCACAATCATGCGTGCCGCTCCTTAATGCAATCAGTCTGGTTACGGTAATAACGTAATGAGACTGATCGCGGTATGTCAAACTCGATACATGCCCGCGCCGATCACCACTCACTTCGCCGTGGCCGTCCACGTGCTCACCTATCTCGCGGGGATTCCCGACGGGGCCCCCGTCGGGTCTCCGGAACTCTCGGGCAGCGTGAACACCAGCCCCGAGTACATCCGTCGCGTGATGGTTCCTCTGCGGGCGGCCGGAATCGTCGACTCGACTGCAGGCAAGAACGGTGGGTGGACGCTGCAACGCGACCCCGCAACGCTCACGCTGGCCGAAGTCCGGCGTTTGGTGCAGCCAGATGAGCCCGCACTGGGGATCCACGCCCCCAACCCCTCGTGTTCAGTGGGGCGCGCGATCGCGCAGTCGCTCGTCGACATCGAGCATGACATCGCGCACGCGATCGACGAGCGGCTGAGCGCCACGACGATCGACCAGCTCGTCGGTGACGCGGCCCGGAAATGAGCCGCGCTAGACCGGTGATAACTCCTTGGAGTACAAGGACTTTCCGGACGCATCGCACAGGTTGACCGTCATCGCCTGAGAGTCCGAGTCGATGGTGACTTCGCCGAAATGTTGGAAGCCCTGGGCCGGGGAGGTGTCCTTGTCCTCGGGCGCGTGGACGAACTCGTAGCGTGCACCGAAGGTGCCGTCGAGGGGGCTCTGTGGGAACGCTCCCGCGTTCAGCGGCCCGGACACGAACTCCCAGAACGGTGTGAAGTCGGTGAAGCCAGCTTGTTCCGGGTGGTAGGAGATCGCCGCGGTGTAGTGCACGTCGGCTGTGAGGTACACGATGTTCCGCACCTCCTTGGCCTCGGAAAAGATGCGGGAGAAAGCGATTTCGCGGCCCAGTGGGCGCCCGTTCTCACCCTGGGCGACAGCCTCCATCGACTTGGGCCCGCCGACGGGGTCGGTGGCCGCGTCTGGGACGACGATGCTGATCGGTAGGTCGTTGGCGACCACCTTCCATACCGCTGTCGAGTTCTTCAACCCGTCGATCAGCCATTGCGTCTGTTCACGCCCCAGTACGCCGGCGTCGTCGGATTGTGACCACGCCTGCGGGTTCGGGTTCTTGTACGACCGCATGTCGAGAACGAAGACGTCGAGTAGCGGGCCGTAGGCGATCTTGCGATGCAGCCGTCCGTCGACGGCCTCCGACGGCTCGATGGGCTGCCACTCGCGCCAGGCCTGATACGCGTAGCCGGCGAGTTTGTCGGCGCCGGTTTCGGTGTAGCCCTTGCGGTTCTGACCGGCCAGTGACTCCCCGGGGAACCAGTTGTTCACCACTTCGTGGTCGTCCCACTGAATGAGCTGCGGGACTGTGGCATTGAACCGCCGGTAGTGCTCGTCAGTGAGGTTGTAGGCATAGTTGCCGCGGAAGTCGTCCAGCGTCTGGGCCACGTGGTCCTTGGCCGGAGCCGTGACGTTGGCGTACATGCCGCCGTCGTTTTGCCTCTGCGTCTCGGGTACCGGGCCGTCGGCGTAGATGGCGTCGCCGGAGTGCACGAAGAAGTCCGGTCGGCGGTCAGCCATCGCGCCGAAGATCGCCATTCCGTCTTGCCGGTTGATGCCCCATCCCTGGCCTACGACATCGCCGGACCAGACGAACTTGATGTCCTTGGGTTGTGCGGGGACGGAGTTGAATACCCCGACTGCGGGCTCCGAAGTGGCACCGTCCTCGCCCTCCAGGGTCACGCGGTAATGCACCGTCTGCCCCGGCTCGAGGCCGGTGACTCGCACCTGCCCGGTGCCGTCGGACGCCGGGGTCAGCTGCGGTCCATTGATGCGGACCGGGTTCGAGAACGACTCGGTGGCAGAGGTTTCGACGATCATGCGGGCCGGGGAATCGGAGCGGGCCCACACTAGCGCACCATCGGTCCGCGGGTCACCGCTGGCGACACCGTGGGTCAGGCGGGGACGGTTGGCCACCAGCCCGGTGCTCGTCGGTGGCCCGCCGTTGCCCGGCGTGCCGCAGGCCTGCAGCGCTGCCGCCGCGGGGACGAGCAATGCGCTGGCCAACGACGCACGTAGGACGGTACGTCGGGGAATCATCGGTCGGTGATCGGCGGGTGCCATGCTGGCCAGCATGCGGGAAGCCGGCGACGCGACGGTTAACACCGGTAGCTAGAGGGCAAACGACGGGTATCACGCACTCCAACGGACTGCATCGACGTGTCGGTTGCCCCAGCTCGCAATGCCGGCGGCGGTGATGAGGCCAACCGCCTCTGGCTCAGACGTTCACTCCATCGGCTCGGGGGTGAAGGTGACGTCGACACCGCCTACGGTCATCGTCACCTGACCTTCCATCACCATCACCTGCGCCGAAAACCGTCGGTCAACGGTCTGGGCCAGTTGCTGCACCGGTGTGTGCGGTATCTGCACCACAGACAGGTTCGGCAGCCCCACCACTTTGGGGCCGACGGTGCGCCACCAGGTGGCCACGCCGGCGGCGAACGGGAACAGCCACACCTGGTCGGCCTGGCTGGCCGCCTTGCCCAAGGCGCGTTCATCAGGCTGGCCGACGTTGATCCACTCCAGGATCCGGCCCGTATAGTCGGCGAGCCGTAGGTCGGGCACCCCCGGGGTGGACAGGCCCGCCCCGAACGCCAACTCACCGTCGACGTCGCTGAGCCGGTGTGCGCGCAGACCAAACGCCAACAACCGCACCACCATCCGCTCATCGGTCTCACTGGGATGACGGGCCACGGTCAGCGTGTGATCGGCGTAGTAACCGTGATCGACATCGGAGACGCTGAGTTCGACTTTGAACACTGTTGCAGAAAGGGCCACGTCATAGTGTCCACCCTGGTGACGTTCCCGGGCGCGGGACACGTCGACCTCTACGACCGCGTAGACCTCATCCCGTTCGACAGGCTTGCCACCTTCTTCCGGAACAGTGTGAACCCGCCGGGGTGATCCACGTCGTTTGACCCTGCCGTCGCGGCATGGTGTGGGCTGCTGGTTGTCGGCCGAGAGTTGAATCAGCTCTCGGCGATACCACCGACCCGATCGATTCGAGGAGACCCATGTTCCGTCGCCGCTCGGCGCTGGCCCTGTGCGCAGCGTCGCTGGTACTCGTCGGTGCCTGTGGCTCGCCGGCGCCGCAGTCGGAGTCCGCGCCCGAAACCGACGAGCTGGCAGAGTTCTACGGCCAGGAGCTGGTGTTCGAGCCGTGCGCCCTGTATGCGACCTCAGCGGCCGACGAGCAGACTTTCGCCGACGAACGGTTCGACTGCGCGCGGGTGCAGGTCCCGCTGGACTACGCCGATCCCGAGGGGCCGCGCGGGGAGGTCGCGCTACTGCGGGCAAAGGCCCGCGGGGAGAAGATCGGATCGCTCTTGGTCAACCCCGGCGGTCCCGGTGGGTCGGGGATGAACATCGTCGCTCTGCTGGGTCCGGTGTGGGAGCACGGCCCGGTCGGTGAACGGTTCGACGTGATCGGTTTCGACCCGCGGGGTGTGGGCGCGTCCACGCCGCAGGTGCAGTGCTACACCGACGCGGAGACAGATCGGGGTGAGATCCCCGAGCCCTATCTCTTCGACGTCGGCGACGCCGAGGAGGCGCGCGATGTCGCGCAGCGCTGCACCGAGGGCACCGGCGGCGCCGACGCCCTGACCAGCGTCGGCAGCCACAACGTCGTGCGAGACATGGATGTGATGCGCGCGGTGCTGGGCGACGAGAAGCTGTCCTACCTCGGCTACAGCTACGGCAGTGAGCTGGGGGCGATGTACGCCGAGGCGTTCCCGCAGAACCTGCGGGCGATGGTGATCGACGGCGCCGTCGACCCGGAGAAGACCGAGGCCGAGTTCCGACTGTCGCAGTTCGCGGCGTGGCAGACGGCGTTCGACGAGCTAGCCGAGCAGTGTGCCGCGTCGCCGAACTGCCCGCTGGGCACCGACCCTGCTCGAGCTACCGACACGTTCCAAGGACTCGTGCGACCCCTGCAGGACCGCCCGGTGCCCACGGCCGACGGCCGCGAGCTGACCTACGACGACGCCGTCCAGGGCGTATCGACCGCGCTGTTCGCCGAGGCCCAGTGGCCGATCATCACCCAGGGACTCGCCGAGCTCGCTGCCGGCCGCGGCGAGGTACTGCTGGACCTGCGGGACGCCGCGCTCGGGCGAGGTCCCGACGGGAGATACGGCGGCGGGCTGCATGTGGACGCGAACCTCGCGATCCGGTGCATGGACAACCCGCGGCGCACCGCAGAGGAGAACACCGAGCTGTCCCGGCAGGCGCGGCAGGCCGCCCCGTTCCTCGACCCCGGTGGGCCGGTGGAGCAGGCGCACTACGAATGCGAGGCCTGGCCGGAACCGGTGAGCCGATCACTGCCCTGGCTGACCGGCGGCGTCGACCTGCCGCCCACGTTGACGGTCTCGGTCACCGGTGACCCGGGGACCCCGCACCAGGGCGGGATCAACATGGCCCGGCTGCTGGGCGGGAGTCTGTTGACCGTGGAGGGCAGTCAGCACGGCGTCGCACTGTTCGGGCAGAGCGAGTGCGTCGACGAAGCCGTCTCCGACTACCTGATCGACCTGCAGATCCCGCCCGACAACGCTCGCTGCACCCTGTAGTTGGCGCCGCTGAGCCAAACATGGCTGAACAGAGACCGATTCGGAGAGGGGGAGTATCAGGGCCACCCTGGGCGGCGGCTACGTACCTACCCTGGGCCATGGGTTCGGATGACATCGGAATAGTTCGCTCCCGCGGCGTGCTTGTCATCACAACCCACCAAAGCACTCTGCAGAAGGAACGTCGCTGTGACCGACATCGATGACGCCCAGACCGAACCGCCGCACGCGTGTCCGTTTCGAATGAACCGGCGCGCCTTCGTCGGAACGACGGTTGTTGTCGGCGGCGCCGTCGCCAGCCTCCCGCTGTTCGCCGGATGCGCATCGGACTCCGTTGATGAGACCGACACGGCCTCTGCGACAGTGCGTTTGACCGTCAACGGCGAGGAACACGACGTCTCCGTTGACACCAGGACATCGCTGCTGGACATGCTGCGTGACCGGATCGGACTGACCGGTACGAAGAAGGGCTGCGACCAAGGCGCCTGTGGCGCATGCACGATCCTTGTCGACAACCAACGGATCGTCTCCTGCCTGACGCTGGCGGTCATGCACGACGGCGCCGAGATCACCACGATCGAAGGCGTCGCCGACGGTGATCGGCTGCATCCACTGCAACAGGCATTCATCGACCACGACGGACTGCAGTGCGGCTACTGCACGCCGGGCCAGATCATGTCGGGTCTGGGATGCATCGCCGAAGGACACACCGGTTCAGACGCCGAGATCCAAGAGTGGATGAGCGGCAACATCTGTCGCTGCGGGGCCTATTCCAACATCGTCACCGCCGTCGCCGCGGCAGCCAGGCAGGCGTGACGATGGTGCCGTTCGAGTTCTCCACCGCGTCCGACGAGGCCACGGCTCTGCAAGCCGCAGCAGACGGCGGTCGGTACATCGCCGGCGGCACCACGCTGGTCGACCTGATGCGGGAGAACGTCGAGCAACCACGAGCCGTCGTCGACATCAATGCGCTGCCCTACCGCGACATCGACCTGCAGCCGAGCCGACTGCGGATCGGGGCGCTGGTACGTATGTCGCAACTGGCGGCGGATCCCGCGGTACGCCAGCAGTTTCCGGTGATCACCGAAGCGTTGGAGAAGTCGGCGTCAGCGCAGCTGCGCAACATGGCCTCCATCGGCGGCAACCTGCTGCAACGACCGCGCTGCCTCTACTTTCGTGATGTCACGGCGGCGTGCAACCGCCGAACGCCTGGATCCGGGTGCGCGGCGGTCGACGGCCACAACCGCAACCACGCCATTCTGGGGACCAGTACCTCGTGTGTCGCCACCCATCCGTCGGATCTGGCGGTGGCGCTGGTCGCGCTGGACGCCGTGGTTCACACGCTCGATGCCGATGGGGCACGCCAGATTCCCATCGCGGAGTTCTTCCGGCAACCCGGCGACACCCCGGATCGTGAACACCAGTTGCCTCCCGGGGCGCTGATCACCGCCGTCGAGGTGCCGGTCACTGCCGCGGCGCGGCGATCAGGTTATCTGAAGGTGCGCGACCGTGAATCGTACGAATTCGCGCTGACCTCAGCGGCGGTGGCGCTGGACATCTCCGGTGGCCGGATCCGCACCGCCCGGATCGCGGCCGGCGGGGTCGGCACCGTTCCGTGGCGGATGCCTGCGGTCGAACGGGCATTGACGGGCCGGCCACCCAGTCCGCAGCTGTTCGCCGACGCCGCTGCCTTGGCGGCCGAAGGCGCACAACCGCTGTCGCAGAACGGGTTCAAGGTGGAGTTGGTCAAGCGCACCGTGCAACGACAGCTGAACACCGTTGCGGGGCTGCCGTGACGGCGCCGTCGGGGTCCGCGTCAGGGCAACCGCTGTCGCGGGTCGACGCACGCCTGAAGGTCACCGGCGCTGCCACCTACACCGCCGACAACACGCTCCCCGACCTGCTGTACGCGACGCTTGTCGGCAGCACCGTGGCGCTCGGCTCGGTACAGGACATCGACGTCTCGGCCGCTCGCGACCATCCCGGTGTCGTCGACGTGATCACCGACTTCGCGGGCGTCACGCTTCCGCACTCGCCGCCGCGGATCTCCTATTTCAAACAGCCAGTGGCTGTGGTGGTGGCGACCAGCGCCGAGTCCGCCGCGCACGCCGCCACGTTGGTCGACGTCAGCTACAGTGGGCAGTCCGCTCCGCTGACCGATGTTGATGCACCGCAAGCGGTTTCCAGACCGGGCACCACGGTGAGTGACTACTCGCGTGGTGACGCAGACGGGGCGTTGGCGGCCGCGCCGGCGACGTCCGACCTCGACTATTCGATTGCGCGGCACCTTCATCACCCGATGGAACTGGCCGCCACCGTCGCCCGGTGGGACGGGGATCGCCTGACGGTGTGGGACAAGACGCAGGGGATCACTGCAGCAGTCCAGGCGTACGCCGAGGCGTTCGGCATACCGCAGGAGAACGTGCGCGTCATCTCACCCTTTGTGGGCGGGGCGTTCGGCCAGGGAGGTCTGGTCTGGCCGAACCAGCTGCTGACGGCGTTGGCGGCACGGCGGTTGCGACGGCCGGTCAAACTCGTGATGACTCGTCGGCAGATGGCAGAGCAACTCGGTTACCGGCCGGTGAGCCGGCAACGACTGGCCCTCGGCGCCGGCACCGACGGCCGGATCACCACGATCGTCCACGACAGCAGGGTGGAGACCAGCCGGGACATCTCCTACGAGGACGACATCACCCCGCCGCCGCGGTTCATGTACCGCAGCCCCAACATGCGCTCGACCTACCGCGTCGTTCCGCTGGATCTCAGCCCGCCGACGTGGGTGCGGGGCGTCGGCAAGGTGACCGCAGGGTTCGCCCTCGAGTGCGGAATCGACGACCTTGCACAGCAATTGGGAATGGACCCGATCGAACTACGCGATCGTAACGAACCGGACCGGGACCCGTCGACCGACCAGCCTTTCTCGACACGACGGCACACCGAGTGTCTACGCAGGGGCGCCGAGGCCTTCGGGTGGTCGCGGCGCAACCCGGTGCCGCGTGCCACCCGCGACGGCGATCAGCTGATCGGCCTCGGCGTGGCCAGCGCCGTCTACCACTCGATCAGCAGCCCCTGCAGTGTGTCGGCCAGGATCAACGCCGACGGCACCGCCGACGTCGTCACGGCCAGCAGCGATATGGGGGTGGGAACGTACACGTCCATGACGCAGGTCGCCGCCGATGCGCTGGGCCTGCCGACACATCGTGTTCGATTTGATCTGGGGGACAGCAACTTTCCCGAGGCGCCCATGCACGGTGCGCAGCAGACGATGGCCAGCGTGGGTTCCGGGGTGGCGCATGCCGCAACGCTGCTGCGGGACAGGTTTGTGCGCACTGCCGTGGTCGACCCTGCCTCACCGCTATATGGTGCCGGCGCCGAGAACATCAATGTGGTGAACGGCCGGATGTCGCTCACCGACGAACCGAACCGCAGCGAGACCTACCAGCAGTTGTTGAACCGCCGCGGCTGGACTCACCTCGAGTCCGAACACACCTGGACTCCGGACGACCGGATCGACGACTACTCGATCTGGTCCTACGGCGCGGTGTTCGCCGAGGTGGCCGTCGACGAACTGCTCGGCACCGTGCGGATCCGGCGGATGGGCGCCTACTACGACGCCGGGCGGATCATCAACCCGAAACTCGCGAACAGCCAGGCACTCGGCGGAATGGTGTGGGGGATCGGCATGGCGTTGCTCGAGGATTCGCACATCGACCACCGCGACGGGCGGATCGTCAACGCCAACATCGCCGACTACCTGGTTCCCGTCAACGCGGATGTACCCGCGCTGGACGCCACCTTCCTACCCGCAGAGGACACCATCGCCAGCCCGATCGGAGTGAAGGGCCTGGGCGAACTGATGATGATCGGTGTCGCGCCCGCCATCGCCAATGCCGTGTTCAACGCCACCGGCCGGCGCATCACCTCGCTACCCATCACCCCCGAACGCCTGCTGTGAGCGCTTCGGTGCCCGATGTTGCCAGGTGAACTTACCGATCAGTAAGATCGAGCCTCGAGTCGACAGGAGGCGTGATGAGCGAAACGAAGTTCGTCGACATCCATGGGGTCAAGCAAGCTGTGGTGGACGAGGGCGAGGGCGACGAGGTCCTGCTGCTGATCCACGGCATGGCAGGTAGTGCGGACACGTGGCGGGCGGTGATCGCGCAGCTCGCCAAGAAGTACCGCGTGGTGGCTCCCGACCTCACGGGTCACGGGCAGTCGGAGAAGCCTCGGACGGACTATTCACTGGGTGCTTTTGCCGTTGGTCTGCGCGACCTGCTCGACGAACTCGGTGTCGAGTCGGCGACCGTTGTCGGCCACTCACTCGGTGGCGGGGTGGCCATGCAGTTCCTCTACCAGCATCCGGACTACTGTCGCCGGCTCGTGTTGATCAGCAGTGGCGGACTCGGTCCCGACGTCGGGTTGATCCTGCGACTTCTCGCGGCTCCGGGTGCGGAGTTGGTGATGCCGGTGATCGCGCCGCCCCCGGTGATCCGCGCGGGCAACGCGGTGCGCTCCTGGTTGAGCTCAGCTGGTCTGCGCTCGCCGCGCGGCGCGGAGATCTGGAGTGCCTATTCGTCGTTCTCCGACCGCGGAACCCGGGACGCATTCCTGCGCACCCTGCGGTCGGTGGTCGACTACCGCGGCCAGTCGGTCAGCGCGCTGAACCGGTTGAAGCTGCGCGAGGACCTGCCCACGCTGGCGATCTGGGGCGAGCAGGATGCCATCATCCCGGTCGCCCACGCCTACTCGGCGCTCGAGGCCCGACCGGATTGCCGACTCGAGGTGCTGCCCGACGTCGGCCATTTCGCCCAGGTCGAGGCGCCGACAGAGGTGATCGACATCATCGACGACTTCATCTCCACCACCGTGCCGTCGGACACCCGGGCATGAAGCGGGCCGCGCTACCCGGGTAGCGCGGCCCACGGTCACGATCAGCTGGAGAACTTGTCCTTGATGTTCTCGCCGACCTTCTTGACGCCGGCGGTGCCTTCGTCCTTCTTGCCTTCGGCCTTGAGGTCGTCGTTGCCGGTCACATCACCGACGACCTGCTTGACCTGGCCGATCGCGTCCTCAGCAGCGTTCTTGGCCTTGTCGACGATTCCCATTGTGATTCCCTTTCTTGTGTGGACCGGTGACCCGAGCGGGTTCCGGTAGTGAGCACGGGAGGTGACCTCCCGACGAATCAGGACTTGAGCGCCTGGCGCAGTCCGGCGGTGGCGGCGTGCGCCACGACACGACGACGCTTACCGCGCCGCTTGGTGCTGCGCCGGGCCACCAGCACGACCCCGACGGCCACCACCGCGGCAGCCACACCGATCAGCACCCGGTTGTCGTCGAGGTGCATGTCCTGTGCGGCCTGCTTGACCTCGTGGACCTTGTCGTCGGCGGCCTGCTTGACCTCATCGACCTTTTGTTCGGCAGACTCGGCGACCTCGCCGGCCTTGTCCTTGACGGCCTCAGCCGTTTGCTTCACCTGGGCCTTGGCTTCATCGACGGCACCCTCGGCGCGCAGGTCGCTGTTGTCGGTGAGATCGCCGGCGGCCTGCTTGGCCTGACCGGCCAGTTCGTCGACCTTGTTCGAGAAATCGGACACAGTGACAGTCCTCCTTGAATTGTCCCCGCCCCGAGCGGAGGGGCGGCATCGGTTCATTCGGTTGCTGTTCATGTAGTCGGTGGCGATCGCCGGAACCGAATGCCGACGAACAGTGATGTGCGCCACGGTGTTCACGGTGCGGCGCGTCCCCCCCCTGGGCCGGGGAAGTCCGGTGCGCAGCTACAGCGGCAGGCCGGCGTCCAGAAAATTCAGACCCTCGTACAGGGTCTCCGGGGCCATCGGCGTGCCGTGAAGGGCAGCCATCATGACGCCCGTCATCGCACCGGCGGCGATGCGCAACTGAGGGTCCTCGGCGGATCGGTTCAGCCGCTCGGCCAAGGCGCCGGTGATCAACTCGATGGTGTGGATGTACTCGTTGTACAGGGCCGCAGCCGCCTCCGGCAGCGTGTAAAGCAGCTGCTGGCGCGCCATCTCTTCACCCCACTCGGCGCCGGCCATCCCGCTGAAGACCTGCTCGAGGGCGTGGCGGTAGGCCGGGATCGGCCGCAGTTCCGACGGTGCGGCCAGGAAGAACTCGATGATCGGATCCATCAGGTGATCAGGGATCAGCAGTGCCGCTTTGTTGGGGAAGTACCGGAAGAACGTCCGCGGGGAGACGTCGGCGAGCTCGGCGATCTGTTCGATGGTGGTGTTCGGGTAGCCCTGCTTCTGGAAGAGTTCGAAAGCCGCGAGACGCACCGCTTCACGGGTCCGACGCTTCTTGCGTTCCCGGAGGCCCAGGTCGTCGTCGGCGGCCGTCATACCGGGCATTGTCCCGCATCGGGGGTCGCTCCACGCAGGTTACCGATGTGGCGTCACGGCGTCGTTTCCTTCCTCAAGCAACCGAATGCGGATCGTCGGCCGACCCAGCCGATCCGTAGTCACCCCAGCCGCCCTGCACCATCGTCTGGAACTTCCATCCGCCTTCTGACTTCACCAGCAGATCGCCGTAGCGCACATGCTGCGCGAAGTCCGCGCCCGCGATCGTGGCGTCGGTGATCACGAACACCAGGTTCTGGTTGAGGAAGTGCGGTGTGCGGATGGACTCCATCGTGAAATCGCCGCTGCCACTGAGCTGTTCGGTCATCTGCGCGACGAAGTGGTCGCGGTCGCATGGGTCGGCCCGGCCGTCGGTGACCTCGTTGAGCGGGAACATCGCTTGATCCGCCATTCCCTCGACGTCCTTGGCGACCGCCATCGCGTCATACCGCTCGAACCAGGCGAGCACCCCTTCGACGTCTGCTGCCGTGGGGGTGAATCCACCCTGCTCTGGCATCACAACCATGATCATCTCTCCTGTCGCTCTTGCTGTACTCAGTACACTGTACATAGTACAGAGATCAGGGGATGTGACATGGTGGGCTGGATGTGAGGAGCGTCGACGACAGAGAGGCAGCGCGCAGGCTATGGGCGAACGCACCCCCAAGCGGGGCGCCGGCGGCGCGCAAAGCAGCGCGGGCGACCCGGCGCGCACGCTCTCACTGTTGTGGCGTCAACCCGGCGACGGCCGGGCTTCCCGAGGGCCCAGGCAGCGCACCACCGTGGACGCAGTGGTCACCGCCGCCATAGAGGTCGCCGACAGTGAGGGCCTGAGTGCGCTGACCATTCGGTCGGTCGCCGCCGGGCTGGGTATCACCCCGATGGCCACCTACACCTACGTCGCAGGCAAGGCCGAACTGCTCGATCTGATGCTCGACACCGTGTATCAGCAGATGCCGCGGGCAACTCTGTCCGGAATGGCCTGGAGGGAAAAGGTTTCGGTGATCGCCGAGGAGAACCGAGGGATGTTCGAACGCCATCCCTGGGTAGCGTCGGTGGCCACCACCCGGCCACCGCTGGGTCCGGGCATGATGGCCAAGTACGAGCACGAACTGCTCGCCTTCGACGGTGTCGGCCTCTCCGATGTCGAGATGGACGCCGCCCTGACCTATGTCCTGGGCTTTGTCACCTCTGTAGCCCGAATCGCCATCGACACCGATCGCGCGTCTGCGGACAGTGGCGTGAGCGACCGCGACTGGTGGGAGCGCGCGGCGCCACTGTTGGCCGACGTCCTGGACGCTGAACGGTTCCCTCTGGCCACGCGGGTGGGGGCGGCGGCAGGCGAGAGGCACGGCAGTGCCTACAGCGCCGCCCACGCCTACGAGTTCGGTCTGGCGCGGGTATTGGACGGACTCGCTGCGCTCATCGACGGGCGCTGACAACAGGTCTTCCCGCGAGGCCCGACAACTTGTATGATGAGTTGCAACACACATCATACAAGTTGCGAGGTAGAGCTATGTCCGACCGAATCCGGCACCTGAGGCTGTCGCACGTGGTGTTGCCGCTGGACCATCCGGTGAGCGACGCCAAGGTGCTCACCGGCCGCCAGAAGCCACTGACCGAAACGGTGATGCTGTTCGTCGAGGTGCTCACCGAAGACGGTTTCCAGGGAACAGGTTTCAGCTACTCCAAACGTGCCGGCGGGCGAGCCCAGTACACACACCTGTGTGAGGTCGCCGAAACGGTGCTCGGCCAGGACCCGTCCGACATCGACAAGATCTACCAGTCCCTTCTGTGGGCCGGCGCTTCCGTCGGCCGCTCCGGGACGGCCACCCAGGCGATCGCGGCACTCGACGTGGCGCTGTGGGATCTCAAGGCCCGACGCGCGGGGCTGCCTCTGGCGAAACTCCTGGGCTCTCATCGTGATTCGTGCAGGGTGTACAACACCTCGGGGGGTTTCCTACAGGCCTCGGTCGAGGAGATCAAAGAGAAAGCCACAGCGTCCGTCGAGTCGGGCATCGGCGGCATCAAAATCAAGGTGGGTCAACCAGATTGGCGGACCGATCTGGAGCGGGTGGCCGCGCTGAGGGAGCATCTCGGCGACACCCCGCTCATGGTTGATGCCAACCAGCAGTGGGGTCGCGCGCGTGCTCGACGGATGTGCCGCGAGCTCGAACAGTACGATCTGATCTGGATCGAGGAGCCCCTCGACGCGTGGGATGCAGTCGGCCACGCCGATCTCAGCCACACATTCGACACCCCGATCGCGACGGGGGAGATGCTCACGTCGGTCGCCGAGCACATGGCGCTCATCGATGCGGGCTACCGGGGCATCGTGCAACCCGACGCACCGCGCATCGGAGGCATCACGCCGTTCCTGCGCTTCGCCACCCTGGCCGCGCACGCCGGCCTGGCGCTGGCGCCGCACTACGCGATGGAGATCCATCTTCACCTCGCGGCGGTGTACCCGACCGAACCGTGGGTAGAGCACTTCGAGTGGCTGAATCCGTTGTTCAACGAACGCATCGAGATTCGCGACGGACGGATCTGGCTGTCCGATCGGCCCGGGCTCGGCTTCACACTGAGCGACCGGATGCGGGAACTCACGGTGGCCAGCGCTGAGTTCGGTGCAGGGTGATGAGCGCTCGCGCGAAGAATAGAAGACGATGATGTGACTGTGGAGACGTCACTGGCGCAGCGGGTGGTCGCGGGACTCAAGGACAAGATCTTCTCGGGCGACCTTCCGCCGGGGCACAAGTTGCCGTCGGAGGCGGAGCTCATCGACGAGTTCGGGGTGTCCCGCACCGTGGTGCGCGAGGCAGTCACCCGGTTGCGCGCCGAGGGCCTGCTGGAAACATTCCAGGGCCGAGGATCGTTCGTGCTGGCCGTCCCGGCACCGTCGTCGTTCACCGTCGAGTCGTCGGCATTGCGGACCCACCGCGACGTGCTCGACATGATCGACTTCCGGCTGGGCGTGGAGAGCGAGACGGCCGCGTTGGCAGCGGCCCGCATCAACCCGGCGGGACAGAAGACGATCACGGCGGCCCTCGATGCGTTCGTCGCTGCCGCACCGGCGGACGCGGTCGAGGCCGACTACCTCTTCCACCGCGCCGTCGCGGCGGTCAGCGGTAACCGGTTCTGTCTGGAGCTTCTCGACTCGCTGGGCCCGATGATGATCATGCTGCCGCGCACCCGGTTGAGCGACGAGTACTCGATGACCGACGCCGGCCACGTGGCCCGGGTCCAGCGCGAGCACGACGACATCGCGGCCGCCGTCCTGGCCGGCGACCCGGACACCGCCAGGGCCGCGATGCGTGTGCACCTGGGCAACACCCGCAGGCGCCTCGACGCCGGACGGTGAGGGTCAGACACCCACGCTGTCGGTGGCGTCGGTGTTCTGGCTGCGCTTCGCGCGACCGGACTTCACGATGTGCCGGATCGCGGGTATGGCCACCAACAGCACGAAGATCGCCAGGATGGTGCCCGAAATCGGCCGGGTCACAAAGCCACTCGGGTCGCCGCCGAAGATCAACATCGAACGACGGGTACTCGACTCGATGATCGATCCCAGGACGAACGCCAACACCATCGGGCCGGGGTCGAATCCCGCCTTCTTCATCAGGTAGCCGATGACCCCGAACACCACCATCAGGAAGATGTCGAACGTCGAGTTGTTGATCGTGTAGACGCCGAGGATCGTGATGAGCGCGGTGATCGGCGCCAGGATCGCCGGGCGGACCCGCAGGATGCGGACGAACAATCCGACCAGCGGAATGGACAGGATCAACAGCATGATGTTGCCGATGTACATCGAGTTGATGACGCCCCAGAACACGTCGGGACGTTCGTCGACCAGTTGCGGACCCGGTGACACACCGAGGATCAGCAACGCCCCGAACAACATCGCCATCGAGGCGTTGGCCGGCAACCCGATGGTGAGCAGCGGGATGAACGATGACGTGGCCGCCGCGTTGTTCGCGGTTTCGGGTGCGGCGACACCCTCGATGGCGCCGCGGCCGAACCGCTCCGGGGTCTTCGACCGGCGCTTCTCGGTGGCGTAGGCGACGATCGACGACAGCACCGCGCCGCCGCCGGGCAGCACGCCCAGCACGAAGCCGATCACCGAACCGCGACCGATGGCACCCGAGGACTGTTTGAGTTCCTTGCGGGACGGCCAGACATTGCCCACCTTCGCCGGTGCCTGGACTTTGCGGTGCCGCTGCTCGAGGTTGTAGAGGATCTCGCCGACACCGAAGAGGCCCATCGCCACGACGACGAAGTCGATGCCGTCGGCGAGTTGCAGACTGTCGAACGTGAAACGTGATGCGCCACTGAAACTGTCCCGGCCCACGGTGGCGAGCAGCAGGCCGACGGTGCCGGCAATCAGCGCCTTGAGCTTGTTGCCGCTGCCGATGGTGGCGACGAGCAACACGCCGAGCAGCGCGAGCGCGGCGTACTCCGGTGGCCCGAACTCGAGCGCGACACTGGCCACCACCGGCGCCAACAGCGTCAGTCCGATGATCGAGATCGTCGCTCCGACAAAGGATCCGATGGCAGCGATACCGAGCGCCGTCCCTGCCTTCCCCTGTTTGGCCAGCGCGAACCCGTCGAACACGGTGACCACCGACGACGCTTCACCCGGCAGGCGGAGCAGCACCGAGGTGATGGTGCCGCCGTACTGGGCGCCGTAGTAGATCCCGGCGAGCATGATGATCGCCGAGACCGGGTCGATGGTGTAGGTGATCGGCAACAGGATCGCGATGGTGGCCGCGGGGCCGAGGCCTGGCAGGACACCGATGACCATGCCGACGAGCACGCCGACGAGGCAGTACAGCAGGTTGTGCGGCTCGATGACGAGCGCAAACCCGTCGAGAAACGCGTTCAGGTCCATGTTTTCGAGCCGTTCTCAGAAGGAGATCAAGTGGGGCACGGGGATTCGAAGCCCATAGAGGAACAGAAGGTAGAACGCCGTCACGGTCAGCACGCTGACGATGGCGGTGCTGCGCCAGGTTTCGCCCCCGAGGAATCGCAGCCAGATGACGCTCAGCGCCAGCGCGGGAATCTCGAAACCGGTCACCGGCATCAACAGCCCGAACGCGACGAAGGTGATGATGCCGACCACCGGCAGCACGCTGCTGCGGGTGAACGCTTCGCTGTCGTCGAGGCCGCGTCCCGCCACCAGCAGCACCGCCGACAGCGAGGCGACGACGACGCCGACAATGAACGGCCACATACCCGGGCCCGGCTCCCGCAGCGACCCGATGCCGTAGCCCCAGGCGAGCGCTGCTCCGGTCACCCCGATCGTGATGCCGACCAAGGCGCCCACGATCTGATAGAGGGGACCACCCGACGGCGGGCGGTCCTCCTCCATCTCGTGGGCGACCTCGGCCTCGAGTTCGGCGAGGATGTCGCGGGTGTGCAGGTGTGAGCCGGGATCGTCGACCGCACCCTGCTTGTCGGACTTCTCGACCTCGTTCACGGGTCAGGCTTCGTTGCGCAGGTTGATCCCGTACTGCTCGACCAGGTCCGCGTAGCGTTGCTGATCCTCCTGGAGCTGGGCGACCACCTCGTCGCCGGACAGTTCCATGGGGGTCAAGCTGTTCTGCTTGTTGAATTCCTTGTACCCGTCGGTGGCGAAGGTGGTCTCCATGCCCTCGATGAGGCGGTCCTTCACCTCCTGCGGGGTGCCCTTGGGAACCGTCATGAACCGGTACTGGGTCACCTCGACGTCCAGACCCTGCTCCTTGGCGGTCGGCACATCGGGCAGGTACTCGATACGGTCCGGGCCGAACACCGCCAGCGGCGTCAGCTTGCCGGACTGGATGTTCTCGATCGCCTCGCCGACCTGGATGCTGGCGACGTCGACCTGGTTGCCGAGCACCGCCGCCAGAGCGGGGGCGCCACCGTCGAAGGGCACGTCCTGGGCGTTGACGTTGCTGGTCTTGAACAACAACGCGGCCGAGAGTTGCGCGCCGGTGCCGACGCCTGTGGTCCCGTACCGGACGACCTGAGTGGCGTTCTTGATGTCGTCGAGGGTGCGGTAGCCGCTCGCCGGGTTGGTGACCAGGACGTAGTCGTCGCGAGAAACCCCCTTGACGACCTCGAAGTCGTCGATGGTGGTGACCTCGTCAGGGGCGACCGCCATGGGGGTGATGGTGAACAGCGAGGCGTTCTGAATCGCGATCGTGGATCCGTCGGGTTCGGCCCCGGCGACTTCCGCTGCCGCAAGTGCACCGTTGGCGCCCTCCCGGTTGATCACCGGGAAGGATGCGCCGAGGCTGTCGGACAAACCTTTCGAGACCGCGCGGCTGATCAGGTCGCTGGACCCGCCGGCGGAGGCGCCGACGTACATCTCGACCGTGCCCGACGGGTACTCGCCGCCATCGGAGCTGCCGCCGGTCGAATTCTGGACGCCGCCGCAGCCGGTCAGAACCAACCCGGCGGCCGCCGTCGCCGCGATACCGGCGCGAAGCCCGGTTCGGTGTAGAACGGAGGTGGATATGAGGGCCATGGGAGTCACTCCTCTGTGATCTGGAAGCTGACGACCGAGCGGTGTGGTCGACATCACTCATACGTTAGAAACCCCCAGCGATACCTGTCCAACCCCGATTTAACATCGACTAATACCCTTATTGAATCCCGCGACTTAGAGCGCCAATATCTGCCGAAAGCAGTCGAGGACCGCGCCTGAACAGCGGACCTGGTGGGCATCAGGGGTGCTCCGACGGTGAAGGATTGCTCCCGTGCTGGAAGTCCTCGAGGCGTTCGCCGTCATCTCCGTGGTCGTCGGCGTGGGTGCGATCGTCGGGCGCACCGGCATGCTCGGCGACAACGCCCGGACGGTGCTCAACCGTGTCGCCTTCCACATCGGGGTACCGGCGTTGCTGCTCCTCAATCTGTCGCAGGCCACGCTGCCGCAGATCTTCTCGTTGTCGCTGTTGGTGTCGGCCCTGGCCGCGACGCTCGCCATGGGTCTGGGCCTTCTCGTCTTCACCGCGGTTCGGCGTCGGGAACGCGGCGAAGCCGTCATCGCGGCGTGGACCGCCTCCTATGTGAACGCCGGAAACCTGGGCATCCCGCTGAGCGCATACGTCTTCGGCAGCACCACCGAGATCTCGGCGCTCATCCTGTTCCAGTCCGCGGTGATGGCACCGATCGGCATCGCCATTCTGAACTCGGCGAACACGCCGCGGCCCTCCCCGGCGCGGCAGGTCCTCGCGCTGGTCAAGAACCCGATCATCGCCGCGAGCGTGCTCGGCCTGGCCCTCGCCGCCGCCGGACTGAACATCGAAGGCCCGATCGCGGATCCACTGGAACTGCTTGCCGACCTCGCCATCCCCACCGTGCTGCTGGCCTTCGGCATCTCGTTGACCGCCGGCATCGGCGACGCGCCACCGACCAATCGTCTCGACCTCACCATCGCCGTGCTCGTCAAGACGGTGTTGATGCCGGCCACGGCGTTCGCACTCGCGCGGTGGGGCTTCGGAGCTAGCCCGGAACAGCAGTTGCTGGTCACGGTGCTCGCCGCACTGCCCTCGGCGCAGAACATCAACGCCTACGCGGCGGTGTACCGGCGCAATGAAAGCCTGGCCCGCGACGCCACGCTGATCTCGACAGCGTTGTCGGTTCCGATCATCGTCGCGATCGTCGGCGTCCTCAGGTAGAGCCTTCGGCTATTTC
Source organism: Mycobacterium sp. DL (assembly GCF_039729195.1). Lineage (NCBI taxonomy): Bacteria > Bacillati > Actinomycetota > Actinomycetes > Mycobacteriales > Mycobacteriaceae > Mycobacterium > Mycobacterium sp. DL. Next base: position 444,437 of record NZ_CP155796.1, read on the forward strand.
AGCATGCTGCCTGCGTCGACGGTGACGGGAAGGCCTGTGACGTAGCGGGATTCGTCCGACGCCAGGAACAGCACGGCGTTGCTGATGTCGACGGGTTCCACCCACCCGACCGGCAGCACGTGCATGAACTGCGCGGCCACGGCGAGATCGTCCGGCCCAGGATTCTCCAGATCCGGACGGAACAGGCGCATCGTGCCGTCGTTCATGAACATCGGCGTGTTCACATTGGTGGGGCAGACGGCGTTGACCCGAATGGAGTGCTGACCCAGTTCGACTGCGAAGGTGCGCATCAAACCGATGACGCCGTGCTTGGCCGCGATGTAGTGACCGGTGTGCGGGTAGGGCTTCAACCCGCCCACCGAGCTGGTGAGGATGATCGATCCGCCACGCTCACCCGAAAGAATGTGCGGGATGGCGGCTTTGACTGATTTCCACACACCGCTGAGGTTGACGTCGATCATGTCATCCCAGTTCTCCTCGCTGGTCTTGTCGAGGGTTTGACCACCATTGCCGATGCCTGCGTTCGCGACCACGATGTCCAACCGGCCGAGTTGCTCGACACCGCTGTCCACGGCCGACTTGAGGGCCGCGTAGTCGCGGACGTCGACCTCGGCGGTGACGATGCGCCGGTTCAATCCCTTGACCAGGTCGGCGGTATGTGCCAGGTCGTCGGGAGTCGACGGCGCGATCTGGGTGTCGCGGCTGACCGGCCCGCACACGTCGACGGCGATGATGTCGGCACCTTCTTCGGCCAGTCGCACCGCGTGGCTGCGTCCCTGGCCTCGGGCCGCACCGGTGATGAAAGCGACTTTTCCTGCGACCCGACCGGCCATGTTCCACCTCGATTGTCGAGCCCCCGGCGGGAGTCAGCCGGCGGCACCTGATGATTTTATCGATCGATCAGGAACGTTGGCACTAGTCGGCGCTACTGTCAACCCTCGTGGAGTCCTGGCGATCGGTGAGTCGGCCGAGTTGGTGCTTCATGTATGCACGTAGCTCGTCATGTCCGAGGGTGACACCGACCGCGCTTTCGTTGCAGAGGCTTCGCGCCGTCTGCGCGATGAGCATGGACAGGGCCATCGGCGGACACTCGTCGAGATCGACGCCCTTGGCGCGCAGCGCCACCGTCACCGCCGCGGTCTCGATGTCGCGCACCCGCTCGGCATAGGACTTGAGTTCGGCCCGAATCACCTTGCGATGATTGGCCAGCGCCATGAACTCGGTGTTCAGCCCTGTCCATCGCAGATCGCTGTTCATCGACCACAACGCATCCAATGGGTCGTCCTCGGTGAGTGCGGTACGCATGCGTTCGAGCGCGATCTCCGCGCCCGAGCGCAGCACCTCGACGAACAGGTCGTCCATGGTGGGGAAGTAGTAGTAGACAAGCGCCTGCTTGACGCCGGCCTCAGTGGCGATGCGCCGTGAAGTCGCTGCGGCGTAACCCTCGTCGCGCATGACCTTGGCGGTGGCCTCGATCAGGCGTTGTCGCGCACCGGGTTCGGCGGATCTGGGCTTGCCGGCAGTCGCCATTCAGCCGAGTCCCTGATGAATGCTTGACCGCAGTTCGCGCCCTGTGATAGGCATGGCGCAGTGTATCAGTTTGATCGATCGATCAGTTTTTGGGGATCGTACTCATGGAGGCTGCAATGACCGATCTCGCGGCGGTGAACTTCTTCGCCGATGAAGGCGTGAGTCAGGACCCCTACGAATACTGGGACTACCTGCGGGAGCAGGGCCCGGTGACTCGGGAGCCACACTTCGGCGTCGTCGCCGTCACGGGCTACCAGGAAGTGATGGCGGCCTTCAAGGACCACGACCATTTCTCGGCCGTCAACGCCATCGGTGGGCCTTTCCCGCCATTGCCCTTCACACCGGAGGGCGACGACATCGCCGAGCAGATCGAAGCCCACCGCCATGAGTTCCCGATCCACGAACACATGGTCGTCATGGATCCACCCGCCCACGAACGGGCGCGGTCACTCCTGAGCAGGCTGCTGACGCCACGTCGCCTCAAGGAGAACGAGGACTTCATGTGGCAACTGGTCGACAGCCAGATCGATCAGTTCATCCACAACGGCAGATGCGAGTTCCTGTCCGAGTACGCGAAACCCTTTGCCACCACCGCCATCATCGACCTGCTGGGGGTCCCCGAGGCGGACCGCCCCGAGTTCCTCGCCGCCCTCGGGGCCGAACGTCCGTCGGGCAACGTCGTCGGCGCGCTCGACGGCGCGCCGGTGGGGCGCGACCCGTTGCGGTACTTGGACGAAAAGTTCGCCGGTTATCTCGCCGAGCGACGACGGGACCCGCGCGACGACGTGCTGTCGGGGATGGCGACCGCGACGTACCCCGACGGTTCCACGCCCGAGCTGCTCGAGGTGGTCAAGCCGGCCACGTTCCTGTTCGCCGCCGGTCAGGAGACCGTCACGAAGCTGCTCAGCGCAGCGGTCCAGGTGCTTGCCGACCGTCCCGAGTACCAGGAGACGCTGCGTCAGAACCCGGACGGCATTCCGGTGTTCATCGAGGAGGCACTGCGGATGCACTCTCCGACGAAGGTGGACTTCCGGCTGGTCCGCAAGTCCACAACGCTTGGTGGTGCCCACTTGAAGGCGGGCACCATCGTGATGCTCTGCCTCGGCGCCGCCAACCGCGATCCGCGAAAGTTCGACGATCCTCATGACTTCCGACCGGACCGGAAGAACGTCCGCGAACACATCGCCTTCGGCCGCGGCATCCACACCTGCGCCGGCGCACCGCTGGCCCGTGTGGAAGGACAGATCACCGTGCGCCGGCTACTCGACCGCATGCGCGACATCACGGTCGACGAAGCGGTTCACGGACCCCTAGGCGCCCGGCGATACACCTACGACCCGACGTTCCTGCTGCGCGGTCTGAGCGAACTCCGGATGGAGTTCACCGCGGCCGATCAGTGAGGTCAGGGCGCTCGTCGAACTGTCGGTGTTACCGTATCCACTTCGGCTAGCATTGGCTCGATATGGACACTGACAGCGACCACGTGGACGTGACCGGCCAGCGAGCCCTCGTGATGGGTGCCAGCGGCAATGTGGGGGCGTGCGTGACCCGGCACCTCGCAGCCGGCGGTGCCGATGTGCGCGTCCTTCTGCGAAAGACCAGTTCCATGTTGGGGATCGACGGAACAGACGTCGAGAAGTGCTACGGGGACCTCTCCGACGCCGCGCAGGTCGCTGCGGCCATGTCGGACCGCGATGTCGTCTACTACTGCGTCGTCGACACCCGAGCCGAACTGCGGGACCCGGCGCCGCTGTTCGAGACCAACGTCAACAGCCTTCGCAAGGTTCTCGATGTGGCGGTGAACGCGAATCTGCGCAAGTTCGTCTTCCTGAGCACGATCGGCACCATCGCGGTCGGCATGAACGGTGAGTCCGTGGACGAGGAAACCCCGTTCAACTGGGCTGATCGTGCCGGCAGCTACATCGAATCCAGGCGTGCGGCAGAGGAACTGGTGTTGTCCTATGTGGCCGAACGGGGGCTGCCCGCTGTCGTGGCCAATGTGTCGAACCCCTACGGCCCTCCCGATTGGCAACCGCGGCAGGGGATGTTCGTCCAACTCGCCGCGCAGGGGAAGCTGCCGTTCTACGTCCGCGGGGTCGCCTCTGAGGTCGTGGGGATCGACGACGCCGCCGACGCGATGCTCCGTGCGGCCGAGCGCGGTCGGGTCGGACAGCGTTACATCGTCTCCGAGCGGTACATGACCCACCGTGAGTTGGTGACCGTCGCTGCAGACGCCGTCGGAGCGCGACCGCCACGCTTCGGCATCCCGATGGGTGTGGTCCACGGGTTCGGTTATGTGGCAGATGGTCTCGCGGCCCTGACACGACGGGATATCCCGATCAGCAGGCAGAGTGCCCGGTTGCTGGCGCTGACGTCACCGGCCAGCCACGCCAAGGCGACCCGCGAACTCGGCTGGCACCCCGAACCGACCCAGCGCTTCATCCGGCGCGCTGCCGAGAACTACGTCAGCAGAGCCGGATAACGCCCTCAGCTCAAGCCGATGCGGATGTTCTTGATCTGCAGGAATTCGTGCAGTCCGTCGATACCGCCGGTGCGGCCGAAGCCACTCTGCTTGTAGCCGCCGTACGGGCCCTGGGGGGAGATGTCGCTGAACGTGTTCACCCACACCGATCCGGATTCGAGCCTGCGCGCGACAAGATGGGCCCGATTGAGATCGCGGGTGTGGACGAACGCGTTCAACCCGTAGGCCGTGTTGTTGGCGATACGCACCGCCTCGTCGTCATCACTGAACCTGATGACCGAGACGACGGGTGCGAAGGTCTCGGTCTGCGCCAACTCCGATTGACTGTCGACGTCGCCGAAAACCGTCGGCTCGAGGTAGTAACCGTGCGCAAGGTCGCCGCCGATGCGCCGGCCGCCGGTGAGCAGTTCCCCCGAGCGATCGGCGACCGCGGTGCCGACGACACCGAGGATCCGGTCCACGGCCGCCTCGCTGATGACCGGACCGAACGTCACCGCGGGATCGAGTGGGTCGCCGACCGAGGCGGCGCCGACGACGGCGAGGAACCTGCCGACGAAGTCGTCGTACACCGACTCGTGCACCAGGATCCGGCTCGCGCAGGCACAACTCTGACCGGACTGCATGAGTGGACCCTGGTGTGCGCCGAGCACCGCCGCGGTGTCGAGATCGGCATCGGCGAACACGATGTTGGCTGACTTGCCACCGAGTTCGGCGACCACCGGGGTGAGGTTGGCGGCTGCCGCTGCAAGCACCTTGCGCGCGGTGCCGCCGCCGCCGGTGAAGTGGATCTTGCGGATCCCCGGGTGCCGGACCAGTGCGTCGCCGCCCTCGGCGGCCGCCGGCACGACGTTGACCAGACCGGGCGGCAGCCCCGCCTGCAGGCACAGCTCACCGAATCGCAGTGCCGCCAGGGGAGCCAACTCAGAGGGTTTGAACACCACGGCGTTGCCCGCCGCCAGCGCCGGTGCCACACAGGACCCGGCGACCGCCAACGCGCCGTTCCACGGCGCGATGATCCCCACCACGCCGAAGGGCTCCCGTTCGACGAGGTTGATGTCGAACGACCCGTTCGTCGGTGTACTCGAGCCGAGTGGCTTGTCGACGTAGCCGGCGAAATGGCGCAGGAACCGTTCCAGCAGCAGAGCGGTACCGGCGTACGACACCGGCACCGCATAGTCGTGCACGTTGAGAGTGGCGAGTTCGGCGAGGTTCTCGCCGATCACGTCGGCGAGGTCGATCAGCATGTCGCGACGACGGTCGACGGTCAGCGCCACCCATTCGCGCTGCGCGTCCTGCGCCGCCTTGACCGCACGGTCGATCTCGTCGGCGCCTGCCAGGGCAACCGTGGCGTTGGGCCGGCCCGTCGCCGGGTAGATGTGCTCGTGGGTCCGGCCCGACGTCGTGGTGATCCGCTCGTCGCCGACGAGCAGTCCGACGGTGTCGCCGAGTGTGGCCGTCACGAGGCGGCCTGGGCGTCAGCGGCCCATTCCTCGGTGACGCGCTGCTTCTGCTCACCGATCACCTGGTTGAGGTGCGACGCTTTGGGCCACCCGTAGTACGCCGCGAAATGTAATGCCAACTCGTCCATTTCATCGAAGGAGATGTCCCGGCTCTTCAGCGCGGCGTAGACATGGCTCAGGATCGGATACGGCGCGTCCTGGAAGGCCACGCACGCCACAGTGACCAGGCGCCGCTCCTTCATTCCGAGGCCCGGCCGCAGCCACATCTCGCCGAAGACGAAGTTGAGGATGCCCGCTCCCTGGTACGGGTTGTCCCGCAGCGGCGCATAGGGCAGGCAGTTGACGTCCTTGAAGGCCTGCTCGCCGACGGCAAGTCGTTCCTCCGGATCACTCGGAGTTCCCAGCGGCAGCAGCGATTCCGGGGGCGGCACCTGCAGTCCCCGCTCTCGCTGGATGCGCTCCCATTGCTCGTCGACGACCATGTTGAACCGGGACGCCTTCGGCCATCCGGCGTACACCGCAAAATGCAGTACGGTCTCCCGCATTTCGACGATCGACAGGTCGCCACTGTTGAGTGCCCCGTAGACATGGTCACGCAGCGGTGTCTCGGCGTCGGCGTCGGCGACGCATGCCAGCGTGACGAAGCGACGCTCCCGGCGGGTCAGGCCCGGCCGTGGCCACACCTCGGCGAAGACGAACTCGAGGAGGCCGGCCGTGGCGGGTGTGTGATCGTCAGGAGCGGGAAAGGTCATCACGTCGGCGAAGACGTTCTCGCCCCGTTCGAGACGGTCGTTGTGGTTGGTGGTCATATCATTCCTTCGGGGCATGGGGCTCACCGCAGGGTGACGCCGGCATCCACTTTGAATTCCAGCCCGGTGACATACCGGGACTCGTCGGAGGCCAGGAAGAGCACGGCATTGCTGATGTCGATCGCCTCGGCCATCACGATCGGCAGCGCGTTCATGAAGAGCGGGGCCAGGTCGGGTCTGCCCTCTGCCAGCAGGCTGTGCAGAGAGTCGGGACGCATGCCTGTCTCGACACCGGTGGGATGCACCGTGTTGACCCGGATGTTCACGGCGGCAAGCTCGTTGGCCAACGATCGGCTCAGTCCGACGACGCCGTGTTTGGACGCGGTGTAGGGCAGGTGCAACGGGGTGCCCTTCAGCCCGGCGGCCGAGCTGATGTTGATCAGGCTGCCGCCGCGCTCCTGCATGTGGGGAAGCGCTGCGGCGCAGGTGTTCCACGTGCCGATCAGGTTGACGTCGACGACGGTGCGCCACTGCTCAGAGGTCGTGGTGTCCCAGGTGCCCGCGGTGAGCACGCCGGCGTTGGCGACCGAGGCGTCGAGGCCGCCCAACTTCGCCACCCCGTCGTCGACCGCAGCCGACAGCGCTGCGCCGTCGCGCACGTCCACGATGTGGACGACCGCCCGCCGGCCATGCGCTTGGACCAGGCGTGCCGTCTCGTCCAGATCCTCGGACGTGGCCAGGGGGTACTCGATCTCCGGCAGCGACTCGCAGATGTCGACCAGGATCAGGTCGGCACCTTCCTCGGCCAGCCGCACTGCATGGCTGCGCCCCATACCGCGCGCGGCTCCGGTGACCAGCACCCGCTTGCCCGCGACGCGGCCGCTCATAGTTTGTTGCAGAAGCCGGCGTCGACCGGGAAGGTGACCCCGGTGACGTACTTGGCGGCGTCGGAGACGAGGTAGGCGATCGCCGCGCTGATGTCCTCGGGTTCGAGCATCCCGACCGGCATCGGGTTCTGCAGGTGTGGCCCACCGTCGGGATAGTTCTCGAGGAAGGCGGCCATCGCCGGGTTGTTGGCCATCATGGTGTTCACCGCGGTCGGATGCACGGTGTTGACCCGGATGCTGTAGGGCGCAAGGGCATTGGAAAGGGTGCGCATCAGCCCGACGATGCCGTGTTTCGAGGCGGCGTAGCCGAGTCCGCCACCTTGCATGCCGCCGAAACCCCTCAGTCCGGCGGTGGAACTCGTGAACACGATCGACCCCCCACGTTCCCCGGCGATCAGGTGCGGGACGGCTGCCCTGGCGGTGTGAAAGGAGCCGACCAGGTTGACATCGATCACGTCGGTCCACATGGCGAGCTCTTCATCGATTGTCAACTCACGGAAAGCCATCGACGCGATGCCCGCGTTGGCGCACACGATGTCGAGACGCCCGAAGTGCTCGACTCCGGCGGTCAGGGCTGCGTCCAGCGCGTGGAAGTCTCGAACGTCGGCGACCGAGGCCAGCATCTTGGCGCCCTGGGCCTCGACCAGCGCGACGGTCTCGTCGAGTTCGTCGGTGGAGGCCATCGGGTAGCCGTTGGATGCGATGTCGGCACAGATGTCGATGCCGATGATGTCGGCGCCTTCGGCGGCCAACCTGATCGCGTGGCTGCGTCCCTGGCCGCGCGCGACTCCGGTGATGAAGGCGACTCTGCCGTCCAACGATTTCACTGTTTCTTCCTCGCCTCGGATAACCGTGTTACTGCGGGTACAGTAACCGGGTTATCCAGTGGTGGCAAGAGTGAGACGAGGTGGTCGGTCCGATGCAGCAGGTCTCCGGTGGGGACGCCAGGATCCTCGGGATCGTCGTGGAGATCCTGGAGACCGACGGCTATGACGCCGTGCAGCTCCGCGAGGTGGCGCGGCGCGCCCGCACGTCGCTGACCACGATCTACAAGCGGTATCCCACTCGTGACGAACTGATCCTGGCCGCGTTGGAAGCGTGGATGGAGGAGAACCGCTACGCCGGGATCACCCCGCACCCCCGCGAGGTGGGGGAGTCGCTCTACACCGCCCACATGCGGGTGTTACGTGCACTGTTCGAACCGTGGGAGCAGCACCCGGCGATGCTCGCCGCGTTCTTCCGCGCCAGGTCCGCACCCGGTGGTCAGCGGCTTCTGCGGCGCGGCCTGGACGTGGTCGTCCCGACAGTGCTGGAACTTCTTGTCGGAGTGGACGACGACTTCGTCGCCGACCTCGACAGGATCATCGCCAGCCTGGTGTACGGCCTGCTCGGCAGATTCGCGGCCGGGGAGATCGACATCACCGAGATCCTGCCGACGCTCGACCGCACCGTGTACTGGCTCACCACCGGATACGAAGCCGCCCGCGTGGGTAGCCAAGGAATTTCTTCGGGTGGTTCCGGGGTTCCTGAGCATTGATGCCGCCGGCAGAGATGACCAAGGGAGACCCACGATGTCCGATCGCCACTCTGTTCGACGAGCACTGGTCCTGGCGGGGGCGGGCGGCGTTGCTGCTGCCGGCCTCATAGGCCCGGGCGCGGCAGAAGCCTACGCAGCCGAATCCTGTCCCGACGTGGAAGTGGTGTTCGCCCGCGGTACAGCAGAACCTGCAGGTTTGGGCCGCGTCGGCCAGGCATTCGTCGACGAACTGCGCAATGACCTCGGCGGTCGCGATCTCGGCGTGTACGCGGTCAACTACCCGGCGTCCTACGACTTCCTGCAGTCCGCGCCCCAAGGCGCCGACGACGCAAGCGCGCACGTCCAAGCCACCGTCGCCTCCTGCCCCGATACGAGCATCGTGCTCGGCGGCTATTCGCAGGGCGCCGCGGTCATCGACCTCATCGCCGCAGATCCCAACGCGACCTTCGGGTTCGGTCGTCCGATGCCGGCGACTGTCGCCGGCCATGTCGACGCGGTGGCGGTCTTCGGAAATCCGTCCGGAAAGATCGGCCGACCTCTGACAGCGATCAGCCCGCTGTACGGCGCGAAGACCGTCGACCTCTGCAACGGTGCCGATCCGGTGTGCTCGGACGGAGACGACCGACCGTCGCACAGCCTGTACGCAGAATCCGGATTGACAAGGCAGGCAGCAGATTTTGTGTCCGGGAAGCTCGCAGCTGCCGGCACCTCCGAGGTGATGACGAACGCCTCGGGCACGGTGAACTGACCGTACGTGCGCGGTTCCTCCACGATGTAGGACGCCAACGTGCGACAGTGCCGAGGTGAGGCACAGCGTGGCGGTGATCGGTGCCGGACCGGGCGGTCTGGTCACCGCGCGCTGGCTCATCGCTCAGGGATTCGAACCGACGATCTTCGAGCAGGCGGCGACTCTCGGCGGGCAGTGGACAGGCCTGCTCGGTTCCAGTGGTGTCTGGCCGACCATGCATACCAACACCAGCAGGATCCTCACCGCGTTCAGCGATCTCACCCACGAGGGTGAGCAGTCGTTTCTCGCCGGCGCCGATATCCTCGACTACCTCCGCCGCTATGCCGGGGTCTTTGATCTCGACCAACGGATTCGGTTGTCTACCAGAGTCACCCGCGTGCGACGAGAGTCGGACAGCCCGTCGGCGCGCTGGGTCGTCGAGTGTGGCGCGATCGCCGAGAACTTCGACCGGGTTGTCATCGCCAGCGGTCGATTCCAGAGACCGACCATCCCTGCGGTGACCGGCCTGGACAGCTTCTCCGGCTCTGAGGCGGCGATCTCGACGTATGACTACCGCGGGGCGGAGCCCTACCGCGGCAAGCGGGTCCTCGTGGCGGGTTGCGCTGTGAGTTCGTTGGAGATAGCCGCGGAACTGGCTCAGGGGGGTGCTTCTCGCGTCGTGGTGACACAGCGGCGACAGCGCTACGTGTTGCCCAAGTTCGCGGCCGGAGTGCCGTCGGACCATCGGATCTTCACCAGGTACGGCGCCCTTTCCAACGAGAGTCTGCCCGCTGCCGAAGTCGACCGGCAGCTGCGGGAGATAGTCGTGGAGGCCGGTGGCAGCCCGGAGCAGTACGGAGCACCGCAGCCGAACCCGTCACTGTCTGCAGCCGGCGTGACGTTGAGCCAGCAGTACCTACCGCTGGTCGCCGAGGGGCGGATCACCATCCGTCCGTGGTTGACCGCGGTGTCGGGCCGGGACGTGTTTTTTGGTGACGCTGGACGCGAGACCTTCGACGGCATTCTCTTCGGCACCGGCTTCCAACTCGACCTTCCGTACCTGAGTGAGGCGCTCACACGAACCGTCGACCTCGACGCGGTTCATCTGGACGCCGACCGCTACACCTTCCATCCTGATCTTCCCGGGCTGGCGTTCGTCGGAATGTGGGACCAGTCGGGCGGCTACTTCGTGCCGCTGGAACTGCAGGCACGATGGATCGCCTACACGTGGGGCGGCGTCATCGCACCCCCGGATCCAGCCCGGCAACACTGCGCGGTGGCGGCGTATCGAGCGCGCCGCGGCCTGCCGCAGAAAACCCGGATGAATCTCGCCGCCATCACCTTTGCCCGCGCTGCAGGATGTGAGCCGCAGGTGAGCAACTGGCCCGAGCTCAGTCGTGCGTTGATGTTCGGTCCGTTGGCGCCCAGCTGCTTTCGGCTCGAGGGGCCCGACGCGCTGCCCGATGCCGCGAAGGAGTTTGCCCGCGAAGCCGCTGCCTTCGGGGCGATCCGCTCCAACGAGCTCACCGAGCGTGAACAGAGGTACTGGGATCTGATACGGGATCAGCCGTCGTCGGCTTCGTGACGACGTGCGACCCGTCGGGGCGATAACGTGACCTGACAAGACACCTTCCAAAGGGCGTGAACACCCATGACCGATCGGCAGCCCACCGGCCTCGACGCCGGTCAACTGGCGGCGTTGTCGGCGGCGGTCGAGTTCGGCAGTTTCGAGTCCGCCGCCGAGCATCTCCATGTCACCCCCTCGGCGATCAGCCAGCGCATCAAGGCGCTCGAGCAACGGGTCGGCCAGGTTCTAGTCCTGAGGGAAAAGCCCTGTGCGGCAACAGCTGCAGGAACACCGCTGCTCAGGCTGGCCGCTCAGACGGCGCTGCTGCAGGCCGAGGCGCTCGCCGAGATGAGCGGCGGCTCCACCGACCGGACCCGAATTGCGCTGGCCATCAACGCCGATTCGATGGCCACGTGGTTCACCGGGGTCCTCTCGAAGCTGCCCGAGGTGTTGTTCGACATCCGCATCGAGGATCAGGACCACTCCACCCGGCTACTCCGTGAGGGCGTGGTGATGGGTGCGGTGACCACCGAACGCAGCCCGGTCAGCGGGTGCCGGGTTGAGGCGCTCGGGGTGATGCGCTATCTGCCGGTCGCGACCCCGGAGTTCGTGACGCGTTTCCTGCCTGACGGACTGACCGCCGATGCCGCCGCGACGGCGCCGTCGCTGGCCTGGAACCGCGACGATGCCCTGCAGGATCAACTGGTACACAAAGTGCTCCGCAGGAGCGTCCGGCGGCCGGTCCACTACATCCCCACCGCGGAGGGCTTCGGCGCGGCGGTGCGCGCCGGTCTGGGTTGGGGCATGTACCCGGAGCAGCTCATCGACGGGACATTCGTCCCGATCACCGGCCAGCATCTCGACGTCCCGCTGTACTGGCAGTGCTGGAAGCTGGACAGCTCGACGGTCACACAGGTCACCGGGGCGGTTCGAGCGGCCGCGACGGGCCTGCTGCGCAGTCGGTGACAGAATCGCTGACATGCCCGCGCAGGTGAAGGTCCGCATCCTCGGCGTCGGCATGGGTCCGCAACACGTCACCCCTGAGGTCGCCGAAGCGCTGCGGGCCGCGGACTACGTGCTGGCCGCCGAGAAAACCGACGACGACCCGCTGCTCGCCCTGCGACGCGAGATCGTGCGTGCGCACCCGGGTCCGGACGGGCCGATCGAAGTAGTCGCCGTCCGTGACCCTGAGCGCGACCGCTCCCCGGGACTGACCTCGAGTGGCTACGAGGCCGCTGTCACCGACTGGCACGCCGCCCGCGCGGCGGAGTACGCCGCGCACCTGACCGAGCGTGGTGGCACGGCCGCGTTCCTGGTGTGGGGTGATCCGTCGCTCTACGACTCGACGATCCGGATCGTCGAGAAGGTGCGAGACCATTTGACGCTCAGCTCGGTGGGCCTGGACTACGACGTACTCCCCGGCATCAGCGCGCCACAACTGCTCGCGGCCCGGCACCGCATCGTCCTGCACGAGGTCGGTCGCCCCGTCCACGTCACGACCGGCCGCCGGCTACAGGAGGCGGTCGCCGCCGGCCTCGACAACATCGTCGCGATGCTCAATCCGCCCCCCGAGCGTCTCGACTTCACCGGGCTGGCGGACTGGACGATCTGGTGGGGCGCCAACCTCGGGGCCGCGGGTGAGCGCCTGGTCACCGGACGTCTCGGTGACGTGGTCGCCGCCATCGGCGAGGCCAGGGCCGCCGCGGAGGTGCAGGACGGCTGGGTGATGGATCTGTTCCTGGTGCGCAAGACCTGATGGCCGGCCTGCTGGTCGCCGGCACCACGAGTGACGCCGGCAAGAGCGTGGTCACCACCGGCCTGTGCCGCGCACTGGTCCGCCGGGGGCTGAAGGTGGCGCCGTACAAGGCGCAGAACATGTCCAACAACTCCATGGTGTGTGTCGGTCCCGATGGCGCGGGTGTGGAGATCGGGCGGGCGCAGTGGGTGCAGGCCCAGGCGGCACGCGCGACGGCTGAGGCCGCGATGAACCCGGTGCTGCTCAAGCCGGGCAGCGACCGCCGCAGCCATGTGGTGTTGATGGGACAGCCGTGGGGCGAGGTGTCCTCGTCGGACTGGCTGGAGGGCCGGCGTGCGCTGGGTGTGGCCGCACACGCCGCCTTCGACGATCTGGCCTCGCGCTATGACGTCGTCATCGCCGAGGGCGCCGGTAGTCCTACCGAGATCAACCTGCGTGCAGGCGATTACGTCAACCTCGGGCTTGCCCGGCATGCCGGCCTGCCCACGGTGGTGGTCGGCGACATCGACCGGGGCGGGGTCTTCGCGGCGTTCCTCGGCACCGTTGCCCTGCTCTCGCCCGAGGACCAGGCGCTGATCGCGGGGTTCGTCGTGAACAAGTTCCGCGGCGACCTGGACCTGCTGACGCCGGGTCTGCGCGATCTGGAACGGGTGACCGGCAGGCGGGTCTACGGCACGCTGCCCTGGCGACCGGACATCTGGCTGGACTCCGAAGACGCCCTCGAACTGCAGGGGCGACGCTCACCACGACCGGGCGCGCGCCGCGTCGCGGTGGTGCGACTGCCGCGGATCAGTAACTTCACCGACGTCGACGCCCTCGGGCTGGAACCCGATCTCGACGTCGTATTCGCCTCTTACCCAAGCGCTCTCGCGGACGCCGATCTGGTGGTGCTGCCCGGCACCCGCTCCACGATCGCCGACCTGGCGTGGCTGCGGTCCCGAGGACTGGACCGCGCCGTGCTGGCGCATGCTGCGGCGGGTCGTCCGGTGCTCGGCATCTGCGGCGGGTTCCAGATGCTGGGTCGCGTCGTCCGTGATCCCGACGGCATCGAAGGTGCCACCGCCGAGGCGGAGGGGCTCGGGCTCCTCGACGTCGAGACGAATTTTGTTGCTGCCAAAGCACTTCGGCTGCCCGAGGGAGATTGGCTCGGCGCGCCGGCCGGCGGCTATGAGATCCACCACGGGCGGATTACCCGCGGTCCCGGCGTCGACGATTTCCTCGGTGGGGCACGGGCCGGACAGGTGTTCGGCACAATGTGGCACGGCGCGCTCGAGGGCGACGCCCTGCGTGCACGGTTCCTCAGCGAAGCTCTCGGCCTGGCCTTCTCGGGTGTCTCGTTCCCGAGTGCCCGCGAGGAACGTCTCGATCTGCTGGGCGATCTCGTCGAAGAACATCTCGACGTCGACGCCCTGATCGAGTTGATCCGTGGCGGTTCCCCTGCGGGTCTGCCCTTCCTGCCGCCGGGAGCGCCGTGACGACGATCCTGCTCCTCGGCGGCACCTCGGAGGCCCGGGCGCTCGCGGCGCTGCTGGTCGCCGACGGCGTCGAGGTGACCACATCACTGGCAGGGCGGGTTGCCGATCCACGGCTACCCGTGGGAGGGGTCCGGATCGGCGGCTTCGGGGGCGTGGACGGATTACGTTCGGCCCTCGGCGATTTTGATGCCGTCGTTGATGCCACCCACCCCTTCGCCAAGAACATCTCGGCCAACGCGGTCGCGGCGTGCACCACCGGCGACACCCGTCGGCCACTGCTGCGGCTGGAACGACCCGGCTGGGCCGACCGGTCGCGGGACTCCTGGCTCTGGGTGGACTCCCACGAGGAGGCCGCCGCCGCGGCGGCGGGGCTGGGTGGACGGCCCTTCCTCACCGTCGGGCGCCAGGAGCTTGCGCGCTTTCTTCCCGAACTCCAGGAGCACGCGGTCCTGGCCCGGGTGGTGGAGGCCCCGGAGTTGACGCTTCCACCCTGGTGGCGGTTGGTGACCAGCCGCGGGCCGTACGCGCTGCCGGGCGAGTTGGCGCTGATGCGCGAACACCGCGCCGACGTGCTGATCACCAAGGATTCGGGCGGCGAGTACACCTGGTCGAAGATGGCGGCCGCCGAAGAACTGCGCATCCCGGTGGTGATCGTGCGGCGTCCGGCACGAGTATCCGGGGTGCCGACGGTCCACGATGTGGCCGACGCGCTGGACTGGGTGCGAACGCTGAATACGATGTCCCGGTGAGGATCCTGGTCACCGGCGGCGTTCGCTCCGGCAAGTCCCGGCACGCCGAAGGGTTGCTCAGCGGCGCGGGCGCGGTGACCTATGTCGCGCCCGGCCGGCCGGCGGACGGAAACGATCCGGATTGGGACGCGCGGGTGGCCCGTCACCGCGCCGCCCGTCCGGCGCACTGGACGACGGTGGAGACCGCGAACGTCGCCGCAGCGGTGGCAGACGCGCGTGACGCCGTGCTCGTCGACTGCCTCGGTACCTGGCTGGTCGCCCTGATGGACGCCGCACAGCTGTGGGACGCGCCCTACGAGGAGATGCACGACGCGGTCACCGCGCGGATCGACCAGCTGTGCGACGCGCTGGCCGCGTCACCCGAGGCGGTCGTGGTGACCAACGAGGTCGGTCTCGGTGTGGTGCCGTCGCACCGGTCCGGCATGCTCTTTCGTGACCTGCTGGGCATCCTCAATCAGCGCGTCGCCGCGGTCTGCGACGAAGTGCACCTGGTGATCGCAGGCCGGGTACTGAAGATCTGACGATCAGCGCGGCCGGTAGCGCTCCTCGTGCAGCACGGTCGCCAGCGAGGAACGCCGGCGCCAGCCGTGGCGCTCGAGGTCGGGAACCTCAGGGAGGTCGGCGACATGGCCGACGCAGAGCCACGCAACGGGGCGCACATGCACGGGCATGTCCACCAGCGAGCGCAGGAAATCCTCGCGGTAGAACGACACCCAGCCGACGCCGAGTCCCTCGACAGTTGCTGCGAGCCAAAGGTTCTGGATGGCGCAGACGACCGAGTACAGCCCTGCGTCGGGAATCGCGTGCCGGCCGAGGACCTGCGGTCCGCCCCGCGTCGGGTCGTAGCCGACCACGATGCCGAGACCGGATTCGCAGATGCCCTCGATCTTGATTCGCGAGAACGTGTCGGCGCGCTCCCCGGTCAGTACGTCGGCGAACGCCTCGCGCTCGAGCGCCACGTGGTCGCGGAACGCCCGCAGGGTGTCCGGTGATCGGACCAGGACGAAGTCCCACGGCTGTGACATGCCGACCGACGGTGCGGCGTGGGCGGCCAGCAGCACCCGCTCCATGACGTCAGCGGCGATCTGCTCACCGGTGAATTCAGCGCGTGTGTCGCGACGCCGGTTGATCACGTCGTACAGCGCGCTCGCGGTCATCGCAGGCCCTCTTGGCGCTTCAGCGAACGATCGCGCGCCGGGTCGTAGAGATAGCTCTCCCCGGCGTCGGGATCGGGTTTCCCGGCCAGTGCCCGGCCGACAAGAATCACTGCGGCCTGGCGTAATCCGGCCGCCTCGACCGCGTCGGCGATCGTGGCGACCGTGCCCCGCAGCACCTGTTCCTCTGGCTGGGACGCGCGGTACACCACGACGACGGGGCAGTCGGGGCCGTAGTCCGCAGCAAGCTCCGCCATCAGTTCGCGGGTCCGGGTGATCGCCAGATGCAACACCAACGTGGAACGGGTCGCGGCGAATGCGGCCAGCGACTCGGTCTGCGGCATCGCGGTGGAGCGCTGCTGCGTGCGGGTCAGCACCACCGACTGGGCGACCAGCGGAACGGTCAGTTCGCGACCGACCCGCGCCGCGGCGGCGGCGTAGGCGGGCACACCGGGCGTCACCGACCACGGCACCCCGGCCGCGTCGAGCCGGCGGGTCTGCTCGGAGACCGCCGAATACACCGATGGATCACCCGACACCAAGCGCACCACGCTGCGGTCGGCCCGGTAGCCGTCGATCAGGTGACCGACGATGGTGTCGAGGTCGAGATGCTCGGTATCGACCAGGGTGGCGTCCGGTGAGCAGTTCGCGAGGACGTCGGCGTCGAGGTAACTGCCGGGGTAGAGGACGGTGTCAGCCCGGGCCAGCAGTCGGGTGGCACGGACGGTCAGCAGGTCCGCAGCGCCGGGGCCGGCCCCGACGAACTGCACCGCACGGTCGTCGTCCATCGATCAGCAGTCTAGGGGAGTGCCCCCGGATCGCCGCCGAGCGTGCGGTTTCTGATGAAAAACCGCCCGACAGCGTCAGAAACCGTGCATTCGCGGCAGGCCGCCCTCGAGGCGGCATTCACCCGCCGCTTGTGACAGCAATCCGTCAGGCGCGCGGAGGCCCTGTCGTCCCGCGGACGATCAGCGTGGGCTCCAGCACGACGTCTGCTGCGCGCGACGGGCCTTCGACAAGCATCTGCACCGCCAGTTCGACGCTGCTGCAGGCGATCTCATGGGCATCCTGGTGGATGGTGGTCAGGTCGATGCGAGGGTTCTCGGACAGTCGGGTGTCGTCGTAACCGATCAGCGAGACGTCGCGCGGAACGTCGACACCGGCGCGGGTGAAGACGTCGAGAATGCCCAGAGCGCAGCGGTCGTTGCCGGCCAGCACGGCGGTGGGCAACACGGTCTCGGAGAGCATCTCCCGCGCTGCCGCGGCGCCGGCGTCTTCGTTGTGCGCTCCGGCGATGATCCTGACCTCAGATGCCAGGCCGTGGACCCGCATCGCCGCCTTGTAGGCGCGTCGCCGGTCGGCGGAACCGGGATCGGTGCCGCCGTCGACGTGGTGGATGGCCCGGTGTCCGAGCGTGACCAGATAGTCGATCGCCTGTCGGATCCCTTTGGCGTCGTTCGTTCGCACCGTGGACAGCATTGTGCCTGCGCCCCTTCCGGGCAGCCGTCGACAGGCCACCACCACCGGAACCTTGTGCGCCAGTTCCGTGAAGAACTCCGTTTCCGCATTGGGGCCGAGCAGCACAAGTGCTCCACACCGGTGGCTGAGCAACGAGTCGACGACTCTGCCCTCGGTCCGGTCGGGGAGGTTGGCCGACAGCAGGACCTCGTAGCCCAGCCGTTCGGCAGCGGGGTAGATATGCGTCACCAACTCGGACTGGAACAACTGCCGGACGTCGGTCATGACGCCCAGGGTGCGGCTGCGTCCCTGGGCCAGGAGTCGCGCAGCGGAGTCGGGGCGGTAACCGATCTCCTCGGCGATCGCCAGGACCCGCTGCCGGGTCTCCTCGCTGGCGCCCGGCTTGCCGTCGAGGATGAACGACACCAGGGTGCGCGACACCCCGGCGCGTTCGGCGACGTCGGCCATCGTCAGACGGCGGGGGCGGGATTCGGCCAAGGCGCTGATCCTCCAGAACGTGACGGTTGACACATCAAAGGCGTCGGTTCATAGTAGACCTCACGCGCTTAACTAACGCGCGTTAGTAACCGGAGAGAGGTCACCGATGTCCGTCCACGACGCGCCCGCCCCGCCGGGCCGGTTCCTGACGAAGCTGACGGTCATCGCCACCCTCGGCGGCCTGCTGTTCGGCTACGACACCGGCGTGATCTCCGGGGCACTGCTGTACATGAAGGACGACCTGCAGTTGTCCGCGTTCGGCGAGGCCACCGTGGTCAGTTCCCTGCTGTTCCCGGGCGCGGCCTTCGGTGCACTCTTCGGCGGCCGCGTCGCCGACAGAATCGGCCGCAAGCGCACCCTGCTGGTGTGCGCCGGCCTGTTCCTCGTCGGCGCGATCGGCTGCGCACTGGCCCCGAACGTCCAGATCATGGTCGCCGCACGCATCGTCCTCGGCCTCGGCGTGGGTGCGGCCGCCGTCACCTGCCCGCTGTATCTGGCGGAGATGGCGCCCGCGGACCGGCGTGGCCGCATGGTCACCATCAACGAGTTGATGATCGTGACCGGTCAGATGCTGGCCTTCGCCACCAACGCCCTGCTCGACCAGCTGATCCAGGACCCGCATGTGTGGCGGACCATGCTCGGGGTGGCCTCGATCCCCGCCATCGCGCTGCTCGTCGGAATGCTCGTCCTTCCGGACTCACCACGCTGGTACGCGGCGAAGAACCGACTTCCTGAGGCCCGGAAAGTGCTGTCCCTGAGCAGAACACCGCGTGACGCCGAGATCGAGTACGCGGTGATCGCCGACCACACCAGTCACATGCTCAAGACCACCACCACTCCGTTCTCGGTGATCCGCGACGTGCCCTGGATACGGCGGATCGTGCTGATCGGGTGTGGTCTCGCCATCGTTCAACAGGCCACCGGCATCAACACGGTCAACTACTACGCACCCACGATTTTGGAACAGAGCGGCCTGGGTGTCAGCGCCGCATTGGTGGCCACCATCGCCGTCGGCGTGACGTCGGTGATCACCACGATCATCGGCATCATCCTGCTCGGCTACATCGGTCGTCGCACCATGCTGCTCATCGGCTTCGCCGGGGTGGCCGCCTCCCAAGCCGCTCTGGCCGCGGCATTCCTGTTGCCCGCTTCCACGACCCGCAGCTACGTGATCCTGGCCTGCATGGTGGTCTTCGTCGGTTTCGTGCAGATGTTCATCGGAACCTGCGTGTGGCTGCTGCTCTCGGAGATCTTCCCGCTGTCGGTCCGCGGGTTCGCGATGGGCATCGCGGTCTTTGTGCTGTGGTGCACCAACGCGGCCATCTCGTTCGCGTTCCCGCTGCTGAACAACGCCTTGGGCTCTACCGGAACCTTCGCGCTGTTCGTCATGGTCAACATCGGGTCGTGGTTCTTCGTTCGACGCCTTGTCCCCGAGACCAAGGGCACCTCGCTGGAGGAACTCGAAGAGCGCCTCGAAGCCGAGGGAGCCGACCCTCACGCCCCACCGTCACACCCCGAAAGGACCTCTGTATGAGCACCATTCGTGTTGGATCCGCACCCGACTCATGGGGGGTGTGGTTTCCCGATGACCCGCAGCAGACGCCGTACACACGATTCCTCGACGAGGTGGCCGCGTCCGGCTACGAGTGGATCGAGCTCGGACCCTACGGCTATCTGCCCACCGATCCCGACAAATTGTCCGACGAGCTCGCGGCGCGCGGGCTGAAACTGTCGGCCGGCACCGTGTTCGAGCACCTGCACCAGGACGACTCGTGGTCGGCGGTGTGGAAGCAGATCGAGGACGTCGCGAAGCTCACCGCCGCGGTGGGTGGCACGCATGTGGTCGTCATCCCCGAGATGTGGCGCGACCCGGCAACCGGTGCGGTCCTCGAAGACCGCAACCTCACCGACGAGCAGTGGGGCAAGAAGACCGGCGGGATGAACGACCTCGGCAAGGCAATGTTCGAAACATACGGTGTCCGTGCGCAATACCATCCGCACGCCGACTCCCACGTCGATACCGAGGGCAACGTCTACCGGTTCCTCGACGGCACCGACAGCCGGTACGTCAACCTGTGCCTGGACACCGGCCACATCTCGTACTGCGGCGGTGACAACATCGCGATCATCCGGCGCGCTCCCGAGCGCATCGGATACCTGCACCTCAAGCAGGTCGACCCCGAAGTGCGTGCCAGAGTCGAAGCCGAAGACCTGCCATTCGGCGAGGCGGTGAAACTCGGCGCGATGACCGAACCGCCGCTGGGCATTCCCGAGATGCCGCCGCTGCTCGCCGAGATCGAGAAACTCGGCATCGACGTGTTCGCGATCGTCGAGCAGGACATGTACCCCTGCGAGGTCGACGCACCTCTGCCCATCGCCACCCGCACCCGAAAGTATCTGGGCGCGTGTGGCATTCCGGCCATCCGCTTCAACTGAGACCCGAGGAGACGAACATGACCGAACTACGCGTAGCAGTCTTGGGTGTCGGGCTGATCGGTGCCCAGCACGTGGACCGGATCCACCGCCGTATCAAGGGCGCCAGGGTTGCGGTCGTCAACGACTACGTGGCCGAGAAGGCCGAACAGCTCGCCGCGGGCATCGACGGCTGCCGTGCGGTGTCGGATCCACTCGACGCGATCGCCGACCCGGAGGTTGATGCTGTGGTGCTCGCAACGCCGGGGCCCACCCACGAGAAGCAGTTGCTGACATGCCTTGAACACGGCAAACCGGTGCTGTGCGAGAAGCCGCTGACCACCGACGTCGAGACCTCGCTGGAGGTGGTCAAACGCGAAGCCGAGTTGGGCCGCAGGCTGATTCAGGTCGGTTTCATGCGCCGCTTCGACGACGAATACGCCGCGCTGCGCGCCATGATCGAAGCAGGTGAGCTCGGCGAGCCACTGGTGATGCACTGCGCCCACCGCAACCCTGCAGTGCCCCAGAGTTTCACCAGCGAGATGGTGGTGCGTGACTCGCTGGTGCACGAGATCGATGTCGCCCGTTTCCTGTTCGGTGAAGAAGTCACGTCCATCCAGATGGTGAAACCGGCGGCGAACCCGTCGGCGCCGGACGGGCTCGCCGATCCGCAGATCGCGATCCTGCGGACCGCCGGCGGCAAGCACGTCGACGTCGAACTCTTCGTCACCACAGGGATCGCCTACGAGGTGCGGACCGAGGTCGTCGGCGAGAAGGGCAGCGCGATGATCGGTTTGGACGTCAACCTGATCCGCAAGAGCGCGCCCGGTTCGTGGGGCGGCGCCGTCACTCCGAGCTTCAAGGAACGGTTCGGCCGGGCCTTCGACACCGAGATCCAGCGGTGGGTCGACGCAGTGCAGCAGGGGAGTGCGACCGGAAATTACACCGACGGGCCCGGTGCCTGGGACGGATACGCCGCGACGGCGGTCTGTGAGGCCGGCGTCGAATCCCTCCACAGCGGACTTCCGGTGCAGGTCGCCCTTGCCGACCGCACCACCATCGAGGGGGCCTGACATGAAGGTTGCGTTGGATCCGACGCCGTTTCATCATGATTACTCGTTGTTGGAGTTGCCGCGGGTGGTGGCGGAGTTGGGCTATGAGTATCTGCAGTTGACTCCGCATCGGGATTTCATTCCGTTCTTCAACCATCCACGTGCTGATGATGCGTTGGTGGCGAAGTTCCGCGGCGCGTGCGCGGATGCCGGTGTCGGGATTGCCTCGGTGTTGCCGGTGCTGCGGTGGTCGGGCCCGGACGAGGATGCCCGTGAGGCGGCGGTGCGCAATTGGAAGCGGGTTGTGCAGATCACGGTGGATCTGGGTGTCAATGTGATCAACACCGAGTTCTCCGGTCGCCCGGAGCGCGCCGAGGAATCCGAGCGGGCGTTCTTCCGGTCGATGGAAGAACTGGTGCCGATCTTCGAGCGGGAGGGCATCGATGTGCGCATCGATCCGCACCCGGATGATTTCGTCGAGGACGGCATGGAGGCGCTACGCATCATCCGCGGGGTGAACTCGCCGAACATCGGGATGGTGTTCGTGGCCTGTCACAGCTTCCACATGGGCGGTTCGATGGCCGAGATCATGGACGCGGCGGGGGACAAGCTGCGGTTGGTCCATGTCGCGGACACGATGGATCATCACCGCAGTCATGGGTTGCGCTACATCACCAACCCGCCGGGTAATCCGGTGCGGGTGCATCAGCACCTCAAGATCGGCGACGGCGATGTGGACTGGGATGAGTTCTTCTCCGGTCTGGGCCGGCTCGGCTTCTACGACCGCGATGACACCGTGATGGTCTCCAGCGTCTTCGCCGAGGACGAGACCGCCCACGACGTCTCCCGGTACCAACTCAAAACCATCACCGACTACATCACCAAACACCACTGACCCAACGAGAGTCAGCGTGCCGCATCGGCCAGTGCATCAACGAATTCAGCGACGAGAAGGTCCGCATCGGTCCGGAACAGTGCGCTCATCGCGATCGTGAGTGGTGACCGGACCCGGACAGTGTTGATGCCGTCTTGCCCGGCAGCCGAACTCGTGGGGACCAGGGCGACCCCGAGTCCGGCGGCGACCATCGCGAGCTGACTGTTGATCGACAACGCCAGATGTTTGGCGTGAGGCGAGAATCCGGCGTTGCGGCAGCAGGCCGCGACCTGATCGTGGTAGTCGGGCGTGCCCGAACGCGGTATCCAGACCCACGGCAGTTCGGCGGCCTTCGACAGATCTGACTGAAGGCCGCGCGGCAGATCCCAGCCGATGGGGGCGGCGAGGACGAATGGTTCGCTGGAAAGGGTGACGTGCCGCAGCCAGGCGCGGGCCGGGCCGTGGCGGACGACCGCGATGTCGATCTCGCGGCGCTGCAGCAACTCTGAGCCGAGGTGGGTGTCGACTTCGCGCACGCTGATTTCGACACCCGGTCGCGAACGGGAGTGAGTGGCCAGAGCTTTCGGCAGGACGTGGGTGAATGCGGTTGTCACCGCTCCGATCCGCAGCTCACCGAGCTGGCCCTCGGCAGCCATCCGGGCTGCCGACTCGGCGTCATCCGCTGCGGCCACCACCCGACGGCACCGGTCGAGGAACACGCTGCCCGCCGACGTGAGCACGACATGCCGTGTTGTTCTGTTCAACAGCAGCACACCGAGGCGCTTCTCGATCGCCTTGACCGACGACGACAGCGGTGGTTGGGACATTTGAAGGCGTTCGGCGGCCCTGCCGAAGTTCAGCTCCTCGGCGACTGCGATGAAGTACCGGGCCTCGCGAACCTCAACCATTGATAGCGCTTTCCTATAACTCAAAGACATTATTCGACCTTCACACGATAAATGATGTCGGGTCCAATGGTCGGGTGTTGATCCCCGCCCTCGCACCGGTGTCTGTCGAGCGTCGGCTCGTCCTGGGCCTGTGGTGTGTGGGGCTGGCGGCATTCGCAGCGATGTATGCGCCGCAGGGACTGCTCCCGCAGATCGCTCGCGAGATGTCGGTCGATGCATCCCAGGCGGCATTGCTGATATCAGCGGCCACGTTGGGCCTCGCTGTGTCTGTGCTGCCGTGGGCGTGGGTGGCCGACAGGTTCGGGCTGCGGTCGGCGATGCGGACGGCGGCCGCGGCGGCCGCGGTGTGCGCTGTCGTCGTGCCCTTCTCGCAGACCTTCGAGATGCTGCTCGCGGGGCGGCTGATTCACGGTGTTGCGCTCGGCGGCATCCCCGCGCTCGCGATGACGTTGTCGCACGACCTCGCCTCCCCGGCACGTGCCGCGACGGTCGCGGGCAGCTACGTCGCCGCCACCTCGGTGGGCGGACTCGGTGGGCGCCTGTTCGCGGTGCCTGCCGCGGACCACTGGGGTTGGCGGACCGGGCTTCTGGTTCTCGGTATCGCCGTCGCGGTGCTGATGGTCACGATGATCTGCCTGCTACCCCGCCCGGACGCAGCGCCACGGGGTCGCGGCACCGTGGACTCGCTGGTCACGCACCTGCGCGATCCCGGGATGTGGCCGATCCTGATCGTCGGCATGCTGCTTTCCGGCGCGATGATGACGGTGTTCAACTACCTACCTTTCAGGCTGGCGGGAGCGCCGTACGAGCTTGCGCCGACCGCGATCTCGCTGGTGTTCTTGACTTATCTCGGCGGCACAGCGGGATCCCGGGCAGCCGGACGGCTCGGCGGGCGCTTTGGCCCGACCGTCGTGCTGGGCGCCGCCGGAGTGACGATCGCCCTCGGTGCGGCCGTCACCCTGTCGGGCTCTCTGGTGGTGATCATCTCCGGGGTCGCTGTGTTGACCACGGCGTTCTTCGTCGGGCACGCGGTCGCGTCGAGCATGGTCGCCGCACGGGCCGAGCGGGGACGTTCGCAGGCCACCGCGCTGTACACGATCGGGTACTACGCAGGTTCCAGCGTGTTCGGATGGCTCGGAGGTGTCGCCTGGTCGGGTGGCCAGTGGATGGCTGTCGCGTCGGCGGTCATGCTGCTGGGTGTGTTGACGACGGTGTTCGCTGCCGCGTCGGTCCGCCGCGGTGGTCAGACAGACACAGAGATGCCGTCTGCGGCGCTGACCCGAGCAGCATGACCCTGATTTCCAGCCCTGGTTCAGGCCATGTCATGGCCGATGATGCGGCCTGAACTAACGGCGAGTGCGGCCGCGACCCTCTCGCCGATCGGCGGCCGAGAAACTACAGTTCGCCGTGTAGAGATGCGACGAAAGCCCAACCCGGCCGAGCGACGACGTCACCTGTGTGACGCCGCCATCGCCCTGCTGGCCGAGGAGGGCGCACGAGGGCTCAGCCACCTGAAGGTCGACCGGAGCGCCGGCGTCCCCGACGGGACGACGTCGTTCTACTACCGGACCCGCTCGGCGTTGCTGCACGGCGTCGCCGATCAGATCGTCGGTTACGACGTCGAGGCGTTCGCCGAGGCCTTCAAGGGTCAGGCCCAGCTCGACGGTCAGGCGATCCTGGCGATGCTCGCAGAACAGATGATCCGGATCCGCGAAGAGCCCAGCCTGTCACGAACGCGCGCACGCCTCGAGTTGACCATGTTGGCCAAACGTGACGCCGACCTCGCGACGGGTTTTCAAGAGGTGTTCGAGCGATACCGCTCGCTGGCGGAGCGACTCGTCATCGGCATGCAGCCGGCCCAGACTCCGCTGGATCGAGCGCTCGTCGCCGAACAGGGCTCGGTGCTGATGACGTTTCTCAGTGGGATGGTGTTCGGCTTCGCCAACGGTGCGACACAGCCGGCCACGCGCGACCACATCCAGAGCCAGATTCGCGCGGTGATTCTCGGCGTGGCCGCCGAACACGGCTGACGGACGGTGCACAGAACTCCGACCGGCCAGTAAGGTCACCCTAACTAAGGGTCTCCTTACTTATTGCCGGCTGGGACGAGGTGCCATCGATGTCCGACACCACTGCGTGTGAACTGATCCTGGGATTCGCCACCGAGACCGGGAACTCCGCAATGGTCGCGAAGAAGTTCGCCCAGGCTGCCAGGGCCGCCGGGATCGAGGTCGAACCCCAGTACCTCAACGACCTCACCGTCGACAGCCTGGTCACCGCCACGCACTTCCTGGTGATCACCGCGACCTACGGCGACGGTGAGGTGCCCTACGACGCCGAGGTTTTCTGGGAGTCGCTGAACTCCGCGGACGCTGCTCGTCTGGACCACCTGACCTTCGCCGTCCTCGGTCTGGGTGACAGCTTCTATCCGCTCTTCTGCAATGCGGGCAAGATGTTCGACGCGCGACTGCAGGAACTCGGCGCGCGACGATTGGCCGAGCGGGTCGACTGTGACCTCGAGTTCGAGGAGCCGGCCGAGGCGTGGACCACCGACGTGATCAAACTCCTCTCGGAGGCGACGTTCGCGGCCCCCGCGATGGACAGCACACAAGACGTTGTCGAACAACAGGATTCACCGTGGCACCGCCGGAATCCGTTCCCGGGGCGCTTGGTGGGCAGTCGGGAGCTCACTGCCGCGGGCTCGGACAAGTGTGTGCGCCACTACGAGATCGACCTCGGCGACAGCGGCATCAGCTACCAGCCGGGGGATTCGGTGGGCGTCCATCCGACGAACGATCCCGCGCTCGTCGCCGCGATCCTGTGCCGGTTGGGCGTCGGCGCTGATCACGTCGTGCCCGGCCGCGATGAGCCACTGGGTGTGCTGCTCACCGACCACCTCGAGATCCGGACACCGACGGGGGCGCTGCAGAGTCTGGTGGCCGCGCGCACCCGAGACATCCGGGCGCGGGCGGTTCTCGGCAGTAGAGACTCGGCCGCCCTGAACGAGTGGCTTTACGGCCGCGACGTTCTCGACCTGCTCGAACTCGCCGATGTGAGCGTCGACGAAGTCCTCGACACGTTGCGCCCCCTGCAGCACCGCGACTACTCGATCGCCTCGAGTCCCCTCGTCGATCCCGGCCGTGTCCACCTGACTGTCGCGACGGTGCACTACCGCCGCGACGATCGCGACCACACCGGCGTCGCGTCGGGGTTCCTGGCCGATCGCGCCGGCACTGTCCGAATCCATTTGGCGCCCAATGACTCCTTCAGACTGCCCGGCCCCGATGTGCCGATCGTGATGGTGGGCCCGGGTACCGGCATCGCACCGTTCCGCGCGTTCCTGCAGGAACGCCAGGCCACGGCGGCGACGGGCAAGTCGTGGCTTTTCTTCGGAGACTGGCACCGCGCGACCGATTTCCTCTACGGCGATGAACTGACAGGGTTCCTGGAGGCGGGAGTGCTGACCCGGCTCAACACCGCCTTCTCCCGTGACCGAAGCCCGAAAGAGTATGTGCAGCAACACATGCTGGCACACGCGGCCGAACTGTTCACCTGGCTACAGGAGGGCGCGCACTTCTACGTCTGCGGCGACGAGCGCATGGGTCGCGACGTGCACCGGACCCTGCATGAAGTCGTCTCCATTGCAGGCGGTCTGGACGAGACCGGAGCCCATGCCTACGTCAACGACCTCATCACACAGCATCGTTATCTGCGGGACGTGTACTGAGCCGCTACATCCGCGGAGCGGGCGGCGGGGGCGGTGCGATCGGCATGCACAGCCCGTTCACGGGGCTGAGGTACTTACCTTCGACGCAGAAGGGCGCGCATCCGTAGATCACGCCCGTCTGGCCGGGCGGGCACTGTGCGAACGAGGTCGTGGGGGCGCTCTGGACGGCGGCCGCGAACGGCAGTGCGATCGCGCCGGCGGCGAAAGCCGCTGCTGCAAGGTAGCGCCGAATCGTCTGTGTCACTGTGCTTCCTCTCACCTGGATACTCCGGTGGCGACGCGGGGCGCGTCCTTGCCGGGGTCCCCGAGCACCATCTCGGCGACCCGGTCCCGGTGCTGCTCGGCGGTGCCCAGCAGTGCCGCGTCGGTATAGGCGCGCTTGTAGTACAGATGCGCTTGGTGTTCCCAGGTGAACCCGATTCCGCCGTGGACCTGGATCGTGTCGGTCGCTACCCGGGTGAACGCCGCCGAACACGTTGCCTGCGCAATGCTGACCGCCAGTGCCGGATCGTCGGAGCCGTCGGTCAGCGCCCAGATCGCGTGGTAGGCCGTCGATCTCGCGTGCTCGAGTGCGACGAGGTCATCGGCGAGGCGATGCTTGACCGCCTGGAACGATCCGATGGCCCTGCCGAACTGAAGTCGGCCCTTCGCGTACTCGACGGACAGATCGAGTAGGTGCTGCGCAGCGCCGACCTGTTCGACAGCCAGGAGAGCCGAGCCGACCTGCAGCGCGTGGGTGATCACCCGGTCGGCCTCATCGGGGCCCGCGACGAGTCGCCCGGGCGCGTCCCGGAGTTCGACGGTGGCCTGCGGCCGGGTCAGATCGAGGGTGTTCAACGAAAGCCGTTGCACCCCAGGGCCATCGGTATCGACCGCGTAGAGTCCGACGCCGTCGGGTCCCGTCGCGGCGACCAGCAGGGTGTCGGCGGCACCCGCGTCAACGACCCGCTCGACGGTTCCGGTGAGTGCCCAGTCCTGGTCCGCCGGTACGGCCTGCACGCGGATCGCCGTGGCATCGAAGGCCCCCGCGACGTCACCGACGGCCAGCGCCGCCGTGCGGGTGCCCTCGACCAACGGCGCCAGCAGATCACCACCCGCCGAAGCGGCGACAAGTGCCGGAATGGCGAGGTACACGGTGCCGAACAGGGGGCCGCACGCCAGGGCGGCACCCAGTTCCTCGACCGCGACGGCCTGGTCGACCAGCGAGCCGCCGGCACCGCCGTCGTCCTCGGGCACGGCCAACCCCAGGACCCCGAGTTCGGATCCCAGCCGGGCCCACACCTTCGGATCGAACGGCGGATCGGACGTCATCGACGCGCGCACCGCACTCTCGTCGATCTGCTCGGCGCAGAAGGCGCGCACGGCGGCGCGCAGTTGGTTCTGCTCGTCGGTGAAGGTGAACTCCGCGCTTTCCGCAAGCTCCTCAGCCATCCCGTCGGGCTGATCCGCAAGCTCCTCAGCCACGCGGGACCTCCTTCCACGGCATCCCTGCGTCCGCCCTCAGATCACCCGGCAGCCCGAGCACACGTTCGGCCAGGATGTTGCGCATCACTTCCGACGTACCGCCTTCGATGGTGTTGGCCCGGCTGCGCAGGAACCGCTGCTGGATCGAGCCGCGCCAGTCACCGGCGTCGGCGTCGCGGCCGTGCATCTCGTAACCGTCGTACAGAATGCCCTCCGGCCCGAGAAGATCCATGCAGAACTCGTAGATGTGCTGGTTGAGTTCGGCGCCGACGAGCTTGCCGATCGACCCTTCGGGCCCGGGCCCGCCAACGGTCGCCGTCGCCCTGGACCGCTCCGAGGTCAGCCGCTGCGATTCGGCGCGCAGCCACAGGGTGGTGAGCCGGTCGCGCAGCACGGGGGTGTGGAGATCCGGCCGAGACGCCCACAGTGCGACCGCGTCGCTGATGGTGCCGGCCCCGCGCCGGCTGCCGCTGGCGCCGAGGGCACTGCGTTCGTTCATCAGGGTGGTCATCGCGACCCGCCAGCCGTCGCCGACCCCACCCAGCCGGTGCGCATCGGGGATGCGCGCATCGGTGATGTAGACCTCGTTGAACTCGGCGTGCCCGGTCAGCTGCCGCAGCGGACGGGTCTCCACGCCGTCGGCGTGCATGTCGAGGACGAAGTAGGTCAGGCCGCGGTGTTTGGCGACGTTCGGATCGGTGCGGGCCAGAAGCAGCCCCCACCGTGCCCGGTGCGCAAGGCTGGTCCAGACCTTCTGTCCGTTGACGACCCAGTCCTCGCCGTCGCGGACCGCGGACGTCGCCAGACCTGCGAGGTCGGACCCGGCACCCGGTTCCGAGAACAGCTGGCACCAGATGTCCTCGGTGGTCGCCAGTGGACGCAACAGTTTCCTGCGGACGTCGTCGGTCTGCGCGTGCTCGCGCACCGTCGGGGCGGCCATGCCGTAGCCCATCGGATTGAGCGCCAGCGGGACCGGGCCACCGGCGTCCTGCAGGATGCGGTCGGCGACAGCCTGTAGTCCGCGGGAGACGCCGAGGCCGCCGAGGCCTTCAGGGAAGTGCACCCACGACAGACCCGCGTCGAAGCAGGCTCCGAGAAATTGGGGTACGGGCACGGCCCGTGGATCGTGCTCCGAGACGACGCGATGCGCCGCCTCGGTCACGTGGTCGACAGCAGTGCTCATAGGAGCACAGTAGATCGTGGCGAGTCAGCCGATGGGCAACTCGACGGTCTGGGGCGAACGATCAGTTCGCGGTCAGTGCGAGGTGCTCCGCATCTGACTTGTGACGGGAGTGGAGGAGGTACCGGAGCCAGCGAACATCAATGAGCACAATGATCCTTACGCGGTCTTGGTCAGGAGGGGGAGTAGTTGGCGTCGCGCGACCATCGCGTCGGCGAAGTGGTTCAGCGCTTCGGGCACCGACCCGGCCGCGGCGAACTCGATGCCGCAGTCGCGCAGTGTCTGCTCGATGGAGCGACTGGCGACCATCGACCATTCCACGCCTGCTGCGGTGCAGACGTCGTCGACGGTGAACAGCAGCGAAATCGCATCCCGGGTAAAGAATGTGACACCGCTGAGGTCGAGCACGAAGGGCTTCTCGGCGAGGATGAAGCGCCGGATGTATCGCGTGGCCCGATCGACGTTGACGTCGTCGAGCCCACCCTTGATCGTCACTACGGTGGCCAACTGGCGGCAGTGCGCCCGGATTTCAGCGCCATCACAGTCGAACGTCGGATTGCCGTACATTGCAGCCTCCCTCGATCGTGCTGACATGGCCCTCAGTGGGCGTTACAACAGTCAACGTAATGAGCCAAGTTAAGGCCGTGGGGAGTAACTACTAATACTTCGCTAAGAACTGCGTTCGTTCCGGCCAGCAAACTCGCCGGTAACTTGGCGTCATCCTCTGCGCTGCTGCTGGGATCCGGTGTAGCTCGCCCAGGGGCTGTAATCGGCCAGCAGCGTCTCCTGCGGTGGACGCTCGCCTTCGGCAACGTGTTCCAGGTTGATCCGGATGCGGTACCAGATCGAACTCGGACCTCGCATCCCGTCGACGAGAACATCTGTGGGCTGCAGCTTTTCGGCTGCGGCCGGATACTTCTCCCGCCACGACGCCAGCGCGGCCATCGCCTCGTCCCGGGTCTTGGTCCTGGCGATCTCGATCAGCGGCTTCGACGAGACCCGAGCTTGCCGTCCGCCCCCGGGCGACCTCCGGGTACCCCTGGGTGCCTTTTCCGCCGGCCCGAGCCGGTCGGCGAGGTCGAGCAGCGACTCCAGCCCACCCACGGCGTCGTCGATGCCCTCCCACGGATCTCCGACCTCTGCGAAACGCCGGGGCACGGTGGCGATGGTGAACGCCTCGGGGCGGCAGCCGTCGACCTCATCCCAGAACAGCGGAGTGGACACCCGGGCGTCCGGGGTGGCGCGCACCGAGTACGCGGACGCGACGGTGCGGTCCTTGGCGTTCTGATTGAAGTCGACGAACACACCGTGGCGTTCCTCTTTCCACCACCGTGCCGTCGCCGACTCCGGAGCGCGGCGCTCGACCTCGCGGGCAACCGCCTCGGCCGCCAGTCGCACGAGCTTGAACGGCCAGCGACGGTGGATGCGCGTGTAGATGTGGATGCCGCGCGAACCCGACGTCTTCGGCCAGGCCACCAGCCCGTGATCCTCGAGCACCTCGCGGGCGACGAAGGCGACGTCGAGGATCTGCCGCCATCCCACTCCGGGCATCGGGTCGAGATCGACGCGGAGTTCATCGGGATGGTCGAGGTCGTCGTCGCGCACCGGGTGGGGGTTGAGGTCGACACAACCGAGGTTCACCGCCCAGATCAGCCCGGCCGCGTCACGCAGGACCGCCTCCTTGGCGGACGTCCCCGAGGCGTATTTGAGTTCGGCGACGTCGATGAAGTCGGGCCGCTTCTCGGGTGCCCGCTTCTGGAAGACCGCTTCCTGGCCGATCCCCTTGACGAAACGCTTGAGGATCATCGGCCGGTCCCGGACCCCGCGAAGCGCGCCGTCGGCGACCGCGGTGTAGTAGTGCATCAGGTCGAGCTTCGTGACGCCGAGATCGCCGAACACCACTTTGTCCGGGTGGGTGATCGGCACCTGTCGACCGCCGATCTCCAGGTACTCGGGAGCAGCCATCCCTTCATCGTAGGTTTGAGACCGACTGCGATCGCGGTCACATATTGTTGACCCATGCCCAAGCTCAGCGATGTCCCCTTGCAGGTAGTGGCCAAGGTCCAGCAGTCCGCCGGCAAGTATCTCGATCGCGGATCCGCCGAGCTGCACTACGCCCGGAAGATGTTCGAAGCGGGTGCCCTGAAGATCGAGCCGCCGCAGGCGATGGCGGCCTTCATCGCCGACATCCGGCGCTGGGGTGAGATCGGGATGATCCCCGCGCTGAATGCGCGCCGCTACCCACACCGGGCGGCAGTGGTCGACGACGAGGGCGAGATGACGTTCAAGGAGTTGGACGACGCGGTCAACGCCGTCGCCAACGGACTGCTCGCCAAGGGGATCAAGGGCGGCGACGGAGTGGCGATCCTGGCCCGCAACCACCGGTGGTTCCTGGTGTCGGTCTACGCCGCCGCCCGCGTCGGTGGGCGCATCATCCTGCTCAACAGCGAGTTCTCCGGCCCGCAGATCAAGGAGGTCTCGGAGCGGGAGGGCAGCAAGCTCGTCATCTACGACGACGAGTACACCGCCGCCGTCTCGCACGCTGACCCGGCGCTGGGCAAGCTGCGTGCGCTCGGGGTCAACTCGGATTCCGAGGAGCCGTCGGGCAGCACCGACGAGACGTTGGCCGAGTTGATCGCCCGCACCGACAAGCGGCCGCCGCCCAAGGCGACCAAGAACTCGTCGATCATCATCCTGACCAGCGGCACCACCGGAACTCCCAAGGGAGCCAACCGAAGCGCACCGCCGTCGCTGGCGCCGATCGGCGGCGTGCTGTCGTCGGTGCCGTTCAAGGCCGCCGAGGTGACGTCGCTGCCGGCGCCGATGTTCCACGCGCTGGGCTTCCTGCACGCCACCATCGCGATGATGTTGGGCTCGACGCTGGTGCTGCGCCGCCGGTTCAAACCTGCCACCGTGCTCGCCGACATCGAGAAGAACAAGGCCACCGCGATGGTCGTGGTGCCGGTGATGCTGTCCCGGTTGCTCGACGAGCTCGACAAGACCTCACCCAAACCGGACCTGTCCTCGCTGCGCATCGTCTTCGTCTCCGGGTCGCAGCTGGGCGCCGAGCTGGCCACCAGGGCGCTGAAGGAACTGGGGCCCGTCATCTACAACCTGTACGGATCCACCGAGGTGGCATTCGCGAGTATCGCTCGGCCGCAGGACCTTTCGATCAATCCGGCCACCGTCGGACCGGTGGTCAGGGGCATGAAGGTCAAGATCCTCGACGACAACGGCCACGAGGTGCCGCGCGGCCAGGTCGGCCGGATCTTCGTCGGCAACTTCTTCCCGTTCGAGGGCTACACCGGCGGCGGCGGCAAGCAGATCATCGACGGGCTGCTGTCCTCCGGCGATGTGGGCTACTTCGATGACAACGACCTGCTCTACGTCAGCGGCCGCGACGACGAGATGATCGTCTCCGGCGGCGAGAACGTGTTCCCCGCCGAGATCGAGGACCTCGTCAGCGGCCATCCCGAGGTCGTCGAGGCCACCGCGTTGGGTGTCGAGGACAAGGAGTGGGGAGCCCGGCTCCGGTGCTTCGTGGTCAAGGTCGAGGGCGCGACGATCGACGAAGACGCCATCAAGACCTACGTGAGGGAGAACCTCGCCCGCTACAAGGTGCCCCGCGAGGTGGTGTTCCTCGACGAACTCCCGCGCAATCCCACCGGCAAGATCCTCAAGCGCCAACTTCGCGAGATGGAATAGCCCGGCGCCCGCAGAAACGGTATTCCACGCGGCGAATTCGCGTTCTCGCGCGCGCTGACTGCAATCTCGGCGCTACTGCACCCCGCCGGCCATGAACGCTGACCCCGGGATCGCCAGCGCCACCAGCATCAGCAGCAGCAGGAACCACCCGGCGCCCTGCCACGCGAACCAACCACCGCCGGCTTTCCAGATGCGGTAGGTGTGGATCAGCGCGCCGACACCACCGGCGAACAGGATCGCGGGCACCATCGCCGCGACGAACACCGAGTCGCGGGCGGCGAACGCAAAAACCGCAAACGCGACGCCCGCCACGGCGACCACCGCAGACATGTAGACGGCGGCCGCCCGGAAGGACCCGGGCTGGTTGAACCGCTTCTCGACATCGTTGGTCATGCCGGTGGGGTTCCCGGTCTGGCGACCGGCAATCCGTATCAGGGATCGCGCGGCAAGCCGAGCAGTCGTTCGGCGATGATGTTGAGCTGCACCTCACTGGTGCCGCCGTAGATCGTGGTCGCCCGTCCCGCCAGCAGATACTCGCTCCACTTGCCGGACAGCTCTCCCTGGTCGCCGATGGCCGCGTCGGTGCCGAACGACGACACCCCGAACTCGGCGTACCCCTGACCGGTTTTCATCGACAACAGCTTCGAGATCGCCGCCGCAGGCATCGGATCGCCACCGGCGAGGGTCAGCAGCGTCGAGCGCATGTTGAGCAGTTTGGCGGCGTGCCCCTCGGCGATCAGCCTGCCGGCCTCGTGCTGCTCGATCTGGTCGAAGTGTCCGTCGCGCAGGAAGTCCACGAACTGTTCGAGGCTCGCCAGGAACGGCGGCTCACTGCTGCCGATCGAGACGCGTTCGTTGGTCAGGGTGTTGCGGCTGACCTCCCAGCCCCGGTTCACCTCGCCCAGCACCATCTCGTCGGGCACGAACACGTCGTCGATGAACACGGTGTTGAACATCGCGTTGCCGGTCAGCTCGCGCAGCGGCTTGACCTCGACGCCCTCGGACTTCATGTCGAGCAGGAAGTAGGTGATGCCTTGATGTTTCGGAGCGCTCGGGTCGGTCCTTGCCAGCATCGCGCCCCAGGCGGAGTACTGCGCGCCGGTGGTCCAGATCTTCTGCCCGGTGATGCGCCACCCGCCGTCGACCTTGGTGGCCTTGGTGGTCAGGCTGGCCAGATCCGACCCGGCGCCCGGCTCGGAGAACAGCTGGCACCAGATCATCTCGCCCCGGAAGGTGGGCGGCAGGAACTGCTGCTGCTGGTCGTGGGTGCCGTACGCGACGATCGACGGGATGATCCATGCGGCGATGCCCATCTGGGGCCGCTTGACCCGCCCGGTGGAGAACTCCTGAGCGATGATGATCTGCTCGATCGGATTCGAGGCGCGGCCCCACGGCTTGGGCAGGTGCGGCTGCACCCAACCACCCTCGGCGATGGCGGTGGTGCGTTCGTCCTTCGGAAGCGCTTTGAGTGCAGCAACTTCCGCGCGGATCTCGTCGCGCAGCTTCTCGGTGTCCGGGTCGAGGTCGATGTTGATGGACCGCATACCGGTCGTCGTCGCGGTGTCTACCACCTGCTGGGGGTAGTCCGCGGCGCGGCCGAAGCACGCCGCCAGCACGATCGCGCGCCGGTAGTACACGTTGGTGTCGTGCTCCCACGTGAAGCCGATGCCACCGTGCACCTGGATGCAGTCCTGCGCACAGTGCTGCGCGGCCACCGGTGCCAGCGTCGCGGCGACGGCTGCGGCGAACTCGTAGGCGGATTCGGCATTCCCGCCGATGAACTCGTCGATCGCACGGGCGGCATCCCACACCGCCGCCGTGGCGCGCTCGGTCTCGGCGATCATTCCCGCGCACTTGTGCTTGATGGCCTGGAACTGGCCGATCGGCCTGCCGAACTGTTCGCGGATCTTGGCGTACTCCGACGCGGTTTCGGTGGCCCACCGGGCCACACCGACGCATTCCGCCGACAGCAGCGTCGACATCACTGCGCGCGCCAGCGTCCGGCTCAGATTGGACAGCACACGATCGTCGGACACCTCGACGGCGTTGGCCCGGACATGGGCGATCGGGCGGAGTGGGTCGACGCCGGCCACGGGTTCGATCTCGAGTCTGTCGGCATCGATGACCACCCATTCCTCGCCCGATTCGATCGCCACAGGCAGCACCAGCACCGAGGCCTGAGCCGCAGCGGGCACCGCGCGCACCTCGCCGCGCAGCACCAGGGCCTCACCGTGACGGGTGGCGGTCAACCCCGAGTCGATCGCGTAGGCGGCGATGACCTCACCCGAGGCGAGCTGTTCGAGGATGGCGGCCTTGGGATCGTTGGCGGCGATCAGCGCGCTGGCGATGGCCGACGGCACGAACGGGCCTGGGACGGCGCCATGGCCGAACTCGGCGACGACGATGGCCAACTCCAGGATGCCGAAGCCCTGTCCGCCGACCGACTCGGCGAGATGTACGCCCTGCAAACCCTGCTCGGCCGCGGCTTTCCAGTACGGCGGCGGGTTCGGGATCGGCGTCTCGAGGGCTTCGTGCAGCACCTCGGACGGCGCCACCCGCGCCACCAGGGACCGCACCGAATCGGCCAGGTCGTTGTGCTCTTCGTTGATCGCGATGGGCATAGCTGCTGCACCTGTTCTTCACGTCGTCGTGACTGGTCCCAACCGGTTGGTTGGGACCGAGACTACCCGCCCACCTGGTTCACCAGGTTCGCGAGGTCCCGCCCGTCACGAAGTCGTTCACAATTGTCCACCGCCAACTCCAGATAGCGGTGCATGGTGTCGGCGGTGTACCAGGTGACGTGCGGGGTGAGCACCACGTTGTCGAGTCCGAGCAGCGGATTGTCGGCCGGTACCGGCTCCACGGCGAAGACGTCGAGACCGGCGGCGGCCAGTCGGCGGGAGCGCAGCGCCTCGACGAGGGCGTGCTCGTCGACGATCGGGCCGCGCGAGGTATTGACGAGGATCGCGCCCGGCTTCATCCGGGCCAGCGCGTCCGCGTCGAGGAGGTGGGCGGTGCCGTCGGTGAGCGGCAGATGCAGCGAGAGGACGTCGCTGACGGCCAGCAGGTCGGGCAGGCTGCGCCAGCCCGGGTGTCCGTCGTCACCGGTGCTGGTGTGCAGCACCTCGCCGCCCATCGCGACCACGATGCGCTCGACCCGTTTGGCGATGTTGCCGTAGCCGACCAACCCGACCGTGCAGCCGCCGACGTCGCGCACCGTCTCTCCCAGGGTGGGATCTGACGGCCAGCCCGCACCGGCCCGGGTGGCCCGGTCCAGTTCCGGTAGCCGGCGCAGCGCGGCCAGCATCAGCAGCACCGTTCCCTCGGCGACCGAGGCCGCGTTGGCGCCGGGCATGTTGGCCACCGCGATGCCCCGCTGCGTCGCGACGTCGACGTCGATGGTGTTGACCCCGGCGCCCAGTTTGTGGACGAGCCGGAGCCGCGACCCCTCGACCAGGTCGTCACCGGAAAGGGGCCGCAGCACATGCCAGATCACCTCGGCCTCGGGCAGTTCGTGGTGGAACGTGTTGTCGTCGTCCTCCGCGCAGAACCGGACGTCGAGCCAATCGGCATGAGGCTCAAGGAATTCCAGGACCTTGTCACCGGGAACGAAGTGGGCCAGGACTCTCACCAGCGGCGCGCGATCCACTGGGCGACGGTATCGGCCTTCTCGGTGCGGGCGCCCGGCGTCGTGAAGTAGTGGTCGGTGTCGATCGCGCACTGCGTCTTGTCGGTGCCGCCGAGCGCGTCGAAGATCCGCTGCGCATCGGAGGGATACACGCCGGTGTCCTGATCGGCGTTGATCACCAGCGCCGGGCAGTCGATACGGGCCAGATGCGGCTCGGCGCGGGTCTGCGCATGCCGCAGGCTCCACATGCCGATCCAGTTGCGCAGCGTGCACGCCGCCGCGATGCCGTGAGTGGATCTGTTGGCCTTGGCCGGAATTCCCGCGTAGCACATGTTGGCCGGTCGCTTGCTGGGTTCCAGCGAGGGGTCCACCATCCTGGGGTCTGCCCAGGTGCGCATCACGGTGAACGGCCGGTCGGAGAACCCTGCGGCCCGCACCCGGACGAGTTCGGCCTCGGCCCAGTCGGTGATGGCGTCGTTTCTCGCGACCTGGGCAGCCCGGTACCGTCGCACGAACGCTGCGTCGTAGGGCGGGCCGTTGCGTTCGTTGAACAGGTCGAGATCGGGATCGGTTGCCACAGCGTCACCTTCGTCGGTGACGGCGGCATCCATCCACGCGGTCAGCACCTCGGGTCGTCCCGGGTGCGCGGCACTGGCCACATAACCGTCGGCGCGCGGGAGGTCGTCGAGTCCGGCGGCCGGCCGCATCCCCTCCAGCGGGGTGACGTGGTGATCGGTGGCGTTGGCCTGATAGGCCGCCATCAGCGATCCCCCGCCCGAATTGCCCAGCAGGATCACCGTTTCGATGCCCTGGACCTCGCGCAGCCAGCGCACGCCGACGCCGATGTCCACAAGCGCGTGGTCGAGAAGGAAGCTGCTCTCGAACCCCCGGAATCGGGTGTTCCAGCCGAGGAAGCCGATGCCGCGGGTGGCCATGTAGTCGGCGAGGTAGTGCTCGGAGAAGTCGATCTGATAGTGCGTCGCGATCATCGCCACCTTGGGCTTGCGGCCGACCCCACGGTGGTAGATGCCCTGGCACGGATGACCTCCCGAACCTGCCCTGTGGGCCGTCGTCGAATCCAGACCGACAAATTCCCTGGTGACGCCAGGTGTTTGAAGCGACGCAGTGCTACTCATGGTTCTCGGCCTCCCGGTGGTAGATGGTCCGGTAGAAGATGTCGGCCAGCGTGCTGATGCAGGCCGCGTCGTCGATGTCGGTGGCGTCGTGGATCGAACGGCCGGACAGCTGGGTGTAGCAGAACTGGTTGAGCATCGACACCAGTGCCACCGCGATGAGCCGGGGATCGCTGCCGGCGCAGAAGCCCTGCTGCTGCGCCTGTTTCACCAGTGACGTGATCAAACCGATAGGCACTGAACAGATTTCGTTCCAGTACTCGGCGAAATCGTCGCTGACCATCGCCATCTGCGACACACTGATGATCTCGGCCAGCCGGTTGCGGTAGGTGTTCCAGTGCGCGGCCGCTGCTTGATAGGAGCGTTCCTTGTGGGAGAGCCCCGGCTGCGCCGCCGCCATCGAACGCTGCCGCGCCTCGTCGCGGAATCGCACCGCCCACTCTCGGACCATGGCCTCTTTAGAGTCGTAATAGTTG
Organism: Mycobacterium sp. DL; assembly: GCF_039729195.1. Taxonomy (NCBI): domain Bacteria; kingdom Bacillati; phylum Actinomycetota; class Actinomycetes; order Mycobacteriales; family Mycobacteriaceae; genus Mycobacterium; species Mycobacterium sp. DL. The sequence continues at coordinate 483,025 of NZ_CP155796.1, forward strand.
TAGAACGACGCCGTCGACCTGCCCGCCTCGCCGGCGATGTCGGCGACCGTGGCGGCGAGGATTCCCTTGCGCGCGACGACCGCGCGGGCCGCCGAATCGATCGCGGCCTGGGTCTGGCGTCCGCGCAGTGTCGGCAACTGTTCGCGGGGGCTGACACTCACCTGCTTCTGCGCTCCTCGCGGCCGTTGATCTCAAACTGAACCTGATGTTAGATTCAGTTTCTGCCCATGGCCAGAGGAGGCGCGCAATCGTGATCAAGCCCCGCAACGCCAACACCGAGTTCGAGTTCGGCGGCATCAACCACGTCGCGCTGGTGTGCTCGGACATGGCCAAGACCGTCGACTTCTACTCGAACGTGCTGGGCATGCCACTGGTCAAGTCGCTCGACCTGCCGGGCGGCATGGGGCAGCACTTCTTCTTCGACGCCGGCAACGGCGACTGTGTGGCGTTCTTCTGGTTCGCCGACGCGCCGGACCGGGTGCCCGGCATCTCCTCGCCTGAGGCCATCCCCGGCATCGGCGACATCGTCAGCGCCGTGAGCACGATGAATCACCTGGCGTTTCACGTGCCCGCCGAGAAGTTCGACGAGTACCGGCAGCGTCTGAAGGCCAAGGGCGTCCGCGTCGGGCCGATCCTGAACCACGACGAGAGCGCGGCCCAGGTCTCCGCGACCGTGCACCCCGGGGTGTACGTGCGGTCGTTCTACTTCCTCGACCCGGACGGCATCACGTTGGAGTTCGCGTGCTGGACCAAGGAATTCACCGAGAGCGACACGGTCACCACGCCGAAGACCGCCGCCGACCGGCGGGTGCCCGCGGCGACCTAGCGCCGAAACTGCGTTCTACGCGGCCAAACCCGCAGAAACCCCGCGTGGAATACCGTTTCGGCGGGGGTCAGTCGCGGGGTCGGTCAGTCGCGGTAGAGCGCTGGCTCGCCGAGTTGGTCGATCAACGCCGCGAGGTGGTTGACCAGTTGGCCGGGGGTGAGTCCGATGTCGCCGGTCAACCACGCGCTCAACGTCTGCGCGACGCCGCCGACCACAAAGTGCGACGCGGCCTTGATGCGGTCGTTGTGCTCGAGTTGCAGCGCGACACCGGCGTGCTGTCCCGAGAGCAGGGCGAACAGGGCGCCTGATTCCGCCCGCTTGCGCACCACCACGGGGTTGGCGAGGTGTGCACTGAACAGCAGTCGGCCGACCCGGACGTCATCGGAGATGGTGCGCACGATGTTGGCCATGCACGCCCGGCTCTGCTCCGCTGCCGGGGCGGCGGCGACCGCGGCCTGGCTGGTGGCAGCGATGTCAGCGACCACCCAGTCGAACACCGCGCCGACAAAAACGTCCTTGTCGGCGAAGCTCTCGTAGAAGTAGCGCGCGGCGAGGCCGGATTGGGAACAGATGGCCCGGACCGTGAGATCGGCGGGCAGTGTCCGCCCACCCAGCAGGTCCAGGCCGGCTTCGAGCAGACGGCGCCTGCGTTCGGCGATCCGTTGCAGAGCGTCCACGCCGCGGTAGGGACGGACCTGGGCCATGAGTCCATATTGACACTCGTCCGGGGGCAGGGGCAATATCAGGAAACAGGCGTTCGCACTTTTGGAGCGCGCCCCTGCGCAGAGGAGTGACCATGACGCTGGACGAGTCGGTCGGCGCGACCGTTCCGTTAGTCGAACGTGCGGTGAACGACGCGGCGGTCGCCGCGGGGCCGCAGAAGGCGAACAGCGCCGAGACCGACGACGGGATGCTCGGCCTCGGTCTGCTCGCCGGGCCCGCCAACGTGATCATGCAGCTCGCGCGGCCCGGGGTCGGATACGGCGTGATGGAGAGCCCGGTCGAAAGCGGCCGGGTGGACCGGCACCCCATCAAGCGTGCGCGCACCACCTTCACCTACCTGGCGGTGTCCACCAACGGCACCGACGAGCAGAAGGCCGCCTTCCGCCGAGCCGTCAACGGCGCCCACGCCCAGGTGGTGTCCACCGAATCGAGCCCGGTGAAGTACAGCGCCTTCGACAAGGACCTGCAGCTGTGGGTGGGTGCGTGCCTCTACAAGGGCATCGTCGACGTGCACCGGTTGTTCGTCGGGGAGATGGACGACCACACCGCCGACCGGGTCTATCTGCGCGGCCGTGCGCTGGCGACGATGCTCCAGGTGCCCGAGGACATGTGGCCGCCGGATCGGGCCGCGTTCGACCGGTACTGGCAGAAATCGCTCGACGAGGTGCACATCGACGACACGATCCGCGACTACCTGTATCCGATTGCGGTCTCCCGGCTTCGGGGCGTGAGCCTGCCCGGGCCGATGCGCCGCAGGGCGGAGGGACTCGCGTTGTTGATCACCACGGGGTTCCTGCCGCAGCGCTTCCGCGATGAGATGCGGCTGCCCTGGGACGCGGCCCGGCAACGCAGGTTCGACCGGTTGATCGCCGTCCTTCGCACCGTCAACAAGGTGTCTCCGCGATTCGTCCGGCAGTTTCCGTTCAATGTTCTGCTCAAGGACGTCGACTGGCGGATTCGCACCGGTCGCCCCCTCGTCTGACCTCTCAGCGGCCGAGTTCAGCGGTGACCCGGCTCACCCGCGAACGGGCACCCGTGCGTCTCGACAGTTTGGTTATGCAATGCTAACTTCAGCAAAAGTTAGCCTAGCCATACATAACCAGTCGCAAGGGAGATGGCGGGGGATCGGGCTCAGTCGATCGACGGGGAGTCCGCGTTCCGCGACACACAGTTCATGGAAATGGGAAGTCACACGCTCGCGGCCACCGCCAACGGGGTCGCCCGGGTCGATCCCGACGTCGTCAGCCGGTTCGCCACCTGCTGTCGCGCGCTGGGGTTGTCCGTGCACGACCGGCAGCGCCCGGCCGATCTGACCGCGGCCAGATCCGGGTTCGCCGGGCTGACGCGGATCGCCAACGACCAGTGCGACGCATGGACGGGCCTGGCCTCTGCCGGCGACGTCTCCCCCCAGGTGATCGAAGCCGTCTGGCAAACATCGGCCACGGCGGGGTTGCTGCAGCGCCACCTCGAACTCGCGCCCGACGCGCTCGGCTTCAGCTACGACACCGGCCTGTATCTGCAGTTCCGTGCCAGCACCCGCGACGACTTCGCGCTCGCCTACGCCGTGCACCTGTGCGACACCGCGACCGGATCCGCGTCGTGGGCCGCCGCGGATCGTCTGGTCGGCGACGTCCTGGGGCGCAGGCCCGGGTGGTTGCAGGCCCGGTGGGTGCGGGTGGCGATCTTCTACCGCGCCGCACGATGGTCGGACGTGGTCCGGATGCTCACGCCGGTGGTCACCGACGAGACGCTCGACGAGACCTACGCCCATGCTGCGCGCGTCACGCTCGGCATCGCACTCGCGCGGTTGGGCATGTTCGCCCCGGCCCTGTCACACCTCGAGCGGCCTGAAGGTCCGATCGCCGTCGCCGCCGTCGACGGCGCGCTCGCCAAGGCGCTGTCGTTGCGGGCTCAGGGGGAGGTCGAGGAGGCCAACGAGCTGCTGCAGGAGCTCTACGCCGCCAACCCCGAGAACGCCCATGTCGAAGACGCGCTCTCCGATACCTCGTTCGGCATCCCCACGACCACCGCCGCGCGCATCGAGGCGCGCGCCGATCCGTGGAACCCGGACAGCGAGCCCGGCGAGGCCGACTTCGTCGACCCGGGGGCCAAGGACCGCAAGGCGCACCTGCTGATCGAGGCCGAGGCCGAGCTGGCCGAGTTCATCGGCCTCGAAGAGGTCAAGTACCAGGTCGCCCGACTGAAAAGCTCTGTGGCGATGGCGATCCGGCGTCAGGAGCGCGGCCTGACCGTCGCCCAACGCACCAACCACCTGGTGTTCGCCGGACCACCCGGCACCGGTAAGACCACGATCGCCCGGGTGGTCGCCAAGATCTACTGCGGGCTGGGCCTTCTGAAGAAGGAGACCGTTCGCGAGGTGCACCGTGCCGATCTGATCGGCCAGCACATCGGCGAGACCGAGGCCAAGACCAACGCGATCATCGACAGCGCGCTCGACGGCGTGCTGTTCCTCGACGAGGCCTACGCGCTGGTGTCCACCGGAGCCAAGAACGACTTCGGTCTGGTCGCCATCGACACCCTGCTGGCCCGGATGGAGAACGACCGCGACCGCCTGGTCGTGATCGTCGCCGGCTACCGCAAGGACCTCGACGCGTTCCTCGACGCCAACGAGGGTCTGCGGTCCCGGTTCACCCGCAGCATCGACTTCCCGTCGTACTCACCGAAGGAGCTCGTCGAAATCGCCACGCGCATGGCCGAGAAGCGGGACTCGCGCTTCGAGGAGACCGCCCGCACCGACATGGAGAGGCTGTTCGCGCACCTGGCGCAGTCGTCGACTCCGGACGCCAACGGTGTGGAACGCCGCAGCCTGGACATCGCAGGCAACGGCCGATTCGTCCGAAACCTGGTCGAGCGCTCGGAGGAGGAACGCGAGTACCGACTCGACCACTCCGACGCGGAGGACTTCACCGACGACGAACTGATGACGATCACCGCCGCCGATGTCAACAATTCGGCCGCGCCGCAGTTGCGTGGCCTCGGTCTGTCGGTGCCGCCGAACCAGCAGGAACAGCGATGACGGCCCCGAACGGGGACCGGCGGTCGTTCAGCTCCCGCACCCCGAACAACGAGAACCCCGAAGCCGTCCGGTACCGCCGGGGCTTCGTCACCCGTCACCAGGTGACGGGATGGCGATTCATGATGCGCCGCATCGCTTCCGGGGTCGCGCTGCACGACACCAGGATGCTCGTCGACCCGCTGCGCACTCAGTCTCGTTCGGTGCTCGTCGGGGCCCTGGTCCTGGTGACCAGTTTGATCGGCTGCTTCCTGTTCTCGATGATCCGGCCGTCCGGGTCCGCGGGAACGGATTCCGTGCTGGCCGACCGTGACTCCGCCGCGCTGTACGTTCGCCTCGGCGACCAACTGCATCCGGTGCTGAACCTGACATCCGCCCGACTCATCACCGGCAGGCCGGACAACCCGTCGATGGTGAAGAGCAGCGAGCTCGATCAGTTCGCCAGGGGAAACATGCTGGGCATCCCAGGCGCCCCGGAACGCATGGTGGCCAACACAACTCGTGACGCCTACTGGACGGTGTGTGACGCCGCCACCGGTGCGGCGGGCACGACGGGGCTGACCGTGATCGCGGGCGCGCCGGCAACCGACGGGGAGCGGGCGGCCACCCTGCCCGACGGGCAGGCGGTGCTCGCCGAGATCGACGGCAGGACCTGGCTTCTCTGGGACGGCAAGCGCAGCCCGATCGATCTCGCCGATCGCGCGATCACCAACGGTCTCGGCATCGGCGGCGAGGTCGCCGTTCCCCAGCCGATCGCGCCCGGGTTGTTCAACGCGCTGCCGGAGGCCCCGCCGCTGACGTCGCCGGTGATCCCCGGCGCCGGTGCTCCGGCCGCAGTGGAACTGCCCGTCGCGGCGCCCGTCGGAGCCGTCGTCGTCGCGTATGAGGCCGACAACACGCTGCGCCACTACGTCGTGCTGCCCGACGGTCTGCAACCCATCTCCGGTGTGCTGGCGTCGATTCTGCGCAACACCAACTCCTACGGGCTGGACCAACCGCCCCGTCTCGGTGCGGACGAGGTGGCGCGGGTCCCGTCGGCCCAGGGCATCGACACCACTGCGTACCCCTCGGAGCCACTCACCCTGGTCGACACCGTCGCCGATCCGGTGACGTGTGCGGCGTGGGCGAAACCCGAAGGTGCTCAGGAAGCTTCGATGACAGTGCTGTCGGGTTCGGCGCTGCCGGTTCCCGAGGGTCTGCGCACCGTGGACCTGGTGAGTTCCGGCACGCCGGGCGGCCCTGCCGACCGGGTCGCGCTGCCCCCGGGCACCGGATACTTCGTCGAGAGTGGCGGCGCGCTGTTCTGGGTGAGCGACACCGGGGTGCGCTACGGAATCGACACCGGGGACCCGTCAGACGCAGCAGGCACGGACACCGTCGCCGCGCTGGGTCTGAACGTCCCGCCGCTGCCCGTTCCCTGGTCGATGCTCTCGCAATTCGCCGCCGGCCCCACGCTGTCACGCGCGGACGCGCTGCTGGCCCATGACTCGCTTGCGCCCAATCCGGCGCCGGCCCGGTTGGAGATCCCGTGAGCAGGCTGATATTCGAGCATCGCAAGCGGGTGCCGCCGCCGGTGACCCGCAAGGGCACCATCACGATCGAACCGCCGCCCGAGCTACCGAGGGTGGTGCCGCCCTCGATCCTGCGAAGGGCACTGCCCTATCTGATCGTCATCCTGATCGTCGGAATGATCGTCGCGCTCGTCGCGACCGGCATGCGACTGATCTCGCCGACGACGTTGTTCTTCCCGTTCGTGCTGTTGCTGGCGGCGACCGCGATGTATCGGGGCTCCGACAACAAGATGCGCACCGAGGAGGTCGACGCCGAGCGCGCCGACTACCTCCGCTACCTGTCGGTGGTCCGGGACAACGTGCGCGCCCACGCCGACGAGCAGCGTGCCGCACTGCTGTGGTCACATCCGGAACCCGCTGTGCTGGCGAGTATTCCGGGCACCCGCAGGCAGTGGGAGCGCGACCCGCGGGACTCCGACTTCCTGGTGTTGCGTGCGGGCCTTCACGACCAGGCCCTCGACGCCGCCCTGCGGGTCAAGGACACTGCCGACGAGATCGACCTCGAACCCGTGTCACACACCACGCTGCGCGGACTGCTCGACACCCAGCGCATCGTGCACGACGCCCCGGCCGGCATCGATCTGACGAAGATCTCCCGGATCACCGTGATCGGCGACGACCTCGAGGTCGGAGGAGCGCTGCGTGCATGGATCGCTCAGGCGATGACGTGGCATGACCCGTCCGTTCTCGGAATCGGTTTCGCCGGAGCTGATCTCGAGCGCGACGACTGGTCATGGCTCAAATGGCTGCCGCACGTGGACGTACCAGGTCAGGTCGACGGTGTCGGTCCGGCTCGCTATCTCGCCACCGAGGCCACCGCCTTGGGCAGGCTGCTCGACCCTGCCCTGGCCGATCGTGAGCCGTTCACTGTCGGCGGTGCCGCCGGCGTGAAGCATCTGCTCGTCGTCCTCGACGACCCCGACGCCGACCCCGACGAGTTGGTCGGCCGTGGCCTCGCCGGGGTGACGGTGATCCACCGGTCCTCGAATGAGCCGCATCGCGAACAGTATTCGGATCCCGAACGGCCGATCCTGAAGATCGCCGACGGCGAGATCCTGCGTTGGCAGAACGGCTCCTGGAGCACGTTCGTCGGGACCGCCGACAGCCTGGGATCCGCCGAGGCCCGCCATATCGCGCGGCGGCTGTCGCGGTGGGACTCCAATCCCAGCCACGGCAGATCGGCCACCACCGGAGGCGCCTCCTTCACCACGATGCTCGGCATTCCCGACGCCTCGGCGCTCGACGTCGCCGCGCTGTGGGCGCCCCGCAATCGCGACGATGAGCTCCGAGTCCCCATCGGCGTGACCGCCACGGGCGAACCGCTGTACTTCGACCTGAAGGACGAGGCCGAGGGGGGCATGGGTCCGCACGGGCTGATGATCGGTATGACCGGCTCCGGGAAGTCGCAGACCCTGATGTCGATCCTGCTGGCGCTGTTGACGACTCATTCGGCGGAGCGGCTGATCGTGATCTACGCCGACTTCAAGGGCGAGGCCGGCGCCGACATCTTCCGCAACTTCCCGCAGGTCGTCGCCGTCATCTCCAACATGGCCGAGAAGCGGTCACTGGCAGATCGTTTCGCCGACACCCTGCGCGGCGAGGTGGCACGTCGGGAGAAGCTGCTCAAAGAGTCCGGCCGCCGGGTGCAGGGCAGCGCATTCAACTCGGTCACCGAGTACGAGGCCGCTCGCGGAAAGGCAGAAGCCGAGGGCCATGACCTGCCTCCGATGCCGACCCTGTTCGTCGTCGCCGACGAGTTCACGCTGATGCTCGCGGACCATCCCGAATACGCGGACCTGTTCGACTACGTGGCGCGCAAGGGACGTTCGTTCCGGATCCACATCCTGTTCGCATCCCAGACCCTCGACGTCGGGCGCATCAAGGACATCGACAAGAACACCTCGTACCGGATCGGACTGAAGGTGGCCAGCCCGAGCGTCTCGCGTCAGATCATCGGGGTGGAGGACGCGTACCACATCGAATCCGGGCGCGAGCACAAAGGTGTCGGCTTCCTGGTGCCGGCCCCGGGGGCGCTTCCGATCAAGTTCCGCAGCACCTACGTCGACGGCATCTACGAGCCGCCGCGGATCGACAGGTCGATCGTCGTGCATGCGATCCCGCAGCCGCAGTTGTTCGGCGCGGGGTGGGTGGATCCCGAGCCCGATACCGTCATCGTCGACGACGGCGCCGACGTCGAGGTGTTGCCACCGCGCAAGCTGATCGCGACGGTCGGTGAGCAGCTGGCTCATTACGGACCGCACGCACCACAGCTGTGGCTGCCGCCGCTGGATCAGCCGATCCCGTTGGAGGACGTCCTCGAACGCACGGGAATCGCTGCCGGGCAGTGGCGCTGGCCTCTCGGCGAGATCGACCGTCCCTTCGACATGCGGCGTGACCCGCTGGTGTTCGATGCCACCTCGGCCGCGGCCAACATGGTCATCCACGGCGGACCGAAGTCGGGCAAGTCGACCGCACTGCAGACCTTCGTGTTGTCGGCAGCAGCGCTGCACGCGCCCGGAGAGGTCAGCTTCTACTGTCTCGACTACGGCGGCGGGCAGTTGCGCACCCTCGAGGGGCTCGCCCACGTCGGCAGCGTGGCCTCACCGCTGGAGTCCGAACGGATCCGCCGCACCTTCGGTGAGCTCGAGCAGCTGCTGCGGGCACGCCAGAAGCTCGGTGCGGCAGCGGGCAACGGGGAGTACCGGGACGGCTTCGGTGAGGTGTTCCTGCTCATCGACAACCTCTATGCGTTCAGCCGGGACAACACCGACACCTTCAACACCCGGAACCCGTTGCTGGCCAAGGTGACCGAGCTGGTGAACGCGGGGCTTTCGTACGGGATCCACGTGGTGATCACCACCCCGAACTGGCTCGAGGTGCCGCTGGCGATGCGCGACGGCCTGGGGTTGCGGCTGGAGCTGCGGTTGCACGACTCGCACGACAGCAACGTCAGGGTGGCGGGTGCGCTTCGCCGGCCCGCCGACTCGGTGCCCGTCGACCAGCCCGGCCGCGGTCTCACGATGGCCGCCGAGCACTTCCTGTTCGCCCGTCCCACAACCGAATCCATCCCGGCGCTCAATGCCCGTCACTCCGGCCAGAGTGCACCGCCGGTGCGGCTGCTCCCGACCAACCTGGCACCGGACACCTTCCGGTCGCTCTATCCCGCACCCGAGCGGGTGGTCATCGGACAGCGCGAAGAAGACCTCGCATCGGTCAGCGTCGACTTCACCGAGAACCCGCTGCTGATGGTGTTCGGCGATTCGAAGACGGGCAAGACCACGCTGCTGCGTCACCTGATCCGCACGATCAGGATGAACTCGCGACCCGACCAGGTGGCGTTCACGGTGATCGACCGTCGGTTGCAGCTGGTCGACGAGCCGATCTTCCCCGACAACGAGTACACGCCGAACATCGACCGGATCACCCCGGCCATGCTGGGGCTCTCGGCGCTCATCGAGAAGCGCCGACCGCCGGTGGGGATGAGTCCGCAGGAGCTCAGTGGCTGGTCCTACAAGAACGGACAGGACAACCACATCCACTATCTGATCGTCGACGACGTGGATCAGATTCCGGACGGCCCGGCGACCGCCGGTCCGTACGTCGGACAGCGGCCGTGGACCCCGTTGATCGGCCTGCTCTCACAGGCCTCCGATCTGGGACTACGTGTCATCGTCACGGCCCGGGCCGCGGGCTCCGCGCACGCGGTGATGACCGCGCCTCTGTTGCGCCGCCTCAACGATCTGCAGGCGACGACGGTCATGCTGTCGGGAAATCCCCAGGACAGCGGCAAGATTCGGGGCCACCGGTTCAGCCGGCTGCCGGCGGGGCGCGCGATGCTGCTCGACGACAGCGACACACCGACGTTCGTGCAACTCGTCAATCCGCTGGCCACCGAATCGGTGACCGCCCAGCGAGGACCCGGACGACACAGTGGAGAGGAGTACAGCTGATGACGCTGCGAGTAGTTCCGGAGGGCTTGACCGCGGCCAGCGCCGCGGTGGAGGCGCTCACCGCACGCATGGCCGCCGTCCATTCCGCCGCAGCACCTTTGGTGAGTGCGGTCATCCCGGCGGCGGCCGACCCGGTGTCGCTGCAGTCCGCCGCCGGTTTCAGCGCCCATGGTGCACAGCACCAGTCGGTGGCTGCCCAGGGTGTCGAGGAACTCGGCCGCTCCGGGGTCGGTGTCGGCGAATCCGCGGCCAGCTACGCCAGCGGAGACGCGATGGCGGCGTCGGCCTACATGATCGCGCGCGGCTGACATGACCGCCCCGGTAACCGCGCCAGTGTGGATGGCACTGCCGCCTGAGGTGCACTCGGCGCTGCTGAGCAGCGGCCCGGGCCCGGGGTCGCTGCTCGCCGCGGCGGGGGCCTGGCAGTCGCTGAGCACCGAGTACGCCACTGCGGCAGCGGAACTCACGAGCATTCTCGGGGCCGTGCAGGCGGGCTCCTGGGAGGGCGTCAGCTCCGAGCAGTACGTCGCTGCGCACACGCCCTACCTCGGGTGGCTGGCGCAGCAGAGCGCGAACAGCGCCGCCGCGGCGGTGCAGCACCAGACAGCGGCCGCCGCGTACACGACCGCGTTGGCGACGATGCCGACGCTGCCGGAACTGGCACTGAACCACACCACACACGCGGTGCTGGTCTCGACGAACTTCCTCGGCATCAACACCATCCCGATCGTGCTGAACGAGGCCGACTACGTCCGCATGTGGATCCAGGCGGCCACCACGATGAGCGCCTACGAGGCGGTGTCCGGTGCGGCGGTGGCCGCGACCCCGGCGTCGACTCCCGCTCCGTTCGTGTTGATCCCCGGCGTCGGCGAAGCAGGAAGAGCCGCAGCGGATCTGATGAGCTCCGCGGCGCAGGTGCAGGCCGTGGAGTCGGGCGCAGCGTTGAACATCGGCGACATCGTCAACGACTTCATCAACTTCTACGGCGATATCCTGCGGTTCCTGTTCGAGCCCATCATCGACTTCCTGCAGGACCCGATCGGCAACACGATCGCCCTGATCACCGACTTCCTGACCAACCCGGCGCAGGCGCTGATCACCTACGGCCCCTTCCTGCTGGCCGTCGCCTACCAGGCGGTGTCGTGGATCGGCGCCTCGATCCTCTATCCGTCGCTGCTGTTGCTCCCGGCGCTGGCGATCACGCTGGGCATCATCGGCGGGGTGGGCCAGTATCTGCTGGACCAGCTCCAAGCCCCTCCCGCCGACACCCCCGCCGAGGAGCAGGCGCCGGCGTCCTCCACGCCCGCGAACCGCTCCGATCCCCAGCCGCTGCCGGCTGCAGGTGTCCCCGCGGCTCCGACCGCACCGGCGGGGACCCCGGTGAACTCGGTGACCGCCGGGTCGGGTTCGGCGGCCGCCGCACCCGCCGCACCCGCCGCCCCCCTGGTGCCCTACGCCGTGGCCGGTCAGGACCCGGGAGAGGGTTTCACCCCGACCGTCCGCGACACCACCGGCGCCAAAGCCCCCGCAGCCACGATCCCCGCGGCGGCCGCCGGGGTGGCGGCCTCGGCAGCGGAACGGCGCAAGCGCCGGCGCCGCCAGCAGGAGGACATCAAGGGCCGCGGCTACGCCGACGCCTTCATGGACTACGAGGACGGCCCGGACCAGGACGCACCGCCGGCATCCGCACCGCGGGTCACCGCTTCGACGCGCGGTGCCGGACCGATGGGCTTCGCCGGAACCGAATCCACCGGCACCGCCGAGGCAACCGGGCTGACCACCCTGGCCGGGGATTCCTTCGGCGGCGGACCCAAGAGCCCCATGCTGCCGGGGACCTGGGATCCGACCGCCGACGACAAGACCGACCCAGAAGATCACCACCACCGAAAGGAAAACCCATGAGCCTCTTGGATGCTCACATTCCACAGCTCGTCGCCTCGGAGGCCAACTTCGGAGCGAAGGCCGCTCTGATGCGCAGCACCATCGCCCAGGCCGAACAGGCCGCGCAGTCGTCGCAGGCCTTCCACATGGGCGAGTCCTCAGCGGCGTTCCAGGCGGCGCACGCCCGGTTCGTCGAGGTCTCGGCGAAGGTCAACGCGCTGCTCGACATCGCGCAGGCCAACATCGGTGACGCCGCCGGGTCGTACGTCGCCGAAGACGCCGCCGCCGCAAGCAACTACACCGGCATCTGATCCACCCCGGACGACAGGAGAGGCCCACACATGTCGCAGATCATGTACAACTACCCGGCGATGATCGCCCACGCAGGCGAGATGAACACCTACGCTGGGGCGCTGCACGCCGTCGGCGCCGACATCGCCAGCGAGCAGGCCGCGCTGCAGGGTGCCTGGCAGGGTGACACCGGCACGACCTACCAGGCCTGGCAGGCGCAGTGGAACACCAGCTTGGAAGAGTTGGTCCGCGCGTACCGCGCCATGGCGAACACGCACGAGATGAACACCACCTCGATGGCCGCACGTGATCAGGCCGAGGGCGCCAAGTGGGGCTGATCAGGTCCAGTGCGCGCTAATGCCGTTGAGCTGACTGCCGAGGCAGCCTGGTTTCTCGCCGACATCCTGGGGGCCGGGAGCTTCCCGTGGGTACTGGCCGTCACGCCGCCCTACAGCGACCTGGCCCAGCGGCGGCAGTTCGAGGACGATCAGGTCCGGCAGCTGACGCGGTTGGGGGTCTTGACCGCTGACCGGACGGTCGAACCCTCGGTGGCGCAGTGGATTCGCCGGGTGTGCCGCCCTCGCCAGTGGCTCGAACTCAGGTTCGTCGCCGGCGGTGGCGCCATGCTGCGCGGCATCGTCGCCCGTGACGCCGCGGGCACCGTCGTCGCCCTGCGCAGCGCCGAGGTGGTGACGTTCACGCAGATGGACATCGATCACCCGCAGGCGCTGGTGCCGGTGCTGGTGGCCGGCCTGTCCGGACGGTCACCCGCGCGTTTCGAGGAGTTCGCACTGCCCGCTCGTGCCGGCGCCAAGGCCGACGAGCAGATCCGCGCGGGCGCCTCGGTACGAGACATGCTGGACTACTTGGGAATTCCATCGTCCGCGCGCCCTGTGGTGGTGGCCGCGTTCGAGGAGAGACGCAGTTACGTGGAGATCGTGGCGGGCGAGCATCGCGACGGACACCGGGTCGGCACCGACGTGGGCGTCAGCATCGTGGACACCTCGGTCGGCCGTGTCCTGGTCAGCCCGTCCAAAGCCTTTGACGGTGAGTGGATCTCGACCTTCGCCCCCGGCGCGCCGCTGGCCATCGCCGCAGCGGTCGAACGGCTGACCGCCGCACTACCCGACGGGCAGTGGTTTCCCGACCACACCGTCACCAGAGACTTCGACGAACACCCGCACCAGAGAGAAGAACAATGTCAGAGCCCGCTGTGATCTCACCCAACAATGCGGTGATGCCGATCGTGCGCATCGCCGTGCTCTCCGCCACGCTGGGCGACGACGGTGACACCGACGGAAGGGGCCGGCTCACCGAGGTCGCCCTACCGGCCGAACTACCGCTCCGGGAGATCATCCCCGCGGTGCGGCGCATCGTGTCGCCCACCGACGAGACACGGGACGCTGCGGAACCGCTGAGCCTGGCACCGATCGGAGGGGCACCGTTCAGCCTCGATGCCTCACTCAACACGGTGGGCGTCGTCGACGGCGATCTGCTTGCACTGCAGCCGGTTCCGTCGGGTCCGGCGGCGCCGCGCATCGTCGAGGACATCGCCGACGCCGCGATGATCTTCTCCACCGCCCGCGAACGTCCCTGGGGCGCTGCCCACATCAGGCGGGCCGCCGCCGCGGCCGTCATCGGGTTCATCCTGATCGCGACCGCGCTGGCCGTCGCGCACCGCGTCGTCGCCGGTTCGCTGGGTGGGCTGTTCGCCGTCAGCGCCGTGGCGGTGGTCACGGTGCTCGGCGCGCTCCTGAGCCGAACCCGCTCCCCACAACTGGCGACCGCGCTTGCGGCCGCTGCACTGCCACCGGTGGCTGCGGCGTTCGCGCTGGCAGTTCCCGGCGGCTTCGGTCCGTCCCAGGTTGTGCTCGCCGCCGCAGGGGCGGCTGCCTGGGCCATCATCAGCATCACGATCGGTGAACGTGCCATCGCGCTGTTCACCGCGGCGGCCACCACCGGCCTTGGTGTGCTGCTCGCGGCCGGAGCGGCATCGTTGTGGACACTCACCCCGGTCAGCGTGGGCTGCGGGCTGATCCTGGTGGCCCTGCTGATCACGGTGCAGGCCGCCCAACTGTCCGCGATGTGCGCGCGCCTCCCGGTGCCCGTCATCCCGGCCCCCGGCGATCCGACGCCGTCGGCGCCCACACTGCGGGTCCTCGAAGATCTGCCGCGCCGGATCCGCGCGGGCGACTCCTACCAGACCGGCTTCATCGCCGCGGGGGTGCTGCTGTCGGTCATCGGTTCGGTTGCGGTCCTCTGGCCCGCCGTCAGCGGCGACGGGGGCGTCTCCCCCTGGGCGTGGTACGTGGTGGTCGCCGCAGCACTCGGCGCGGCACTGCGCGCGCGGGTGTGGGACTCCGCACCGTGCAAGGCCTGGCTGCTCGGGCACTCGTACCTGGTCACCACCGTGTTGCTGGCGCTGTTTGCGGCCAACGGTGGCTACGGTGCCGCGTGGTGGACGCTGGTGGTGCTCGCAGGGCTGGTCGCGGTGTGGGCGGTGGTCGCGCTGAACCCGCGGATCGGCCAACCGGAGACCTACTCGCTGCCGATGCGGCGACTGCTCGGCTTCGTCGCCACGGCCTTCGACGCGTCGCTGATCCCGGTGATGGCCTATCTGGTCGGACTGTTCACGTTGGTGCTGAATCGGTGATCCGAAGAGCAGGCGCCTTCGCGGCGGTGACGCTGGCCGTGCTCGCGGTCGGCGGCCCGTCTGCCGCGGCGATCACCCCGCCGGAAGTCGATCCGGCGGCGAGCCCACCGACCGGCAGCGCAGGTCCGGTGCAACCCATGGCGCAGCGCAGCGAGTGTGTCGCCAGTGGCGTGATCGCCGGCACCGACCCGGGGATGGTCAATCCGAATCAGCTGTCGCTCAATCTGTCCGACGCCTGGCGGCACAGCCGAGGTGAGGGTCAGCTGGTCGCCGTCATCGACACCGGGGTCAAGCCCGGGCCGCGGCTGCCGAACGTCGACCCCGGTGGCGACTTCGTCGCGGACACCGACGGCCTCACCGACTGCGACGGGCGCGGGACGCTCGTCGCGGGCCTGATCGCGGGCCAACCCGGCGCGGACGGCTTCTCGGGCGTGGCGCCGGCTGCGCGCATCGTGTCGATCCGGCAGACCTCGCCCCGGTTCGCGCCGAGCAGCGCCGGTGAGGATCCCGCCGTCACGCAGGCCACCATCGACGTCGCGACGCTGGCCCGCGCAGTGGTGCGGGCGGCGGACCTCGGAGCGCGGGTCATCAACATCTCTGCGGTGACGTGCATTCCGGCGAACATGGACATCGATCAGAGCGAGTTGGGTGCGGCCCTGAGATACGCCGCAGTCGAGAAGGACGTGGTGATCGTCGCCGCGGCCGGTGACACAGAAGGCGGCGCAACCGCCGGCGCGGCCTGTGAATCGAACCCGCTCACCGATCCGGCCCGACCGTCGGATCCCCGAAACTGGTCGAGCGCGACCTCGGTGTCGATCCCGTCATGGTGGCAGCCCTATGTGCTGTCGGTCGGCGCACTGACACCCGAGGGTCGGCCGGCGCGGTCCACGATGGCGGGTCCGTGGCTGGGCATCGCGGCCCCCGGGGAGAACATCACGTCGGTGAGCAACGACGCCGACGGTGGCCTGGCCAACGGGATGCCCAACAGCGACCGCGAGATGTCGCCTATCGGCGGCACCGGCTATGCGGCGGCCTACGTGTCGGGTGTTGCGGCTTTGGTGCGCAGCAGGTTTCCCGATCTGAAGGCGCAGCAGGTGGTGGGTCGGATCACCGGGACAGCACACACCGCAGCAAGGGCGCCGTCGAATCTGGTGGGCGCCGGAACGGTGGATGCTGTGGCCGCCCTGACCTGGCAGGTACCCGCCGAGGTCGACGTCGACCCGGCCGCCGTCCGCCAGACCGCGGCACCCCCGGCCCCCGCGCCGGAGAACCCACTGCCCCGGACCGTTGCCTTCACCGGCGTCGGACTGCTGGCGGCTCTGGTGCTCGCCGTGTTGGTGGCGCGCGCACAACGGAAGGACACGTCCTCATGATCATCCGCCTCACCCTGGCGCTGTTGTTCGTCATCCCCGCTGCCTTGGCCTACCCGTGGCAGTCGACTGCAGACCGATGGCTGCTCGGTGTCGCCGTCGCGGTGGTGGTCGTCGCGTTCGCCTGGTGGCGTGGACTTTTCGTGACGACGATGGTGGCCCGACGAATCGCGATGTTGCGCCGTCGAAATCACGTCGGCGGCAGCCACCAGTCCTCGGAGTTCGCCACCGCGGTGTTGCGTGTCGAACCCCGCGATCAGACGGACCTCCCGCTGGGGCTGATCGCGGGCTACATCGACCGCTACGGCATCGACTTCGACAAGGTCCGGGTCACCAGCCGTGATGTCGGCGGGGCACGGACGACCTGGGTCGGTCTGACCCTGGGAGCCGCGGACAATCTCTCGGCACTGGCCGCGCGGTCGTCACGAATGCCGCTGCAGGACACCGTCGATGTGGCTGCCAGGCGGTTGGCCGACCACCTGCGGGAGACCGGCTGGGACGTCAGCACCGACGACGCGGCCGCCACACCGGTGCCCGAGCAGGCCAAGGAAACCTGGCGCGGCATCAGTGACGGCCGGGGGTACCTGGCCGCTTACCGGATCCGTGTCGACGAGCAGCTTGCCGACACGCTTGCCGCGCTGTCGACGTCGGATAACGACGAGACCTGGACGGCGCTCGAATTCACCGGCAGCAGAGCGCATCCGGAGGTCGCGGCCGCCTGCGCCATCCGAACAGCCGAGCGGCCGGGGTCTCGAGCCCCGCTGACGGGGCTGACCCCCGAGCGGGGAGAGCACCGGCCCGCGCTCGCGGCCCTGGCGACCGATTCGGACCGACGGCTGTCGGCCACGCCCGTCCCGGTGCCCGCCGATCTGCTTTCGCAACTGCGGTGGCCCACCGGGGCCGCGCTCAGTCGAACATGAACCCGCTCAGGAACCGGGTCATCCGGCGCAGGTAGTCCGGTTGGCTGACGTGCAGCACGTGGTTGCCCGGGAACCAGTGGAATGCGCAACGGTCCCAATGGTTCCAGAGGATCTCTGCCTGCTCCGGTGGCGCGAGCCGGTCGCCAAGTCCGGCGATGATCAACCGGCGGTCCTTGGCGGGCAGCGGCCGGTAGTTCAGGGGTGAGGAGTACATTGTCGCGGCGTCCGACAACTGCCGGTCCGTGCCGGCGATCCGCTCCCGCAGCGCGACGATCTTGTTCGCCGGGAACCATTCGTCCACCGTCTTGTCCGGGGTGACGACTGGAACGTTGGGGATGACCCCCTGGATCCTGTCGTCGACGCTGGCGATCAACGCGGACGTATAGCCGCCCAACGACATTCCGGTCAGCGCTATGCGATCCACCCCGGTGTACTCCAGGTAGTCGAGCACCGAACGGAAATCGTGCACCGCTTGCGCCATCGCCTCGGCGAAGCCCGCGAAACCGTGGGCGAAGTAGCCGTATCCGCTGTAGGGGGAGTACTTCTCGGCCCGCCGCCCGTGGAACGGAAGCGTGTAGAGCATCACGTCGTATCCGGACCGGTAGAACCAGGGCAGTGAGAAGAACAACCCGTTGAACAGGTAGGCCGACCCCATGAAGCCGTGGATCACGCACAACGTCGGCCGCGGCCCGTCGTCATGGCGCCAATGCTGGGCATGGACGACGTTGTTGCGCTCATAGGCTCCGCACTGGTCCCGCAGCGCGGGATTGACAGCTTCAAAGGTGCTGTTGAATCGGATGTTTCGGACATTGCCGTGGGCGATCCATTCGGCCACCGGGTTCGCGGGCCGAGACGCGACCCGCGGCAACGACTCCGGAGCGGGGAACGACAGATTCGGATCCTGCGCCGCCGCGAGCTCGGCGTAGAACCGCAGGTGCTCCTCCTCGGCCCGCGACTGTGACCGGCCCAGTGCGCCGGCCACCGCCGGCACCATCGTGGCGCCGATCAGAGATGCGATGGACGTGCGCAACGCCAGATCGGCGATGGCCGAGGTGTCCACGATCAGCCGCTCGCGGCGCGTGAGGTCCGTGCGCCGCGGCAACCCGCGCACCGTCGCGTCGGCGCCGGGGACGTCCGGAACCGGGATGGGCAGTTCCTCGTCGTCGTCAGGTGTGAGCTGGGGTGCGCCGTTGGACTCCACGTCTGGAATGCTAACGCGGGCGTCGGGGCGTGGTGCCACACTGGCGGCATGTGGAATCCGGACGTCTACCTGGCCTTCGCCGACCACCGGGGCAGGCCGTTCTTCGACCTGCTGTCCCGGGTCGCAGCAACTGAACCCCGAAGGGTCGTCGACCTAGGATGCGGCCCCGGCAACCTCACCGAGACGCTGGGCGGGCGTTGGCCCGGCGCGACGATCGAGGCGTGGGACTCCTCCCCGGAAATGGTCGATGCGGCGCGGGCGCGCGGGGTCGCTGCACAGGTGGGAGACGTGCAGGACTGGACGCCCGCGCCGGACACCGACGTGGTGGTCAGCAATGCGACGCTGCAGTGGGTCCCCGGCCATCCGGAACTGGTGGTGCGGTGGGCCGGCCGGCTGGCCGCCGGGTCGTGGATCGCGTTCCAGGTGCCGGGGAACTTCGACGCGCCCTCACACCAGGCGGTCCGTGACCTCGCTCGCCGACCGCAGTGGTCGGAGCTGTTGGGGGACTTTCCATTCCGCGATTCCGATGTGGTGAAGACCGCCGACGGCTACGCCGGGTTGTTGACCGACGCGGGGTGCTCGGTGGACGCGTGGGAGACCACCTACGTGCACGAACTGGCCGGTGAGAATCCGGTGCTGGAATGGATCACCGGTACCGCGTTGCGTCCGGTCCGCAGCGCTCTCGACGACGCGCAGTGGCAGCAGTTCCGGACGGAACTCATTCCCGCTCTGGACAGGGCCTATCCGATGCGTCGCGATGGAAAGACGTTCTTCCCGTTCCGCCGGATCTTCGTGGTGGCGCAGGTGACCTGACGCTGGACCCGTCCTCAGAAGGCGCTTCTGCCTACTACGGGTGATACGGCACGCCGACCGCGCGGAAGATGAACTCCGGTGGCGCCTCGAACGCCAGCGACGTGCGTGGCAGTCGGCTGAGCACATCCTCGGGAATGTTGTCCTTATAGTGCAACGACAGTTCGCCGGAGCACCGCGGATCAACGGCGGCGACGTCGACGTCGAGGGTCAGTCCCGTGGCGGACAGTTCGGCCCTCACCGGACCGGATTGCTCAGCGTCCCAACGCAGGTCGATCATGCGACCCGCCAGCTTGGGCACCGAGGACAGCGTGCCCAGCACCCGCTCGTTGGTGAGGACCAGTGCACCGACGTAACTGGCGATGCTGCCGGAGGAACGCAGCCCGGGCACCACGCCGTGGAAGCGGCGGGTGACGGGCACGTACTCGGCGATGAACAGCAGCCCCTCGGCGTCGACCTCAGCACGCAACGCGCTGGGGAGCTTGCCGATACGGAAGAGCTTCCGAAGTAATACGGCCATGCGGAAACGGTAGCCCAGCCGCCTGGCACCCCGGGGACGGCTGTGGATGAATTCCGGGAGTCGGCGGTGGCCTCGTGGTCTTCCGTGGCTTTGCTCAGCTAACGGGGTGGTACAGATTGTCAGGTGAGAACGCACCGAGTCTGGTTGATCAGCTCTGCCCTGGTCGGGGTGGGCGTCTACGTGCTGATGTTGCTGGGTTACGTCCAGAACTGGGAATGGCTGGCGCGCGCCGACGCGTGGGCGTTGGAGCCCATGTACCGGATCGGAGAGTCGAATCCGGGGTGGGTGACGGCATGGGATGTGTTCTGCACGGTGCTGGGTCCGACCGTGTTCCGGGTGGTGACGGTCGTCGTGATCGTCGTAGCCTTTGTCCGGCGCAATGTCCGTGTCGGGTTGTTCCTGGTGATCAGCGTGGAGCTGGCGGGCCTGGTGACCCAGATCGCCAAGAACCTGGTGGACCGGCCGCGGCCTGATACCGCGCTGGTGACGGCTCACTCGACATCGTTCCCGTCCGGTCACGCACTCGGGGGGATCGTCGCCGTATTGGCGCTGGTCACCGTCGCGCTTCCCCTGGTCCGGGCCTCTCGGCGCGGGTGGTTGGTCGCTCTCGGTGTTGTGGTGATCCTCGCGGTCGGCGGCGGCCGGGTGGTCCTCAACGTCCACCACCCGTCGGACGTGATCGCCGGATGGGGCCTGGGTTACGCCTACTTCGTTCTGTGCCTGTTGCTCGTCTCGCCGCTTCAGCCCATCACACAGCCGGACGAAACACCGGCAGAGCTCGATACCGCACGCTGAAGCTGGCCTTGCTCAGCTCGGTGCCGACCTCACCGTCGAGCGCCAGCACTGTCGGGCCGTCCACCGCCTCGAACGCGAACTCCGGCACGCGCAGCTCGTGATAGAGCGGGCTTCGTTCCAGCCGGCCCAACGCGAGCGACGTCACGATCCGCAATCTGCTCAGTCGCCGACCTGTCTCCAGCATCCGGATGTCGATGAGCCCGTCGTCCATCCGGGTCCGCCGTGACGGTGCAAAACCCGACGGCAGGTAGACCGAGTTGCCGAGGAAGAACAGCGACGTCTGAATGGTCTGGTTGTCGAAGCTGATGCGGACCGGTTGTTCGCGCCGCAACGTGTGGAACATCGCGTAGATCCCCGCCAGCGGTTTGCCGACCTTGTGCTCGAACTTCTCGCGGGTCTGCACGAACTGTGGGTAGGCGCCGATGCTGGCGGTGTTGACCACCAGCTGACGTTCGTTCAGACACACCATGTCGACACACGACACGTAGCCGGTCTTGATCGCCTCCACGGTCTTGGCGGTGGTGTCACACCCGATGTCCTTGGCGAAGTGGTTGAAGGTGCCCGCCGGGAAGACCGCCAGCGAGAGCCCCTTCTCCACGGCGACCGCCGCGGCCGCCGCGACAGTTCCGTCGCCGCCACCGATGGCCAGCGCCTCGGCGTCCTGCGCCGCCGTCCGCAGCACCTCCACGACGTCGTCTTCCTCGGCCAACTCGATGATCTTGACCTTCGGGAGGGCTTCGCGGACCTCGTCGAGCACCCGGGCTCCGGTGCCGCTACCCGACGCGGGGTTCACGACGAGCGTGACGCCCTCACCTTCCGGACGCTGCGGGGTGTCCACTCGCAGCGGTGCGGCGGAGGCGGGCAACCGTGCTTCCACTATGGGTGGGACCACCTTGGCGCCCAGAACGGCAAGGCCCGCTCCGATGCCGAAGCCGGCCAGCACATCACCCGGGTAGTGCGCGCCGGTCGCCACCCGGGACATCCCGACCAGACCCGCGAGCAGTGCCAGGCCCAGCCCGACCGGTGGATTCTCCAGCCCGACCCCGACGGCGAAGGCCGCGGCGCTGGCGGAGTGTCCCGACGGCAGCGAGTTCGACGTCGGGAACCGCCGGGTCTGGCGCGCCAGCGGTACGAGCAGACGACTCGGGCGGTCCCGCCGCCAAATCCGCTTCGCCCCCTGGTTGGTGACCAGGCTCGTCAACGCGAGGGTGGCGAGCCCGCGCGCCGCCCCGCGCTTCGCCGACGGCGAGCCGAACGCCAACAGCGCGGCGCCGATGCCGAACCACAGCTTGGAGTGGTCGGCGGCTTTGGTCAGACGCGGCATGACGGCGTCGATGAGCGGGCTGGGCGATTCCGCGACTGCCTCGAACACTTCACGGTCCAGCGTGCCCAGGCCCTCGCCGATCTGACGGATTCCGCGGTGACGACGAAGAACAGGGAGCAGGTCCATGTCGCCAACTTAGCGGTAAGCGTCCCTTGACAAAATTTATTGTCAAGGGTCACGATGGGTTCCGTGCTTGATGTCGAGGTCATTGCCGACAGGGCCGCGGCGGTCAGCGCGCTCGACCCGATCCGCGGCAGGCTGCTGGCCGAGCTGGCTGAGCCCGCATCGGCGGCCTCGCTCGCGTCGCGGGTCGGCATCACCAGGCAGAAGGTCAACTACCACCTGCGCGCGCTGGAAGAGCACCATCTCGTCGAGGTGGCCGGCGAACGGCGCTGGGGCGGACTGACCGAGCGTCTGCTGGTGGCCACCGCATCGTCGTACGTCGTGTCGCCCGCGGCGCTGGGGCCGGTGGCCGTCGACCCCGACAGGGCAGCGGACCGCTTGTCGGCGAGCTATCTGATCGCGGTGGCCGCCCGCACGGTCCGGGAGGTCGGCGATCTGTGGCGGACTGCAAGGACCAAGCACAAGCGCTTGGCGACGCTGTCGATCGACACGGCGGTCACCTTCGGTTCGGCTGCTGATCGGGCTGCGTTCACCGACGAACTGGCCGGTGCGGTCACCGCTTTGGTGGCGCGTTACCACGACGAGACGAATCCACGCGGCCGTAGTCATCGCGTGGTACTGGCGGCCTACCCGATGCCCATGAAAACCACTGAGCCACAGGGAGAGTGACGATGCCACTGAACAAGGATGCCGATGGCAGGCGCTGGGTCGAGATGGAGTTCCTGGTGCCGGGAACTCCTGAGCAGGTGTGGCATGCCATCGCCACGGGTCCCGGGATGAGCGCCTGGTTCACCCCGACGTTGGTCGACGAACAAGTTGGCGGCGCAATCGAATTCGACTTCGGAGACGGCTCGGCCAGTCCGGGAGTAGTGACCGCATGGGACCCGCCGGTGCGGTTCGGGTACGAAGAGCACGGCTGGAGCGGCGATGCACCGCCGGTGGCGACCGAGGTCGTGGTGACGAGCAGGTCGGGGGACCGCTGTGTGGTGCGGATGGTGCACAGCCTGTTCACCGACCGTGACGACTGGGACGACGAGCTGGAGAGCTTCGAGTCGGGCTGGCCAGGATTCTTCGAGGTCCTCCGCGTCTACCTCGCCCATTTTGCGGGGCAGCCCGCAGCGTCGGCCCGTGTGATGACCGTGCACCCTGGCGGTGCGACCGAAGCCTGGTCGACGCTCGCCGCGGCGCTGGGGGTGTCCGGTCTCGACGTCGGAAGTCACTGCCAATCATCCTCCGGGGCGCCGCAACTGGACGGTGTCGTGGAGCGAGTGCACCAGGACGCACAGAGCCGCGAGATGATGCTGCGCGTGAGCGCGCCCGCTCCGGGTGTCGCGGTGATCGGCGGTTTCGGCATGGGCGACCAGAGCCGGTTGATGGTCAGCATGTACTTCTACGGTGAGACCGCAGCCGAGATCGCCACCGTCGAACAGCCGAAATGGCATGCCTGGATGGCAGAGTTGGCGAAAGTGGTTTAGCCCGAGCCGAATCCAGCGGTCAGGCTGCTTGGTTGTCGGGTGGTGCGGGTCCGCCGGGTTCGCTGGTGTGGTCGCTCGGTTCGGGGTCGATTTGTTCGGGGGTGATGGGTTCGGGGGCAACCCGCTCGGCGACGATCGGTTCAGGGTCGATCGGCTCCGAGGCGATCGGTTCGGCGTCGCCGGGTTCGGGTTCTTCTGGTGGGCGGAGGAGGGCTTCGGGGCGGTGGTAGTAGTTGATCCGTGCTTGGCCGGTGTCCAGTCCCGGTGGTGGGATCCATTCGACTTCGTGGCGGTCGTTCATCCGGGTGGTCCAGCCGCCGTTGGTATTGACCATTCTGTTGTCGGGTCCACACGCGAGGCCGAGGTCGTCGATGTTGGTGTTGCCGCCGTGGGACCAGTCGGCGGTGACATGGTGAACCTGGGCGCCGTAGGCGCCGACGGTGCAGCACGGTTTGGTGCAGCCGTTCTCGCGGGCGATGAGCATGAGCCGCTGAGCGGGGGAGGCGATGCGTTTGGTGCGGAACAGGTCCAGCGCGGATCCGGTGGCGCGGTCGAACACGGCGAGGCTGTGGTGGGCGTGGGCGCCGAGGCGGACCACGTCTTTGATCGGGATGATGGTGCCGCCGCCGGTGACACCGACCCCGGCTCTGCTTTCGAGGTCTTGGAGGGTGGT
Source organism: Mycobacterium sp. DL (assembly GCF_039729195.1). Taxonomy (NCBI): domain Bacteria; kingdom Bacillati; phylum Actinomycetota; class Actinomycetes; order Mycobacteriales; family Mycobacteriaceae; genus Mycobacterium; species Mycobacterium sp. DL. Next base: position 507,165 of record NZ_CP155796.1, read on the forward strand.
GCGGATGATGATCGACACCGGGAGTCCGTTGAGGTCGCCCAGGCCGCTCATCAACGCGATCCGCCCGACCACCACCAGCGCGTCGTGTTGGCGTTGGGCCAGGCTGCGGTGGTCGTTGTCGATCTGGGCTTGGCTCGGTGTGCCCGACGTGCAGGGCTCAGGGTCATCGGGGTTGCACATGCCGGGGGCGGCGAATTTGGCGAAGATCGCCTCCAGAGTCGCCCACGCCTCGGGGGTCATCTCCCCGGAGAGCGGGATGTTGCCGTTGCGCTGTTGTTTCCCTGCCGATAGCCCGCGGGTGCGGGCGCGTTCGGTGTCGTCGGGTTCGGGGCCGTCCTGGTCGAGCAGGAACAACCGCAGCGCGGCGGTCTCCTTGAGTTCCTTCGGCCCCACTCCGACCGCGACGCGGACCAGGTCGACTTCGAACTGGGCGGCGGTGGCCGCGTCGACGAAACCCGGCAACTTTGTGACCGCAGCGCGGATCACCGCGACATGCTCGCTGGTGATCAGCCCGAGAGCTTGGGCGGCCGCGGTCGCCGGCAGCGCTGCAGGGAGGGGCTCTCCGGTGATCGTGCGTCGCGGCGCCAACACCGCGGCCTCGTTCAGGCGGCGATTCGCTTCGGCCCCGGATATGCGCCAGCGGACGGTCAGGACGTCCTTCCAGGACTTGGCGCCCAGCTGCTGCGGAATGGTCTCAGTCTGTAGCCGGGCCAGCAGCCGCTGACTCACAGCCGGCAGCTGGCAGGTCAGGGTCTGCAAATCGTCGAGGGGCCCGATCAGCTCTGCGCGGGTCAACAGGTCGATGTCGCAGGCGGCGACCGCGTCGAAGGCGGCCCGCAACGCGGTCACCGCCTCCTGCAAACCCGTTCCCGACATGCTTCGAACATACATTCGACCACCGACAAATCGGGACGCCGTCGGCTGGGCGTCAATGCCGGCGTCGCTACCTGATCGTGGCCGAATCTTTATCGGAGATGGGGCGTCGAGCCGTCACGATGGAGCGATGCGCCGATCGCTGATATTGCTGTGCGCGGCGATGGTCTGTGCGGTGATGGGCATACTGACCGCGCCGCAGTCCCTCTCGCAGTCGGCGCCGTGGTTCGCCCGCTCCGTCGGAGGTGCCACCCAGGTTCTTGCGGTCACCGGCACAGGTGGGTCCGACGCCAAGCTCGATGTCTGGGAGCGGACCGCCGCGGGCTGGCAGCCGGTGACCGGCGGCATCGGGGTTCCGGCGAAGATCGGCTCAAAAGGCATGTCGCCCAATCACTTCGACGGTTCATTGATGACGCCGAAAGGCATCTACACGCTGGATTTCGCGTTCGGCACCGAACCCAACCCCGGCGGCGGCCTGCAGTACGTCCAGGTCGGACCCGACCACTGGTGGGACGGCGACATGGAGAGCCCGACCTACAACACCATGCAGGTGTGCAAGAAAGACGAGTGCCCGTTCAACACCTCGCTGAGCGCGGGCACCGAGAACCTGCAGATCCCGCAGTACGCCCATGCAGTGGTGATGGGCGTCAACAAGGAACGGGTCCCCGGCAAGGGCGGTGCGTTCTTCGTGCACAGCACCGACGGCGGGGCCACAGCCGGGTGCGTGGCGATCGACGATGCCACGCTGGTGACGATCATGCGCTGGCTGCGGCCGGGCGCGATGATCGCGATCACCGAGTAGCGGTCACAGATGCTCAGGCCGGTGTGAATCAGAGATTCAGTGCGCGGCCGGCTTTGACCTTGAAGTTCAACGCTTCCAGCGACATCGAGGCGTCGTAGGTGCGGTCGTAGCCGGTTTCGCAGATCTTCCAGCCATCCTCGGTTCGGCGGTACCTGTCGTGGTAGAAGCCGGCACCGATCAGCATGAAGTTGAAGTCGGGCGCGATCACCCGGTCCTGCAGGTACCAGGTCGCTTTGGCCTCGTCGCCGTCGACGGTGATCTCGGGGTGGTTGACGCGGTGTTCGGTCAGGATCTCGGGCCCCAGCGAGTTGCGCATGAAGCCGACGAGCTCGTCGCGGCTGGTGAAGTGGTGCTCCTCGCCGATCGACTCTCCGTACCGGCCGATCACATCGTCGGTGAGAGTCTCGGCGAACTCGTCCCAGTGTTTGGTGTCGAGCGCGCGGAGATACCGGTACTTGACCTGCTTGATGTCGTCGATGTCACCCATTGCGACATTGCAGCACACCCTCAGCAATCACGGGTAGGCCGAGTGTCTGACTGGCCGGAATCGGTGTGGCCGCTATCGTGGCCTGGGTCATGACCGATCCCCTCGGGTTGTCCATCGGGACGACCAACCTTGTCGCAGCGAGTGTCGGACAGCAGCCGGTGATTCGCCGTTCGGTGCTGACTGTTTTCGGCCACGCCGCCCCCGAGGTCGGCACGCCTCCGGCACACAGCGGCGACGGGGTGGTGCTGTCCGGTTTCGTGGACCGGATCGGTGATTCGGTGCCGCTGGTGGCCGCCGACGGTGCCAGTTACCCGGCCGAACAACTGCTGGTCGAAGCGCTCGAGTCGATGGCGGGCCTGGCCACGCCTCAACCGCCCGCGGACGTGGCCATCGCCGTGCCCTCGTACTGGACTCCGGCGATGACGGGGGCGTTGCACGCCGCGTTGAGAGCCAGTTCGATCCTGTCGCCCGGCGGTATGGTGCCGAGGCTGATTCCTGATGCCGTGGCAGCCCTGACCGCCTTGAACGCCAACCCGGGCATCAACAGGCAGGGCGTGGTGGCGCTGTTGGACTTCGGCGGCGGAGGTACCAGCATCACGCTGGCCGACGCGGCGTCGGCGTTCACCGTGATCGACGGCACCGACAGGTTCCCCGATTTCGCCGGGGACCAGATCGATCAGGCATTGCTGAGCCATGTCCTGGACGGCATCGCCGGCGGAGGCGACGTCGACCCCGGCCAGACCGCCGCTGTCGGTTCGCTGGCATCGTTGCGGGAACAGTGCCGCTCTGCCAAGGAGCGGCTGTCCCGGGAGACTGTGACCGGGATGTCGGTCGAACTCCCCGGATACCGCGGCGACATCCGCGTGACACGAGCCGAGTTGGAGGAGTTGATCGCTCGGCCGCTGACCGGCGTCGTCGACGCACTCGATGACATGTTGGGGCGCAACAACATCAGCTGGGCCGCTGTCTCCGCGGTCGCGTTGGTCGGCGGCGGGGCGAGCATTCCGCTTATCGTGCAACGCCTTTCGGAGCGCTCGCGCGCCCGGGTGGTGACGACGCCGCAGCCCGCCCTGGACGCCGGCGTCGGTGCGGCACTCTTTGCGGCCTACGGGCGCAGCGCGGATACCGCGACCTGGGTCGCACCGCCGGCCGGAGTGCCCGGTCCGCCGGCAGCGGATCCGGGGTCGTCGACATTCCGGGCACTGGCGTGGTCGCAGGACGACGACGCCGGCGACGACGTCGTTCCCTACTCCGGGGAAGACCCCTACCTCACCGCCGAGGCGTACGAGCCGACCGAGAACTTCGAGCCGGAACCCGTCGCGCATGACGACGACGTCAAGCCCTGGCAACGTCTGCCGATGGCGGTGTTCGGGATCGCGGCGGCGCTCGCCCTCGTCGCCGTAGGTGGTGTTGCCATCGCGCTGACCAGTGTCGACAGCGACGAACCGACCACCCCGACCCCGGGCAACGTGCCGCTGAGCAGCGAGCTGCCACCGTCGCAGGACGCCGTGACCGTCACCAATGAGCCTGTGCAGCCGCCGCCACCGGCACCCACGACAGCGGTCGCTCCGCCGCCCGCGGTGGTGACGACGCCTCCGCCCGTCACGCCCGCGCCGACGACCACCACCACGACGTCGCCGACCACCACAACCACAACCACGACGACGACCACCACCACGACGACTACGACTACGACAACGACGACGACCACCACGACGCCCCCGACCACGACGACGACCACAACGATGACGACGACGTCACCGCCGCCGCCGACGACGACGACCGTCTCGACGATCCCGACCACGCCGATGACGACGACGTATCTCGACATTCCGTTCGTCCCGGTGCCCATTCCGATACCGGTTCCGGACACTCCGTAACCTGCTGGAAATTTACGACCAAGTCAGAATCCCCCTGAGGTATAGGGTTTTCCCCGATTCCTTCCGGGGGCTCGGCGGCATATCTTTTTCACGTCGGTTCGATCGGCTGCGGAGGGGACAGCCGATCGAGCCGGCTATCGATTTCAGCCCTTGGCCGGTCGGCGCGCGAACTCCGGCGCCCGTTCCGGACGGATTCCGACACCCACCAGGTAGCCGGGGATCACCGCGAGCCACGGGACGAGTTCCACCAATCGCACGAGCGTCGTAGGTATCCCGGCGCTGTCGTCGCCGCGCACGATCGGCCCGAGCAACCGCTTGTCGATCTGGCGCTGCAGCGCCTGCGTCACCGCGGTGGGCGCGACACGGCGGCGCCGCACCGCGGCCAGGTCACGGTCGGTCACCATGCCCCGGCGTAGCGGCTCGGCCAGCAGCCGCGCCGTCGCCACACCGTCCTGCACGGCAACGTTGATTCCCACCCCGCCCGCCGGCGACATCGCGTGCGCGGCGTCGCCGATACACAGCAGCCCGTCGGTGTGCCAGCGCCGCAGTCGGTTCATCCGTACGTCGAGATGCTTGACGTCGTCGAGTGTGGTGATCGACTGGACCGTCTCGCCGGCTTCGGGAAGCAGTTCCAGCACATCGGCGTGGAACGCCGCGAGGCCGCGGGCCCGCATGCGGCTGTCGGATCCCTTCGGAATGAGCAGGGCGATCTGCAGGTAACCCTCCCGCGGGATCACGATCATCGCCTTGCCGGGCGCCACACGCGGAAACAGGGTGAAGTGCGCGTCGTCCTGCCGGCGCGGCAACCGGAACCACCACACGTCGAAGCTGACCGGCCATTCGCGGACCCGCAGCCCGGCGTCGCGGCGGACCGACGATCCGCCGTCGCGGCGGACCGACGATCCGCGCCCGTCACACCCGACGGTGAGATCGGCCCTCAGTTCACCCGGGCCGTCCACGCCCTCGTAGCGGACCCCCGTGATGCGGCCGCCGTCGCGGCGCAGGCCGGTGACCTCGGTGCTCATCCGCAGCGTGAAGGTGGGCTCGGCGGCACCCGCCTCGGCCAACAGGTTGAGCAGATCCCACTGCGGGACCATCGCCACGTACGGATGGGGTTGGCGGAGCCGCCCGAAGTCGACCATGGTGACCGAATGCCCGGGGCTGACGTCGAACGTGCCCTTCCGGAGCCGGCTGTGCGGCAACGCGGCGAACTTCGGCCAGAGCCCGAGTTCGTCGATGAGCCGCAGCGTCGTGGGGTGCACGGTGTCGCCGCGGAAGTCCCGCAGGAAGTCGGCGTGCTTCTCGAGCACGGTCACCTCGACGCCGGCGCGCGCCAGCAGCAGCCCGAGCACCATCCCTGCCGGGCCGCCACCGACGACCGCACAGGTCGTCTTCTCGGTCACCGCTCCATGGTGGCTGATCCGCGGCGGTCCAGAATCGGATTCGACGGGATCAGGTTGGTGGCGACGGAGTCGCCTGATGCCGTTCGATCCACTGACGCCCGGCCTTCGCGGCTCGGGTGAGGGCACCGTGTTCACCCAGGTAGGCGGCGATCGCACCGATTCCGGGCAGCATGCCCAGGTATCGGAACGGGGCGCGCGAGTGCGGCCGCTTGGCGAGTTCGTCGCCGATGGCGTCGAACAGTCCGACGAGCCTCCACAGCGCTTTGGCGATGCCCAGCGGCGTGCGGGGAATCGCTGCCGCCGACTCGTCGGCGGGGTCGCTGTTCTTGATGTTCGACAGGTCGCGGTGGCACAGCACCTCGGCGAGCATCCGCACCTGCGATTTCTGGTCCGAGACGTCCAGTTCCCGGGCCACCGCGCACAACACGATGGCCTGGCTGGCGAAGCCGAGCAGGTCCTGGATCGGCAGTTGGCGTCCCACCGCCCCCAAGACCCCGGGGAACGCCACCGCGATCGTGCTCACCGAACCGACGCGGCGCACCCACCAGTTGATCCTGGCGTCGGTGTCCATGTCGTCCCACGCCAGCGTGCCGGGGACGTCGGCCGCATTCAGGACACACCCCAAACCGTCGGCGATCTTGTCGAGCGGCCCGGCATCCTCGTCGGCGCGACGTCGCTTGAGGCCCAGCGGATCCGTTCCCCACAGCACATCCAGGAGCGGGTTGATGATCTGTACGGCGCGCCGCAGGGCGTCCTCGACGGCGTCGTCGTCGATCTTCACCTCGGGGGTCGGTAGGAGATTCACTGCTCCATCATGTCCCCTGCGGCGATTGCCTAAACTCCGCAGGCGGTCACGCTCACGGGAATGTTGCCCTGACGGGGCAGGCCGGTGATCGTGTCGTACTCGATGTCGGTGGGGACGAGCCGCCCGACATTGCTTCCGCGGGAGCGGAATTCGGCATCCTCGGTGGTGAGCCCGCCGAAGGCGTGATGCATGGCGATCACGTCGGCTCGCAGGGTGTCGTCGGCCTCGAGAACCGCAGGGATGCTGTCGTGGGGCGAGGCGATCGTGACGGCGTCACCGTTGCGCAGGCCGAGAGCGGCAATGGTGTCCGGATGCATGTAGGCCGGGTTGTAGGGCTTGCCTCGGTGCAGTTTCGCCAGGCCGGTGCCCGATGAGTTCATGAAGTTGGCGTGCCGGCGCGGAATCAGCCGGTACGGGAACTCGGTGTTGTTGCGTGCCGACCGGAAATCCTCGGCCAGCGTCGCTGCCAGATCGCTCAGCAGGTGGTCGTTGCCGATGTCGAGTCGGGCTTCACAGTCGGCATCCGCGTCCTCGACCATCGCCTCGACGTCGAAGATCTTGCCGTGGGGGTGGCTGCTGACCTCGTCGAGGGGGATTCGCGCGGTCGCACACATCTCGGCGAAGAGTTCCTCTGTGGTGAGGTCGGTGTTGCGGTCCATGGTGAGAACGATCGGCGGCGACTCCATGTACCGCCCGCCGCCTCCGCCGAAGAAATTGACGAAGAACAGCGTGAGGTCCATGCGTTTTGCCAGGCCCAGGAAGAACTTCCACTCTTCGACGAGGTCCGAACTCTCGGGGGGAGCAACCAATCTCGGCGCGTACTGCGCGTAGGCGGCGGGGATGCCGGTGCCCGCCGCGTAGTACTTGATCAGCTCACTGCCCTGCGTCATCGCTGGTGTCTCCATCTGCATCATCGGGGCGATGACATAGTCGGCCAGCCGTGAGGTGAGCGACATCTCGGTGTCGAGGGTGACCAGCAGATCGAGTGTCTCCATCGCACGCTGGGTCTTGCGCTGGTCCGGCCAGGCCGCCATCGGGTTGCCGCCGATGCAGATCAGCGCCTTCACCTGGCCCTCGCCCTCGAGCAGGATCTCGTCGGCGAGTGCGGCCGTCGGCATTCCGCTGACGGTGTCGGTCAGGCCGCGGACCCGCAGCTGTTCGCCGTAGCCCCATCCCTCGTAGGGCGCCAGCGCCTGGGCCTTGGCGGTGTAGGCCGGCATCAGCGTGTTGGGCCTGGTGACGGGTTCGCCGGCGCGCTGCCAACGCCCACAGATCGTGGTCAGACAGAGTGCGAGGTATTCGAGCAGGCTGCCGTGCATCGCGAAGTTGGCGCCGGTCCCGCAGTTCACCATGCCGGGGCGGGTGCCGTACGTCGCGAACAGATGCGCCGCGTCGATCAGCTGCTGGGCGGGGATGTCGGCGCGCTCGGCGACGTACTCGGGGGTGAACGCCGACACCGCCTCGGCGAGCTTGTCGAAACCGACGACATTCGGCTCCAAAAATTCTGTGTCGCACAGATTTTCGCGGATGATCAGGTTGATCATCGCTGCAAGGATCGGCACGTCCTCGCCGGGGCGGGGCTGGATGTGGATCGCAGCGCGCGCCGCCGTCTGCGACCGCCGCGGGTCGATCACGATCAGCTTCATGCCGCGACCGATCGCGTCTTTGATGCGCTGGGCCGGGTTCTGCCCCGGGATGCCGATCGCCTTGGATACGATCGGGTTCGTCCCGACCAGCATCCAACTGTCTGCCTCGTTGAAGTTGATGTCGCCGCCGAGCCAATGCCCGTGTGCGGCCAGGGCGATCTGCTTGCCGGGCTGGTCGATCGTGTTGGCGGTGAAGAACATGGGCGACTCGATGCCCCGCAGGAACGCGTTGGCCATCAGCGGGCTCGCCGGGTAGGGCAGGCCGTTGGTGCCCAGGTACATCGCCACAGAGCGGGGCCCGTGTTGTTCGATCAGGTCGCGCAGACGGTCGGCGATCTCGTCCATCGCGCGTTCGCTCTCGACGGGTGCATACGTTCCGTCGGGCTGCCGCTTCTGACTGTGCAGCAGGCGGGCGGGGTTGTTGTGGATCTCCGGCAGCGCCCGGCCCTTCGCGCAGGTGTAGCCCAGGAACATCGGGTTGTCGGGATCGCCGGTGACCTTGGTAAGCCGGCCGTCGGTGACGGTGGCCAGCACTCCGCAGTGCGCGGAGCAGATGCGGCAGATACCCGGGGACGTCGTCGACTCTGGATTGGTCGACTCGGGAATGGTCGACTCTGGAATGCTGAGCACCCGCTCAGCGTAGGGCGGCGGGGCGGCAATCCGGTCGGGTTTCGCCGAGACGTCACTTTCGGGCGACGCCGGGGGCCTAGAGCCTCGCGCCGTGCTGCACCCGGTTACCGCCGCTGCGTTTGGCGGCATACATCGCGGCGTCCGCCGCCGCGATGAGGTCGTCGAGCAGCGATCCGCTACCTCGACCCCGGAGCGCTTCGAGTGGCATCCCGCTGGTGCCGATGCTCGCCGTCACGTCGTGCGGAAGCGCGGCAATCGCCGTACACAGTTGTGCCGCTATCGAATCGGCGGGGTTGCCGTCGGTGATCATCGCGATCAGAAACTCTTCACCGCCCGCGCGGCAGATGGCTGCACTCGGCGGGGTGTGCTGCCGCAGTAGTTCTGCCACCGCAGTCAACGCCCGGTCGCCGGCGGCGTGCCCATGCGTGTCGTTGACGAGCTTGAAGTCGTCGAGATCGACCATCACCAAGGTCAAGTGTCTGTCAGTGGGATACGAACCCATGAGCTCACTGGAGACCCGGTGCGCGAAGCCGCGACGGTTCAGCAGTCCGGTGAGGGGATCGGCGTCCGATCGCATGGCAAATGTGCCGACAGCCCGGGCCATGCCCCGAATGGACAGCGGCACGGTCAGATTGAGAAACCAGACGAGCCAGAACGCTGCGATGGCGGTCCCGACTGTGGTTGCCTCGGCCAACCGCCACGAGGCCGTCGTCGCAATCGCTATGGCGACCACGAAGTTGAACAGCAGCAGTTTGGTGCTGTGGAGGAAAGCGATGTAACCGCCGGTGACGGCAGTGGCGGTGCACGTCAGAAGCGCAAGGGCGGGGGTGGGCTGGGCGAGGCTCCAGACGGCGATCAGCAGCACCCCGATGGTGACAGCGGCTTCGGATTGTCGTCGCGTCGGCCACCGGACGAGCCAGAACGCGGTCATCCCGATGGTGATGATCGCGCCGACCACGCCGAGTGCGATGAGGGGCACCGGGGGCCAGCGCAGCCCTCCGAGGAAGCTGATGGGAACCAGAGCCGCCGACGAGGCGACGATGGCCATCACAATCCGCGCCGAGCGCAGCAGGCCTCGCTGCCTCAGGAACTGTGTGGTCCAATCGAAGTGGTCAGGCTCCTGCCACCACCGCTGTATTCGTAACAACCCGCCCCGCACCCCCACGGCGACTGTACCGGCCAGCAAACTGATCTGGCAGGGGTTCCTCAGCGCCTGTGGATCGAGCGTGGTCAGACCGAGACTGCGGCGACCTCCGCGGTGGCTGCGGGCTGCCGGGTCCGAGTGATCCATCCCCTGACGCCGCTGACCGACGCCCGGTCCAGCAGTTCCTGGTAGAGATCGTCGGACACGACCCGGGTCCGGCTGAGCAGGAATCCGCTCAGACCGGTGGAGTCACTGACAACCGCCCACTGGTAGTCGGGGTCGAGGTCGACGATCCAGTAGTTGCCGGGCGGGTTGGCCGAGGCGGCACCGAAGAAGCGGACGTTGAGCTTGTTGTTCGAGGTGTCGACCGGCAACGCGACGCCGGTGATGGTCGACTGCGGGCCGTTGTCGAAGAAGTAGTTGCCGGAGTTCTCGACCTTGATCGACCCGTCGGGGTTGAGGCTGTACACGGCCGTGGTGTTGACCAGCCCGATCGAGAAGAACTGCTTGACGCTGCCCACCTCGTACCAGGTGCCGAGGTAGCTGTCGATGTCGACGACCGGCGGGGGGCCGAGCACGATCGCCGCGGTTTCGCCCATGACGATGTAGTCGCTGGGCGCCCCGTAGATGCCGGTGCCGTCGGTCGGGCCCAGACCCTGGTAGAGGTCGTTGATCCAGCCGGTGGCCAGTGTGTAGACGGCCTGGGTGTTGCCGGGTGGGGAGAACCTCGTCGCCAATTGGGAGAAGAAGTCGACGAGCGGGTTGGCGCCGATCAGCGAGTCGGCGTGCGACCCCCGGGCCAGCGTCACTCCCACGAACTGCCCGGGGCGGGCGGAGACCAGTTCCGTGGTGGTGACCCCGGAGGCGTTGCCCGGCTGAGGGGGTGCCGCGATCTGGTAGACGGGGATGAACGGGTCGTCGAGGCTCTGCAGGGCACCCGTCAGTCCGAGCCGGGAGACGCCGTCGAACATCACGACACCGCGCAGGTCACCCTCGTTGAGGGGGTCGGCGTTGTAGAAGCCGCCGGCCGCCGTCGCGAGCCCGCCGCCGGCTGACTGACCGGAGAGGATGAAGCTCTCCGGCAGGCCGCTCAGGAGTCCGGCGGCTGTCGCGCTGGTGTTCAGCGATGTGCGATCGCCCAGGAACATGCTGGCGACCGCCTGTTGCATCTCCACCGAGTTGATCTGGCAGGCGGCGCACGACCAGGGCGCGAACGACGGCAGGTTGGGGGCCACGATGATGCTGTTCGTCTGCTGCGACAGTGTCCGTGCCAGTGCGGAGACGAACAGCTTGTTGCCGAAGAAGCCGTGCTGCAGCCAGATCACGCCCGTTGCCGCCACCGAACCGTCCGCCTGTGTCGGCAGGTACCAGTCCGCGCGGGTGGTGAACCCGTCGGGGCCGACTGGAATCGTCAGCTGGGCGCGCCCGGTCTGGACGCCGGTGACCGTCTGCACGGCCGTTTGCGCCGCGGCGACGGTGGCCGAGGCGGTCGCCGTGTTGCCCCAGGGCGCAAGAGCTGGGAACGCCTCCACCGTCTCGGGGCGTGCGGACCAACCGAGCGCCGACATCACGTTGAGCAGTGCGGTCGCCACCGGTCCGGGCGAGCGGGGGGTGCCGGTCGCGGCGGTCTTGACGGTGGCGGCGACCGGGGCGACAACCGGAGTCTCGACGGGTGTGGGTTCTACGACGTCCGGCACCACCGGTTGGGTGACGGCGGTCGTTTCGGCTGAACTCTCCTGCGGGGGAGACGTCTCGGATTCGGCAGCCGGCGTTGACTGGTCATCAACGACCGCGTCGACCGGCGCGGGCACAGCCGAGCGCTTTGTCGTTGTCGTCGCGTCGGCGTCGGCGTCGGCATCGGCGTCGGCAGGCTCAGCATCGGGCGCAGCGCTGTCGTCTGCCGCGGTCTCGCGGTCCAGCGTGTTCACCCGGTCGGACTCGGATTCCTCTTCCGCCTTGTCTGAGCGCTTGGACAACGGAACCGACGCAGGATCGGTTGAGGTGTCCTTGGAGCTTGACGTGTCCTTCGAGCTTTCCGCGTCGTCGCGCTTGGCCGACGAATCATCTGAGGTCTGCGACGAGTCCTGTCCTGACCGGCTCGTCGAACCACCGCTGTCTGAGGAGTCCGTGTCAGCCGCGGCGACACCCTGTCCGGCGCCGAGTGCGATGCACGCACCCGCGCCGAAGGTTCCCAGCCAGATCGCCCAACGAGTCGACGTCACGGTCTGGGATTAAACCGTGGATCGGCCGGCGGTGGACCGAATTGTCGGCAACGTCAGCGAGACGTCATTTTGCCGGGCGGCGGTGCGGGCACTCGTACAGTCGCGCATGGAGGAACGATGGACAAAGACGCCGAGGTGAAGATCTGCGCCGCCTGCGGAAGGCCATTCCACAATCGAAAGAAGTGGAAGACGCGGGGGCAGTGGGATCAGGTCATCTACTGCTCACGCCGTTGCCGCGGCAGTGGTGCACCGGATCTGCCTCGAGCGCACGGTTCTTGACGGCGTTACTCGAGAAATGCCTCAGAAAGCGTACTTTCGGGACTGAGCGCGAGTGATCGCCGTGGCACGCCTCAGAAGACCCTGATCCAGTCGACGCGCATCTCGGCGGGGTACGTGCCCGCCGCGGGCTCGCGGCCACCTGAGCCGCCGACGGCGATGTTGAACACCGGTGCCATCGTGAACCCGGGGTCGTTGAACGGCCAGTCCGGGATCGAGTTCGCCGGCACCACGAAGAACGGCTCCATGCCCGGCTGGTAGTCCTTCCAGAAGTGCAGGCCCGTCGGAAGCCATGTCATGCGCCAGGTGTGCCACGCGTTGTCGATGGGGTGGCGATGGGTGGCGAACGCGGTGCCGTCCAGCCTGGCGTGCACCGTGGTGCCCGACGGCCAGTCGTTGTTCCCGTACCACTCGACCAGGTCGATCTCACCGCCGCGCACCGGGTTGTCGTTGATCAGCCAGAAAGCGGGCCACGCGCCGTCGGTCAGGCAGTCGAGCTTGACTCTCGCTTCCCACGTGGTCCCCATACCGCCACGCCAGTTGCCGACGATCTTGGCGCTGGCGTACTTCTCCTGGATGGTGGTGCCGGGTCCGCGGGTGGCGCGAATGACCAGATTGCCGTTGCCATCCTGGAACACGTGCTCCTGATCGGTCACGTAGCGCCCCATGTTGAAGGGTTTGTCCCATTCGTGGGGGTTCCTGATGGTCTCGCGCGCCGGGACGATGAACCACCAAGCCGGGTCCGGCGGGGAGCCGGCCGGACCGTTGAACTCGTCCTGGAACAGCATCACGGGGCCGGTGTCGACTTCCGGGGATACCGGCTGGGCGTGGGCCGTGGCGCCGGGCAAGGCGGCGGCCGCCGCGCCCAGACCGACCATGAACATCATGTGGCGGCGATCCATTTCTGGCACGGGCAAACCATAAATGAAAGTGACGCCGTGTGGAGTTATCTGGCCGAGAAACAGGCGGAGCGCGTTCGCTGGCCCGGCGCGGCAGCGAGCTAGCCGACCCGCTGTAGTTGGAACGCGCTCGTGGTCACGGTTCCGCCTTCGCATCCGAAGTTGGAGTCGGACGACAACACCCCGCCCAACGTCACCGGATCGACCGACATGGACGTCACGGCGGGTTCATAGCTCCCATCGTCGCAGGTGAGACCACCCGGCTTCGAGACCGTGAAGACCCAGCGACCACCGGTCATCATGGCGGCGGTGGTCCAGCCCTGGTTGCTGGAGACGGTGCCGGCGCAACCGGCGGGGCCGCAACTCGTTTCGAACGTCAAGACGTTCAGAGGATCGCCGTTGGTTTCGACGAAGGCGCCATTGACAAGCCGTGGGTCGGCATTCGCGGTGCCGGCCAGGGCGATACCTGCAATCGTCGGCACTGCGACGGCGGTGGCCAGAACGCGCACAATCTTCGACATGGTGTTCAGCAATCTAGCGGGCCTGTTGCCACGATCGAGCCAGGCAGCGCGGGTAGCTCCCAGTTGTGCCCATCATGTCGCCGAATCGACATCTGCCACGGGAAGACGCACCCGCATCTTCCGGAATTCCGCGATGGACGGGGCCGCCCTGTGTGTTACTGGTCCGGTGCCGAAGAATCGCGCCAAGACGCTGGGCGTAGCAGTGCTCACAGGGTGCGTGGTGCTTGCGGTGTCGCCGGTCGCGCATGCGGAGCGTGGCGCACCGCCGCTGCTGTACGGGTACTACGACGTGTTCGTCGACTTCTCCAAACAGACGTTCAACGGTGTGCCGACACCGATGCCCGCCAAAACATTCGTCGTCGCATACACCGCCCGCTGCGACGTGGCCGGCTGTGTGGTGAGCATGGACAACTCCGACGACCTCTCCCGGAACCCTGGTGCACCAACAGTTTTCGAGTACCGGTGGAACGGCGACCGGTGGGAGACCGGGGGTGACTATCCGTACCTGTGCGACCGCATGAATCCCGACAGCGCAGTACCGTCGGTGCGCTCGGACTATCTGATCCCCAACCCCGACGGCAGCTTCTCCGGTGAACGGACCCTCGTCGTCGGGGGAGCCGGTTGCCCCGGTGAGGGACCCGGCACTCACTGGCTGCCGATCACCGTGACCCCGACGAATCCGCCACCGCCTGCCCCGCGCTAGCCAATGCTCTTCGTCGATCCCGGCTAGTTCGCCCCGCCGCGATCAGCGATCGCACAATGCTTTTCAGCGTCCGAGGGCGCCGTCGCTGCCGACTGATGTGTTGCCGAGTCGCCAGCAACCAGGGGTGGACCACTCCCACATCGACCGGCGGTCGCTGGGTGTTGACAGTGTCGCCGGACTCGAACTTCGGGTGCACAGTCGCCAGCAGAAGCCCGTTCCAGCTGCAGAAGGCCGGCTGACCTACAGCGCCTCGCGGATGTCGTTCTTCAGCGCCTCGGACTGGGTGCCGAACACCGCCTGGACGCTGTTGCCCACTTCGATGACGCCGGCGGCACCGAGTGCTTTCAGCCGGGCCTGATCCACCTTGGACTTGTCGGCGACCTCCATGCGGAGCCGGGTGATGCAGGCGTCGACATTGACCAGATTGTCGCGGCCACCGAACGCGGCGATGAGTTGCTCGGCCTTCGTCTGAGCCGGTGCGGCGACCGTCGTCGTCGCCCCCTGGACGCCCACCTCCAGGTTGGCCCGCTCCTCGGCCTCGAACTGGGCCTCGGGCTCCCGCCCGGGGGTGCGCATGTTGAACTTCGTGATGGCGAACCGGAACAGTAGGTAGTACACGACGAAGAACACCACGCCCATACCGATCAGCAGCGGAATGTTCTTCGCGGCCGGCGCCGTGCCGTAGAGCAGCAGGTCGATCAGTCCGGCGGAGAACGAGAATCCCAGATGGATGTCGAGCAAGTAGGCGATCGCCAGGGACAGTCCGGTGAGCATCGCATGAATGACGTACAGCGGGAACGCCACGAACATGAACGCGAACTCCAGAGGTTCGGTTATGCCGGTCAGGAACGCGGTGAGTGCCGCGGCTGACAGGATGCCGACCGCGACCTTGCGCTGCTTCTTGTTCGCCGCGTGGATCATCGCCAGTGCTGCGGCGGGCAGACCGAACATCAGGATCGGATAGAAGCCGGCGGTCAGATGGCCGCCGGTGGGGTCGCCGGCGGCGAACCGGGTGAGTTCGCCGGTGACCGTCTCGCCCGAGGGCGTCTGGTAGTCGCCGTAGAGGAACCAGATGTAGGAATTCGGAATGTGGTGCAGGCCCAGCGGAATCAGCATGCGGTTGGCGAATCCGTAGACGAACGCCCCGATTGCTCCCGACCCGCCGATGAACTCACCGAGCCCGGTCAGCCCCGCGTCGAAGATGGGATAGAAGTAGCTCATGGCGAACGCGAGAAACAGGCACGCCAGCGAGACGATGATCGGGACGAACCGTCTGCCGCCGAAAAAGCCGAGATAGGACGGCAGCACGATGGTGTGGTAGCGGTCGAACAGCCACGCAGTGAGCAGACCGACGACGATGCCGGCGAAGACGCTGTAGTTGATCTGCGCCTGATCGCCTGCCTGGTCAACCTGACCGGCCAGCACGATCGGCGACATGGTCTTGAACACCGCCTGCACCACCAGATAACCGACCACTGCGGCCAGCGCGGTCGAACCGTCGGCCTTCCTGGAGAAACCGATGGCGACGCCGACTGCGAAGAGCATCGGCAGGTTAGTGAACAAGGCGTCGCCGGCAGCGCTCATCGCTTTGAAGAACGGCCCGATGACCGCGACCTCTATCCGGCCCAGCAGGTCCGGCTGCCCTAATCGCAGCAGAATGCCCGCAGCGGGCAGTACGGCGATCGGTAGCATGAGGCTCTTGCCCAGCCGCTGCAACTGGGCGAATCCCGGGATCCGCATGCCCGACTTGCTTTGTGCTTCTTGGGGCTTCGCAGAATCGTTGGTCACAGGTCAGCCTTCTCTCTCGCCGGTTTCGTGTCCTTGCGCAAGTTCGGCAAGCCTATTCTGGGTGCGATCGGCTTTCATCCGATCGGACAAAGGAGTCGCAACAATGAGCAGAACGCCAGTCCTCGCCCCGGTCGCGGGGCGCGCCGTCCCGCTATCCGAAGTCCCCGACCCGGTGTTCTCCGCGGGCATGGTGGGTTACGGCGCGGCGGTGGATCCGCCGCACGAGGTCGTCGAGGCGATCGCCCCGGTGAGCGGCAAGCTCCTCAAACTGCTGCCCCACGCGTACGTCATCATGACGGTCGACAACGTCGGTGTGCTGGTGCATCTCGGCTTGGACACCGTCGCGCTCAACGGTGAAGGATTCACGATCCACGTCACGCAGGGCGACGACGTCACCGCGGGCCAGAAGGTGATCACCTACGACGTGCCCGCGATCACGGCCAAAGGCCTGAATCCCATTGTCCCCGTGGTCGTGATGGACGAACGGGAGTCCGAGAACATCACTCCGGCAGAGGCCGTGCTCGAGGGTGCGGTGCTGGCCCCAGGTGACGACCTGTTCACCGCTGCCGGCTGATGGAAGTCGTTATCCTTCAAGACCGTACGCAGATCGGCAAGGTTGCCGCCGATGCGGTGGCGGGCTTGCTGAATCGGAAGCCCGACGCGGTTCTCGGCTTGGCCACCGGCTCTTCGCCACTGATGATCTATGACGAATTGGCGGCGCGCTACGAGGCCGGCGAACTGTCATTCCGCCAGGCCCGCGGCTTCACCCTCGATGAGTACGTCGGTCTGCCAGCCGATCACCCGGAGCGTTACCGCAACGTCATCGACGCGGTGTTCGTGTCCCGCGTCGATTTCGCTGACGGTGCGGTGCAGGGGCCTGACGGCCTTGCCGTCGACATTCCCGCCTCCTGTGCGGCATATGAGGCGGAGATCCGCGACGCGGGCGGCGTGGACCTCCAGATTCTGGGCATCGGAACCGACGGGCACATCGCGTTCAACGAGCCGGGGTCGTCGCTGGCTTCGCGGACCCGGATCAAGACGCTCACCAGGCAGACCCGCGTCGACAACGCCCGGTTCTTCGGCGACGACGTCGACGCGGTCCCCACGCACTGCCTGACGCAGGGGTTGGGCACCATCCTGGAGGCCCGGCACATCATCCTGGTGGCAACCGGCCGTGGCAAGGCCGAAGCGGTGCACCATCTCGTCGAGGGCGCCGTGAGCGCCATGTGGCCGGCGACCGTTCTGCAACACCACCCGCACGTCACCGTGCTACTCGACGACGCGGCCGCGCGGCGGCTCCAACTCGTCGACTACTACCGCGAGACCTACAGCTCCAAGCCGGACTGGCAGGGCATCTGAGGTGCTGCTGCGCGCCGACACCGTGCTAACCGGGCGCGAACTGTTGCGCCCGGGATGGATCGACATCGCTGCAGGGACGGTGCGCGCCGTGGGTGCCGGGCCCGCGCCCACGCCGCCCGATGTGGATCTGGGCGTGGCGACGGTGGTGCCGGGATTTGTCGACACGCACGTGCACGGCGGTGCCGGGGGGAACTTCTCGGCGGCGGACCCGGCCGAGACGGTGACCGCGGTCGAGCTGCACCGCAGACACGGCACGACCACCCTGGTCGCGTCGCTGGTCACCGCTGGCCCCGCCGAACTGCTGCGGCAGGTCGAGTCGCTGGCGCGCGACGTCCGGGCAGGCGTACTCGACGGGATCCACCTGGAGGGCCCGTGGCTGTCGCCGCTGCGCTGTGGTGCCCACCAGCCGTCACTGATGCGGGACCCCGAGCCCGCCGAGATCGACGCGGTGCTGCGCGCCGGCGACGGCACGATCCGCATGGTCACCATCGCACCGGAGCGCGCCGGGGCCATGGCTGCGATCGAGCAACTCGCCTCGTCCGGCGTGGTGGTCGCGGTCGGGCACACCGAGGCGACGTACGACCAGGCTCGGGCGGCTATCGACGCCGGCGCGACCATCGGCACGCACGTGTTCAACGCGATGCGCCCGATCGACCGGCGGGAACCAGGACCGATCGTGGCGCTTCTCGAAGACCCGCGCATCACGGTGGAACTGATCACCGACGGGGTGCACATCGATCCCGCAATCTACCGATTTGTCGCTAAAACCATTGGTCCTGAACGTATTTCGTTGATCACCGATGCCATGGCCGCGACCGGTATGTCCGACGGCCGCTACTACCTCGGACCGTTGGCGGTGGACGTCGCCGGCGGTGTGGCCCGGGTGGCCGGCACCGACACCATCGCCGGCAGCACGGCGACGATGGACCAGGTACTCCGGTTCGCGGTCGCCCACAGTGGAGCGCCGCGGAACGAGGCGTTGCTGGCCGCGGTGGCGCAGACGTCGGTGAACCCGGCCCGGGCGCTCGGGTTGCCGGCTAGCGCCGGACTGACCGCCGGGGCGGCCGCCGACATGGTGATGCTCGACAACGACCTCGCCGTCATCGGCGTGCTGCGGAAGGGCCACTGGGTGGTCACACCTGCGTGACCGTGGGCGCGGCTCAGATGATCGGTTCCTCCTCCGGGCCCAGGACACGCAACCAGCGATAGCCGTAGGGACCCAGGTCCAGCTCGACCCGACCCGATTTGTCGAGTTCGATCTCGGTGCGTCCGTCGAGCAGATCGACGAGCACGGATCCCGGTGCCACAGCGTCGAGTTCCAAAGCGACGATGCACCCCTCGGCTCCAAAGTTGTGTAGCGCGATCATCGACCACCCGGATTCCTCGCGGCACACATGGGCCAGTACCGCCCGATTGGGCTGCTTGAGGATCTCGACCGTAGACCAGCCGATCTCGGGCTGCTCCCGGTAGGTGTAGATGAGATTGCGCATGAACCACCAGAAAGAGCCGTGATCGCGGCGCTGATCGGCGGCGTTGACGCGCTCGGGTCCGTACAGGCCGTCCGGCAACGGACGGGTGAGCCGCCGTTTCACCGCACTGGAGAAACCGCCGTTGGTCCCGCCGGTCCACTGCATCGGACTGCGAACGGCGAGTCTTCCGGGGATTTCGGGGTTTTCGGCCATGCCGATCTCTTCGCCGTAGAACAGGACGGGAGTTCCCGGGAGGGAGAACGCGAGTGAGTACGCCATCTTCATCCGACGCTCATCCCCGCCGAGCATCGGGGGCAGCCGCCGGCGAAGCCCTCGGCCGTAGAGCTGCATGTCGGGATCGGGCCCGAAGGCGTCGAAAACCTCTTGTCGCTCAGTGTCGCTGAGCTTGTCGAGAGTGAGCTCGTCGTGATTGCGGATGAAATTCGCCCACTGGCTGGTCGGGTCGAGCGTAGGTCGCTGTCGAAGAGCCTTGGCGATCGGTCGGGCGTCGCCGCGGGCCATGGAGAGGTAGATCTGTTGCATGCCGATGAAGTCGAACTGCATGTTCAACCCGTCACCGTCGGCGCCGCCGAAGAATTTCTTCTGCTCCTTGTAGGGGACGTTGACCTCGCCGAGCAGAACAGCGTCACCCAGTCTGCGGGTGATGAAGTTCCGGATGTCGCCCAGATACTGGAACGGGTCGAAGACATCGATCTGGCCGGGCACGGCGTCCTTCGCGAACAGGAACGGGACGGCATCGACTCGGAATCCCGAGACGCCGAGCTCGAGCCAGAAGCCGAGCGTGCGTGAGATCTCTTCCTGCACTTTGGGATTCTCGATGTTGAGATCCGGCTGATGCTTGTAGAAGTGGTGCAGGTACCACTCGCCGGTCTTGCGGTCGAGTTCCCAGTTGCTGTCCTCCTGGTCGGGGAAGACCACATCTTTCGGGCTCGACTTCGGTTCGGTCGCACTCCACACGTAGTGGTCGCGGTACGGGTCGTCCTTGCTGCGGCGGGCGGACTTGAACCACGGGTGAGCGTCCGAGGTGTGGTTCATGACGAAGTCGACGATGACCCGGATGCCCTTTGACTTCGCTGTGCGGACGAGCTCGACGAAGTCGCCGAGGGTACCCAGTCGCGGGTCCACTCCGTAGAAGTCCGTGATGTCGTAGCCGTCGTCCTTGCGGGCGGTAGGGTAGAAGGGCATGAGCCACAAGCACGTCACGCCGAGGTCGTTGAGGTACTCGAGGCGGTCGGTCATCCCTCGGATGTCACCGGTGCCGTCGCCGTTCCAGTCGTAGAAGGTCTCGATGTCGGCGCAGTAGAAGACGGCGTTCTTCCACCACAGGTCGCCCGAGTCCGCCGACCTCACGCGGTCACCAGCGGGGGAGTCGGAGCCAGCTGCGGCAGGACGTGCTCGCCGAAAGCGTCGATGAATCCCGCCTGCTGCTGGCCTACGAAGTGCAGATACAACTCGTCCCACCCTTGATCGAGGTACTGCGCCAGCAGGTCCGCGTGCTGAGCCAGATCGTGGGATACGTTGACGGACTTCCTCACCTGGTCGGTGGAGACGGTTTCGCCGATGACGTCGAAGGCCTCCACCGTCTCGACGTCCCAACACACCGGTGGGGCGAAGACGTTGCTGCGCCACTGGTCGTGTGCGACGGCGATGGCTTCGTCCTCGGTGGGAGCCCAGGAGAGGTGGACCTGCAGACGAGCGGGTCCCCGGCCACCGGCGTCGCGGTAGGAGTCCAGGATCTTCTGCAAGGTGTCCTTCGGCTGGTTGACGGTGATCAGGCCGTCCGCCCACGCGGCATGTCGGGCCGCGGTCTCGGGAGTGACGGCCGGGCCGACGAGGTCGGGGACGGTCTCCGGCAACGTCCAGAGCTGCGCCCGGTTCACGTGTACCAGGCCATCGTGACTGACCTCCTCACCCTGCAGCAGGCGCCGGATCACCGTGACGCATTCGACGAGCCGATCGTCGCGTAATTCCTTGCGCGGCCACACATCACCGGTGATGCGTTCGTTCGAGGCTTCGCCGGATCCGAGGGCCGCCCAGAAACGCCCAGGGAACATCTGCGCGAGTGTCGCGATGGCTTGGGCGATGATCGCCGGGTGGTAGCGCTGCCCCGGCGCGTTGACGACGCCGAACGGCAGCTGGGTCGTGGCGAGCGCCGCCCCGAGGAACGACCAGGCGAAGCCGGATTCGCCCTGTCGAGTGCTCCACGGGCTGAAGTGGTCCGAGGACATCCCGGCGGTGAAGCCGGCCTGTTCCGCCTGCTGGACATCCCGTAACAACTGGGCTGGGCTGATCTGCTCGTGCGAACAGTGAAATCCGATGACCGGCATGCCGCGTGCGTACCCGGTCTCTGCCGCACCTACGCCGCTCTGAACGAAGCTGTCTCAGAGCGCATCGGATCTGGACGTTTTGCTAGCTCGCACCTAACTCGATCATCTGGTCCACCTCGAGGGCGCGGCCTGCCATCTCGGACTGTGCTCTGTCCAACGCATCGGCCTGGTCCTCATCGGCCTTCATCAGAGCGTCGATGTCCGAGGCCGCCATGTCGTGGACTCCCATGTCGACGAACGCCTTCTGCACCTTGGGTCCCCACAGGCCGATGTCTTTGACGATCGGCACGATGCGGCTGAACAGGTGCGAGCGGAACTGGATCATCACCGGCGAGTGGTCGACCCACTGGGCACACTCCTTGACGTTGAGACCGAGCGTTTCGAAGACTTCCTCGCCCCGGAACCGGTCACGCATCAGATAGCACGCCTCGACGACGAACTCCTCCCGCTCGTCCCGTTCGGCGTCTGTCAGCGCCGAGTAGTAGTCCTTCAGCGAAATTCGGCCGAACGCGACGTGTCGGGCTTCGTCCTGCATGACATAGGCGAGCAGTTGTTTGGCCAACGAGCCTTCGGGCGCCAGATCCCGCTGCACCCCAAACGCGGCGAGTGCGAGCCCTTCGATGAGAACCTGCATGCCGAGGTAGGGCATGTCCCAGCGCGAGTCGCTCAGGGTGTCCCCCAAGAGCGCGGTCAAGTTCGAGTTGATCGGGTACACCAGGCCGATTTTCTCGTGGAGGAATCGCGAGAACGCCTCGACGTGTCGGGCCTCATCCATAGTTTGGGTCGCGGCGTAGAACTTCGCGTCCATGTCCGGGACGACCTCGACGATCTTGGCCGCGCACACCATCGCCCCCTGCTCGCCGTGCAGGAACTGCGAGAAACCCCAGGCCGCGTTGTGCCGGCGGAACTCGGCGCGGCGTGCTTCGTCGGCGGCCTCCCAGGCCGGGCTGCCGAACAGCCCGATGAACTCGTCGGGAATCCCGACCGGGTTCGTCGGGTCGACGTCCAGGCTCCAGTCGATCCGCGACTGGGCATCCCACTGCTTGTCCTTTCCTTTTTGGTAGAGGGAGAGGAGCCGGTCGCGCCCCTCGTCGTACTCCCACGTGAAGCGGGCGTCACCCGCGCTGGGGGTCTCCCACGAGTACGGCAGGGGCACATCGGTGTATTTGTCCCTCGTGGTCATCGGCCGCCATCCCTCTTCCAGATATGACCGGATGGCCATATGACGAATCTCACAATGCTTTCAGCGTCCGCAGGTGTCGTCAACGCCGATGCGGTACATCTGACTCGGTGTTGTGTCCGATTCATCGTCGGTGGTTGACGATGCCGGGCATGCAGTAGGGGAGTACTGCATTCGGGTTTCTCGCGAAGTCGGCTCCCCGCTTGTCGCGGATGGATGCAGACGGGGGTTCGCCTTGGGAATGAGTCGAAGGCTCCGTGGGCCTCGGCGCCGCTTTCGGGATCACATCTTCTGAAGCTCGGCCAGATGAGCACGTTCTGCGCGGCGCTCAATTGGCGGATGTCTTGCAACATCACATGAGAGCCGATGACGGGAATCGAACCCGCGTATTCAGCTTGGGAAGCTGATGTTCTGCCATTGAACTACATCGGCACTTTCGAACAGGAAGGCTAACACCCGCCGGCCGCCGCGTGTGAACAGCGGCGTTGATGGGCGGCCGTCAAGAATCGCCGGCTGACCATCAAGAAGGCGTCAAGATCGTGGTGCGCGTCGAACGACCGGCCGATCGTGGAAGCCATGAGTACTTACCGACCTCCCCGGGATCGATGATGGGTCCGTCGTCGCTGACCGATCTGCTCGAGCTGGTGCTGATTCTGGCCGTCTTCATGCTGGTCCTCCTCACCTGCCGGTACCTGAACACCCGCCCCGACCGGGTCGCCGAATCCGCCGAGTCGGCGGACGCGCCCGCCGCCTACCGGTAAGGCCTCGGTCGGCCGCTACGCTCGTGCGGTGCTGCTCTCCGACCGCGATATCCGCGCCGAGATCAAGGCCGGCAGGCTCGGTGTCGATCCGTTCGACGACAGCCTGGTCCAGCCTTCCAGCGTCGACGTCCGTCTCGACAACCTGTTCCGAGTCTTCAACAACACCCGCTACACCCACATCGACCCCGCCGAACGCCAGGACGACCTGACCTCCCTCGTCGAACCGAAGGAAGGCGAGCCGTTCGTCCTGCATCCGGGCGAGTTCGTGCTCGGGGCGACGTTAGAGCGTTGCACCCTGCCCGACGACCTGGCCGGGCGACTGGAAGGCAAGTCGTCGTTGGGCAGGCTCGGTCTGCTGACGCACTCCACAGCCGGGTTCATAGACCCGGGATTCTCCGGGCACATCACCCTGGAGCTGTCGAACGTCGCCAACCTGCCGATCACGCTGTGGCCGGGGATGAAGATCGGGCAGCTCTGCCTGCTGCGGCTGACCAGCCCCGCCGAGCACCCCTACGGCAGCGCGAAGGCGGGCTCGAAGTATCAGAACCAGCGCGGGCCCACGCCGTCGCGGTCCTATCAGAACTTCCTCAGATCCCGCTGAGGCGGAAACGTCACAGCCGTTTGTCGGCAGCCCGAGTATCGTCGGAAAAACCGGCGCCATCGCGCATCCGTGCGTCGCGTTCCGGCTACGTCTTCACCGCTGTCAGCTAACAGCGTCCGATGTAACGCGACGGCTGGTCACACCGATGAAGTACTAGTTGTCGGCTCGTGATGGCTCGTTGAGCGAAGGCAGCCAACCAGGCGTAGCAAACATTTTGGAGGGGTGTAGTGGACATCGTACTGGGTGTGTCTATGACACCTACGACGGTCCGCATGGTGCTGGTCGAAGGCGAAAAGGCCGACGGGGTCACCGTCGACCACGACGTCTTCGATGTTGCCTCGACAGAGGGCTCAGCAAATGTCGCTGATCAAGTTCTGGCGGCGGTGCTCGGTACCAGGGAAAGTGCCGAGGCCGGTGGTCACCACCTGAAATCGATCGGTGTCACGTGGAGCGACCACGCCGAAGCCGCCGCACTGCGCGACGCGTTGGCCGCACACGGCATCGACGACGTCATGCTCGTGTCCGAGGGGCATGCCGCCGCCTCGCTGGCGCAGGCGGTCGGGCGTGCGGTCGGGTACGACACCACAGCCCTGCTGTTCATCAACCGCGACACCGCGACGCTGTCGGTGGTCCAGACCGACGACGGCTCGGTGGTCAAGGTGCTCAGCCGAACGCTGCACAGCACCGACGCGATGGCGGTGCTGACCGAGATGGCCGAGGCCGTCGCCGCTCAGGAAGCCCCGCCGCAGGGCATGTTCGTCGTCGGCTCCGGCGTCGACGTCAGTTCGGTCAAGGCCCACCTCGAGCATCTCGTCTCCCTGCCGGTGAACGCGCCCGAGGATGCAGAGTTGGGGATGGCCAGAGGTGCCGCCCTGGCTTCAGCGTCGGCGCCGGCTTTCGAAGCCTCAACGGTCGGCCTCGCCTACTCCCAGGACCCGGACGGCACCACGGCCGGATCGGTGTTCGCGGGGTTGGCCGGTGCCGAAACGCAGATGGCCCCGGCGAGTGCCGGGCTCGCGGTCGACGACGTCGACGAGTACGCGATGACCGAGTCCCGGCCGGTCGAGGAGGAGCGCAAGCCGTTCCTGCTCGTCGGCAGCGCGCTGACCTCGGTCTTCGTGATCGGGGTCGTCGCGCTGGTCATCTCGTTGGCCGTCAGCATCCGGCCGACCGCCGACCAGCGACCGAGCCCCGCGGAGGCAGTCATCGTGCCCAGCAGTCAGGTTCCGACACCGGCGCCTGTCCAAGAGGCCCAGCAGCCGGTCGAACCGCCACCGGCGGAGACCATCAAACCGCCGGTGCCCGTCGTGCAGCAGGCGCCCGCGGAGGCGCCGCGCACGGTGTTCGTCGAGCAGCCCGCCCCTGCACCGGCGGCCCCTGCTCCCGCGCCCGCTCCGGCTGCACCCCCTCCCGCGCCCGTGGCGCCGCCTCCGGTCGTCGCACCTCCGGTGGTGTTGCCGCCGCCGGTGATCGTGTTGCCGCAGCCGGAATGGCCGAGGTGGCAGCCGCCATGGGAGCGCGACGACGACGAGGATTCCGACGACTCGACGCCCACCCAGACGCGGCCGACTCCGACGCGACCAACGGAGACGCGACCGACCCCAACGCCGCGGCCCACCACGGTGCAGCCCACCGTGCCGCAGGTGCCCCAGGTCCCGCAGAATCCACAGTGGCCGCTGCCCGGTGGCGGGTCTGGTCCGGGCTACGGCGGCGGCTCGGGCTCGGGTTCGGGTTCGGGCGCCTCAGGTGGCTCGGGCGGATCGGGCGGATCGGGCGCCGGCAGCGGCCGCGGCTCGAGCGGGTCCGGCGACTCAGGCTCCTCGCGCGGCGACTCGGGCTCCTCGCGGGGCGGCTCGAGCAGTGGCGTTCCCGGCGATATCAACGGCGACGGTTGCTTCCTGGTGTTCTGCAGCTCAGGCGGTCGCGGCTAGCATTCGTCACCTGCCGTTGGCCTGGTGCTCAGTGTCGCGTAGCAACTAGCTCATCGTGGCTGCCTATAGAGGCAGTATGCGATGCACCGTCTTCGGCACGGGATACCTCGGCGCGACCCACGCGGTGGGAATGGCTGAACTGGGCCATGACGTCACAGGCGTGGACATCGACCCCGGCAAGGTCGCCAAGCTCTCCGGCGGCGATGTCCCGTTCTACGAGCCCGGCCTGCGAAAGATGCTGCAGCGCAACATCGACCAGGGTCGGTTGCGCTTCACCACCGACTACGCCGAGGCGGCGGAGTTCGCCGACGTGCACTTCCTCGGCGTGGGCACCCCGCAGAAGAAAGGCGAGTACTCCGCGGACCTGCGCCATGTGTACGCCGTGGTCGACACTTTGGTGCCGCTGCTGCGGCGCCCCGCCGTGATCGTGGGCAAGTCGACCGTTCCGGTGGGTACGGCGGCCGAACTGTGCGCCCGCGCCGGTCGTCTCGCGCCTGAGGGGGTGACGGTCGAGGTGGCCTGGAACCCCGAGTTCCTGCGCGAGGGGTTCGCCATCCACGACACCCTGCACCCCGATCGGATTGTCCTTGGTGTGCAACCGGATTCGATACTGGCCGAGGAAGCGGTCCGCTCGCTGTACGCACCGCTGCTGGCCGACGACGTGCCGTTCCTGCTGACCGATCTGCAGACCGCCGAGCTGGTCAAGGTGTCCGCCAACGCATTTCTGGCGACGAAGATATCGTTCATCAACGCGATCTCGGAGGTGTGCGAGGCCGTGGACGCCGACGTCACCCTGCTGGCCGATGCGCTCGGCTACGACGCCCGCATCGGCCGGCGATTCCTCAACGCCGGCCTCGGTTTCGGTGGGGGCTGCCTGCCCAAGGACATCCGTGCGTTCATGGCGCGCGCCGGCGAACTCGGCGCCAACCACGCGCTGACCTTCCTGCGGGAAGTGGACAGCATCAACATGCGTCGCCGGACCCGGATGGTGGAACTGGCGACCAAGGCGTGCGGTGGCTCGCTGCTGGGTGCGAACGTCGCCGTGCTGGGCGCGGCCTTCAAGCCCGAGTCCGACGACGTGCGCGACTCGCCGGCGCTGAACGTGGCCGGGTTGCTGCAACTCAACGGCGCCACCGTCAACGTCTACGACCCCAAGGCGATGGAGAACTCTCGGCGGATCTTCCCCACCCTCAACTACTCGACCTCCGCAGTCGAGGCCTGCGACCGGGCCGATGCGGTGCTGGTGCTGACCGAATGGGACGAGTTCGTCGAACTGCAGCCGCAGACCCTGGCTGCCATCGTGCGCGCGAAAGTCATTGTCGACGGCCGCAATTGCCTCGACATCGGCAAGTGGCGCGGAGCCGGATGGCGGGTCCACGCGCTGGGCAGGGCAGATGGAGCACCCTCGGCCGCGTAGCGTCGCCTGCATGACGGTGTACGCGCTGAACCTGTTCGACATCGCCGATCGCGACGAGTATCTCGCCTATTCGAAGCGCTCCCCGCAGGAGGTCGCCAAGCACGGCGGTCGTGTCGTCGCACTCGGGAAGTTCCGGGAATCGGTCACCGGCGACATCGAACCGCGCACGGTGCTGATCCTCGTCGAGTGGGACTCGAAGGAGGCGTTCGACAGCTACCGCAACGATCCCGAACTCGCCGATTTGCACGCCCATCGCGAGAACGGAGCGTCGTCCTACATCTGGCATCTCTTCGACTCCTTGGCCGATCTGCGGCCTCTGCTTAAACTCGGGTGATGGCAGCCGACCTGCAGCAACGAATCCGATGGCTGGCCCTGCACGGAGTGATCCGGGGGCTGTCGACAGTCGGGGCCCGTCGCAGCGGGGATCCGCAGGCCCGCCTGATCTCCGATCCGGCCGTCCGCGACAACCCCGCCGCGTTCGCCGACGAACATCGGGACCAGGGCCCGGTGATCCGCTGCCGCGCGGTCCTGATGACCTTCGACCACCAGGTGGCCAACGAGCTGCTGCGGTCCGACGACTTCCGGGTCTCCTCACTCGGGGCGGGGCTGCCGCAGCCGCTGCGCTGGATCAATGACAAGACGCACCCCGGCCTGCTGCATCCGATCGAGCCGCCGTCGCTGCTGTCGATCGAGCCGCCCGACCACACTCGCTGCCGCAAGCTGGTGTCCTCGGTGTTCACCCCCAGAGCGGTGGCGGCGCTGCGCGAACGCGTGCAGCAGACCGCCGATCAACTGCTCGACGATCTCGAGGGGCAGTCCGGCGTCGTCGACGTGGTGGATCGGTACTGCTCGCAGTTGCCGGTCGCGGTGATCAGCGACATCCTCGGTGTGCCCGAGGCCGACCGCCAGCACATTCTGCACTTCGGCGAGCTCGGGGCGCCCAGCCTCGACATCGGCCTGTCGTGGCAGCAGTACACCCAGGTGCACAAGGGGCTCGTCGGCTTCAACCGCTGGCTGGGAGGGCACCTCGAGACGCTGCGCCGCAACCCGGGCGACGATCTGATGAGCCAGTTGATCCTGGCCAGCGAGGGTGCCGACGAGGAGGCCCGACTGTCCGAGCGCGAACTGCAGGCCACTGCGGGCCTGGTACTCGCCGCGGGGTTCGAGACCACCGTGAATCTGCTGGGCAACGGCATCCGGATGCTGGTCGACACCCCCGAACTCCTCGAGACGCTGTCGGCCCGCCCCGAGCTGTGGCCCATCGCGGTCGAGGAGGTCCTCCGGCTGGACTCACCGGTGCAGATGAGTGCCCGCATCGCCCGCAGGGACGTCGTCGTCGCCGGTACCGCGATCCAGCGCGGGGAACTCGTCATCATCCACCTGGCCGGTGCCAACCGGGACCCCAAGGTCTTCGACGATCCGCACCGATTCGATCTCGAGCGGGACAACGCCGGCAAGCATCTGTCGTTCTCCGGCGGCAGGCACTTCTGCCTGGGTGCCGCGCTGGCCCGCGCCGAAGGCGAGGTCGGGCTGCGGACGTTCTTCGAGCGCTTCCCGGATGCCCGACTGGCGGGCGTCGGCAGCCGGCGCGACACCCGTGTGCTGCGCGGGTGGTCATCCTTGCCGATTGCGCTTGGAAAGGCGCGGGCCACGTTAGGTTCGTGAGGTGGACTTCCGAGCAGCCCTGCTCGAGCAGACTCGAGCGTTCGGTGACCAGATCAGGTCAGCAGACCCGGCGACCCCGGTGCCGACATGCGGCGACTGGACACTGCGCCAGTTGTTCCGTCATGTGGGGCGGGGAAATCGTTGGGCCGCACAGATAATCAGCGATCGCCGCAGCCAGCCTCTGGATCCGCACGACGTGCGCGACGGGAAACCGCCTGACGACGCCGACGCGGCGGTCGACTGGCTGAACGCCGGCGCGCAGATGGTCATCGACGCGGTCGAGCGCGTCGGCCCCGAAACCCGGGTGTGGACGTTCCTCGGTCCGAAACCAGCAGGCTGGTGGATCCGGCGCCGACTGCACGAGGCGACGGTGCACCGCGCGGATGCGGCGCTCGCGTTGGGTGAGCAGTTCGAGCTGTCACCGGAGTTGGCCGGCGACGCCCTCAGCGAATGGATCGAACGCGCCTGCGTCGACAGGCGCCTCTCCCCGGTTCTGGCACGCGGGGAGAGCATCCACCTGCACGCCAGCGAGGAGAAACTCGGGCCGACGGGGGAGTGGACCATCGTCCACGACGGCGAAGGCCTGTGGTGGTCGCACAGCCACAGCAAGGCCAGCGTCGCGCTGCGGGGTCCGGTAACCGACCTGCTGCTGGCCACCGTGCGCCGCAGGACGGCGGCCGAGGCGGGCCTCGAGGTATTCGGCGACACCGCCGTCTGGGAGGCCTGGCTCGACAGCACGCCGTATTGAGTGGCGTAGTTTCGCGGCATGACCACTTCGGAGATGGCCACCGTCCTTGCCTGGCACGACGCGCTCAACGCCGGTGATGTTGACACCCTGCTGTCGCTGTCCAGCGAGGACATCGAGATCGGTGACGCCCACGGTGCCGCTCAGGGACACGCCGCGCTGCGTGACTGGGCTCGGGATCTCGACGGCAAGGCCGAGCCCGGCCGGATCTATGTCCACGACGGCGTCGTCGTCGTCGAGCAGCAGATCCTGTCGGTCACCGGTGAGGGTGGCACGGCGGCTTCAGCTTTTCGGGTCGTCGACGATCATGTGACCTCGGTCTTCCGGCACGACGACCTGGCCGCCGCGCTCGCTGCGACCGACCTGACCGAAGCGGATCTGACCGGCTGATGCGCGGGATCATCCTGGCCGGCGGATCGGGCACCCGGCTGTACCCCATCACGATGGGGGTCAGCAAGCAGTTGGTACCCGTCTACGACAAGCCGCTGATCTACTACCCGCTGTCCACGCTGATGATGGCGGGCATCCGCGACATCCTGGTCATCACCACCGCGCAGGACGCCCCGGCCTTTCACCGTCTGCTCGGCGACGGATCGGATCTCGGCATCAATCTGACCTACGCCGTCCAGGACCAACCCGACGGTCTCGCTCAGGCCTTCGTGATCGGGGCCGACCACATCGGAAACGATTCTGTGGCACTGGTATTGGGCGACAACATCTTCTACGGACCCGGCCTGGGAACCAGCCTCGGCCGATTCCGGGACGTCAGCGGGGCCGCGATCTTCGCCTACTGGGTGGCCAACCCGTCGGCGTACGGCGTCGTCGAGTTCGCGGCCGATGGCACAGCCTTGTCGCTGGAGGAGAAGCCCGCCACGCCGAAGTCGCACTACGCGGTGCCCGGCCTGTACTTCTACGACAACGACGTGGTGGACATCGCGCGGTCGCTGGGCAGGTCGGCCCGCGGCGAGTACGAGATCACCGAGATCAACCAGCGCTACCTCAACGAGGGCCGACTGGCCGTCGAGGTGCTGGCGCGCGGCACCGCCTGGCTGGACACCGGCACCTTCGACTCGCTGCTGGACGCCAGCGACTACGTGCGGACGATCGAACGCAGGCAGGGACTGAAGATCAGCGTGCCCGAGGAGGTCGCCTGGCGGGTCGGCTTCATCGACGACGACGCTCTCGCGGCCCGGGCCCAGGCGCTGCTCAAGTCGGGCTACGGCGCGTATCTGCTGGAACTGCTGGAGCGCTGACCGGCAAGCTGTCACCATATTGACGTGGGGGGCAGCACAGTACGCTACGCCCGAAACGGTGATGTGCGACTGGCGTACCGCGTGTTCGGTGATTCCGGTCCGGTGGTCGTCTGGACACCGGGCTGGGTGGTCAACGACGTCGACAACATCGACGAGCCGGACAGTCCGTACGCGCGACTGGTCAATCGACTCGCGGAAGAGATGACATTGGTCATCTGGGATCGACGCGGCACCGGGCTGTCGGACCCCGCCGACCATGTCCTCACGGTGGAGGAGCGGGTGACCGACCTCGTGGCCGTGGTTGATGCGATCGGTGAGGAACGCCCCTCGTTGTCCGGAACCGGCGACGGTGGGGCGCTCGCGATCATGTTCGCCGCAATGTATCCCGACAGGATTCACCGACTTCTCCTGTACGGCACCGCTGCACGCTTTTCGCTGCACCTGCCGGACCACCCCTGGGGATTCACCTCTGAGCAGATCGCGGCGCAACTCGAGGAGATCGACCAGAGATGGGGCGACGGAGCGTTGGCGGACCTGTTTCACAACGAAGCCTCCGAAATCGCCGGTGTGCGTGAAGGCTTCGGGAAGCGCCAGCGGTCGATCGCGAGCCCGACGATGGCGAGGCTGTGGTGGCAGGCATTCGTCGACGTCGACGTGCGCGCGGTGTTGGGCACGATCCAGGCGCCGACGTTGGTCCTCGCTCGCCCGGGCGATCGGCTGGTACCCATTGAAGCCACCGCGGCACTGGGGGCGGCGATTCCCCACGCTCAGTTCCGGCAGCTTGCGCGCGGTCCTCACAATTCGTTCGACATCATCGACGAGCTCACTGATGAGGTACTGGCGTTCCTTTGCGGCGGCAAGGGGTCACCGGCCGACGAACGCGTCGTGACGACGGTGATGTTCACAGACATCGTCGGCTCCACCGAAAAACTCAGCGCACGCGGCGATGCGCGGTGGCGTAATCAGCTCGACGCCCACGACGAGTTGGTGGAGCGGGTGCTCTCCCGCTATGGCGGAACCCGCGCGAGTCACACCGGCGACGGTTACTTCGCGCTGCTCGACGGACCCACCAGTGCGGCGCGCTGCGCTCTCGAACTCGTGCCCGAGCTCGCCACCCGTGGCATCCTGATCCGGGTCGGAATCCACACCGGTGAATGCGAACGCCGCGGCAGCGAGTGGAGCGGACTGGCGGTGCACACCGGGGCGCGTATCGGCGCGATGGCAGGCGCGGGCGAAATCCTCGCCAGCCGCACCGTGCGCGACCTGTCGGCGGGATCGGCACTGACGTTCGAATGCCTTGGTCTACAGCACTTCAAAGGGCTTCCGGAGCAGATCGAGGTGTACCGGGTGACGCAGGACGGTTAGCTGTCGGCGTCGCGAGCAGCGCCGCGATGCCCGTCGTGAGCGGCACCGACAGTGCCAGCGCGATACCGCCAACTGCCGAACGAGCGACCTCGATAGCCACGCTTTCGCTGGTCAGCACGTCACCGAGCGAGCGATTCGCGACGCTGAACAGCAGCAGCAGCGGCAACGCGCTGCCCGCATACGCCAGCACCAGCGTGTAGACGGTGCTGGCGATGTGGTCGCGACCCACCCGCATGGCCCCGACGAACACCTCGCGGCGTGACGTGCCGTCACCGACCGCGGCCAACTCGAACGCCGTCGAAGCCTGCGTGACGGTCACATCGTTGAGCACACCGAGCGAACCGATGATGAACCCGGCCAGCAGCAGGCCGGTGATCGAGACATTGCCCAGATAGGCGGCGACCTCGTTGTTCTGGTCTTCGGACAGCCCGGTGAGATGCGCGAATTCGATTGCCCCCCAGGACAGGAAGGCCGCCAGCAACAGCGAGGCCAGTGTCCCGAGCAGGGCCGCGCTGGTCCGCAGGCTCACACCGTGGGCGAGGTAGATGACCGCGTAGAGGATCGCGGAGGAGGCCACCACCGCGACCGGAACGGCGGGTGCGCCGTCGCGGAGCGCCGGCAGCAGGAACACCACCAGCACCCCGAAGGCGATCACGATGCCGACGAGAGCACGTAGACCCCGCCAACGCGCCACCGCGACGATCACGACAGCGAACACCACCGCCAGTGCGGCCAACGGCCACGACCGCTCGAAATCGTAGAACGCGTACGTGGTGGTGCCGCCGTCGCCGACAGTCCGGCTGAGCCGGACGTCGTCGCCCACGGCGAGACTGGGTTGGCCGGGGCCACCGCTGAACTCGATCAGCGTGTTCGCACCTGCGTTGGGTCCGGAGTCGATGGCCACCAGGTTCTGCACGCAGGGGGGTGCGCCTTGCCCCTGGGCGGGTAGCGGATCGTCGGTGAGCACCGCGCCGGACGACGGGCTACCGCACGGCGCCGAACTGCTGGACAGCACGTGGCCGGCCTCCGTGGTGACCGCATTCCCAGCCGCATTCTGAAACGGGAGCGGAATGTCGGCTTTCTGCCCGCTGGGCCACAGTAGCGCCGCGCCGATCAGTGTCGCCACGCCGCAGGCGATCAGGAGTCCGACGACGATCTTGGCGGCCAGTGGCCCGAGCGGCGACGGGCCGCTCAGCGAATGGGAGTGCGAATGTGAGTGGGCCACCCCGACAGGGTAGGGGTAGCGGCTGTCAGACGATCACTGCCGGTAGCTGACGAGGAAGTTGCCCAGACGTTCGATCGCGTTGGACAGATCACGGGCCCATGGCAGCGTCACGATCCGCAGGTGATCCGGTGTCGGCCAGTTGAAGCCGGTGCCCTGGGTCACCAGGATCTTCTCCTGCAGCAGCAGGTCGAGGACGAGTTGCTCGTCGTCGGCGATGTCGTAGACCTCGGGGTCCAATCGGGGGAACGCATACAGCGCGCCTTGGGGTTTCACGCACGATACCCCGGGGATCTCGTTGAGCTGCGTCCACGCCACATCGCGCTGCTCCAACAGTCGGCCGCCGGGCAGCACCAGGTCGTCGATGCTCTGATGGCCGCCCAGCGCAACCTGAATTGCATGCTGCGCAGGCACATTCGGGCACAGCCGCATGTTGGCCAGCAGGCTGATGCCTTCGATGAAGCTCGTGGCGTGTTCCTTGGGGCCGGTGATGACCAGCCAGCCCGAGCGGTAACCTGCGACGCGATAGGCCTTGGACAGGCCATTGAACGTCAGCGTCAGCACATCCGGCGCCACGCTCGCCATCGCGATGTGCTCGGCTTCGTCGTAGAGGATCTTGTCGTAGATCTCGTCGGCGAGCAGCATCAATTCGTGCTTGCGCGCCAACTCGGCGATCTGGGTCAGCACCTCTCGGGGATACACCGCACCGGTCGGGTTGTTCGGGTTGATCACGACGATCGCCTTGGTGCGGTCGGTGATCTTGGATTCCAGATCGGCGATGTCGGGCTGCCAGCCCTGGGTCTCGTCGCACAGGTAGTGCACGGGGGTGCCGCCCGCCAACGACGTCGACGCCGTCCACAACGGGTAGTCCGGAGCGGGGATGAGGACCTGATCGCCGTTGTCCAGCAGCGCCTGCAGCGTCATCGTGATCAGCTCGGAGACGCCGTTGCCCAGATACACGTCGTCGATGTCGAAGCGCGGGAACCCGTCGACGAGCTCATAGCGGGTGAACACGGCGCGGCGCGCGCTGACGATGCCCTTGGAATCGGAGTAGCCCTGCGCGTACGGCAGCGCCGAGATGATGTCGCGCATGATCACGTCGGGTGCTTCGAAACCGAACGGCGCCGGGTTGCCGATGTTGAGCTTGAGGATCCGGTGTCCCTCGGCTTCGAGGCGCGACGCATGCTCGTGTACAGGTCCGCGGATCTCGTACAGGACGTCCTGCAGCTTGCTCGACTGCGTGAACGTGCGCGGCCGGCCGTGCTGGCCGGTTGCGTGCCACGGCAACTGATGGGTGCTCACATCGAGAAGTCTCCCACGGTTGTCCACGTGTTTTCCGGCGCAGGCCGGGTCAAGCGCGACCGGTCCGCGTTCTGAGCGCGCCCAGTTCAGTCCTCTGCTCCCCTGTTGCCGTCCCTTCCGGGCTGGCCGGCCTGGCCGGCCGAGCCTGACTGTCCGTCGTTGCCGGCGACTCCTGGGTTTCCGGTCTTCCCGTCTCTGCCGTCGGCGCCTGCCGATCCGGCTGTGCCATTCGCGCCGGCCGAGCCGGTCTCGCCGGTCTGGCCGCCGGCTCCCGTCTGGCCTGCGGCGCCCCTGCCACCGAACAGTCCGCCGTCCCCGCCCTCTCCGGACGCTCCGCCCCGGCCGCCCGCGCCTCCCGCGCCCCCCGAACCGCCCTGTCCTGCAGCGCCGCCCTCGCCCCCCGAACCGCCCTGCCCGGCAGCACCGCCCTGACCGGCCGCGCCGCCCTTGCCGCCGGCGCCGGCCGCGCCCCCGGGCCCTGCCGCACCCCCCTGGCCACCTGCACCGCCGGTCGCCGGCCCGATGATGGTCTCCGCGTTGCCGCCGTCGCCGCCGTTGCCACCGTTGCCGCCGGCCGCGCCGTTGCCGCCTCGTCCGCCGTTTCCGCCGATGCCTCCGGTGCCGCCGTCGCCGCCATCCCCGGCGGTGCCGCCCTCGCCGCCGTCACCGCCCGCACCGCCGTTCCCACCGGCGCCGCCGTTCCCACCGATCCCGCCGCTGCCGCCGGCGCCTCCGCGGCCGAAGAACCAGCTGCCGTGACCGCCCTTGCCGCCGGCACCTGCGGCGGTGCCGGCCTTACCCCGACCACCGGCGGTACCGTCGGTTCCGGCGAGCCCGGCCGTGCCCGCGTCGCCGTTGCCCCCGGCGCTGCCCGTGGGCCCGGCCTGGCCGTCGCCTCCAGACTGGCCCGCTGCGCCCGCACCACCGTTTCCACCCCCTCCGCCGGCGCCGCCGTTCGCGGCTCCGTAGGCGACGGCAGCATCACCGCCCCGGCCGCCGTTGCCGCCGTTGCCGCCGGTGGTGCCGTTGCCACCGAAGCCTCCGTTCCCGGCGGTCTGACTACCCGCGGCGGCACCCAGATCGTCAGCGCCGCGACCCCCGTTACCGCCCGGGTTGCCGTCTTTGCCGTTCAAACCGCTCTCGAACCCTTCACCCTCGAAACCGTCGCCGCCGTCCTCACCCGGCGTCCCGATCGGGTTGATGCCATTGGCCCCGTCGGCGCCGGCCGCCCCCACCCCGCCGCTGGAACCGTCTCGGCCGTCGGCGCCGTTGTCACCACGGGCTCCGTCCTGGCCGTCGTCGCCGGAAGTGCCTGTGCTGCCGGCGATCCCGTTGCCGCCGTTACCGCCGGCGCCGCCGTTGCCGAGCAGGATTCCCGCATGTCCGCCGTTGCCCCCGACAGCACCGGCCCCGCCGTTGCCGCCCGCGCCGCCGTTGCCGAGCAGAAGCCCGCCGTGCCCACCGTTGCCGCCGTCCACGCCGGCAGCGAGCCCGTCACCACCGCGGCCACCATTGCCCCAGAGGCCGGCGTTACCGCCCTTTCCCCCGTTCGCACCGGCGCCACCGTTGCCGATGAGGATCCCGCCGGGACGGCCGTTGCAGGCGTCGCCGGCGCAGTCGGCTGCCGCGTCCGCTCCGTTGCCGATGAAGAACCCGAAGACACCTTCGAGGACGGTGACGATCGGCTCCGCCGACGGCGCCGCGCCCGCCGCACGTCCGAAGGCAGACCCGGATTCCCGTTGGCGATCGGACGGTTGCAGGACCAACAGCCGGGCCAGCGGAGATGCGGACTCGAAGACCGGCTCAGGCGAACCATCGCGAACACTGATCCGCTCGGTAGCGGCCACGGGCCCGCCGACAAGCGACGACGCAGAGGTCTCGGCGACGGCACGCTCGGAGGCCGCGCCCGACGCGCTGCCGGGCAGCTGGATCGTCACACCTTCGGTTGGCCGGATCGCGCTGTCCGCGAAGGTCACTGGTGCGGTCGACGCTGCGGGGGCGACGTCGACGGCTCGCGCAGCGATCGCGGACCCGGCTGGCGCCGACACGACCGTGGGATCGGGTGCCCGCAGGACCACCAGTTCTGCTCCGGCGATCACCACGCCAGTCACCGCGAGCGGCACGACAGCAAGGCGCAGACCACGCCCGATTGATGCATCATTATGTGCAGACACCGTTTCCCCCTACGCAAGCTTTGGCTGGTCGCCGTGGTTTGTGCATAAGGAACCACACCGTGGATTCGGGTCGCGTCGTCCGAATTGATGATCTTTTGGCGAAGCAGCGCCGGAAGGGGGGAGACGGGGATGGTCTCGATGGCCACGTTCTCTCATTTGGTCTCGTTGATCTATGCCGCATCGCTGACCCCGGCGAAGTGGGGCGAGGCGATCAGCGAGATCCACTCGACGCTCGCCCATTCGACAACCGGAACCGGGACCGTCCGCTCCACCGCGCTGTCGGTCACCGACGGGGCGCAGCGGACAGTCGTCGGGCACCTGCTTCCGGACGCGGAGAAACCCTACGACGAGTACTACGGCCGCATCGACCATGTGCTTCACACGGTCGAGCAGGGGGCTGTCGGCGTCCTGCGCACCGGTGAGGAGCTGCTGTCCACCCGAAAGACAACCGAATTCCACAACGACTGGATCCGCCCGAACGACATCGAGGCCGGCCTGTTCGTGCGGTTGACGCGGGGCGACCGAACGGCGAGCCTCGTCGTCGCCGGATCGCAGCGCAGACATCCCTTCGCCACCGACGATCGACGGCAACTCGTCAGCGCTCTCGTTCCCCACCTGCAGCAGGCGATCGACACACAGAGTCACATCGCCGTTCTGTCCGAGCGAGGCGCCCACCTCGCGGGCGCCGTCGACCGTCTGCCCCACGGCGTGGTGGTCCTCACCACGGACCGTTTGGTGGTGGAAGCGAACTCGGTCGCCGACGATCTTCTCGCGCAGCATGACGGGCTCGCGATCCGAGGTGGCACGTTGGTTGCGTCGGCGCCCAGAGCCCAACGCACCCTGGCTCGCCTGATCGATCAGGCGCTGGCGCACGGATTGCGCAGCGGCGGCTCTTTGACCTGTGAACGGCCTTCAGGCCGCCGAAGCTTCGTGGTGCACGTGGTTCCGCTCGACGCGACGGCCACCGATATCAAGAGCCGGCCTCTGGCGATGGTGCTGATCATCGATCCGACGCGCGAATCCCGGCCCGCTGCAGACGTTTTGCGGCAGCTGTACGGGATGAGCAGAGCGGAGGCAGCTGTCGCTTGCCTTGCCCTTCACGGTCAGGGGGTCCCTGCGATCAGTGAGCAGCTGATCCTGTCCTCGACCACGGTTCGCACGCACCTGCGAGCGATCTTCAGCAAGACGGGCACACACCGGCAGGCTGAACTCGTTCGCCTGCTCTCGACCGTCATCCCGCAGTGATCTCAGGCATACACGGCGGGTGCGGTCGGCTATTTCCTGCCCGGCCGACGCGCACCCTTGGCGATGCCAAGGCCTTTCACCGGTGGTTCGTCGCCGACGATGCGGGCCTCGCCGTTGCCTGAACCGTTGGTCGGCGTCGCGGGTTCAGGCGCGGCGTCTGGTTCGGCTTCCGCGGTCGGCTCGGGCTCGGGCTGCGGTTCGGCCTTGGGTGCGGCCGCAGGCGCCTTTCTGGCGCCGGGTCGCCGCGCACCCGGGGCGATTCCGAGGCCCTTGACCTCAGGCTCGGGTTTGGGCTCAAGCCCCATATCGGAGTCCGCGGTGTCCGCGGATTCCGTTCCCGCCTTTGCCTGATCCGGATCCGCGCCCGGCGGCTGCACAACCGTGCCCGCGTCCTCGTTGGGCGCCGCCTTCTGAGCCGGGGCCTTCTTCGCGCCCGGCCGGCGTGCGCCGGCGGCGATTCCGAGACCCTTGACCTCCGGCTCCGGCGCGGCGGGCGCACTGGGCGCCTCGGCCTCAGCCTCGGCCGGCGCGGAGGGTGCGGCGGCGGCAGGTGCCGCTGCGGTCTTCTTCGCGCCTGGGCGCTTGGCGCCGCCGGCGATTCCGAGACCCTTGACCTCCGGCTCGGCCTTGGCCGGGGCCGACTCGGTTACCGCGTCCGCCGCAGGTGCGGCCGCGGTCTTCTTGGCGCCGGGGCGTTTTGCGCCGCCGGCGATTCCGAGGCCCTTCGGTGCGGCCGCGGCCGGTGTGTCGCCACCCCCGGTGTCCGCTGCGGCTTTCTTGGCACCGGGGCGCTTGGCGGCTCCCGCGATCCCCAGACCGGTGACGGGCTTGGTCTCGGTGGCGGTGCTGGCCTCGACCTTCGCGGGTGCGGCAGCCTCCTCTTCGGCTTCCTCTGCCACGGCAGGAGCCTTCGCGGGCGCCTCGGCCGCGACGCGTGCCGCACGCTCCTCGGCTTCCTTTGCGGCCGTTCCCTTTTCGGGCAATGCGAAGTTGCCCTTGTCCAACGAACCCAGCAGCAGCTGGGCCACGTCGAGCACCTCGGGCTTCTCCACGTCCCGGTTCGCTGCGACGTCGTCGACACCGTCGGTCATCATCACGCGGCAGAACGGGCAGCCGGTCGCGATCGCCGACGCCCCGGTGTCCACCGCTTCCTCTGAGCGTTCGACGTTGACGCGCTTGCCGATGTGCTCTTCCATCCACATCCGGGCGCCGCCCGCGCCGCAGCACAGGCCGCGCTCGGCGTGACGGGGCATCTCGGTGAGCTTCGCGCCCGACGCGCCGATCAGCTCGCGCGGAGCCGAGTACTCCTTGTTGTGCCGGCCGAGATAACACGGGTCGTGATAAGTGATATCCATACCGCCGTCAGACGGTTTGACCGGAATCAGCTTCTTGTCGCGGAGTAACCGGTTCAGCAGCTGCGTGTGATGCAGCACCGTGTAGGTGCCGCCGAGCTGGGGGTATTCCCGGCCGAGGGTGTTGAAGCAGTGCGGGCAGGTGACGACGACCTTGCGGTCCACCCGCTCGACGCCCTCGAACAGCCCGTTGAGCGTTTCGACGTTCTGTGCGGCGAGCTGCTGGAACAGGAACTCGTTGCCCGAGCGGCGGGCCGAGTCACCGTTGCAGGTCTCACCTTCACCCAGCACCAGGTACTTGACGCCCGCGGCGGCCAGCAGTTCGGCGACCGCCTTGGTGGTCTTCTTCGCCCGGTCCTCGTACGCACCGGCGCACCCGACCCAGAACAGGTACTCGTAGCCGTCGAACGATTCGACGTCCTTGCCGAAGACCGGCACATCGAAGTCGACCTCGTCGATCCAGTTGGTGCGGTCCTTCGAGTTCTGCCCCCACGGATTGCCCTTGGACTCAAGGTTTTTGAACAGCACACCGAGTTCGCCCGGGAACTCCGACTCCATCATCACCTGGTAGCGGCGCATGTCGACGATGTGGTCGATGTGCTCGATGTCGACGGGGCACTGCTCGACGCAGGCGCCACAGGTGGTGCACGACCACAGCACGTCGGGATCGATGACGCCACCCTCCTCGAGGGTGCCGACCAGCGGGCGGGTCGCCTGCAGGGGCGAATCGGCGGGGATGCGCTCGAAACCGGATTCCGGAACGTGCTCGTGTGAGTGTTCCTCGCTCTTCTTCTCGCCGCGCACCTCCTCGCCGAGACCGCCCTCGGGCGTGTTCTCCAGCGGCGATTCCTTGCCGTCGAGGAAGTACGGTGCCTTGGCGAACATGTGGTCGCGCAGGTTCATGATCACGAGCTTCGGGGACAGCGGCTTGCCGGTGTTCCACGCCGGGCACTGCGACTGACAACGCCCGCACTCGGTGCAGGTGGTCATGTCGAGGAAGCCCTTCCAGGTGAAGTCCTCGATCTTTCCGCGACCCAGCACCGCATCCTCGGCGGGATCCTCGAAGTCCACGATCTCGCCCTTGGACTCGACGGGCAGCAGGGGGCCCAATCCGTTGGGCATCCGCTTGAACGTGACGTTGATCGGCGCCAGACCGATGTGCAGGTGCTTGGAGTGCAGCACGATCAGCAGGAAGACCAGCATGATCGCGATGTGTGCGAGCAGCGCGAAGGTCTCGATCCACTCATTCGCCGGCTCGCCCAGCGGGTGCAGGATCCAGCCCATGGCCTGGGAGAAGAACGCGCCGTCGCCGTAGGGCAGCGCTCCGGTGTTGACCGCCGCGCCGCGCACCAGCGCGTAGGTCCAGATGACGTTGAAGATCATGAACAGGATCAGCCAGGCGCCGCCGGTGTGAGAGCCGTAGAAGCGGGAGTCGCGGCCGTGCTTCTTCGGTTCGCGGACGATGCGGATGATCGAGAACGTGATGATGCCCAGCAGCACCGCGAGGGCGAAGAAGTCCTGCAGGAAGCCGAGCGCGTCCCACCGGCCGACGAACGGGATGTGGAAGTCGTGGTCCACGAGCTGGCCGAAAGCCTCGACGTAGACAGAACCGAGGATGAAGAAGCCCCACATGGTGAAGAAGTGGGCGATACCGGCGGTGTTCCAGCGGAGTAGCCGGGTCTGGCCGAACACTTCCTCGAACTGCGTGGTGATGCGCTTCTGGAGGTTGTCCTTGCGATTGTTGGACTCGCTCATCGGCTGCCCCGACCGGATCAGCTTGGTCAGCCACACCACGCGCTTTGCGGCCAATACACCGACGACGACGATCATCAACGCGCCGACGATGATCCTGATCAACATCTGCGTTTCCACGCGCATCCTCCGGTGACGTTGTTACCCGCTGGTAACTTATGCAATGTTACCGACGGGTAACTTTAGCTGGGTGCCTGCTCATAGTTACATCCCGTCCGGAAACAGCGCTACGAAGGCTGTCCTAACTGTTTGGAGAGGCGCGAGTCGGTCAGTTCGGCGCGGAGAGCATCGCCCGCAACATCGACAGCATCTCCGAGCGCGATTCCGCACCCAGCCGGCGACGAATCCGGGCGACGTGATGCTCGACGGTTTTCGCTGAGATGAACAATTGCGCCCCGATGTCGCGATAGGGCATGCCGTTGAGCAACAGCTCGGCGACCTCCCGCTCGCGGTCGGACAGCTGGGCCGCGGCAGGCCGGCGCGCGACCACCGGAGGCGCGGCCACACCGACGCGGTCGTCGGTCGGCGCGGCGAGCGGCAGCTCAGGGTTCGCGACCGTCTGCTTGAGATCGCGGGCGAGCTGCAGCATCACCTGCGACACCCGCGGGTCAGTGGTCTGCAACGCGGCCTGGCTCGCCAATCGGGTCGCGTCCGACGTGTGACCGAACCGTGCCAGCCCCCGCGCCGCGGTGCTCACCTCGTTGACGTCGACCTGGTTGGCCAGCACCCGAAGCCAGGTCCGTCCCGCGGTGGCCAGCGCCTTTGCGAACGAGCTGTGCGCTGCCGCCGCCGACAGCGCCTGGCCGTGCGGGGCGACCGCATCCGGTGAGTTGGCCAGGATCCCGGCGTGCACGCCTGCCCAGTGCAGCGGTGTCGACCAGAGCGCCGGCTCGCCCAGACCCGACAACAGGGCGAATGCCTCGTCGATCGCGTGCTGGAGTTGGTCCACCTGCCGCATCCGTGCGGCAGCGACCCACAGTTCGCCCAGCGGCAGCAGTGCGAACAGATCGACCGAGTACTCGGCGAGCACCTCCATCGCGGAATACCAGTGTTTCTGCATGGCGCCGGTGTCACCGCTGCGCCGGGCGACGGCAGTCTGCAGCGCAGTCGCCCACAGTGCGTCCCGCCGGTGCATCGAATCCCCGTCGGTCGGGACCGTGGCGTCGGCGGCAGGCAGCTGCCCGTCCTGCATGTACGCCCAGCCCAGCAGCAGCCGGTGCCGATGAGTGACGAAGATCGCATCGGCGGGGTCGGGCTGTCCGTCGCCGCGCACGGTGCGGCCGATCACGCTGCGTGCCCGTACCGGGTCACCACCGTGCAGCGCGGCCAGGGTGACGAGGGCGGCGGGAGTGTCCGGGACGACGGACGTCTGGCCGTAGTCGGTGCCGAGGGCCCGACTCAATCGCGCGATCGCGACGGGATAGGGCTGATCGAGGGTCAGCACGAGGCCTTCGGTGATGCTGCGGGCCGCTCGCGCGGTCGACGTCGGCGGGCCGGCGGTCTGCAACTCCGAAGCCGCTCGGGCCGCCGCCGCGTCCCCGGCAGCCAGCGCGGTGATCGAGGCCGCGGCGCCGATCGCGGCATCGGGAGGCGGGCCGAGCCAGCGGAACAGGTCGTTGGCCTGGGCGGCACGTCCGTCGTGAAGGGCGATGCTCGCCGCGATCCGCACCGCGGCGGCGCGCTCGCCCGGGTCAGCCGATGTGAGTAGGTCGTCGGCGAGCCGACCTGCCGTCGCGCAGTCGCCCGTCAAGGCCAGCGCATCCGCGAGCTGCGCGCTCAGCGCGGTGGCACCGGCGTCGGCTGCGGCCCGGTAGAGGCGCGCCGCGTCGGCGGGATGGTCCCGGACCCGCTCGGCAAGGTCGGTCAGCGCCGTGGCCAATCGTTCGTCGCGCAGACCGTGCTCGGCCAAGCGCAACGCCAGATCGGCGGTCAGGGTCGACAGCTCGACCTGGGAGCACAGCACGGACACCTCGATCTCGTGATGCCTTGCGGCACCGAGGATCTGGGCGATTGAATCGTGTACGACGGGGAGGAATCCCGAAGCGTGCGACGGGTCGATCAGTCCGCTGGCGCGGGC
Source organism: Mycobacterium sp. DL (assembly GCF_039729195.1). Classification (NCBI taxonomy): domain Bacteria; kingdom Bacillati; phylum Actinomycetota; class Actinomycetes; order Mycobacteriales; family Mycobacteriaceae; genus Mycobacterium; species Mycobacterium sp. DL. The sequence goes on from NZ_CP155796.1 coordinate 550,462, forward strand.
CCGGTCGACGGCGGCGGACGCAGCCTCCGAGGGCAGCCGCAGTGCGGCGGCGACATCGTCGGGTCCCAGGGCGGGACTCAGCGACGAGATGAGGAGCGTGTCGAGGATCCGTTCGTCGAGGCGGCGGAGACGCTCGATCAGTGCGAAACGTGCGGCTTGGCGGACGGCGGTCGACCCGTCACCCGCAGCCGACAGGGCGGGCCGCAGCAGAAACGGCAATCCCGCGGTCGCCGAGATCAGCGCGCGAACCAGGTCCGGTGTCGCAGGGGTGCCGAGCATCGCTGCCGCGGCCCGACCCACCTCGACGGGCGGTAACGGCCCCAGCACAACCGCGGGGTTCTCCCGTTCGAGCGCCGTGGTGAGGCGGCTGAGCGCCGGGTGATGCGCCAACGGTTGGCAGCCGATGACGACGGTGGCGGCCGGGTCGGCGACGACGAGTTCGGTGAGCCGGTCGAGGTCATCGCTGCTGAGAAGGTGCGCGTCGTCGACGACGATCGCGGCGGTGCCAGCGTCGCCGCGTCCCGGCGGCTGGGAGAGCACCGCCCGACCGGCATCTCGGAACGACGCGCGCATCGCGGCCAGCACCGTCGACTTGCCGGTGCCGATGCCACCGGTCACGAGCAATCTGGCCGGCGCACCGGGATCGGCGTCGACGGAAGCGATGGCCTCTCGGGAGGCCGCAGCGAGATCCGCCGGCCGAAGCAGCGCCGGACTCATCATCGCCGCAGATCAGGCGCCGTCGTCGGGAACGAGCGTCGGCGTCACCGGGTCGGGCGGATCGATCGTGGTCGGATCCGGTGGATCGACGGTGGTCGGATCCGGTGGCGGGGCCGTTGTGGTCGGCGGCGCCGTGGTCGTCGGCCGGGTGGTCGTCGGCCGAGTCGTGGTCGTGGTGGGCGCCGTCGTGGTGGTCGTTGTGGTTGTGGTCGTCGTCGTCGGCTGTGTGGTCGTGGTGGTGGGTGCCGTCGTGGTCGTGGTGGGTGGCGGAGGTGGCGGCTGGCTGACGGTGGTGGTGGCCACACCGTCGGGACCGACGGTGACCGTGGTGACCGGGGGTGGCAGCACGGGTGGAACGTCCTCGGCCGGAGTCGTGGTTGCGGTCTCGGTGACCGGGGTCGAGTCGCCGTCCGAGCCGGTCAGCGTCACCGCGAGGCCGCCCACCGCCAGCAGTGCCGCGGCAGCGGCAGCGGCGAACAGTAGAGGGGGCCTTTTGTACCAGGGCAGCGGAGCGGGTTCGTCGTCATATCCGTCGTCTCCGGGGGAGAACGCCACCGCAGGCCGGGCCGCCGTCGCTCCCGCTCCGGCGTAGGAAGCCGGGGAGGTGTAGTCGGCCCCGGTGTAGGGCAGCGGATCCCCGGCCGACTCGTCATCCTGTGACCAGGCCAACGCGCGGAAGGTCGCCGACGAGGCGCCGTCGTCGGCGGATTCGCTAGCGGCCAGTCCCGCCGCACCCGCGGCCCACGCTGCCGGCCCCATCGCGGTCGGCATGTCCGAAGCGGGAGCCATCCCGGTCGGCGCATCCGCGCTGAGGCTCTGGTTGGCGACCAGCGCTGCCCCGGCGGCGACGTTGAGCTGGGACTCGGGGGTGGTGACGACGGGTGCGCGCAGTCGTTCGGACAACCGCTGAGTCACCAGCGGGATCGCGGCGCCGCCGCCGACCGTGGCCACCGCCGAGACACTGTCCGCCGGGATTCCGTTGCGCTGCAACGTGTCTTCGACGGCATTCACCAGCCCGCCGAAGGGCATCGCCATCAGCTGCTCGAGTTCGGGGCGGGTCACCCGGATGTCGGAGCGGAACCCGGGAAGCTCTGCGGCGACCACCGTCGCGGTCTCCGCGGAGAGTCGTTCCTTGGCCCGGCGGCACTCGTCACGCAGCGATGCGAGCGACTCGACGGCGGAGGTGCCCGCGGGATCGGCCTTGTTCGCGTCGGCGATCCCCGCGAGCACGTGGTTGAGAAGCGCCTGGTCCAGCGCATCCCCCGAGAACTCCGGGTAGCGGACCGTCTGGCCGATGGCGTCGAGATTCGAACCGGCGTCGGCCAGCGAGATGCTCGATCCGCTGCCGCCGAGGTCAACCAGCACGATGACACCCTGGTCGGGCAGTCCGGGCGCGGCCTGCAGCGCCGCGAGCGCAGCCGTGGAATCGGGGATCAGCGCGGCGGGCACACCGTTGGGTGCCAGGCTCGGCCGGGTGCGCAGCGCGCCGCGCAGTGCGCCGACGGCTCCCGGCCCCCAGTGGGCGGGCACGGCGATGGCAACGGGCGAACCGCCGTCGACCGCCCGCGCCATCGCGTCGAGGGCTTCTGCGAGCACCTGCTCGCCGCGGTGGGCGGTGCCGTCCGCGGCGACCAGCGGAACCGGGTCGCCGACGCGTTCGACGAAACCGCTCAGGACCAGGCCCGGCTCGGTGAGATTCGGGTTCTCCCCAGGTGCTCCGACCTCGGGGGCGCGGTTGTTGAAGACGGTGAGGATCGATCGCCGCATCACCGGTGGGCGACCGACGCGGGCCGCGACCAGATGGGTCATCCCGATCGACAACCCGAGTGGTTCAGTCATGATGGCGTGTCTCCTGTCCTGGCCGGTCCCCACCTTAGCGGCTGGTCCTGCCAGGTCCGCGGATTTCCCCTAGTGGCGTCGATCCCCTAACGGCCGGTCCCCTAATGGTCTCTGTCCGGCGCTGGGCTTCGCACCGATCCGGTGCGCGCTCGGGGTGGATAGCATCGTGACAAGCCCGACGACGGCGGTATGACATGGAGAACAACCGAGAAAGGTGGGGGGATGGCCAACTCGCTTCTCGACTTCGTCATGGCGCTGGTGCGGGATCCCGATGCCGCCGCACGGTACGCCGCGGACCCTGCGCAGGCTCTGGCGGAGGCCGACTTGACGGACGTGACCAGCGCTGACGTCCAGAACCTGATCCCTGTGGTGGCGGAATCGCTGTCCATAGCCGCTCCGTCGCCGGGCCTGGATGCCTTCGAGGACTTCGGCGCCGATGGGGCAGGCAACGTCTGGACCAGTGGCGCGGCCACGGCGGCTTTCGACGCGTTCGACCACGTGCCCGAGGTCGTGGGCGTCGACGTCATCGACGCACCCGTCGTGGTGACCGACATCCTCGACCAGACGGATCTGGGTGTGGGTGCGCCGACGGGCACCGATCTGATCGACCCGGACGAATCGCTGCAGCTCGACGTGCCGGTGCTCGAAGAAACCGTGACCGAACCCGGTTTCGCCGAGGACTGGGCGCAGCCGGTCGCCGACCCCCATGCCGGTGATCCCACCCCCGGGTTCGACATCTTCGACTGACCGGCAAGCCGGCCCTACCCGCGCGGATCTGACGATCCGCGCGGGTTTTGTCGTTTGAGCTGCAAAAACGCCCACTTCCCCCAGCTCCCCGGACAATCCCCTAATCCCCTAATGGGGACGCGTGGACATCCCTAGTCGGGGTTGCTCGGGGATGGGACTGGACCCCGTTTGCGGGAGGTCCCCAACTCCATAACGTGGTCTACAGATCGCCGGGGTGCCCGGCGAGAGACCTCTCCCCGACACCCGGGAAGACCACGAAAGGAAGTTCCATGACAACCCTCATCGACTTCATCCTCGACCTGTTCCGCAGCCCCGCCGCGGCGACCTCCTTCGTCCTCGACCCCGATGGCGCGCTGCGTGACGCGGGTCTGCCGAACGTGACCGCCGCGCAGCTGGCATCGGTGGCCGCCACGGCCGCGCCTGCCGGCTATGCGCTCGGTGGCGGCGACCCGGTCCTCGGCCTGCAGCGTGCGGTGGCCGACCACCACCAGCTGGCCGCCAACATCGCGTCGCCCTTCTCACCGCAGACGTCGTTCGCTCCGTCGACGGAGTTCGCCAGCCGGAACGACACCGACCTGCTGAGCGGCAACAACGTCCCGGTCGCCAGCCCCGATCAGGCGGCCGGCGCCAACGCCCAGAATGGCGCATTCAACCTGGGCTTCGGCGACATCACCCTCGGCGACAAGACCAGCAACACCGCCACCGACGGTGGTGTGGTGGTGGGCGGTGACAACGACGGCGACATCGTCAGCGGTGACGGCGCCGCCCTCGGCGACGGCAACACCATGAACAACGGTGACATCCTGGCCGGCTCCGGCTCCAATGTTGTTGTCGGCAAGGACAACGAGGTCGAGGACAACTCGCAGACCGCGGGTGACGACCTCATCACCGACAACGACGCGCCGGTGCTCAACGATGTCGACACCAGCGGCGGCAGCGGCGGCGGTGCGGCCGGCGGCGACAGCCTGATCGGCATCGGCAGCGGCAACGCGTCCGGTGGTGACGGCGGCAGCGGCGGCGGGATCATCATCACCGACACCGATGTGAACTCCGGAACCCAGATCGACGGCAACGTCGGCAGCGACAACGTCGAGGACAATTCCGTCAACACCTCGGTGCAGACGGAGACCTCGACTTCGACCGAGAGCTCGATCGAGGACAACTCGTCGAACTTCGAGTCCAACGTCGGGTCGGGCAACGAGACCGCGATCGGGTCCGGCAACGAGACCAACACGGATCTGTTCTCCGGCAACGAGACCTCCACGGACCTGTTCTCGGACAACGTGACCGGAATCGACACCGACCTCGCTTCCAACAACACCACCGACACCGATCTGGACGCCTTCTGAGTGACCGCGACCAGATGACGACACTGGCGGGGACCGTGATGGTCCCCGCCAGTGGCGCGCGCATACCGTTGAACCACTGAACAGCAGCCGCCGGACAAGAGGGGCACGATGACGCAGCCGAACGACCCCCGCAAGGTGAAAGTGGTCGTCGAGCTCATCGACCACACCAGCAAGATCGCCGAGACCAACGATCGTGGCGATCTGGTCGAACGGCTTGCCCGTGCCAAACGGCGGATCAGCGATCCGCAGATCCGGGTGGTGATCGCCGGTCAGCTCAAACAGGGCAAGAGCCTGCTGCTGAACTCACTGCTGAACATGCCGGTGGCCCGCGTCGGTGACGACGAGTCGACGGTGCTCGCGACGGTGGTGTCCTACGGCGAGCAGGCGTCGGCGCGGCTGGTGGTCGCCAGGCCCGACGGCGAGGAACCGGAGCTGATCGACATCCCCACCGCCGATCTACGCAACGACCTCCGGCGTGCCCCGCAGGCCGGCGGCCGCGAAGTGCTCCGCGTCGAGGTCACCGCCCCCAGCCCGCTGCTGAAAGGCGGTCTGGCGTTCATCGACACCCCGGGCGTCGGCGGCCACGGCCAGCCGCATCTGTCGGCGACGCTGGGTCTGCTGCCCGACGCGGAGGCCATGCTGATGGTCAGCGACACCAGCCAGGAGTTCACCGAACCCGAGATGACGTTCATGCGGCAGGCTCTGGAGGTCTGCCCGGTCGCTGTGATCGTCGCGACCAAGACCGATCTGTACCCGCACTGGCGCCGGGTGGCCGATGCCAACGCCGCCCATCTGCGCCGCGCCGGGCTCACCACGCCGATGATCCCGGCGTCGTCGACACTGCGCAGCCACGCGGTGCAGCTCAACGACAAGGAACTCAACGAAGAGTCGAACTTCCCCGCCATCGTGAAGTTCCTGTCCGAGAATGTGCTCTCGCGCCAGAACGACCGGGTGCGCGACCAGGTGGTCGGAGAGGTGCGTGCCGCCGCGGAGCATCTGAAAATGGCTGTGGAGTCGGAGCTTTCGTCGTTCACCGATCCGCAGGCCAGGGAGAACCTGACCGCAGACCTCGAACGGCGCAAACAGGAGGCGCAGGAAGCCCTCCAGCACACCGCGCTGTGGCAGCAGGTGCTGAGCGACGGCATCGCCGACCTGACCGCCGACGTGGATCATGATCTGCGGAACCGCTTCCGCAACATCACCTTTCACACCGAGCGGGTCATCGACGCCGGCGATCCGACGCTGCACTGGGCCGAGATCGGCGCCGAGTTGGAGGATTCGGTCGCCACCGCTGTCGGTGACAACTTCGTGTGGGCGTACCAGCGTGCCGAGGCACTGGCAGCCGAAGTGGCGCGCACCTTCATGGAGGCCGGGCTCGACGCGGTGCGGATGCCGGCGATCGACGCGCGGGACATGGGTGCCGAATTCGGCGAGTTCAACTCGCTGGCCCAGTTGGAGGCCAAGCCCCTCAAGGTCGGCCACAAGATCGTCACCGGGATGCGCGGCTCCTACGGCGGGGTGCTGATGTTCGGCATGCTGACCTCCTTCGCCGGGCTGGGAATGTTCAACCCACTGTCGCTGGGCGCCGGCTTCATCCTCGGTCGCAAGGCCTACAAGGAGGACATGGAGAACCGGATGCTGCGGATCCGCAACGACGCCAAGACCGCGGTGCGCCGGTTCGTCGACGACGTCGCGTTTGTGGTCGGCAAGGAGTCCCGCGACCGGCTCAAGGGCATCCAGCGTCAGCTGCGTGATCACTACCGCGAGATCGCCAACCAGACCACCCGTTCGCTGAACGAGTCGCTGCAGGCCACCCTCGCCGCGGCAAAGATGCAGGAGGACGAGCGAAACACCCGGGTCAAGGAACTCGAGCGGCAGCTCAACATCCTGCGGCAGGTCATCGACCACGCCGACAAGCTGGTTTCGCCCGCGGGGTCACTAAGCTCGGGGGGTTAGTTGTCGGGCAACTCGAAACGGGCGAACCCTGAGCACAAGCGATCACGTGCGGGCGATCCTGGGTGGCACCACCGCGGCCTACCGGGCCGACCCCGCATACCGTCAGCGTCCCGATGTGCACAACGGGCTCGAACTCATCGGCCGCCGGCTCAACCAGCCGATGCGCATCGCGCTCGCCGGCACGCTCAAGGCGGGTAAGTCCACGCTGGTCAACGCCCTCGTCGGGGAGGGCATCGCGCCCACCGACGCGACCGAGGCCACCCGGATCGTCACGTGGTTCCGGCACGGACCGACGCCGAAGGTGACGGCCAATCACCGCGGGGGCCGACGGTCCAACGTGCCGATCGCCCGGGACCCGCACGATCGGGGCCTGACGTTCGACTTCGCCATGCTCGATCCCGACGACGTCGTCGACCTCGATGTCGAATGGCCCGCGGCCGAACTCACCGACGCCACGATCATCGACACGCCGGGGACCTCGTCGCTGTCCCGTGACGTGTCGGCGCGCACGCTGCGCCTGCTGGTGCCCGACGACGGCGTGCCGCGGGTGGACGCCGTCGTCTTCCTGCTGCGCACCCTCAACGCCGCCGACATCGCGCTGCTCAAGCAGATCGGCCAACTCGTCGGGGGCTCGTCCGGTGCGCTGGGGGTGATCGGGGTGGCATCGCGGGCCGATGAAATCGGCGCGGGACGCATCGACGCGATGATGTCGGCGAAGGACGTGGCCCAACGGTTCACCACCGAGATGGACCGCACCGGCATCTGCCAGGCCGTGGTGCCGGTGTCGGGACTGTTGGCGCTGACCGCCCGCACGTTGCGACAGAGCGAGTTCGTGGCGCTGCAGAAGCTCGCCGGGGTGGAGGGCACCGACCTGACGAAGGCGATGCTGTCGGTCGACCGGTTCGTCCGCGAGGACGACTCGCTGCCTGTCGACGCGGCTACCCGGGCCGCGCTGCTGGACCGCTTCGGCATGTTCGGGATCCGGATCTCCATCGCCGTGCTGCGCGCCGGCGTGAGCGACTCGGTGGCGCTGGCCGACGAACTGCTCGAGCGCAGCGGCCTCGTCGAACTGCGCGACGTCATCGATCAGCAGTTCGCCCAACGCTCGGACCTGCTCAAGGCGCACACCGCGTTGTTGTCGCTGCGACAGTTCGTGCAACTGCACCCGGTGTACGCGACGCCTCAGATACTCGCCGACATCGACCCGTTGCTGGCCGACACCCACGCGTTCGAGGAGCTCCGACTGCTCAGCCAGTTGCGGTCCCGGCCGGCCACCCTGAACCCCGACGAGATGGCCTCGCTGCGCCGCCTGATCGGCGGCTCCGGTACCGATGCGGCCAGCCGGCTGGGACTGCAGCCGGACGCCCCCGACGACGGACCGCGCGCCGCCTTCGCCGCAGCTCAGCGCTGGCGTCGGCGCGCGGAGCATCCGCTCAACGACCCGTTCACCGCGAGGGCCTGCCGGGCGGCGGTTCGCAGCGCGGAGGCTTTGGTCGCCGAGTACGCCAGCGGCCGCTAGCGCGGTCGAACTGGAGTGCCGTCGGCGACTAACGTTTCGGTCCCCGCAAGCGACAAACACGTATGCGCAGTTCTCTGGGCGTCTCGCTGGGCGCAGCTAACCTCATCGCAGTCGCCGACGGGCGAGCGACCGTCCGCCCGTCGGCCCTCACTCTCTCGCCGCATCACCCGGCCCAGGTCGGGGCAGCGGCGGGCCCCGGGGTGCCGGTCACCGGGTTCGTCGACCGGGTCGGCGACCCGGTGCCGCTGGTTCTGGCCGACGGTTCGCGCCACCACGCCGAGGCCCTGGCCGCGACCGCGATCGAAGCGTTGACGCGGCTCGCCCGACCGCAGCGGCGGCCCGACCTGGCGGCGGTCGCGGTGCCCGCATACTGGTCGGAGTCGACGGTCGCGGCGCTACGCGCCCGGCTTCCGCATCTGCGGGTGGTGTCCGACGCCGTCGCCGCGCTCACTGCACTGCAGGCCGACCCCGGACTGCCGACGCACGGTGTGGTGGCGCTGTGTGATTTCGGTGCGACGGGTAGCAGCATCACGCTGGCCGACGCCGGCAGCGGGTTCGCCGCGATAGGGGAGACGGTCCGCTTCGACGACTTCTCCGGCGACCTCATCGACCAGGCGCTGCTACGCCATGTGATGACCGACCTCGAGGTCGATCCGACCGGCACGTCGGCCGTGGCTTCACTGACCGAGCTGCGCGAGCAGTGCCGCGCGGCCAAGGAGCGGTTGACCGTCGAGACGGCCACCGGACTCGTGAGCGGTCACTCGACGCTGCGACTGACCCGCGCGGAACTGGAGAACGAGGTGCGGGGGCCACTCGACGCGTTCATGGACGTGCTCGTCGACACGCTGCACCGCAACCGCATCGCTCCTGCGCAACTCGCAGCGATCGCCACTGTCGGCGGCGGTGCACGTATACCTGCTGTCACACAACGGCTTTCAGAGGTTCTCCGGATGCCGGTGACCACCACCGCGCATGCGCAGGTCGCCGCCGCAGCCGGTGCCGAACTGCTCGCACGGCGCAGCGTCGAGCACGAGGCGCGCACTGCGCTGGTCGCGGCCCCTGAACTGGACGCGACGGTGGCGGCTGCCGTCGTCCCGCTGGCCTGGTCGGCCGAGACCGTGGAGATCGGCGACGCCGCGATTGTGCAGCCTGGGTACGACCCTGCCCTGGCGCGGCCCGAGATCCACTTCGACCAGTACGGTGATGCGGCTTCCGACCCGGAACCGCTGCCCTGGTACCGACGACCGGGTGTGTTGTTCGCGGGCGCAGCCTGTTTCGCCGCGGTGGCAGTGGCGGGTCTGGTGTTCACGGCACAAGCCGGGGAGGCCGGAACCGCCCCGACGGGCGCGTCGGAATTCGCCACACCGGTTGCGACACAACCGGTCGAGGCGCCACTGTCCGTCGGTGCGCCTCCCGCACCGCCGCCCGTCACCGAGACGGTGGTCGCTGTGGGTCCTGCTCCACAGGCGCCCCAGCCCGCGCCGCCGCCACCGCGAGTGGTGTCGAAACAGGCTGCGCCGCAGCAGGTTCCGGCTGCGCCGCAGCCGGTTCCCGCCGCTCCCTCGCCGGCGGCGACCCCCTCGCCCTCGGCGGAGCCGACGCCGTCTGCGGAGCCGTCGCCCACGCCGACCCGGGAACCGTCGCCCTCGCAGACGCCCGAACCTCAGCCCTCGCCGTCGCCCGCACCAGCGCCGGAACCTGCGCCGTCGCCCGCACCAGAGCCTCAGCCTGAGCCGGAACCTGCGCCGTCGCCCGCACCAGAGCCTGAGCCAGAAGCTGCACCAGAACCCACGCCTACGCCTTCGGCTGCGCCTGAACCGTCGACTGCGCCGGAATCCGCACCCGTCACCGAATGTGTGCCGGGACCCGAGACAGCCTGTTAGGACTCGGCGACGCCGAGCGTGCGTCCTGCGTCGCTAGAACGGCGTTCTGACTACCGCGGTTGCACGTTCGCGTCCGCCAGGAATCAGGGCTCGGGCTCGACCGGCGGCGGTGGCGTTTCGGTCAATGTCTCGGTTTCGGTCTGCGTGACGGTGCTGGTGCTCGTGCTGACCGACGTGCTGGGTGTCGTGGTGGTGGTCGGCGGTGTCGTCGTCGTCGTGGTGGTCGGCGCAGTCGTCGTGGTGGTGGTCGGAGCGGGTTCTGTGGTTGTCGTGGGCGTCGCCGTGTCGGTGACCGTCGCCGGGGGCGCCACCGCGGGAGCCTGAGTCGTGGTCACCGGGGTCAGCGACGTCGTGGTGGTCGTGTCGGAGGTGGAGTCGCCGGTGATGGCCTTGGCGAGCCCGTAGACGATCAATGCGATGAGCAGCGCGCCGACGGCGCCGAGCGCCACCAGCGCTGCAGGCTTGCGATACCACGGTGTGTCGCCGGGGGGCGGGGGTGGCTCGTCGTATGCACCGTAATTGCTGAGCTGAGTCGGCTCTTCGTCGGAGTAGTTGTTCTGATCGTCAGGAGATCCGTAGCGCGCCACGAATCCCGATAGTAGGCGCTCGCCCCGGGGTTTCTACGGTGCCGGGTAGAGCGTGCGTGTCACGTTGGTTCTGGGCCGGTTACGGGTCGTCCGCGTCTCGGAATCGCCCGGCTCGTCCTCGCGCGTCCTGGGCGGCCGCAGGTTCGGGTTCCGGCTGGGTGACTCCGGCGGAGAAGTCTCGGGGGGCGGTGCCAGGTCGGGGTTGATGTCGGTGGTGACGGGCGGTCGGGTGCTGGTGATCGTCCCGGTCGTGGTTGGCGTCGCCGACCCGTTCTCGGTCGACGTGAACGGCCCGACGTAGTTGATCGGTGCCTGTGTCGGCTCGCTGAACTGCCGGGCGACATAGCTGACAGAGGTGACGATCAGCGCGATCGCGGCCAGAGCTGCGACGCTCGCGCCGAGGACCGTGGACGTGCGGTTGTGCCAGGGGACGGGCGGCGTCTCCCGATCGGCGTCGTCGTCGCGATCCCGGCTGGTCACGGCCACCGATAGTAGCCGCGGCCGCAGGTCCGATGCTCGGTCAGCGGAGCTGGGGGACCACCGCGTCGGCGAAGAACGCGACGTGATCCAGATCCGACATGTGCAGAAGTTGCAGGTAGACCCGCTGCACACCCGCCTCGATGAACGGTCCCAGCTTGTCGACGATCTCGCCCGGAGTGCCCACCGCCGGGGAGTTGGTGCGCAGCTCGTCGACCTCCCGGCCGATCGCGGCCGCACGTCGGGTGATCTCCGCGTCGTCGCGGCCCGCGCACACCACGAACGCCGCGGAGTACGTCAGCGAATCCGCCGCGCGGCCCGACTTCTCGACAGCCGCCGCCACCCGCGCGTACTGCGTCTGCAGCGTCTCCAACGGCACGAACGGGATGTTGAACTCGGCGGCGAACCTCGCCGCCAGCGCCGGTGTCTTCTTCGCGCCGCCGCCGCCGATGATGATCGGCGGGTGTGGGGACTGGACGGGCTTGGGCAGCGCCGGGGAGTCGGAGACGCTGTAGTGCGTTCCGGAGTAGTCGAAGGTCCCACCGGCCGGGGTGGTCCACAGGCCGCTGATGATCTCCAGCTGTTCGGTCAACCGGTCGAAGCGCTCACCCAGCGGCGGGAAGGGAATGGCGTAGGCGAGGTGCTCGGCTTCGAACCATCCGGCTCCGATGCCGAATTCGACACGACCGCCTGACATTTCGTCGACCTGAGCCACCGAGATGGCCAGCGGTCCAGGATGGCGGAAGGTCGCGGACGTGACCATCGTGCCGAGTCGGATCGACGAGGTCTCCCGCGCCAGGCCGGCCAGGGTGACCCACGAGTCCGTCGGACCGGGCAGCCCGTCGCCCGCCATCGCCACGTAGTGATCCGAGCGGAAGAAGGCGGAGTAGCCCGTGCTCTCCGCGGTCCGGGCCACCGCGAGCTGGTCAGCGTAGGTGGCGCCCTGCTGAGGTTCGACGAAGATTCTGAAATCTACCGAGTGCACGATTTCCAGCCTAGGCTCACAGGCCGCCGCGCGACTTCTTCACGGCCTCGATCAGATCGCCGGACCCGTCGAACGTCACCCGCGCTTCGTCGCGACCAGCCGCGAACAGCAGCAACTCCCCGGGGTCACCGGTGACCGTGAGTGTCGGCCCGCGACCCGCGGTGGCGAGCGTGTCGCCCTGCGGGGTGCGCAGTACCACCTTGGCCGGCGCCTTGCGCAGGGTCAGTCGCGACATCATCGCCACCGGTCTGCGCAGGGCCGCCACGGTCTGATCGTCGACCGGCCTGGGCTCCCACCCGGGCCGCGCGCGCCGGACGTCCTCGTGGTGGATGAACATCTCGGCGACGTTGGCGATCGGGTCCAGCAGCTTGAACGGCGAGTACAGCGGCGGCCCGTCCGCGACCTGGCTCACCAGCACATCCCAGTCGGTCGACGCCGCCACCTGCTCCTGAACACGCTCGGTGTAGTCGGCGAAAGCCGGGATCAGGATTCCCGGCGCGGCGTCCAGGCGGCGCTCCCGCACCACCAGGTGTGCGGTGAGATCCCGGGCGTCCCAGCCCTCGCACAGGGTCGGCGCGTCAGGAGGTGTCTCCCGGAACGTCGCGACCAGGGCGGCGCGTTCTCGCTGTGCCACGGTCATGTCAGCGGTTCCCTTCTGTCGTGTGGCACGCAGTGCGCCATCGAGTTCGATCGCCGCACCGACCGAGAAGGGGTGGGTGCAGGTCTGCGGGAAGTTTCCCACCCGGTCACAGGCTGCATGGGGTCGGCCACCTCGAGTTCAGCAGGGCGTTCTCGACCACTTCGGTCAATGCCGGATGGATCCAGTAGGGCCGGCGCGCGAGATCGCCCACGGTGATGCCGAAGTTCATCGCCACCACGAAGATCTGGATCAGCGTCGCCGCCTGCTCACCGAGGATGTGGGCGCCCAGGATCGCGCCGTCGGCGTCGGAGAGCACCTTGCACAAACCTGTCCGGTCCTGCATCGCCCAGCCGTAGGCGACGTCTGAATACTCGGCCACACCGACGCGGTACGTGAGTTTCTCGTCGCGGCAACTCTTCTCGGTACGCCCGACGGATGCGAGCTGCGGATTGGTGAAAACCGCGGACGGCACCATGTCGTGGCTGATCGTGTGCAGATCATCTGGGTGCAGCAGATTGTGTTTGACCACCTCCGCTTCCCGGTTGGCGACGTGTTTGAGCGGCACCGGTGTGCTGACATCGCCGAGGGCGAAGACTCCGTCGGCGGTGGTGCGACAGAACTCGTCAGCGATGATCCGGCCGTCGTCGTGGGTGTCGATCCCCGCCCGGTGCACATCGAGGTGGTCGCCGTTGGGTGTCCGTCCCGCGGCGACCAGCAGCATGTCGGCGCGCACCTCGGATCCGTCGTTGAGGTGTATCACCAGATCGCCGGGCTCGCCGGTGATCTCGGCCAGCTCCCGGCCGCACCGCACGTCGTACCGCGATCGGGCTATCTCGGTGTAGGCAGCGCGGATGTCGTCGTCCTGGGGGCCGCCGAGCAGGCGGTCCGACTTCTCGACGATGGTGATCCGGCTTCCGGCACTGGCGAATACGTGGGCCAGTTCAGCGGCGATGTACCCGCCGCCCAACACCGCGAGGGTCTTGGGGGCCCTGTCGACACGCATCACCGTGTCGGAGGTCTCGTAGGGCAGACCGGAGTCGGCGACAGGACCCGGCACGACGGGCCGGCCTCCCGCGGCCACCACGATCCGCTCGGCGGCGATCTCGACCGTGCCCTGGTCGGTCGAGACACTCAGACGACGGGGTCCGATGAACCGGGCGTGGCCGGTGTAGACCGTGATGAACTCGCTGTCCTCGCGGCCTGCCTTCCCGTCCTCGGCGACCGCGTCCGTTCTGGCGAAAACACGGTCGCGCAGGTCGGGCCATCGCAGCCCCCCGAATGCGGCGTCGAGGTCGAACTCGTCGGCGGCGGCGACGGTGTCGGCGACGTCGGCGGTGTAGGCGAGGATCTTGGACGGAATGCATCCGTAGTTGACGCAGGTGCCGCCGAACTTGCGTTCCTCGACGATCGCGACTTCGAGGTCGGCGAATCGGTCGTCGACGACCATGTTTCCCGACCCCGCGCCGATGACGATCAAGTCATGTGTGCGCATCGGCACTGCTGTTCCACCGGGTGTTCGGCGTCAAACCTCGCCTCGGATGAAGGATCGGTGACGGCGGATCAGAAGCCCTCTACCCCTTCGACCCTGACGAGCATCCCGCGTCCGGTGCCGTCGTTGGTGAACCGCGTGCCGTCCTCGCTGGCGTCGATCGTCCAGCCGACTGCCGAGTACGTCTGGTAGTCCAGGGTTACTGCCGGGATGGCGCCCAAATTGCCCAGCGCCCAACTGATCTGGCCGTCTGCGCTGACGCGTACCCCGGTGGCGGGCATGCCCTCGATCTCAGGAGCGTCGGTGAAGGGCGCCTCGCAGGCGACTTCCTGCTGGTTGAGCTGGCAGCGGGTCTTGCCGGACTTCGTCTGGATGAACACGAAGCCGTTCTGGGGTTGGAGCACTTCGCCGCCGGATCCCGGCGGAGTCGACGGCGCCGAGGGCGGCGGCTGCGGGTCGATCGTCGGAGCGGGTGCCTGGGTGGGCCTGCTCGGGCGCGGGGTGGGGAACTCCGGTTCGGCGAACGAGTCCGGTTCGCGGGTGGCCGTGCCGTCGACCATCGACTGGCAACCGGCGAGCACCGCGGTGCAGGCGAGGACTCCCGCAACAACCAGCTGCCGCTTCATTGAGCCCAGAATACGCAGGCTGTGGCGGAAGTGACGGAAGTGACGCGCGAGTTGTGCCGGTGCCGCCAACTGTGACGCCAGGGCTGTGGTGGGGCTCGGATGGCGACCCGGAACGCTATTCCGCGGAGAAGAGGGAGAAGAGGGTGGCCGGCTGGGAACAAATCTCGCAGGTGCCCCGTTGACCCCTTCGATAGTTGAGTAACACAGACTCAAGTCTGGTTGACACCGCGGCATTGGTGGAGGCAGTCTTGAGCGCGGTGCACTCAGTGCTATTGAGTGCAGTGCACTCGTGACCAATGTTTCGTCTATTCAGGAGGCAGTAACTATGGCTCGTGCGGTCGGTATCGACCTCGGGACCACCAACTCCGTCGTCGCAGTGCTGGAGGGTGGCGACCCCGTTGTCGTCGCCAACTCCGAAGGCTCCCGGACCACTCCGTCGGTTGTCGCGTTCGCGCGCAACGGCGAGGTGCTGGTGGGTCAGCCCGCCAAGAACCAGGCAGTGACCAACGTGGACCGGACCATCCGTTCGGTCAAGCGTGAGATCGGCACCGAATGGTCCGTCAACATCGACGACAAGAATTACTCACCGCAGGAGATCAGCGCACGAATCCTGCAGAAGCTCAAGCGTGACGCCGAGAGCTACCTGGGCGAGGACATCCAGGATGCGGTCATCACGGTGCCCGCGTACTTCAACGACGCCCAGCGTCAGGCGACCAAGGACGCCGGCCAGATCGCCGGGCTGAACGTGCTGCGCATCGTCAACGAGCCGACCGCAGCAGCCCTGGCCTACGGCCTGGACAAGGGCGAGAAGGAACAGACCATCCTGGTGTTCGACCTGGGCGGTGGCACCTTCGACGTGTCGCTGCTCGAGATCGGCGAGGGCGTCGTCGAGGTGCGTGCCACCTCCGGTGACAACCACCTCGGTGGCGACGACTGGGACGACCGGATCGTCGAATGGCTCGTCGACAAGTTCAAGGCCAGCAGCGGCATCGACCTGACCAAGGACAAGATGGCGATGCAGCGGCTTCGTGAGGCCGCCGAGAAGGCGAAGATCGAACTGTCGAGCTCGCAGAGCACGTCGATCAACCTGCCCTACATCACCGTCGACTCCGACAAGAACCCGCTGTTCCTCGACGAGCAGCTGACCCGCTCGGAGTTCCAGCGCATCACCCAGGATCTGCTGGATCGCACCCGCAAGCCGTTCCAGCAGGTCATCAAGGACGCCGGTATCGCAGTGGGCGACATCGACCATGTGGTGCTCGTCGGCGGTTCCACCCGCATGCCCGCGGTGTCCGATCTGGTCAAGGAGATGACCGGCGGCCAGGAGCCCAACAAGGGCGTCAACCCCGACGAGGTCGTCGCAGTGGGCGCAGCGCTGCAGGCCGGCGTGCTCAAGGGCGAGGTGAAAGACGTTCTGCTGCTTGATGTCACACCGCTGAGTCTCGGCATCGAGACCAAGGGCGGCGTGATGACCAAGCTGATCGAGCGCAACACCACGATCCCGACGAAGCGTTCGGAGACCTTCACCACGGCCGATGACAATCAGCCTTCGGTGCAGATCCAGGTGTTCCAGGGTGAGCGCGAAATCGCTTCGCACAACAAGCTGCTCGGTTCCTTCGAGCTGACCGGTATCCCGCCGGCCCCCCGCGGCGTGCCGCAGATCGAGGTCACCTTCGACATCGACGCCAACGGCATCGTGCACGTCACCGCCAAGGACAAGGGCACCGGCAAGGAGAACACGATCCGCATCCAGGAGGGCTCCGGCCTGTCCCAGGAGGAGATCGACCGGATGATCAAGGACGCCGAGTCGCACGCTGAGGAAGACCGCAAGCGTCGCGAAGAGGCCGATGTCCGCAATCAGGCCGAGTCGCTGGTCTACCAGACGGAGAAGTTCGTCAAGGAGCAGCGCGAGGCCGAGGGCGGATCCAAGGTTCCCGAGGACACCTTGACCAAGGTCGACGGCGCGATCGCCGAGGCCAAGACGGCGCTCGCCGGCACCGACATCGCCGCGATCAAGACGGCCATGGAGAAGCTCGGCGAGGAGAGCCAGGCCCTGGGCCAGGCGATCTACGAGGCGACTCAGGCAGAGCAGGCCTCGGGCGGAGGAGACGGCGACGCCACCGGCAACGCCGGATCCAACGATGACGTCGTCGACGCCGAAGTTGTTGAGGACGACCAGGAGCGCAAGTGAGTTCCGCCGATCACGACCGGTCGGGCGAACGCGACGAGCCGATCACCTTCACCGACAAGCGCCGGATAGATCCGGTGACAGGTCAGGTGCGAGACAACGCGGCAGCCGGACCGGCCCCCAGTGGGCCGGCTCCGGAGGCGCCCAACGTCTCTGAGGAATCTCAGAACGAGGCGGCCGAGTTGATCGCCGACCTGCAGCGCGTGCAGGCCGACTTCGCGAACTATCGCAAGCGGGCTCTGCGCGATCAGCAGGTGGCGACCGAACGGGCCAAAGCGCACGTGGTGACCCAGTTGCTGCCGGTGCTCGACGATCTCGACCGGGCGCGGACGCACGGCGACCTCGATTCGGGGCCGCTGAAGTCGGTCGCCGACAAGCTGGTCGGTGTTCTCGACGGCCTGGGTCTGGCGGCCTTCGGCACCGAGGGTGAGGTTTTTGATCCCGCGTTGCACGAGGCCGTCCAGCACGAGGGTGACGGGTCGCATTCGGTGATCGGGACCGTGATGAGGCGGGGTTACAAGGTCGGTGACCACGTGATCCGCCACGCCATGGTGGGTGTCGTGGACACCGTTCCCGACGCGACCGGGGACGGCAATGCCGACTCCGGGGCGGAACAGCCCGCAGAATCGTAGGAATTGACCAATCGACATCGACGAGCAGGTGAGGAGGTGACCCGATATGGCCCAGCGAGAGTGGGTTGAGAAGGACTTCTACAAGGAGCTCGGCGTCACCTCCGACGCCGATGAAAAGGAGATCAAGCGGGCCGCCCGCAAGATTCTCTCGGAGAACCACCCCGACCGGAACCCCGGCAACACCGCGGCCGAAGAGCGGTACAAGGCCGCGTCGGAAGCCAAGGAAGTGCTGACGGATTCCGCGAAGCGCAAGGAGTACGACGAAACCCGCCGGCTGTTCGCAGGCGGCGGGTTCGGTCGGGGTCGCTACGGCGGTGGCGGTGGCGGCGGGGGCTTCGGCGGGTTCAGCGGTGCCGGGGACGGTCAGGAGTTCAATCTCAACGACCTCTTCGACGCAGCCGGTCAGACCGGCGGCGCCAACATCGGCGACCTGTTCGGCGGGCTGTTCGGCCGGGGTGCTCAACAGCCTCGACCGTCCCGGCCACGTCGCGGCAACGATCTCGAGACCGAGACCGAGCTGAGCTTCCTGGAAGCCACCAAGGGCGTGGCCATGCCGCTTCGGCTGACCAGCCCGGCCCCGTGCACCAACTGCCACGGCAGCGGCGCCCGTCCGGGCACCAGCCCGAAGGTCTGCGCCAACTGCAACGGCGCAGGCGTCGTGAGCCGGAACCAGGGCGCGTTCGGATTCTCCGAGCCGTGCACGGAATGCCGTGGCAGCGGGTCGATCATCGAGAACCCGTGCGACGAGTGCAAGGGCACCGGTGTCACCACCCGCACCCGCACCATCAACGTGCGGATACCACCGGGCGTGGAGGACGGTCAGCGGATCAGGCTGGCCGGGCAGGGTGAGGCCGGCTTGCGGGGAGCCCCCTCCGGGGACCTGTACGTGACCGTACATGTCAAGCCGGACAAGGTGTTCGGCCGCAACGGCGATGATCTCACCGTGACGGTGCCGGTCAGCTTCCACGAATTGGCCTTGGGGACCACGCTTTCGGTGCCGACGCTGGAAGGCAAGGTCGGGGTCAGGGTTCCCAAGGGCACGTCGGACGGCCGCATCCTGAGGGTGCGTGGCCGCGGTGTGCCGAAGCGGTCCGGGGGTCATGGCGACCTGTTGGTCACCGTCAAGGTGGCGGTGCCGCCGAACCTCGAAGGTGAGGTGGCCGAGGCTCTCGAGGCCTACGCCAAAGCTGAGCGCGCGAGCGGGTTCGACCCGCGGGCGGGTTGGGCCGGGACGCTGTGAGTGCCAACCGCCGGGACGAGGCCAGGACGTTTCTGATCTCGGTGGCCGCCGAACTGGCGGGCATGCACGCCCAGACGCTGCGGACCTACGACCGGCTCGGCCTGGTCAGCCCGCAGCGCAGTTCCGGCGGTGGCCGGCGCTATTCGGAACGCGACGTCGATCTGCTCCGCGAGGTGCAGCGACTGTCGCAGGACGAGGGCGTCAACCTCGCGGGGATCAAGCGGATCATCGAGCTGACCAATCAGGTCGAGGCGCTGCAGGCGCGGGTCCGTGAACTGAGCCAGGAAGTCGAACAGTTGCGGGCGCAGCCGCGTGCGAAGAGCACCGCGCTGGTGGTGTGGCAGCCCCGCCACCAACGCTAGAGATCCGCCGAAACGGTATTCCGCGCGGTCTTTTCCCGATTTTCCCCGCGTGGAATACCGTTTCGGCGATCGGCGCTAGGTGACTGTGATCCGGAACTGAGCGGTCGCGGACTCCCCGGGCTGCACCACGTGATACCCGCCGCGGCGCAGCGCGTCGGTGGGCGCGGCCATCGGCTCGAAGCACACCACATCGTCATCGCCGGGCGCGAACACCTGGGCCGCGGTGAACCCCTCGTCGAAGTGCACCTCGATGCGCCGACCTCCACCTGAGAGGGCGAACACCGAGCCGGGCACAACTTCGTCGTAGCCGTCGTCGATGAACTTGTCGCCCAGTGCCTCCGAGCTCGCCGGGCGATCCTCCACCCGGCCGGTGGGGATGCCCCACGCGTTCACCGGCTGGTAGCGCATGGCGGGTGTCTCGATCTGCCACTGCGCCCGCGGGACACCGGGCAGTTGCAGGTAGGGGTGGAAACCGAAGCACAGCGGCACCCGCGAACCCGTCGTCGCCGAGACGGTGGTCTTCACCGTCAGCGTGCGGTCCAGCAGCGTGATGTCCAACGTCAGCAGGTGCGGGAACGGGAACGTCGCCAACAGCGCCGGTCGGGCCGCGAAGTCCAACTCCGCCGTCAACTGCGACTCCAGCAGGGTGGTGACGTTCCAGTCCGGGTAGGCGGCCAACGTCCCGTGGATCGGCACACCGTGCTGGTCGGTGCGTACGCCGCCGGTGCCCGGGGTCAGCGTCACCACAGCCCCGTCGACTCCGTAACCGTTGCTGCTGAGCCGGTTGGCCCACGGGTACAGGATGGGGATGCCCATGGTCTTGCCGTTGGAGACGTAGCCCTGCACACCGCGGCGCTGGCCCAGCAGTTCCACGCCGTCGTCGGTCAGCGACGAGGCGACCATGCCTGCAATGGGAACGTAGGTGGCGGTCAGCGCCGATGACGGATCGCGGAGCGTGACGGTCTCGAACTCGTCCATGAGAGTCGATCCTGCCACGTGAACTCAGCTTGCCAACGGGTCGTGCAGAATTCGTTCGGCGGGCGCGCCTTTGGCGACCAGCGCAGCCTTGGTGGCCTGCACCATCTCGGGCCTGCCACACAGCAGGATCTGACGGTCGCTCCAGTTGCCGTACCGGGTGACGACCTCGGGCAATCTGCCGGTCTGACGGACGTGCAAGCCACGCGGCGGCGTCACGTCGGGGTAGTCGGCGGCCCACCGCGGGTCGGTCTTGAACTCCGACACCGGAGTCACCGACAGCCACGGGTTCGTCGACGCGATCTCCCAGAGCGTGCGCAGGTCGTACAGCTCGCACGGGAATCGCGCCCCGAAGAACAGGTGGACTCTGGGGTTGTCCCCGAACCTGCTCAGATCCATGATCAGCGCCCGCAGTGGTGCCAGCCCGGTCGAGCCCGCCACCATCAGCACGTCGCCGGCGTCGCGGTCGATGTGCATCGCCCCGTGCGGATTGGACAGCCGCCACCGATCGCCCGGGCGGGCTTCGCCGACGATCGCCGTGCTCACCATCCCACCGGGCACCGAGCGGACGTGGAACTCGACGTAGCCCGCGGGGTCTGCGGGGATCGACGGGCTCAGGTAGCGCCACCGCAGCGGCCACTGCGGCACCTGGACGGGAAGGTACTGGCCCGGCAGATAGCTCAGCGGGTGATCCATCTTCAGCCTGATGATCGAGACGTCGCGGCTGGGCCGCAGATGCTCGAGCACGGTGCCGTCCCCGAACGGCGGGCTGGTCTCGGCGTCGGCAGCGCCGCTCATCACGCCGACCATCAGCTCCACCACGTCCTTGACGGCCTCGTTCAGCCGGCGGTCCCAGCTGTCGGCGAGATGGGATCGCAGGGTGGTGAGCAGGGCCTGCTGCAGGGTGACGTAGTGCTGCGGGGTGACGCCGTACTTGCGGTGGTCGCGGCCCAACTGCGCGAGGAAGGCCACCGGCTCCTCGGCGCGCTGGGCGATGAGTTCGTCACACAGCCAGCACAGCGCGTGGGCGAAGACGGTGCGCTGTTTCTCCATATCCGGCGGGAACAGGTCCCGGGCCGACAGATCGGAGCCGAACCAGCGGCTGTAGAACTCGCGTACCAGCGTTGCTGAGCCGCGGTCGGGGTCGACCGCATCCCGGAGGATGCGCATCGAGTCGCGGTCTTCGAGTCCCACGCCGCACGATCCTAAGTCACTGCGGTGCCGGCTTCTGCCACCCCGCTGCCGGCGAACCCGGCCTGCCCGAGCTACAGCGCGTGAATGCCCTTGTACAGCACCAGAAGACCGATCACGATGAAGATCGCGGCGACCAGCGCGGCATGCTGGCGTTCCATCCAGTCCTTGAGCCGGTTCAGCGCGGGGTCCAGACGCTCCCCGGAGACCGCGTATCCGAGGATCGGCAGGGCGACCGTGGAGGCTGCCACCGCGACGTACCAGAGCTCGGCGAACCAAACCGCCGGCGATCCCAGGCCCGATGAGCCGATCGCCAAACCTGCTGCGGCGCAGATGAACAGGACCTTCGGGTTCATCACCGTCAGCGCTGCCGCGGTGGCGGCCGCCTTGCCGGGAGTCAGCGAGCTCATCCGGGTCATCCAGCCGGGCATGTGCTCGGACTTCTTCCGGGTCGCCCACCGGTACCCGCCCAAGACGATCAGCGCCACGCCCACGACGATGCGCAACCACGACGCCCAGCTCGGCGGATTGTTACCGAGCCCGCCGACGAGGTTGGAACCGATCAGGAACACTCCGGTCAACAACGCCAGGCCCGCGAGCCAGCCCGCCAGGAACGCCAGCCCGGTGGGCCTGGGCCGGGGCGTGTGCAACACCAGCACCGCCGGGATGATCGACAGCGGAGACAGCGCCACCACCAGGGCGAGCGGGATGAGCTCGGTCAGAATCGATCCCCAGTTACCCGACACCGGCTGAACCTAGCAAGATGTGGCGGCGATCGGCGCTTGAACCTCGGGAACCGGTGGCCGTGGGTATCGTCAGCCCATGACCCAGGTTCATCTCGGGCACGTCTTCCATCTTGCTGGGCAGCCCGGGGTGAGTGATTCGGTCGCTGCGCTGGTCTCGGTACCCGATGGTGCTCTGGTGATCGACGCCGACGGCCGGATCGTGTTCTGCGGCGAGCGCACCGACCTGCCAGCCCGGTACGGGTCTGCGACGCAGCACGACCACCGGCCCGGGTTTCTGCTCCCGGGGTTCGTCGACACCCACATCCACTTTCCGCAGACCTACGCCGGCGACTCCTACGGCGGCGGCCAGCTGTTGGAATGGCTCGACCAGTGCATCTTCCCGGCCGAATCCCGTCTGGCTGATCCCGCGTTCGCCCAGAAGGCCGCCGTCGAGTTCTGTGACCGCCGGATCGCCGCGGGGACCACCGCGGCGATGGTTTTCGGCTCGGCGTTTCCCGAAGCCCAGGACGCGCTCTTTGCCGTGACGCAGCGACGCGGCCTGCGCATCGTCAGCGGCCGCGGCATCCAGACCGTCGGGCCCGACAGCGCCGCAGCGTTGATCACCTCGGAAGAGGACGCACTGCGGCTGACTCGGGAGGAGATCGACAGGTGGCACGCCGCTGACACCGGCGACGTGGCGACTGCGCTGCTGCACGTGGCCATCGTGCCGAGGTTCTCGCTGTCGGTCACCGCCGAGACTCTGAAAAACCTTGGGGAACTCTACGATTCGGTGCGCGACCGGGGTGTCTACGTCCATTCTCACCTCAACGAGAACAACCGGCCCGGAACCGGCGAGGTGGACTCGGTGCTGCAGACCTATCAGGTCGACAGCTACCTCGACACCTACGACGGGAAGTTCCTGCCGGGCTCGCAGGTCGGCGGCAAGAGCCTGCTGGGTCGACGCACCATCCTCGCCCACTGCGTGCACTGTCAGGACGCGGAACTGCAGCGGATGGCCGAGACGGGAACCTCGATCTCGCACTGTCCGGTCTCACAACTGTTCCTCGGCTCCGGGACGATGCCGTGGCGTCGCACCGTCGCCTCCGGTGTGAACATCTCGGCCGGAACGGATTTCGGCGCTGGTGATGAATGGCTGATCCCTCGGGTCCTCGGTGATGCGTTCAAGGTCCACATCACTGAGGCCGACGAGGCAGGGGTCTCCATGCACCCCGCCGAGATGCTCTTCGTCGGCACCCTCGCGGGGGCGCGGGCACTGGACATGGAGGACCGGTTCGGCAACTTCGACGCCGGCAAAGAGGCGGACTTCGTGGTGGTGGACCCGTCGCGCACCCCCGCACTGGCCAACTCGATCGTGTGCGGCGTCCGCTCCTCCGACGCCGACATGGCACGCGATCAGACACTTTTTGCGTTGTTGATGGGAATCCGGGAGTCCTCGATCGCCCAGGTCTACGTGCAGGGCCGTCGCGTCGATGGGTGAGGCGACCGCGGTCACCGTCTTCCATCCGGTCGACGACGCGGCGGGCTTCGATCGTTGGTCGCAGGAGCTCTTGGCCTCTGCGGAGGCCGCGGGTTGCGTGGCGGGCCAGCTTTCGGTGCGCGCCGATGCAGCGCTGGATTGTGCTGTCGCCGTGACGTTTTCCGATGACGTCCAGCTGGATCGCTGGCTCGACAGCCCGCAGCGCAGTGTTCTGCTCGGCGAGGGTCGGGCGCGCGGTTTCTCGAGGTGTTCGGGCGATCTGATCTTCACCGACGACGGCCCGCTGTCCGGCGGCGTAGGACTGTTCCGCCATGCCGTCGCGGCGGGCAAGGAGGTCGATTTCGAGGCGATGGAGGTGCGACTGGCGCGTGCTGCCGCCGACCTGCCAGGGTACGAGGGGACGGTACTGCTGCCGCCGGACCGGCAGGGTGAATGGATCTCGATGGTGCGGTTCCGGACGGGCCCGCAGCTGTCGGAGTGGATGCGCTCGACGGAACGGTCCGACGCGCTGTCGGGGCTGCGCTCGACGCTGCGCAAAGAGTTCTCGTCGGCGTCCAACACCACTCCGTTCGCCACCACGGTGCGGATCGAGGGCGGGCGCACCCTGATGACGCCGAACTGGAAGTCGGCGATGCTGGTGCTGGCGGTCCTCTACCCGACGGTGATGCTGCTGTCACGGTTCGTCGGACCGGTTCTCGACGACGTCGGCGCCGAACCTTGGTTGGCGTTGTGGATCAGCCAGATCGTGAGCGTGGTGGCGATGCAGTGGTGGCTGATGCCTGCAGCATCCCGACCGTTTCGCCGGTGGTTGGACCCGGTCGACGGCAGAGGGACGCGCATCAGCGTCACCGGGGCGGTGACGATCGTGGTGCTGTACGCGGTGACGCTGACCGCTTTTGCGACAGTGCGCGAGCTGCAGTTCTGGGACTACGCGGGTTGATGCCCGCCAGGGGCCTAAGTCCCTAGTGGTGTGGTCGCCAAAAAAGTTAAAGTTGAGCGGAACAGACTCAACCTTGACTGCGTTGAACAACCCGAGAAGCATTTCACGGGCCGTGATGTGGCCCCCTGTCCATGAAAGGGAGGTGTCGTGGACTCCTTCAATCCGACGACCAAGACCCAGGCGGCGCTGACCGCGTCGCTGCAGGCCGCGACAGCGGCAGGCAATCCGCAGATCGCGCCCGCTCATCTGTTGATGGCGCTGCTGACCCAGAACGAGGGCATCGCCGCGCCGTTGCTCGAAGCCGTCGGAGTTGATCCCGCGACCATCCGCACCGAGACCCAGCGACTGCTGGACCGGTTGCCGAGCGCGACGGGTTCGGCATCCCAGCCGCAGTTGTCCCGTGAGTCACTCGCGGCCATCACGGCGGCCCAGCAACTCGCCACCGAGATGGACGACGAGTACGTCTCCACCGAGCATCTGCTGGTCGGCCTGGCCACCGGTGACGGTGACACCGCCAAGCTGCTGACCGGCCACGGCGCGTCACCACAGGCCCTGCGCGAAGCATTCGTCAAGGTGCGCGGCAGTGCGCGTGTCACCAGCGCCGACCCGGAAGCGACCTACCAGGCGCTGGAGAAGTACTCCACCGACCTGACCGCCGCTGCCCGCGAAGGCAAGCTCGACCCGGTCATCGGCCGCGACAACGAGATCCGTCGTGTCGTACAGGTGTTGAGCCGGCGGACGAAGAACAACCCCGTGCTCATCGGCGAGCCCGGCGTCGGCAAGACCGCGATCGTCGAGGGCCTGGCCCAGCGCATCGTCGCCGGCGACGTACCGGAGAGCCTGCGCGACAAGACTGTCGTCTCCCTCGACATGGGGTCGATGGTGGCCGGTGCCAAGTTCCGCGGCGAGTTCGAGGAGCGGCTCAAGGCCGTGCTCGACGACATCAAGAACTCGGCCGGCCAGGTCATCACGTTCATCGACGAACTGCACACCATCGTCGGCGCCGGTGCCACCGGCGAGGGCGCGATGGACGCGGGCAACATGATCAAGCCCATGCTGGCCCGTGGTGAATTGCGGATGGTCGGCGCCACCACGCTCGAGGAGTACCGCAAGTACATCGAGAAGGACGCCGCCCTCGAGCGCCGTTTCCAGCAGGTGCTGGTCGGCGAGCCGTCGGTGGAGGACACCGTCGGAATCCTGCGCGGACTCAAGGACCGCTACGAGGTGCACCACGGCGTCCGGATCACCGACTCCGCGCTCGTCGCCGCGGCGACCCTGTCGGACCGCTACATCACCTCGCGCTTCCTGCCGGACAAGGCCATCGACTTGGTCGACGAGGCCGGATCCCGGCTGCGGATGGAGATCGACTCCCGACCCGTCGAGATCGACGAGGTCGAGCGTCTGGTGCGTCGCCTCGAGATCGAGGAGATGGCGCTGGCCAAAGAAGAGGATGCAGCGTCCAAGGAACGCCTGGAGAAGCTGCGTGCCGAGTTGGCGGACCACAAGGAGAAGCTGGCCGAGCTGACCACGCGCTGGCAGAACGAGAAAGGTGCCATCGACGTCGTCCGCGACCTCAAGGAGCAACTGGACCACCTGCGCGGCGAGTCCGAGCGCGCCGAGCGTGACGGCGACCTGGCCAAGGCCGCCGAGCTGCGGTACGGGCGGATCCCCGAGATCGAGAAGAAGCTCGATGCCGCGCTCCCGCATGCCGAGGCGCAGGAGAACGTCATGCTCAAGGAGGAGGTCGGCCCCGACGACATCGCCGAGGTGGTCGAGGCGTGGACGGGTATCCCGGCCGGGCGGTTGCTCGAGGGCGAGACGGCCAAGCTGCTGCGGATGGAGGACGAGCTGGGCAAGCGGGTCGTCGGCCAGCGCAAGGCGGTGGCTGCCGTTTCCGATGCCGTGCGCCGCAGCCGGGCCGGGGTGGCCGACCCGAACCGTCCCACGGGCTCGTTCCTGTTCCTCGGGCCGACCGGCGTCGGTAAGACCGAGTTGGCGAAGGCGCTGGCCGATTTCCTGTTCGACGACGAACGGGCGATGGTCCGCATCGACATGAGCGAGTACGGCGAGAAGCACTCCGTCGCACGGCTGGTCGGGGCGCCTCCGGGATACGTCGGCTACGACCAGGGTGGTCAGCTGACCGAGCTGGTTCGCCGCAGGCCGTACTCCGTGGTGCTGTTCGACGAGGTCGAGAAGGCGCACCCGGACGTGTTCGACGTGCTGCTGCAGGTCCTCGACGAGGGCAGGCTCACCGACGGCCAGGGCCGCACGGTGGACTTCCGCAACACCATCCTGATCCTGACGTCCAACCTCGGGTCGGGCGGCACAGAAGAGCAGGTCATGGCGGCGGTGCGCTCGGCGTTCAAGCCGGAGTTCATCAACCGCCTGGACGACGTCATCATCTTCGACGGGCTCAACCCCGAGGAGCTGGTGCAGATCGTCGACATCCAGCTGGCCCAGCTGCAGAAGCGGCTGGCGCAGCGGAGGTTGACCCTCGAGGTGTCGCTGCCCGCGAAGAAGTGGCTGGGCGATCGCGGGTTCGATCCGCTCTACGGGGCGCGGCCACTGCGCCGGTTGGTGCAGCAGGCCATCGGTGATCAGCTGGCCAGGATGCTGCTGGCGGGGGAGGTGCACGACGGTGACGTGGTGCCGGTCAACCTCAGCGCGGACGGTGATTCGCTGATCCTGGGCTGACGCCCCATCGTCGCCGGAATTGCGTTCCAGCAGGTCTCCACTGGGGGGTTGCCGGCTGGAACGCAAATCCGGCGGGGGCTGGTCACCCCTGGGAGCGGGATTGTGTTCCGGTCGAGTTCGGGATTAGTCGGCCTGAGCGGGTACTCTTGACCCAATGGTTCCACTCTGGTTCACGCTGTCCGCACTCTGTTTCGTGGGTGCGGCGGTTTTGTTGTGGGTGGACCTCGACAGACGTCGGGGTCTCGGTCGTCGACGCAAGTCGTGGGCGAAGTCGCACGGGTTCGACTACGAGCACGAATCCGGCGACATTCTCAAGCGCTGGAAGCGCGGCGTGATGTCCACGGTCGGCGATGTGACGGCGCGCAACGTGGTGCTCGGCCAGATCCGCGGCGAGGCGGTCTTCATCTTCGACCTCGACGACGTGGCGACCGTGATCGCGCTACACCGCAAGGTCGGCACGAACGTCGTCGTCGACATGCGACTCAAGGGCATCAAGGAGCCGCGCGAGAGCGACATCTGGCTGCTCGGCGCCATCGGCCCCAGGATGGTGTACTCGACCAACCTCGACGCCGCGCGGCGCGCCTGTGACCGCAGGATGGTCACGTTCGCGCACACCGCGCCGGACTGCGCCGAGATCATGTGGAACGAACAGAACTGGACGCTGGTCAGCATGCCGGTCACCAGTACCCGCGCCCAATGGGACGAGGGACTGCGGACCGTACGACAGTTCAACGACCTGCTGCGGGTTCTGCCGCCACTGCCCGCGGCCGTCGCCGGTCAGCCGGTCGCCCGCCGCAGCGGCTCGCCCAGCCGCCCGGTGACGCCTGCTCCCGCGGGACGGTCCGAGTTGCCGCCGGGGATGTCGGATCAGCCGCAGGGCCGCGCCGACGTGGGCCGCTACACCGCCCGACCCGAGTCCGGCCGGCCCGAGGCCCGTCCCGACCCGATGCGTCGGGCGCAACCGCCGACGCGCAACGGTCGGCAGTCGCCGAACTATCAGCGGTAAGTATCCTCTGGGCATGTCACGCCCCGTCGCTCTGATCACCGGGCCGACGTCCGGGCTGGGTGAGGGATTCGCCCGTCGCTACGCGGTCGACGGCTACGACCTGGTGCTGGTCGCCCGCGATGTCGAGCGGCTGAACCGGCTCGCCGCGGAGTTGCGCGACGAGGCCGGTGTGCAGGTCGAGGTCATTCCCGCGGACCTTGCCGTCGCCGCCGACCGGGAGACGGTCGCCGAGCGCCTGAAGGCCGGCGTCGAGGTGCTGGTGAACAACGCAGGAATCGGCACCGCGGGGGAGTTCTGGTCCGCTGATCTGGAGGTTCTGCAGGGCCAACTCGACGTCAACGTCACCGCCATCATGGCGCTCACCCATGCCGCGCTGCCGCCGATGCTCGCCGCAGGTAAGGGCACGGTGCTCAACGTCGCCAGCGTCGCCGGCCTGCTGCCGGGGCGTGGCTCCACCTACTCGGCCTCCAAGGCGTGGGTCGTCTCGTTCTCCGAGGGGCTGGCCAACGGGCTCGCCGGGACCGGTGTCGGCGTGCACGCGCTGTGCCCGGGATTCGTGCACACCGAGTTTCATGAGCGCGCGGGCATCGACATGGCAGGCACCGCGTCGTTCCTGTGGCTCGAGGTCGACGACGTGGTCCGCGAGACGATGGCAGCCGTGGCCAAGGGCAAGGTCGTGATCATCCCGGGACTGCAGTACAAGGCACTGACCACCGGCGGGCGCCTGGTGCCACGAAATGTGGTGCGCGCCTTGACCAAAGTAGTGGGCAAGGGCCGTGACCGCACCTGAGGCCCCGTGCGGGTAGTCGCTGTCCTGGTCGCGATCGTTCTGGCGGCCACCTCGTGCTCGGGTGCCACCGAACGTCCCGACGTCTACTCCACGGCCACCGCCTCACTCGGTGAATCACTGGCGATCCTCGGCTGGAACATGTCGGTGGCCAACCTGAGATTCGACGCCGACCATGTGCTGGTCGACGTCGAGGCGGCACCATCGCAGGAGAACGAGCCGCACGCTGCGCCCGAGGACGTTCGGTTCGGCCTCTACGGTGCACTGTCCCACCCCCTCGAGGCCCCCGGTCTCGGTGGCTGCGAGGACGTGAC
Source organism: Mycobacterium sp. DL (assembly GCF_039729195.1). Lineage (NCBI taxonomy): Bacteria > Bacillati > Actinomycetota > Actinomycetes > Mycobacteriales > Mycobacteriaceae > Mycobacterium > Mycobacterium sp. DL. Next base: position 579,828 of record NZ_CP155796.1, read on the forward strand.
AAGCCTTGACATCCAACCGCTCTCGGCTCCGACCCCGGACCGGATGACGGGGACGGTCTGCATGGGGCCGCTGCGCGATCAGTCCCAGGTCCGGGGTGTCTACGTGTATTCACCCAAGGACCGGATGCCCGGCACCACCGCCGCCTACCCGGCGGCTTTCCCGGTCGGGGTGATGCCCACCAACGAGAACGACACGGGCCTGAGCGTGCGCACGACCAGCGTGGACGCCTTCCATGCCGACGGGGCGAAGATCGAACCCACCGCGCTCGGTGATCCCACGGCGTTCGAGGGCAACGGCTACATGCTGCTGGGTCTCGAGATCAGCGGCCTCGCAGCGCGATACCGGGACGATTCGGCAGAACGCGGTGGCCCGATGATGGTGCTGGCCGCACCGACGCTGCCGGGACGCGGTCTCAGTCACGCGTGCAGCGTCTACGGGGCGTCGGTGCTGGTGCTGCCCGAAGCCTCCCGGGAGGCGGTGCAGGTCGGCGCGTCGCTGTGCACCCAGGGCGAGATCAACGCCGCGTTGCTGTACGCGACGGTGTCGATGACGGGAACGCATGCGGCGCTGTGGACCACGGATCCCGAAGGATGACCGAACCGGGACCCGAACCCGAAGCCGCAGGCCCCACCGAGTGGGGCGACGGTCCGGGAGTGGGGCCGTGGCAGGGGCCGCTGCCCGACGACACCCGCTACGACCCGGAGTTGCTGCGCCTCGGTGACACTCGCAATGTTGTTGACCCGTACCGCTATTGGACCCGTGAAGCCATCGTCGCCGACATCGACGAACGCAGGCACCCGCTACATGTGGCGATCGAGAACTTCGGCAACGACGCCAACATCGGCGCGGTCGTGCGCACCGCGAACGCCTTCGCCGTCGACACGGTGCACATCGTCGGCCGTCGACGCTGGAACCGGCGCGGGGCGATGGTCACCGACCGGTACCAGCGGCTGCGTCACCACGAGACGACCGCCGACCTGCTGGCCTTTGCCTCAGCGGCGTCGCTGACCGTCGTGGCAGTCGACAACATCCCCGGGGCTTCCCCCATCGAGGACGCCCGTCTGCCGCGCGATTGCCTGCTGATCTTCGGCCAGGAGGGGCCCGGCATCACCGCCGAGGCGACGGCGGGTGCCCACCGCACAGTGTCGATCGCTCAGTTCGGCTCCACCCGGAGCATCAACGCGGCGGTCGCTGCCGGAATCGCCATGCACACCTGGATCCGCCAGCACGCCGATCTCGACCGCGCCTGGTGACCCAGTCGCTGAGCCGGCGACATCCTTTCGCGGCCGAAGCAGCAACCAGACCGCCACCGCCGCCGTGAGCAGCAGCGCCGCGCCGACGCCGGACGCGATCGCCAGCCCGTGCGTGAACGCCGACTTGGCGGCGGCGAGCAGTTCGTCCGCCTGGTCGGCGGGTAGCTCCTCGGCCACCTTGATCGCCCTCGGCAGCGAGTCGCGCGCCTCGCCGGCCACGTCAGCGGACAGGCCCGGTGCGATCACGACCGTCCGGTAGACGGCGGTGATGATCGAGCCGAGCGTCGCGATGCCCAGCGCCATTCCGAGTTCGTACGCGGTCTCGGAGACTGCGGCCGCCGAGCCGGCGCGCTCTTTCGGCACGCTGGCCAGGATGACGTCGCTGGCGACGGTGAACGCCAACCCGAGCCCGACGCCGACGACGAACAGCGCGATGCCCAGCGGCAGGTACGGCGTGATCGGCGTGAACAGCCACAGCGACGCCATCAGGGAGGCCATCGCGACCCCGACCAGTGTCAGGCCCGTGGTGAGCACCAGGCGGTGCGAGACGTAGCGCACCGCCACACCGGCGAGCACGCCGAACACCGTCGCCGTCACCGCGGCGGGCAGTTCGGCCAGCCCCGCCTTGAGCGGCCCGTAACCGTGCACGAGCTGGAAGTACTGCGACAGGAAGAACACCAGACCGGACAGCCCGAGGACGGACAGCAGGTTGGCCGAAACCACGCCGGAGAACACCGGGTTGCGGAACAACCGGACATCGATCAGCGGGACCGGTAGGCGCAACTGGCGCCGCACGAACAACGTCAGCGCCACGGCGCCGACAACGGCGGCGAGGACTGCGTCGATCCGCAGCCCGTGTGCCAGGGCGGTGAAGCCCTCCTTGATCCCGTAGACGACACCGAGCATCCCGACCATGGACAGGGCCACGCTGGGCAGGTCCCACGGGCCGGGTTCGGGATTGCGGTGTTCGGGCAGCAGCACGATGCCGCCGACGAGCAGGACCAGCATGACCGGGATGTTGATCAGGAAGACCGATCCCCACCAGAAGTGCTCGAGCAGCACGCCGCCGACGACGGGGCCCAGCGCGGCGCCCGCCGAGAAGGCCGACGCCCACACACCGACGGCGATGCTGCGCTCCCGCTGATCCGGGAACAGGCCACGGATCAGCGCCAGCGTGGCAGGGGCGAGCGTCGCACCGGCCATGCCGAGCAGCGCCCGCCCCACGATCAGCATCTCGGGCGACGAGGCGTACGCGGTGATGGCCGAGACGATCGCGAACGCCGTTGCGCCGGTGAGCAGCAGTTTCTTGTGGCCGATGCGGTCACCGAGGCTGCCCATGCTGATCAGCAGCGCGGCCAGCACGAACGAGTAGATGTCGCCGATCCACAGGATCTGGGTGCCGGTCGTGTTGAGGTCGGCGCTGATGAAGGGGGTCGCCAGGGCGAGGACGGTGCCGTCGATGCCGATGAGCAACACAGCCATGGTGAGGATGCCGAGAGCGAACCAGCGGCGGTTCATGATTTGAGTACTCCGTTGAGCAGTAGGTCGGTGATGAGTCGGTCGAAGTCGCGGCCGGCCACGCGGCCGGCGCGGATGGCCCATTCGGTCGCGCCGAAGAGGCTGTAGAACGCTTCGGTGAGCCATGCGGCGGTCAGGTCGGGACGGAAGTCGCCCTCGCGTTGTCCGCGCTCGAACAGCGAGGTGATCTGGTCGTCGATCTCCCGCCACGCCTCGATCGTGCTGTCCAGGTCGAGTTCCTGACTCTGGCTGTACAGCAGCGCCAGGTAGGGAGACACCGGTCGGCAGGCCGACACCAGGCGACGCAGTGCCTCGACGGCGGATCCGTCCTGCAACCGGACGATTCTGAGCACCTCGCGCATCTCGGCGACGGCAAGTTTCTCGAGCGCCTCCATCAGGGCGTGCCGCCCGGCGAAGTGCCGGTGCAGTGTCGCCCTGCTGACGCCGGCGGCCGTCGCGATCTCGTCCTGGGTCGCGTTGGGGCGACGCCCGAGAAAGTCGGCCGCGGCGCGCAGCAACTCGTCGCGGGTCGAAGACATCAGACAAATATAGCTCAAATGAGACAGATATGTCTCATGGCTTCGGGGCGGCCGGTAGGGCAGGATCATCCCCATGGATCAGTTGTGGGCCAACCGCGCCGCCAGCGCGGAAGCAGCGATCGCGAAGCGCCACCTCAAGAAGCTGTGGGGGCTGCCGGGCACCCAACTCGGTGTCGTCGCCTGGCCTGCCGGCCAGCAGCACCGGCGGTTCGGGACCTGGCACTACTGGTGGCAGGCGCATCTGCTGGACAACCTGGTGGACGCCCAGGTTCGTGATCCCCGACCCGAGCGCCTGGAATCGATCAACCGCCAGATTCGCGGACAGCGGCTGCGCAATCTCGGTCGCTGGGTCAACGATTACTACGACGACATGGCGTGGCTGGCGCTGGCGCTCGAGCGTGCCGGTCGCCTCACCGGGGTCGGCCGGCCGAAGGCGCTGGAGACGCTGTCCGAGCAGTTCCTCAATGCCTGGGTGCCGGAGGACGGCGGTGGCATTCCCTGGCGCAAGCAGGATCAGTTCTTCAACGCCCCGGCCAACGGCCCCGCCGGGATCTTCCTCGCCCGATACGAGGGCCGGTTGCGGCGGGCGCAGCAGATGGCCGACTGGATCGACGAGATACTGATCGATCCGGAGACCCACCTGGTGTTCGACGGAATCAAAGCCGGGTCGCTGGTGCGCGCGCAGTACACCTACTGCCAGGGGGTGATCCTCGGGCTGGAAACCGAACTCGCCGTGCGCACCGAGGACGCCGAACATGCCGAACGGGTGCACCGCCTGGTGGCAGCCGTGGCCGAGCACATGGCGCCCGACGGTGTGATCAAGGGCGCAGGCGGCGGTGACGGGGGTCTGTTCAACGGGATTCTGGCGCGCTATCTGGCGCTGGTCGCCACCGCGCTTCCCCGGCGCGGTCCCGATGACGAGAAGGCTTGTCAAACTGCTCGTTCGGTGGTGCTCGCGTCGGCAGAGGCCGCGTGGGAGCATCGGCAGACCGCCGAGGACCTGCCGCTGTTCAGCGCGTTCTGGGAACGGGAGGCCGAGCTGCCGACAGCCGGGTCCAAGGAAGCGGAGTTCGTTGAAGGAGCGGTCAACTCCTCGCAGATTCCGGAGCGTGATCTGTCGGTGCAGCTGTCGGGGTGGATGTTGATGGAAGCCGCCCACACCGTTGCGGGCACCGTTCCTGATGGAGACTCCGATACGTGAGTGAACCGACGACCCAGCGGGGTTTCCCGCTGCTTCCGTCGCGCCTCAGTCGCGGCAGCAAGGCCACCAAGACGACGGACAACACCGCCGCCGCGCTGTTACTCGCAGCCACCGTCGTGGCGATTCTGTGGGCGAATTCGCCTTGGGCGCAGAGCTATTCGGCACTGCTGGACACACACCTCGGGCTGACGTTCGGCGAGCACCACTTCGAGATGACCGTCAAGCACTTTGTCAACGACGCCTTGATGGCGTTTTTCTTCTTCATTGTCGGCCTCGAGGTGACCAGAGAGTTCACCATCGGTGAGCTCACCGACCGGTCGCGTGCCGCGGTTCCGGTGGTCGCCGCGGCGGCCGGGTTGGTGATCCCGGCGTTGGTGTTCCTGGCGTTCAATCCGTCCGGGGAGAACGCCCACGCCTGGGGGGTGGTGATCTCCACCGACACCGCGTTCCTGGTCGGTGCTCTGGCCATCATCAAGCCCAAATTCCCTGCCCGCGTGCGGATCTTCCTGCTGACCCTCGCGGTGGTGGACGATGTCGGTGCGTTGATCGCGATCGCGCTGTTCTACTCGGACAGCATCCAGGTGGGCCCGTTGGTGGTCTCGGTGATGCTGATCGTCGCGCTGGCGTTGGTGCGTTACCTGCCGATGGTGGCGCGCGGACCCGCGTATGCGGTGTTGGGGGTGGCGCTGTGGATCGCGCTGTACTTGGCCGGAATCCACCCGACACTCGCCGGAGTGGCGGTGGCGCTGCTGATTCCGGTGTTCACACCCGAGCGGCGACCGGTCGAAAAAGCCGTCGACCAGATCCGCGCTTTCCGGCAGTCGCCGAACTCGGAGTACGCCCGTGCTGCGAGTCGCTCTCTGCGCGAGTCGATCTCGATCAACGAGAGACTGCAGACGACGGTCGGTCCGACGGTCGGGTTCGTGATCCTCCCGCTCTTCGCGTTGGTCAACGCCGGCGTGCGACTGGACAGTCAGAGCCTGTCGACGGCGCTTCGGTCACCGCTGACATGGGGCATCGTCGCGGGCCTGGTGATCGGCAAGTTCGTCGGCATCACCGGAGCCACCTGGTTCATGCGCCGCACCCGACTCGGGGAGCTTTCGCCGGGGCTGACGCTGCGCCGCATCGCGGGCGGGGCGGCCCTGTCGGGGATCGGCTTCACCATCTCGCTGTTCATCGTCGACATCGCGATCGCCGAACCCGACCGGCAGGATCAGGCACGTATCGGTGTGCTGGCGGCCTCGATCATCGCGTTCGCGCTGGGCTGGGCGATCTTCCGGGTGACCGACTGGCTCAGCCCGCCCGAGCCGGTCGGGCTGAAGCTCATTCGTCCGGTCGACCCCGAGCGCGACCATGTCCGCGGCGGCCTCGAGGCGCCGCTGGAGCTCGTCGAGTACGGCGACTTCGAGTGCCCGTTCTGTAGCCGCGCGACCGGGGCCATCGACGAGGTGCGCGCGCACTTCGGGGACCAGCTTCGTTATGTGTGGCGGCACTTCCCGCTGGATCGGGCGCATCCCCGGGCGTTCGACGCAGCGCGGGCCAGCGAAGCCGCGGCGCTGCAGGGCAGATTCTGGGAGATGGCCCACGAACTCTTCGATCACCAGGATGACCTGGAGTGGTCCGACATGTACCGCTACGCGGTCACCGCGGGATGCAATATCGAGCAGTTCGACCAGGACGTGCGGGTGCATGCGTCGAAGGTGCTGCACCGGGTGACCGACGACGTCGAGGACGCCGAGGAGATGGACCTCAGCGCGACGCCGACGCTGTTCGTCAACGGCATCCGGCACCGGGGGCCGTGGGATGCCGCCAGCCTGATCCGCGCGCTGGAGGAGAAGCGGCGCTGAGCCGTACCGGTCAGGCCGTGGGCTCGCCGGACTCCATGGGCGGAGTCGGGATTCCTGCCGCCTTGGCGGCTTTGCGCCTCTTGTACCACTCGTAGGCCATCGGCAGAACCGAGAGGACGACGATGCCGATGACGATGGGTTCGAGCAGGCTCTGGATGATCTCGAAACGGCCGAGCCAGTACCCCAGCAGCGTCAGACCGACACCCCACACCACGGCGCCGACGGCGTTGTAGAGGGTGAACACGTAGTAGTTCATCTTCGCCGCACCGGCGGTGATCGGTGCGAGCGTGCGCACGATCGGCACGAAGCGCGCGATGACGATGGCGAACGGGCCGCGCTGCTCGAAGAACAGGTGAGCCTCGTCGAGGTACTTCTGCTTGAGGAAGCGCGCGTTGGGCTTGAACATCGCGGTGCCCACGTTGCGCCCGATCCAATAGCCCACCTGACCGCCGAGCACCGCGGCGATCGGGATGAACACCACCAACTGCCAGAGTTCGAAGTTCGCCTGGACGGTGCCGTCCTGCGCTGCCGCGGCGGTCCCGGCTGCGAGCATGCCCGCCACGAACAGCAGCGAATCGCCGGGCAGGATCGGGAACAGCACCCCGGATTCGACGAACACGACCACCAGCAGGCCGATCAGCGCCCAGGTGCCGAAGTAGCTCAGTAGGTTGATCGGGTCCAGGAAATCGGGCATCAGTGCGAGATTGTCGACGACCACGGAATCCAAGGATACCGGCGCGTGATCGCGGGGCCCGAATCACGCGCGCACCGGAGATTCCCGCTGGCAGGTATTCATTTCTGCCCGGTGTCGTGGATATCGTCGATTCCATGCCCGATAGCACCCGCACCCACGCCGCCGTCCAGCTTGCTGCGGCCGGCGAACCGCTCACTCTCGTCGACGTGGAGACCACCCCGCCCGTGCGGGACCACGTTCGCATCGACGTCGCCGCCTGCGGCGTCTGCGGAACCGACCGGGAGTTCTCCGCCGGTCACTTTCCCGGTCTGCAGTGGCCGCTCACGCTGGGACACGAGATCGCGGGCACCGTGGCCGAGGTCGGGGAAGGGGTCGAGGACTTCACGGCGGGCGACCGGGTGGCCGTCGGGTGGTTCGGAGGCAACTGCAACCGATGCGTGCCCTGCCGAAAGGGTGCGTTCATGCAGTGCGAGCGGCTGCAGGTGCCGAGCTGGCACTACCCGGGCGGCTACGCCGAATCGGTGACGGTGCCCGCCACCGCCTTGGCGCGGATTCCGGACGGCTTGTCGTTCGTCGAAGCCGCACCCATGGGCTGCGCGGGCGTGACGACGTTCAACGGGCTGCGTCAGACGCGCGCGAAGGCCGGCGACCTGGTCGCGGTCCTCGGTGTCGGCGGGCTGGGCCACCTCGGCGTGCAGTTCTCCCGGGCGATGGGATTCGAGACGGTGGCGATCGCCCGGGGAACCGGCAAGGCCGAGGAGGCCACGCAACTGGGAGCGCACCACTACATCGACTCGACCGCGCAGGATGTCGCCGCAGAGCTGCAGAAGCTGGGCGGCGCCGCCGTCGTGCTGGCCACCGCGAACAACGCCGCGGCGATGGCCGCGACAGTCGGTGGCCTGGGTCCCGCCGGAGAACTGGTCGCCGTCGGGGTCACCCCCGAGAATCTGCCGATCAGCCCGCTGGACCTGATCAACTCCGGGCTGTCGGTGACCGGTCACCCGTCGGGCACGTCGCGCGACGTCGAGGAGACGCTGCACTTCGCGCTGCTGTCCGGCGTTCGGGCACTCGTCGAGGAGCGGCCGCTGGCGCAAGCCGCCGAGGCCTATGCCGCGATGGACTCCGGGAGCGCGCGCTACCGCATGGTGCTGACCGTGTGATGTTGAATCGTTCTTGAGATACTGCCGGTACAGCCAGGCCAGCCGAGAGGAACAGTTATGCCCATCGCCACGCCCGAGGTCTACGCCGAGATGCTGGGCCGTGCCAAGGAGCACTCCTTCGCTTTCCCGGCCATCAACTGTGTCGGCTCGGAGAGCGTGAACGCCGCCATCAAGGGGTTCGCGGATGCCGGCTCCGACGGCATCATCCAGTTCTCCACCGGCGGTGCGGAATTCGCGTCCGGACTCGGCGTCAAGGACATGGTCACCGGCGCGGTCGCGCTGGCCGAGTTCGCCCATGTGATCGCCGACAGGTACCCGATCACCGTCGCGCTGCACACCGACCACTGCCCGAAGGACAAGCTCGACACCTACGTCCGGCCGCTGCTGGCGGTCTCGGCCGCACGGGTCGCCAAGGGGCAGAACCCGCTGTTCCAGTCGCACATGTGGGACGGCTCGGCCGTGCCGATCGACGAGAACCTCTCGATCGCCCAGGAGCTCCTCAAGCAGGCGGCCGCGGCGAAGATCATCCTCGAGATCGAGATCGGCGTGGTGGGCGGCGAAGAGGACGGCGTCGAGGCCGAGATCAACGACAAGCTCTACACCACCGCCGAGGACTTCGAACAGACCATCGAGGCGCTCGGGGCCGGTGAGCACGGCAAATACCTGCTGGCCGCCACGTTCGGCAACGTGCACGGTGTCTACAAGCCCGGCAATGTGAAGCTCCGGCCGGAGGTGCTGGCCGAAGGTCAGAAGGTCGCCTCCGCCAAGCTCGGGTTGCCGGAGGGTTCCCAGCCGTTCGACTTCGTGTTCCACGGAGGGTCCGGTTCGCTGAAGTCCGAGATCGAGGATTCGCTGAAGTACGGCGTGGTCAAGATGAACGTCGACACCGACACCCAGTACGCGTTCACCCGGCCGATCGTCGGGCACATGTTCGCCAACTACGACGGCGTGCTCAAGATCGACGGCGAGGTCGGCAACAAGAAGGTCTACGACCCGCGCAGCTACTTCAAGAAGGCCGAAGCCGGAATGGCGGAGCGTGTCGTGGAGGCCTGCAACGACCTGCACAGCGCGGGCCGGAGCGTCACCGCCTAGCTGACAGGTGTGCGGCTGAGAGATCCACGTTCTGCAGGGAAAGTGCGAGTAATCGTCTGCAAAACGTGGACGCGTCGGGGACTCGGCGCCGGTAACTCTTAGCTGGCAGGCGCCTGACAGATCTTCCACTGGTCGTCGCGGAACTCCAGATCGAAGCTGCGCGTCGAGCGGGTCTGTGGTGCGTACGCCATGAATGTGGTGACGTTGGCTTCGGCGTGGTCGCCGTTGACCACCACCTCGTCGATGCTGGCGACCACGGGGTACTGCTTGGCTGCGGCCACCCGCGCGTGCGTGTCCGTCCACGTCTTCTCGTTGTAGCGGACATAGCTGTCACGGGTGGTTCCGCACGTGATGCTGCGCAGCGTGGACAGGTCGCCGTTCTGCACCGCGATGTCGAAGTCCTCGATCGTGGAACGGACCATGTCCTCCTGGGACACCGCCGGTGTGGACGTCCGGGTGAGCAGGATCGTGCCGAGGATCGCGATGGCCGCCAGCGCCGCGATGATCAGGACGATGGCCGCGACCCAGCCCCAGCTGCGACGCTTCTTGGGCGGTTTCGGGGCCTCCCCGCGCGGCGGGATCATCTGGGGGATGACGGGTTTCTGCGCAGCGAATTCCTCGGTCTGACCGCTGTCGGTCGCCGAGAACACCTCAGTCGCCGGGTCGGGGGGCCGATTGATGATCTGGGTGGAACCCGCGTCGAACCCGGACGGCGCGGTGAACCGCCTTTCGGCGGGTTGCTCGGGCGGTGCCTCGGCGTGCGGGTCGGCGGGCGCCATCACCTCGGTCGCGGGTTCGTGCTCGTGTTCCGACTCGGGCAGGATCTCGGTCTCGGCGTCCGCGCCGGCCGCCTGCGACTCGTCGTCGACGGGCTTCGCCGACTCGTCGTCGACGGGCTTCGCCGACTCGTCGGCGTCCTCGGGTCGGTCAGGCCCTGTGGGGTTCGACATCCCTGCTGAAATCCTCCCTGGTCCTACACCGGACAGAAGCTACGGGCGAAGCTTATCCATGCGCGGTGACGAGTGCCCACGGCCGCACTGCACAATGGGTCCATGACTCGGATGGGCGATCTCCTCGGACCGGAACCTGTATTGCTGCCCGGTGATCCCGCCGCCGAGGCGGAATTGGACGCCGCGGAGAACCCGGCCATCGTGGCCGCGGCGCATCCGACGGCCTCGATCGCATGGGCGTTGCTCGCCGAGGAGGCGCTCGCCGCCGACAAGGCGATCACCGCATACGCCTATGCGCGCACCGGATACCACCGTGGCCTCGACCAGTTGCGCCGCAACGGCTGGAAGGGTTTCGGCCCGGTGCCCTATCGCCACGAACCCAATCGCGGCTTCCTGCGGTGCGTGGCCGCACTGGCCCGCGCCGCCGACGCGATCGGCGAGGAGCCCGAGTACCAACGCTGTTTGGACCTGCTCGACGATTGTGACCCCGCGGCCCGCGTGGAGCTCGGGCTGTCCTGACCCGGCCGGTTACTACTTGCTGCTCTCGCACTCGCAGTCGGCGGCCGTATCGGGTGGCTCGACCTGGACCGTGGAGTGGTCGAGGCCGCGCGCGGTCAGCACGGCCCGGGCGTCGTCGAGCACCAGCGCGGAGTCCCGCTGGCTTGTCAGGTGTGCGGTGACCATGTCCTTGCCCGGCACCAGCGTCCACACGTGCAGATCGTGGACCTCGCTGACTCCTTCGACCGCGCAGAGCGCCGTACGCAGCTCGTCGACGTCGATGTGGCTGGGTGAGGACTCGGACAGGATGCGCAGGGCGGCCCGCGCGAGGGAGAAGGCGCGGGGCAGCACCCACAGCGCGACGAACACGGCGACGACGACGTCGGCGTACGGCCAGGCCGTTGTCAGGGTGACGATGCCGGCGATCAGCACGCCGATGCTTCCGACGGTGTCGGCCATCACCTCCATGTAGGCGCCCTTGACCGCGAGGCTGTCCTTGGCGTGGGACCGCAGGAGCAGTACCACGGCGGCGTTGGCCAGCAATCCGGCCAGCGCGACGACGATCAGCGGGACTCCGGGGATCTCGGGCGCGTCGCCGAGCCGGTGGAACGCCTCGTAGAGGATGAAGCTGGCCATTCCGAGCAGCAGGGCCGCGTTGGCGACCGCGGTGAACACCTCGGCGCGGTGCCAGCCGTACGTGCGAGCGGGGGAGGAACTGCCGCGTCGTGCCAGCAGCACCGCGGTCAGGCCCATGAACATCGCCACCAGGTCGGTCAGCATGTGGCCCGCGTCGGCCAGCAGCGCGATCGAGTTGATGGTCAGTGCGGTTGTCAGCTCGACGATGAAGAAGACCGACAGGATGGCCGCGGCGATGAGCATCCGGGACACGCGGGTATCCGCATGACTGTGATCGTGTCCCGCACCCATGGGGCGAATATATGCAGAGAAGCGCATATGTGGCAAGTCTGCTGGGGCCGCGGCGCCGGCAGAGGGTCAGTACCATCGCGTGATGCCGGAAAACTGGGAATCTCCTGTGTACTACCTGATTGCTACCGCCGGCTTCCCGAACTTCGGTGACGAGCTGATCCTCGACGGCTGGTTGCGGCACCTGCGCGACGTCGCGCCGGACGCCGAGGTCTGGGTCGACACCCATTCGCCCGGCCCGTGCCAGATGCTCTTCGGGGAATCTCACCCGCGGGTCCGTTTCACCGACACGCTGTGGCGGCTGTGCTGGGAGGCCAACTCCGATGATCCGTGGGAGGTCGCATCGTGGGTGCAGCACGCCATCACCAATCCGGGTATGGCACCCCGCTGGCACCAGGGCATCGCGGCGCTGGCCCGACTCGACGTGGTGCACGTCGTCGGCGGCGGGTACATCAACGCCCTCTGGCCGCAGCACGTCGGGCTGCTGGCGGGGGCCGTTGCCGCTGCCCGGCTCTCGGGGGCCAGGTCGGCGATGTCGGGGCAGGGGCTGACCCCGCAGCCTGTCGGAGCCGACCCGCTGCTGTGTGCGCTGGCAGACCGGTTCGACGTGGTGGATGTTCGGGACACCCAGTCTGCCGACGTACTCGGCACCGACGTGGGGGTGGACGACGCGTTCCTCGACCTCGGGCGCCACCGGATCTCCCGGCCACAGGACATGTGGCCGGATGCGCCTGCCCCGGAGGTGATGGTGTGCCTGCAGTCCGACATGAACGATGCCGGGACTGCGGCCGTGGCCGGTGCTGTGCTGTCGATGTTGCGTCGTTGGCAGGTCCGCGGCGACAAGGTGTGTGTCGTGGAGGGCATCCCCAGGGTCGACCGCGAGGTGTATGCGCTCATCGAGCATGAGCTACCCGGCGCGCGGTTCTACCCGTTCGTCGACGTCTGGACCCGTGGTCTTCCGGTGTCGGCCGAGCAGATTTGGATCTCCACCCGGTTCCACCCCCACATGGCCGCCGCGGCCGCAGGCGCGTCGGGGGTGGCCGTCTCGATCAGCCCGGACTACTACGCCACCAAACACCGGTCGTTGATCGAGCTCGGGTCGGGATGGTCGCTGATGGAGGACCTGGAGAAGGTGCCGGAACGGCCGACCGGCGGCGGCTTCGGGCCGGGGACGGTGCAACGACTGCGACAGCAGAAACGCGGCGTCGCCGACACCATCTACGGCGGGTCCGCTCAGAACCAGGCCGACCAGAACCTCGTCAGCTGACCACCCACGGCAGACAGCGCGCTGGACACTCCGGACAGATCGAACAGCCAGTACATCGCCGAGAAGAACCACTGATTGAGTCCCGGCGCGAGCAGCAGCAGGAGCAGCAGGAAGAACCCCCACTGCTTGGCGGGTTGCAGCGCACGCTGCGTCTCGGCGCTCAGGTGCGGCTCCAGTGCCCCGTACCCGTCGAGGCCGGGGATCGGCAGCATGTTCAGCAGCAGCGCGGTGATCTGCAGGAAGGCCAGAAACGCCATGCCTGCCCAGAAGACCGAGTGGGCGGGGTCGTACAGCACCCGGATCAGCGTCAGCAGCACCACCGCGAACACCAGGTTGACCGCGGGTCCCGCGAGGCTGACCAGCGTCTTCTGCCGCTTGCTCATGAACGCCGTCTGCACGTAGACCGCCCCGCCGGGCAGACCGATACCGCCCAGCGCGATGAACAGCACCGGCAATCCGAGGGACAGCAGCGGATGGGAGTACTTCAGCGGGTTGAGGGTCAGGTAGCCGCGCACGGCCACGTCCCGGTCGCCGAACCGCCAGGCCGTGTAGGCGTGCCCGAACTCGTGCAGACACAGCGAGACCAGCCAGCCGAAGATGACGAAGACGAACACCCCGACGTAGGCCAATGGCCGGATCTGCTGCGCGGAGAGCCACGCCACCGTGCCGCCGGCCGCGGTGAGCGCGACGATGGCCAGGAAGATCGGGCTGGGACGCACCGGCCGGTGCAGTGGCCGAATGCTCACCGCACCACGCTACCTGGGGTTACCGCCCGTCGACCCGGAGCCAGCCCTCGGTATGACGGTAGAACGTGGAGCGCCGGGCCGGTCGCGGCGCCGGGTTGCCGTCCCGAACGACCAACGCGCCCGACGTGCCCAGTTGTGCGGCCCGACCCGTAACCCAGCGCCGCGGCCACCGTCGGGCCAGGACGCGGGCACGAAGCCCCGGCAACGCCGTCGTCGGCTCTATCCGCACACCGGCGACCTCCCCGTCGAACAGCACCACGTCATCCACCACCGCTTCACCGAGAATGACGCGTTCGCCCTGCTGAGGCAGCCAGTCGGCCCGCTGGGCGACGACGGTGCCGGTCTCGTCACGGATCAGGGGAATCCGGGTGGCGGTGCCGGTACGGGCACGCCGCCCCTGCCACCGTTTTCGCACGTGGGCGACCTCGATGTCGAGCCGATCGGCGCGCAGCAGCCGGGTCAGCACCGTCGCCAGATCGGCATGGGAGCCGACCACGACGAGGCGTCGACAGGCGGGTATCGGCTCGAGATCGGCGCCGGCGTCGAGCACCGGCAGCCCCCGCAGGGTCCAGGGAATCCGACGGCCGCCGAGGAGCAGAACCGCAACGTGCGTGTCGTCCAATCCACTCCTTGTAAACGGGCCTCGATCAGGTCGGATAAGGTGGCTCACCGGCTGCGGAGTAATTGAGCGCAGTACGAGCGGGAGACAGCGGGAGATTACGCCATGCCGGCAATCGTCCTCATCGGCGCCCAGTGGGGTGACGAGGGCAAAGGTAAAGCCACCGATCTTCTCGGTGGCCGTGTCCAGTGGGTTGTTCGTTACCAGGGGGGTAACAACGCCGGTCACACGGTGGTGTTGCCGTCGGGGGAGAACTTCGCACTCCACCTGATCCCGTCGGGCATCCTGACCCCCGGCGTCACCAACGTCATCGGCAACGGCGTGGTCGTCGACCCCGGTGTGCTGCTCACCGAGCTGCAGGGCCTCGAGGCGCGCGGCGTGGACACCGGGCAGCTGCTGATCTCCGCCGACGCCCACCTGCTGATGCCCTACCACGTGGCGATCGACAAGGTCGTCGAGCGGTATGCGGGGAGCAAGAAGATCGGCACCACCGGCCGCGGAATCGGGCCGTGCTACCAGGACAAGATCGCACGTATCGGGATCCGCGTCGCCGATGTGCTCGACCCGAAGCTGCTGGCTGAGAAGATCGAGGGCGCACTGGATTTCAAGAACCAGGTGCTGGTCAAGATCTACAACCGAAAGGCACTCGATCCCGCGGAGGTGGTCGACGCGCTGCTGGCGCAGGCGGAGGGGTTCGCGCATCGCATCGCCGATACCCGGCTGCTGCTCAACGCCGCGCTCGAGCAGGGTGAGACAGTGCTGCTGGAAGGGTCGCAGGGCACGCTGCTCGACGTCGACCACGGCACGTATCCCTTTGTCACATCGTCGAATCCGACTGCGGGTGGGGCATCGGTGGGGTCCGGCATCGGGCCCACCCGGATCACCACGGTGCTCGGGATCCTCAAGGCGTACACGACGCGTGTCGGCTCCGGACCGTTCCCCACCGAGCTGTTCGACGAGTACGGGGAGTACCTGGCCAAGACCGGTGGCGAGATCGGCGTGACGACGGGTAGGCGGCGTCGCTGCGGCTGGTTCGATGCGGTGATCGCCCGCTATGCGACACGTGTCAACGGCATCACCGACTACTTCCTCACCAAGCTCGACGTGCTGTCCAGCCTCGAGACCGTGCCGATCTGCGTCGGTTACACCGTCGACGGCAAGCGCACCGACGAGATGCCGATGACCCAGAGCGACATCGCCCGCGCCCAGCCGATCTACGAGGAGATGCCCGGCTGGTGGGAGGACATCTCCGCGGCGCGTGAGTTCGACGATCTGCCCGCCAAGGCGCGCGACTACGTGCTTCGCCTCGAAGAGCTTGCCGGAGCACATGTGTCATGTATCGGCGTGGGGCCCGGCCGGGATCAGACGATCGTGCGGCGCGACATCCTGGCCGCTAGGTGACCGACCCGAGGGCGGTCGATCCCGAATACGACCGGCACGGCGGGTTCCCGAACTTCGAGGCAGTCGAGCCCGGCCCCGGGTTCGGCCGATTCCTGACCGCGATGCGCCGGGCGCAGGATCTGGCGGTGTCGGCCGACCCCGACGCCGACACCTGGGAGCAGGCCGCCGACACCGCCGAGAAACTGGTCTCGCTGTTGGAGCCGTTCGAGGCGGGCGAGGGCGTCGGCCCGGCGAACCGGGTTCCGAAACTCCCCGGTGCCGGCAGCCTGCTGATGCCGCCGTACCGGGCGATCAGGTTCGCGCCGGACGGGGTCGAGCTGGAGGTGACGTTCAGTCGGTTCTCGGTCGGCGGCAACTCGGCCGTGCACGGCGGAGTGCTGCCCCTGCTGTTCGACTCGGTGTTCGGCATGGTGATCCACGCCGCGGGGCGCCCGATCAGCCGCACCGCCTTCCTGCACGTCGACTATCGCAACGTCACCCCGATCGACACGGTGCTGACCGCACGGGGATGGGTCCGCGAGGCCGAGGGCCGCAAGGCCTTCGTCAACGCCGAACTGCGTGACCCCGGTGGCACGCTGCTGGCGGAGGCCAACGGACTGATGATCCGACTCCTTCCCGGTCAGCCCTAGGACTTGCACAGGGGGGTCGATGGACAAGGGGGTTCGTGAGTACCTGCTGACCTGGTGGCGGCAGCCCTTCGAATTCGATTGGACCGCACGACTTCTGCGGGTCAATGGGGTCCTATGGGTGCATCAGGTGTTCATCGGCTCCTTCAGCGTGATGTACGGCGTCACCGCACTGTTGACGGTGGCAGGCGGATTGCTCGACGGGGGACCGGCCGGCGGCCGGGTCGTCGTGGTGTTGATCGCCGTCAGCTCGGCCGTGGTCGGGGTCGTCTGGATCGTCGGCCCGTGGCCCTCCGAGCGGATGTCGGCAGCCTTCGCGATCTACGCCGACCTGTCGGTGTTCGTGGTGATCTTCTGTTGTGCAAGTGCTTTCACCGCGATGCCGGGTCTTGCTCTGCTCGCCGCCAACGGCATCTACATCGTGCTGCTCCACGGCCCGCGTGCCCTGATGTGGCACCTCAGCTTCACGGTCGCCGCGTTCGCATGGTTCTACGGGCTGGCTGTCTTCCAGGACGGTGCAGCCGTTGCGGTGATCACGGTGCGTCTACTGGTGCTGTTGCCGACGGTGGTCGGGGTCCCGGTGATCGTGCAGTCCTATCTGCTGACGCTGCGGATGGGTGCGGTCGACGCGTTGATCGACCCTCTGACCAGGCTTCTCAACCGCCGCGGCCTCGACGTCGACGGCGAGGAGCTGGTGTCTCACGGCGGGGGGCAGGTCGGTGTGCTCGCCGTCGACATCGACAAGTTCAAGGCCATCAACGACAGCCATGGCCACGACGTCGGTGACCGGGTCCTGGTCGCGGTGGCCAATGCCGTGAGGGATGCGGTGTCGAACGCCGGGGTCCGTTCGGTGATCGCCCGAACCGGCGGCGAGGAGTTCGCCGTGGTGATCGACGCCGGGCCCGACGCCGTGCGTCGGGTCGCCGAACTCGTGCACCGGGCTGTGGCGCAGTGTGATGCGGCGGTGCTGCCGACCGTCAGCATCGGTGCCGTGACGGCGGTCAATCAGCCGGATCAGGCACGCGTGGCAGTGCGCGCGCTGATCGAGCGGGCCGATTCGGCGATGTACCGCGCCAAGAATGCCGGTGGGAATCAGACGGTGGCGGCCGACGATCCCGTCTCGGCGGGGGAGTGAGACTGCGCTGGCGGTTCGACCGGATCCGACGGGGACGTCGTGCCACGATGAGACCGTGACGCATCCGGTCGACCGCCACCTCCGCCGTCTGACGACCCCACGGGCCGCGGCGTTCGCCGGCGTGCTCTTCGCGTTGCTCTTCGGAACGGCGCTGGTGATGATCCGCACCGCGCTGCCCGGAGCAGACCAACTCGGCTCGCAGTGGGTCGACGGGTCGAGCGCGCGCCTGCGGATCGCCGTCGTGCTGATGCCGTTCTCGGGCATCGCGTTCCTGTGGTTCATCGGCGTGGTCCGCGACGGCCTCGGCGCGCTCGAGGACAAGTTCTTCGCGACCGTGTTCATCGGGAGCGGGTTGTTGTTCCTGGGCATGGTCTTCGTCGCCACGGCCGTCGGCGCCGGGCTGCTCGCCAGCAAGGAGTTCCTCGCAGAGGAGAGCACCCGAACCGAGGTCGCGGCTTTCGGCCAGGGGTTGCTCACCGCGCTCAGCAACACCTACGCGTTGCGGATGGCCGGGGTGTTCATGATCTCGCTGGCCACCATCTGGTTGCGCACCCGGCTGATGCCCGGCTGGCTGGCGATCGTGACTTATGTTGTCGCACTGACGGTTCTGGTGGCCAGTGACATCAGCCTGTGGATGACGCTGGCCTTCCCGGTGTGGGTGCTGGTGGTGAGCCTGGTGATGCTGGTGCGCTCGGGGGTGATCGACCTGCCCGGCGACGACCTCAATCCTCCGGCAACGACAGGGCGCTCGCCGGACACAGCCTGACCGCCTCACGGACATGGTCGTGCTCGCCCTCTGGGACCGGATCGGCGAGGACCACCACGATGCCGTCGTCGTCCTGATCGAAGACGTCACCCGCCACCATCACGCAGTTACCGGCCTGAATGCACAGTTCGCGATCTGCTGAGACCCTCACTACCAGCTCACCTCCAACGACTTCAGCCCGTAGATGAAGTGGAACGAGCGGAATTGCACGTCCTCAAAATCCTCGGCCAGGGCCAGGCCGGGGAATCGGCGCAGCAGCGCGGGAAAGGCGATCTGCATCTCCATCCGGGCCAACGGCGCGCCCAGGCAGTGGTGAACGCCGTGGCCGAACGCCACGTGACCCATCGCCCCGCGACCGATGTCGAGGATATCCGGGTTGTCGATGAATCGGCTGTCGCGGTTGGCCGAGGGCAGCGAGGCGAACACCAGTTGCCCGGCGGGGATGTGCACCCCTGAGATCTCCACGTCGGTGGTGGTGATCCGTGGGATCGCGGTCTGCACGATCGACAGGTAGCGCAGCAGTTCCTCGACTGCGGGCGCCACCGCGGTCGGGTCGTCGCGGACTGCCGCGAGCTGGTCGGGATGGCGGAGCAGCGCAAGAGTGCCCAGTCCCAGCATGTTCGACGTCGTCTCGTGGCCGGCAAGCAGCAGCAGACCTGCGATCCCGATCAGCTCGTCGTCGGTGAGCTCGTTGCCGTGTTCCCGGACGAGCATCCCGAGGATGTCTTCTCCCGGTTGCGTCCTGGCGCCTTCGACCAGGGATCTCATGTAGGCCCTGCCCGCGGTCTGCAACTCGAGGCGCTCGGGCATCGGGATGGACAGGTCGAGTTGGCGTGCGCTGCGTCGCTGGAAGTCGTCGCGGTCGGCGTAGGGCACCCCGAGCAGTTCGCAGATGACCAGCGACGGGATCGGCAGGGCGAAGTGCGCCACCAGATCGGCGGGTGTTCCGGCGGCCGCCATTGCCGCCACCTGCTCGTCGACGATCTCGACGATCCGGGGCTGTAGCCGCTTCATCCTGCGGAAGGTGAACTCCGGGGTGAGCATCCG
Source organism: Mycobacterium sp. DL (assembly GCF_039729195.1). Lineage (NCBI taxonomy): Bacteria > Bacillati > Actinomycetota > Actinomycetes > Mycobacteriales > Mycobacteriaceae > Mycobacterium > Mycobacterium sp. DL. The sequence goes on from NZ_CP155796.1 coordinate 599,112, forward strand.
GCGCAGCCGTTGATGCTCCGGCGGGTCGAGGCCGAGCAGGTTCCCGGCCCGGGCGCTGGCCAACTCCTCCTCGGACATCTCGGGAGCCCCGGGCATGACAAAGCCCGGCGGACGGGTGTTGGAGAACCGGGCGTGCTCGGACAGCACGGTCTTGACGTCGTCGTAGCGCGTGACGAGGTAGACCTGCATGCCGAAGGCATTGGTGAAGGTGGTGACACCGGAGGTCTCGCGGATCTCGCGCATCTGCGGTGTCGGGTCGAATGCCTCGCGCCGCATGTGCAGCGGTGGCAACTCGGCGTCGATGGTTCGGGCCTGACTCATCTTTCGACGCTACCTGCTGCCCGCGCGGGCACCGCTTCTACGAAGTGGCAGCCACCCCGGCGCGGTGTCGACCGCTCGATTCTCCGTCAGAACCACTTGGCTGCTCGCGCAGCGCGGGCCACCAGATCCGCGGCCCGATGAGTGTGAACAGCGCGGGGATGATCACCGTGCGCACGACGAAGGTGTCCAGCAGGATTCCCAGCCCGACGATGATGCCTACCTGGGTCAGCACGATCAGCGGGAGCACGCCGAGCACGCAGAACACCGCGGCCAGCACGATGCCGGCACTGGTGATGACGGCGCCGGTGGCCGAGACCGCACGGATGATGCCCTCCCGCGTGCCGTGCTGTGGTGTCTCCTCCCGGGCGCGGGTCACGAGGAAGATGGTGTAGTCGACGCCCAGCGCCACCAGGAACAGGAATGCGAACAGCGGTGCGGTGTTGTCCAGCGCGGGGAAACCGAACACGTGCACGCTCGCCCAACTGCCCAGTCCGAGGGCTGCCAGCGCACTCAGCACCGTCACCGCGACCAGGATCAGCGGCGCCAGTGCCGAGCGGAGCAGCACGTAGAGCACCAGCAGGACCACGGCGAGGATCGCGGGCACCACCACCGCACGATCCGACGCAGCCGCCGCCGACGCGTCCCGAGCCTTCGCGTCGGAGCCGCCGACCAGTGCGTCCGAGTCGACCTGCTGCACCGAATCACGCAGTGCGTCAACCGTTTCGAAAGCCTCGTCGGACGCCGGTGAGGCGGCCAGCACAACCGACCACTGACTCAGCCCGTTCGCCGCGCTCCCCGCAGGCGTGGCCGACACGACGCCGGGCGTGTCGTCGATGGCGCGCTGGACGTCGGCGGCACGGTCGGTGGATGCGATCACGGTGGCGGGATCGGTGAGCCCGCTGGGAAAGTGCGCGGCCAGGGTGTCGAATCCGTCGACGGATTCGGCCTGGACGCGGAACTGCTCGGTCTGGGACAGGCCGATCGGTGTGCCGACGAGACCGGCGCACAGCAGGGCCAGAGCGCCGATCGAGACCACCGCCACCCGGGCCGGCCGTCGCGCGACCCCCGCCGCCACCCGGTGCCAGATCCCGCTGTCGGTCAGCGCCCGGTCTCCCAGCGCAGGGATGAACGGCCAGAACAGCTTCCGGCCGAAGAGCCCGAGCAGCGGCGGCAGCACCAGCAGCACGAACACCGCCGCGACGACCAGCCCGGCAGCCGCCTGGACGCCCAGGCTGCGGGTGCTCGGCGACGATGCGAGAAGCAACGTCAGCAGCGCCAGCACCACCGTCGCATTGCTGGCGAGGATGGCGGGTCCGGCACGGCGGACGGCGATGTTCAGGGCGTCCTGATGGGACTGGTGCTGCCCCAACTCTTCTCGGTACCGCGAAATGAGCAGCAGGGCGTAGTTGGTGCCCGCGCCGAACACCAGGACGCTGGTGATGCCCGATGTCGATCCGTCCGGCGTCATCCCCACCGCGTCGGCGACCGCGGCGCCCGCGACGGAGCCGACCCGGTCGGCGAACGCGATCACCAGCAGCGGAACCAGCCACAGCACCGGGGAGCGGTACGTGATGATCAGCAGCAGGGCCACCACCGCCGCGGTGACGATGAGCAGCGTGAAGTTGGCGCCGGAGAAGGAGTCGGCGATGTCCGCGCCGAATGCGGGTCCGCCGGTGACCTGGGCTCGAAGATCCCCGGGCAGCCCGTCGGAAGCGGCCGCCCGCAACTCCTTCACGGTGTCGTTCAGATCGAACCCGGACAGGTCGGCCCGCAGCGGCACCGGGGCCACCGCGGCCTGCCGGTCCTCGGAGACCTGGACGGGTGGACCCGCTTCGGCACCCGCACCGGCCACCACCAGCATGCGCTGGCGGGCCTGATCTGCGGCGTCGAGATCTGCCGGCGTCAGCACGGCGCCGTCGCCGCGGCTCACGACCAGGATCGCGGGGACGCGGTCGCCCCCGGGGAACTCGGTGCGCAACGCGTCGGCGCGGGCGGACTCCGCCCCGGCGGGCACCGGCACGGGGGACTGCTCGGCGGAGTCGCCGGTGCCGATCAAGCCCATCAGGGCGCCGGAGGCGATGACGATGAGTAGCGCGACGAGCCAGGAGGTGCGGCGGTTCATGCCGGCAACTATTTCAGATAATTAAACATTAATCAATTGAAATTCTGGTTAAGGTGGTCGGGTGCAGGATGAGGACCGGAAGGCGCTGGAGGTGCAGATCGCTGCCGACGTGCGAGCGCTGACGGCGGAGTCCGACCAGATCGGCCACAACTTCGCCGGCAGGCACGCTCTGACGGGCAACGACTTCCGCGCGCTGCTCCATGTCATGGTCGCCGAGAATTCCGGCGAGCCGTTGACCGCCGGAGAACTCAGGAAGCGGATGGGGGTCTCTGGCGCGGCGATCACCTACCTGGTCGAACGGATGATCGCATCGGGGCATCTGCTGCGGGATTCCGATCCTGCGGATCGTCGAAAAGTCATGCTGCGGGTCGCCGACCAGGGTCTGGAGGTCGGGCGGGAGTTCTTCACACCGCTGGCCGGGCACACCACCGACTCGCTCGCCGACCTCCCGGACGACGACCTCGCCGCAGCGCACCGGGTGTTCAGGGCGCTCATCGGAGCGATGGGCGCCTTCCGGGCGCAGCTCGACGGCCAGGTTGCGCATGGCGCGACTCATCGCGGCCCGGGTTCTGGCAGGGTGGATGGTCGATGAGTGACACGACAGACGGCGACGAGATGACTGAGCACCCCGCCCCGCCCGCACCCGGTTCGGCATCGGTGATGCTGCTCGGTGCCGGGGAACGCAGCCGTGAGCTCGCCTCGGCATTCGAGCGCCTCGGCGCCGAGGTGACGATCGTGGAGAAGTACGCCGACGCCGGCGCCCTCACCGCGCTCGTCGACGCGCAGAAGCCGCACTACGTGGTGGCCGACGCCGGCGCCGTCGCGACGGACGCGTGGATCACCATTGCCGAGCGCGGCGACGTGGAGGTCTTCCCGACGCCGCGCAGCACCCGGCTGTCGCTGGACGGCGAGGGGTTGCGCAGGCTAGCCGCCGACGAGCTGGGGCTTCCCACGGCGCCGTTCTGGTTCGCCGGCTCTGCCGACGAGCTCACCGCGGTCGCCACGCACGCCGGCTTCCCGCTGGTGGTCAAGCCCGTTGCTGCCGCCCCCGGTGAAGGCGAGTCGGTCCTGCTCAGGCCCGAGGACATCCAGCCCGCCTGGCGCCGCGCGGTCGCCGGCGGTCGGCTCAGCATGCAGCGGGTGATGGCGGAGACCGTCGTCGAGGTGGACTTCGAGGTGACACTGCTGACGGTGCGCACCACCGGTCCCGCGGGTCCCGTCGTGCACTTCTGCGAGCCGATCGGGCACCGCCAGTCCGAAGGCGACGCCCTCGAATCCTGGCAGCCTCAGCAGCTCTCGCCGGCGGCGCTGGACGCCGCGAAGTCGATCGCCGCCCGCATCGTCAACTCGCTGGGCGGCCGCGGCGTGTTCAGTGTGGAGTTGCTGGTCCGCGGCGACGAGGTCTACTTCGCCGATGTCCGGCCCCGGCCGCACGACACCGGGCTGGTGACCCTGCGCTCGCAGCGGCTCTCCCAGTTCGAGTTGCAGGCTCGTGCGGTCCTCGGACTGCCGGTGGACACCATCATGATCTCGCCGGGCGCGGTCGAGGTGACCTACGCGCAGGCGAACGACGGCGGGGAGTCGGAGAGCTCCGACGTCGACGACACCCAGTTGCAGCTGGTGCTGGCAGACGCGCTGGCTGTGGCCGAAAGCGACGTGCGCCTGTTCGGCCGGTCCGATTCGGCCGAGGCCCGGGGCTGGCGCACCCTCGCTCTGGCGACGGCACCCGACCCGATCGTGGCCCGCGACCGCGTCCGCCGGGTAGCGACTGCCCTTCGACGGCTCCGGTGACCGAACCGACCGACTCGTCCGATGCCGGCGGGACCGCGGGACCCTTCCTGGGCGCCCTGACGATCATCGTGGCCATCGTGATCGCCGTCTGGCTGTTCAACGTGTTCTCCGGTGACGAACTGACCGACGACCAGCAGATCGGGCTCGCCGTGGTGGCGCAGAACGACGCGCTCCAACGCGAGGACTACGCCGCCTTCCGGTCCTACACCTGCGCAGAACAGCAGGGTGTCGAGTCGGAAGTGATTGCCGAACAGCAGGATTCAGCAGCAACGCGGGGCGACCGTTTCGTCGACGGCACCTCCGGTGTGGCCATCGCCGGCGACCAGGCCACCGCCGATGTCACCTACCACTTCGAGAACGACCCCGACGCCCAGGAGACGGTCGAGGTCGCCTTCGTGCGCCAGGGCGGCGCCTGGAAGGTCTGTTCGACCGGTCCCAGTTAGCTATGGGACACTCACGACCGTGAGTTATGCGGGAGACATCACGCCTGACGAGGCCTGGACGCTGCTGAGTGAGAACCCCGAAGCCGTTCTGGTCGACTGTCGGACCGATGCCGAGTGGCGATTCGTCGGGGTGGCCGACCTCTCCAGTCTCGGCCGCGATGTCGTCTACGTCGAATGGAACCGCACCGACGGCGCGCACAACGACGGTTTTGTCGACGAACTGCTGGCTGCGGGCGTCACTCCGGGCGACCGCCCCGTGGTGTTCCTGTGCCGCTCGGGAAACCGTTCCATCCCCGCCGCGGAAGCGGCCACCGCAGCAGGCATCGCCCCGTCCTACAACATGCTGGACGGCTTCGAAGGCGGCCTCGACGAGCAGAAGCACCGCGGTGGCACGGGCTGGCGCGCCCTCGGCCTGCCGTGGAGGCAATCATGAGCGAGCAGGTGCCGTCGGTACGGATTCCGGCCGCGTTGCCCGACGGGGTCAGCCAGGCCACCATCGGCGTGCGCGGCGGGCTGCTGCGCTCGGGCTTCGAGGAAACCTCAGAGGCGTTGTACCTGACATCGGGCTACGTCTACGAGACCGCAGCCGACGCGGAGAAGGCGTTCACCGGAGAGATCGATCGATACGTCTACTCGCGCTATGGAAATCCGACGGTGTCGATGTTCGAGGAGCGGCTGCGGCTGATCGAGGGCGCGCCCGCGTGCTTCGCCACCGCCAGTGGGATGTCCGCAGTGTTCACGGCGTTGGGTGCGCTGCTGGGTGCCGGCGACCGATTGGTGGCCGCCCGCAGCCTCTTCGGGTCGTGTTTTGTCGTGTGCAACGAGATCCTGCCGCGCTGGGGCGTGGAGGTGGTGTTCGTCGACGGCGACGATCTGTCCCAGTGGGAGGAGGCGCTGTCGGTCCCCACCCAGGCGGTCTTCTTCGAGACGCCGTCGAACCCGATGCAGCAGCTGGTGGACATCGCCGCCCTGTGCGACATGGCGCATGCCGCCGGCGCAAAAGTGGTGCTGGACAACGTCTTCGCGACACCGATTCTGCAGCAGGGCTTTCCGTTGGGTGTCGACGTCGTCGTCTACTCGGGCACCAAACACATCGACGGCCAGGGTCGGGTGCTCGGTGGTGCGATCCTCGGCGACAAGCAGTACATCGACGAGCCCGTGCAGAAATTGATGCGGCACACCGGCCCAGCGCTAAGTCCTTTCAATGCGTGGACGCTGCTGAAGGGACTCGAGACGCTGGCATTGCGGGTTCAGCACCAGAACTCGTCGGCGCACCGGATCGCCGAGTTCCTCGAAGCGAACCCGTCGGTGAGCTGGGTCAAATACCCGTTCCTGGAATCACATCCGCAGTACGACCTCGCCAAGAGGCAGATGACCGGCGGCGGAACCGTCGTCACCTTCGAGTTGAGGGGCGGCAGCAAGGAACGGGCCTTCGAGGTCCTCGACAAGCTGCAGATCATCGACATCTCCAACAACCTCGGGGATTCCAAGTCGCTGATCACCCATCCGGCCACCACCACACATCGGGCGATGGGCCCGGAGGGTCGCGCCGCGATCGGGTTGGGTGACGGCGTGGTGCGGGTGTCGGTCGGGCTGGAAGGCACCGAGGATCTGATCGCCGACCTCGATCGGGCGCTGGGCTGAGTGTCCCGGCAGTCCGACGCGAAGAAGGCGCGGCGTAGGAAGCGGCAGCGAGCGCGCGACGAGGGGTGGGTGTCCGACAGCGTGGCAGCCGAACTCGAAGTCGCCGCGGAGCTGGAGAGATTCGACGCCGGACTCACTGAACGCGGGTGGGTGTTCGGTGAGGACGATGACGCGCCGGGAGTCTTCTGGATATGGCCACCGTCGGCTGCCGATGTCGACCACGACGCCGAGCGGGCCAGCGCGACCGTCGTGCTGTTGACCCCGGACGACGGCGGCGGGATCGCCCACGTGGTGTTCGTGGGAGCCGACGAGGACTACCAGTTCGGCCTGGAGGAACTCTTCGACCACCTCGATGCCATCGAGGCATACCGGATGGGTGAGCCGCTTCCGGTGTTCGACTGATCGGGGCAACGCTGCATCAGCTGGCGCACCGATGCGCAAGTGTGACGAACCCTTGATCGAATCGAAGGCGTTCAACATCTTTCGGTGATCGAGCTATCACCTCTAACATCAGATCTCTATCGCCAACATTGACGATCTTGATAGTTCGAAGGATGCGGAGAACCATGCGCGTGGCCGTCAGGAGTGTCCTCGCCATGGGCTTGGTGGCTGCGGGCGCCGTTGCAGCGCCGGCGCATCCCGGTAGCGCGGCAAGTCGGTCGCCGCAACTCGACATCGTCGCTCTGTCCCCCGCGGAGGGCGCGGTGGTGGGCGTGGCGCACCCGCTGGTGATCACCTTCGGCAGCTCGGTGGTACAACGGCGCCTGGCCGAACAAGCCTTGGGCGTCACGTCTGAGCCGCCGATGACGGGCAAGTTCGAGTGGGTGGAAAACAATGTCGCGCAGTGGGTCCCGGATCAGTTCTGGCCCGCGCACAGCACGGTGAAGCTCACCCTGGGCGGCCTGCCAACCCGGAACTTCGAGACGGGCCCGGCCGTCATCGGTGTCGCCAACCTCTCGGACCACACGTTCACCGTGACAGTCGACGGACAGCCTCCCGATCAGCTTCCGGCACCGCATCACCGGCCCAACTGGGGACAGAACGGGGTGTTCCCGGCGTCAATGGGACGTCCGGAATACCCTACGCCAGTAGGGGTCTACACCGTCCTGGCCAAGGAACGCGACGTGGTGATGGATTCGAGCAGCGTCGGCATTCCCCTGGACTCTCCCGATGGCTACCTGCTGGACGTGGAGTACGCCATCCGGTTCACCCAGCGGGGCCTCTTCGTGCACTCCGCTCCCTGGGCTGTCAACCAAATGGGATACGAGAACACCAGCCACGGCTGTGTCGGCCTCAGCACCGAGGACGCCGAATGGTACTTCAACACCGTCAATGTCGGTGATCCGATCATCGTTCGGGAGAACAGCTTGGAAGTTCCCCGCACTGTTGCCGGCTAGCGCTGCCCCGGCCGGCGGTCTGTGGCACCGGGTATCGACGCCCGTGCCGAGCTCAACCAGTTCGACCATCCACGCCGAATCCGCCTGTCTGAGAGGCAATCCGGATCCGCGGCGTCGTCGATGATGTATTGAATGCCGGCGGGCCAGACACACCTGCGGCCCGCCCCCTCATCGGGGACGGGCCGCAGGCGACGCTTCAGTTCCCGCCTAAGCTCCGGGGCCGGGCGCGATCGGTTGGCCGGGCACCGGCGCTCCACTCGGCGCCGGGCCCGTCGAATCTCCCTTTCCGGCAAGACCACCCATGGTGGCCAGCGGAAGGCCATCCGCCACAGCGGCTCCAGCTGGAATCAGCGGTGCTGCAGGCGGAATCGGCGGCGGTGCCAGTGGAGGCACGACCGGGGGAATCGGTGGCGGTGCCAGTGGCGGTACGACCGGGGGGATCGGTGGCGGAGCCAGTGGCGGTACGACCGGGGGGATCGGTGGCGGAGCCAGTGGCGGCACGACCGGGGGGATCGGCGGCGGAGCCAATGGCGGCACAACCGGCGGAACCGGGGGCGGAGCCAGCGGGCCCGGCAAAGCCATTGGAACACCGGACATCTCAGAGATCGGCGCGCAGGCGACCGCCCCCGCTGGGACTTCGCCCGCCGACGTCTGGAGGCATTCGTACCCACCGGCTTGCGCGACGCCGGGGCTCAATGCCAAGGCGATGCCGCACAGTCCGGCACCGACGGCAGCCACTCTGATGCTGAGTCGATCAACGACAGCCATCAGGCACCAACTCCCTCATTCACTCTCCAAAGATCCATCGATTCGATGGGGCAACAGGATGTCTGGCCACCAATCCGAGCCGCCTGGCAGCGACGTCGTCAATTTATCTCTACGAACTACAAGGGTGGAAGACGCTGCACCAGGCCGTTTCCGAATGGTGACGTTCGGTGCGGTTTGACATCCGTTCGTGTTGGAAATCTATTGCAAAAGAGATGTTTCCGAGACTTGACGGTTCAAATCTCAAGGACCTGCGAAGTCACCGACAGCGGTCATCGTATGGCCGTCCCAGGCAGTGGCGAAGCCGCCTGCGGTGAATCCGCAGTTCAAGATGATCGCCCGGTGGCCGGGACTTTGCATCCAGAAGTTGAGCGCACCATCGGCAGTCGCGGCAGAACCGGTGGCCCAGTAGACGATCTCACCGGTGGAGCCGAGACCGCCGTAGCCTGCGTCCGCCATACGCGCTCGCGGTGACGAGCCGTCCGAACCGGTGTGACTGTAAGCGCGGTTCCGAAGCATGTCGTCTGCGTGCCGCTGAGCCGCCGCGGTCAGCCGCGCGTCCTCGCCGATCGTCCCGCATGCCTGGCGAAGCTGTTTGACGCCGAGGGATATCCCGGTTGCCCGGCCGTCGGCCTGCGCCGTGAAATCTCCCGCGGTGGCGTCGAGCGCCGTGGTCACGACAGCACACAGTGCGAGAATGCCGACGACCTTGGTCTTCATCACCATGTTGCCTCTTGCCGTGCCTACAGTTACCAGCGGTTGGCTATCAGTGGTGTTGTCGTGACGCTAGCGGGATCCGTTACACGAAAGAAACCAAAACGTGCCAGTCCCGACGAATTCCGGCCGGCGGCGGTCTACTTCTTCGCCTGACCTTCGACCACGCCGAGGGCTGCCTGTGCGCGGTCCTCGTAGTTCTTCCGCGTCGCGATGTCGAACTCGAGGAACACATTGTCCAGACCGAGCTTCTTGTTCATCCAGCGCCTGCCGCGCGGTCCGAGCAACTGAGCGGCCTGCGCGGTGAAGCGGAGGAACGGCGGTACCGCGACATGGGTCTTGGGCTTGTCGAGCGTCTTCACGATGGCCGCCGCGATCTCTTCGGGCTCCACCGGCTTGGTGCCCGCTGTCTCTCGGGTTCCCGAGATCAGGTCAGTCCTGGTGAACGGCGGCATCACCACAGAGACGTGCACGCCGTGCGGCGCGACCTCGTCCGCCAGCGCCGTCGACAGGCCCACGACACCGAACTTCGCGCCGACGTAGACCACCTGGCCGGGCACCGGGATGACGCCTGACAGCGACGCGATGTTGATGATGTGGCCGCGGCGACGGTTGAGCATGTCGGGCAGTGCCAGCTGGCACCCGGCGATGACACCGTAGAGGTTGACCTCGATCGAGGATCGGATCGATTGCTCGGACTGCTCGAGGAACGGTCCGATGGGCATGACGCCGGCGTTGTTGATCAGCACGTCGATGTGGCCGCCGCCGTCGGTGCGTGCCTTGTCCAGGAACGTCGCGAACGACTCGCGGTCGGTGACGTCGAGCGGGTAGCCCGATACCGACCCGAGCTTGGTCAGCTGAGCCACCGCCGACTCCTGAAGCGCCACGTCACGGTCTCCGATGACGACGCGGGCGCCGCGCTTGAGCAGGGCCGTCGCGGTTGCGTACCCGATGCCCCGTGCCGCCCCGGTGATGGCGATGGTCTTGCCGGCGATGTTGTCCATGCGGCGAAACTTTACACGTGTCAAGTTTTGAACGGAAGTCCGTCACTCGATGACGTCGGCACCGGCCGGACCGAACAAGTAGAGGTCGTCGACCACGGCTGCCGGGTCCGCGGACCAGTCCATCGCGGTCAACTGGGCGCGGCTTCGGCGGCCCGTCCGCCACCGCAGAGCGTCGAATCGTGTGGTGTGCAGGATGAGCTCGGCACCCCCGGGTGGGCCGCTGCGATATTCGCCGTCCTCGACGACGACGCGCATGGGTACGGGAGGGTCGAGCATGGCAAGCAGCGTGTCCGCGGTCCACCTCACGGACTCCGCATCCCGCGCGCCGGGCCGGCCGATCGCACTGCGGATGTCGTGTTCGTGGCAGGCGATGTCGCCCAGCGGTGGTTCCAGGTCCTCTGCGTCGGCGAGATGGTGCAGCCTGCTGGCGGCGCTGTCCCAGAGTTCGAGGAGCTCGGTTGCGCCGAGTCCGTCGAATCGGCGGACGTGATCGGCGGTCTGAGCATCCGTCGGTGCCCCCGCCAGTCGTCCGTCGGCCCAATCCTGTGCGACGGCCGTCATGTGGGCCACGACGTCGCGGACCGACCAACCCGGGCACGCGCGTCGCGGGCACGCGTCAACTCCTTCTCCTTAACGAGCATGTCGGCAAGGGCCGCCTGCCATTCCGGCGCGGCGACGATCTCGGGTGTCTGCACGGAACCTCCTTCGTAAACGTTAAACAGTTCTGTTGAATATCAGCATCAGCAGAACATGCTCACACCGCTATAGTCAACAGAATGGTTGAAGATCCGACCCTGGACCGCGCGTACGCGGCGCTCGCCGATCCGACGCGCCGCTGGCTGCTGGAGACACTGCGGCAGGGCGACGCGCGCATCACCGATCTGGCGGCGCCGCTGCCGATGACCTTCGCGGGAGTCTCGCGTCACGTGGGCGTGCTGGAGTCGGCCGGCCTGGTGCGACGCGAAGTGCGCGGCCGCGAGCACTGGCTCTCTGTGCAACCGGACGGACTGTCGTCCGCGCGCCAGTGGATCGACGCGCAAGCCGACTTCTGGTCCACCCGCGCCGACGCGTTGTCGGAGAGGTTGCGCAAGAAGGGACGCGGCCGATGACCGACGGACCCGTGGTCCGGGTCCAGCGCGTCATGCCCGCCCGTCCGGACGTGGTGTTCGACGAGTGGTTGGACCCCGAAGCGCTCATGGACTGGATGTGCCCACGCCCGTCCCGGTGTGTGGCGATCATCATCGAACCGAAGGTCGGGGGCCGGGTCAGCTTCGATGTCGACGACTCGGGCTCCTCGGTGCTCATCACCGGCCAGTTCCTCGACATCGACCGGCCGAACCTGTTGCGCTTCACGTGGAGTCATTCAGGCTGGGCTGATCCGACGGTCACCAGCATCGTCAACGTCGCGTTCGAACCGTTCGGCGTCGACCAGACGCTGATGTCCATCGAGCACTCGCTACTACCGCCCGAGGGGTTCGAGGATCACGACCTCGGGTGGGCGGCGACCGCGGATCAACTGGTGGCGCTGCTGCCGCGAAGGTGATGCCTCGACGTGTCGGTGGAACCGGGTAGTTTAGAACACATGTTCGATGGTTCGCTACCGGAGTCGGCTGCCCTGGCTGAGGCCAGCGATGCCGCGCTGGCGGAGGCGGCGGCCGGGTGGGCGACAGCTTCGGCGGCGGCGGAGGCACGCAAGTTGGCGGTGATCGCCGAGGTGCAGCGCCGCGCCGTGGCCGGAGGGAGCCGCTCGCGGTGGGCGATTGATGAGGTCGATGCCGCCGCGGCGGGCCTGTCGTGTGCGCTGACGATCAGCCACGGTCGCGCGCTGGGGCAGATCGAGTTGGCCGTCGCTCTGCGCGATCGGCTCCCGAAAGTGGGGGCACTGTTCCTGGCCGGCCACCTCAGCGGCGCGATGATCTCGACGATCGTGTTCCGCACCGCGCTGGTCCGCGACGCGGTCGCGCTGTCCCACATCGACAGCGAGGTCGCCGACAACGCCGCGGGCTGGGGCCCGCTGTCACAGCACAAGCTCGAGCAGGCCATCGATTTCTGGGTCGATCGCCATGACCCCGACGCGGTGCGCCGACTGCGCAACTCGGTTCGGGTGCGTGACTTTACCGTCGGGGACCGCGACGATGCCACCGGAACTGCCAGCGTCCACGGGCGGTTGACTGCCACCGATGCGGTGCTACTGGAGCGGCGCATCACCGACATGATCGCGTCGGTGTGCGACGACGATCCCCGCACCCTGGGCCAACGCCGCTCCGATGCTGTCGGCGCGATCGCCGCCCACGCTACACATCTGGCGTGCCGCTGCGACGACCCGACATGCCGAGGCAAGGTCGACGACGGTCGTGCCAGCAGCGTGACCATCCATGTCATCGCCGACCCGGAATCACTCGATGCCGCCCTGGACCCGAAACTGCACGGCGAGGGGCTGGAATACGCACCCACCCCGCCCGCGCCTGCCGAGCCGCCTGAGCCGCCTGAGCCGCGGCGGCGCAAGGCTGCGCTGATTGCCGGCGCCAACGGCGCGATCGTGCCCGCGCCACTGCTGGCCGAACTGATCGCCGGTGGTGCGAAGATCCGCTACCTCAGCTCGCCGTGTGACAGTGAGGACCGCTACCGACCGTCGACCGCGCTGTCCGAGTTCGTGCGCACCCGGGACCTGACGTGCCGCTGGCCCGGCTGCGACCGGCCTGCCGCACACGCCGACATCGATCACACCCGCCCCTGGCCCGTCGGCCCCACCCATCCTGGCAACATCAAATGCTATTGCCGTCTGCATCATTTGGTGAAAACGTTCTGCGACGGCTTCGCCGATGCCCAATTACCTGACGGCACAGTGCAAGTCACGACACCGACGGGACACACCTACACCACGAAACCGTTCTCGACGTTGTTGTTCCCCGCCTGGAACACCACCACCCCGCCCGCGCCGGATACCTCAGAACGACCTTCAGAGCCCAGGCCCGGCCGCGATCTCATGATGCCTACCCGCCGACGCACCCGCGAACAGAGCCGCGCCGCCCACATCGCCACCGAACGACGCCTCAACGCGATCCAACGTGACCTCGACATCGCAGCCGCGGCCGCTCGACAAGCCGAGCGCGCCGCCATACGAGCACAGAAGCAGACACAGCCACCGCCGCCGCCCAGCTACGAGTTTCCCCCAGCCGGTTACGAACCCGACTACGGCGACGACCCACCACCGTTCTGATGCGGCCCGGCGCCATGCGCTAGACATTGAGGTGATGTCCACGCCTCCCGTTGGTGACCTGCGCTTCGTGGCGGTCGGCCAAGATGACCCACTGGCTGCGCCGCTGATCGACGAACTCGCGGTCGAGTACGCCGACCGGTATGGCGGAAGCAGAGACCGAGTCCACGCGTGGTTGCGCGGTTACCCCGCTGAGGAATTCGAGGCGCCGGGCGGTGGCCTGCTGATCGGACTGCTCGACGGCCGACCCGTGACCGGCGGGGCCTACCGGCGATTCGACGACACGACCGCCGAACTGAAACGCATCTGGACCGACAGCGGGCACCGTCGCCGCGGCCACGCACGGGCGCTGGTGGCGCGGCTGGAAACCGTCATCGCCGCGCGCGGCTATTCGCGGATCTATCTGACCACCGGCGACCGCCAACCCGAAGCCGAGGCGCTGTACGAGTCGATGGGCTACACCCGGTTGGCCGAGCCGCTCCCCGCCGAGGGTGAGGTCTATCCGATCGCCTTCGTCAAGGCGTTGCAGGACCCACCCGGCCTATAGGCTTGCCGACGTGTCAGAGTCGACCGTCGGCTGGTTGATGCTGGCCGCTGCCGCACTGACATTCGTGCTCGGTGGAGCGTCGCGGGTGGTCATCGGCCGTCGCCGCGAATCCGCAGCGGTGCGTCGTCTCGTCCACACGTTCCGGCGCACCGGAATCGCACGGGTGCTTTTCGGGCGCTTCGAGGACGACGTGCTCGACGACGAAGAACTCGACACGATGATCCTGATGCCCACGATCGTCATCGCGTGCGGCCTGTGCCTGACTGCGCTGTTTCTCCTCGGTTACGACACGTTGGCCTGATTCACGGCTCAGCCGTGGTGGCCTGATTCACGGCTCGGCCGTGGTGGCCTGATTCACGGCTCGGCCGTGGTGGCCTGAGTCGCGGCCTCCCTGATCGGGCCCCGCCACGCCGGCCCGTGTCCGGGCAGCAGCACCTCGGAGTCGAGTTCGGCCAGTACACCCAGGCTGCGGCGGCACCCGTCCTCGTCGTGGTTGAACAACGACGGCAGCAGTTGCGGACCCCGGCGGGGCGCCACCGGGTGATCGGTCACCAGCGCATCCCCGCTGACCACCACACCGTCCACGACATAGGAACAATGCCCGCCGGTGTGCCCGGGCGTCGGGATCATCTGCGGCGCACCCGGCAGTCCCGCCGCGATCTCGTCGGTCAGCGGGGCGGTCGTCGGGATGCCGGCGTGGTTGAGCCCGCCCTTGCGGATGATCGACACCGACCACTTGAGCCATTTCGGCTGCCAGACGTGGGCCGCGACGTCCACCGGCGAGGCCTGTTCGAGGTATTCGCGCTTGGAGTGCCCGACCTCGTCGGCGTGGCAGTAGACGGGCGTACCGTGCTCGGCGGCGAACCAGATGGCGGTGCCGAAATGGTCGATGTGGGCGTGGGTCAACAGGATCGCGCGGACGTCGTCGACACCGAAGCCCAGTCGGCCCAGCGATCCGAGCACGTCGGCGCGGCTGCCCGGGAAGCCGGCGTCGATCATCATCACACCGTCGTCACCGGCGACCAGAGTCCAGTTGACCAGGTCCGTCTGTGCGAAGTGGACGCGGTCGGTGATGGCCGTGAGCACGGGTGCCATGCGGCGAGTGTAGAAAGATGACATGGCTGAACTGAAACTGGGCTACAAGGCGTCGGCGGAGCAGTTCGCCCCACGCGAACTCGTCGAACTGGCCGTCGCCGCTGAAGCACACGGTATGGACAGCGCCACGGTCAGCGACCATTTCCAGCCCTGGCGCCACGAAGGTGGCCACGCACCCTTCTCGCTTGCCTGGATGACCGCCGTGGGTGAGCGCACCGAACGCCTTTTCCTGGGCACCTCGGTGCTGACCCCGACGTTCCGCTACAACCCGGCCGTCATCGCGCAGGCGTTCGCGACGATGGGCTGCCTGTACCCCAACAGGATCTTCCTGGGTGTGGGTACCGGCGAGGCGCTCAACGAGATCGCCACCGGATACGAGGGCGAGTGGCCCGAGTTCAAGGAGCGCTACGCACGACTGCGCGAGTCGGTGCGGCTGATGCGCGAGCTCTGGCTGGGCGACCGCGTCGACTTCGATGGCGACTACTACAAGACCAAGGGCGCCTCGATCTACGACGTGCCCGAAGGCGGCATCCCCATCTACATCGCGGCGGGCGGGCCCCAGGTGGCCAAGTACGCGGGGCGGGCCGGCGACGGGTTCATCTGCACCTCCGGCAAGGGCGAGGAGCTCTACAAGGACAAGCTGATCCCGGCGATGCGGGAAGGCGCCGAGGCGGCCGGCAAGAACCCCGACGACGTCGACCGGATGATCGAGATCAAGATCTCCTACGACACCGATCCCGAGCTGGCGCTGGAGAACACCCGGTTCTGGGCGCCGCTGTCGCTGACCGCCGAGCAGAAGCACTCCATCGACGATCCGATGGAGATGGAGAAGGCCGCCGACGCGCTGCCCATCGAGCAGGTCGCCAAACGCTGGATCGTCGCATCGGACCCCGACGAAGCCGTCGCCAAGGTCGCTGAGTATGTGGGCTACGGCCTCAACCATCTGGTCTTCCATGCCCCGGGCCACGACCAGAGGCGTTTCCTGGAACTGTTCCAGCGCGACCTGGAGCCGAGGCTGCGCAAGCTCGGCTGACTCGACGAACCTCGCGAGACGATGCGGATTCTCGCGACGCTGCTGGGCCTGCTCGCCCTTGCCGTCGCGCTGGTGGCCTTCGCGGCGCGGTACCTGCCGATCACCGGGCACCCCAGCCTGATCGTGGCGGCAGCGTCGCCCTATCTGGCGGTCGCCTCACCGGTGGCGGTGCTGCTGCTGGTGCTGGGCAGACGTTGGCTGCTGACAGTGGTCGCGCTGGCCGTCACGGTCGCGCTGCTCTGGGTGTACGTGCCGCGCTATCTCGCTCCGACGGGCGCCGACGTCGCCGCCGTCGACGTCCGGGTGCTGACCACCAACCTCGGTATGGGACAAGCTGATCCGCCCTCGCTGGTGGCCCTGGCCCGCGACACCGCCGACATCGTGGCTGTGCAGGAGATGACGCAGGAGGCGGCCGACGGGCTGTCGGAGGGCGGGATGGATGCGGTGTTCCCGCATCGCGTTGTGCTCCCGGCGCCGCTGGCGTCCGGGATCGGGATCTGGAGCCGGCACCCGATCGTGAACTCCGGCCGCATCGACGGGTACGCGCTACCGATGCTGGGCACCCGGATCCGCATCCCCGGGGTGGTCGTCGACACCACGGTGCTGTCGATACATCTGGCAGCGCCGTGGCCGCAGCCGATCGAGACCTGGCTGGCCGACATCGCCCTGATGCCCGACACACTGACCGAGGTCGGCCGCGACGCCGGAGCGGGTGCGGTGATCGTCGCCGGTGACTTCAACGCCACCGCGGACATGGCACCGTTCCGGCGGCTGCTGGCAACCGGTTACGGCGATGCCGCCGCAGACGCCGCCGCCGGCCTCGCCCGCACCTACCCCGGCCGCGGCGGCAGGCCTCCGCTGCTGGGCATCGACCACGTCCTGACCAAGAACGCCTCGGCGGCGACGGCCCGCACGGTCGAGGTGCCGGGGGCCGACCACCGCGGTCTGCTCACCACGGTCAGGGTGCCGGTGGACATGACAAGCAGTTGACGGCAGGCTTTGACCCGTGTCTGACGCCGCCGAATCCCCGATGTCCGCCATCTACGTCGCTTCGCCGGAGGGGGACACCGGGAAGTCGACGATCGCACTGGGCATCCTGCACCGGCTCGGTGCGACGGTCGCCAAGGTCGGGGTGTTCCGGCCCATCACCCGCCTCGGCGAGGGGCGCGACTACATCCTCGAGCTGCTGCTGGCCCACACCACCGCGGGCCTGTCCTACGAGGAGTGTGTCGGCGTCAGCTATCAGCAGTTGCACGACGACCCCGACACCGCGCTCGGTGACATCGTCGACCGCTTCCACCAGGTTGCCGAACAGTGTGACGCCGTCCTCGTGGTCGGCAGCGACTACACCGACGTCGCGGCGCCCAGCGAGCTGTCGATGAACGCCCGCATCGCGGCCAACCTCGGCGCTCCGGTGGTGCTCGCCGTCAAGGCCAAGGGCCGCACCCCCGAGCAGGTCACGCAGGTCGTCGAGGTGTGTATCGACGAGATCGCCGCGCAGCACGCACGGACCGCGGCGGTGGTGGTGAACCGATGCGATCCGGCGGCTATGGCCGATGTCGCCGCTGCGCTGCAGAAACTCGGCCCCAGCACCTATGTGCTCCCGGAAGAACCGCTTCTGGTCGCGCCGTCGGTCGCCGAGCTGCAGGAAGCGGTCGAGGGCACGGTACTGCGGGGGGATCCCGCGCTGCTGACCCGCGAGGCGATGGACGTCCTGGTGGCCGGCATGACGGCCGAACACGTCCTGGAGCGGCTGACCGAGGGCGTCGCCGTGGTCACCCCCGGGGATCGCTCAGACGTCGTGCTCGCCGTGCACAGTGCCCATGCCGCAGAAGGGTTCCCGTCGCTGTCCTGCGTCATCCTCAACGGCGGCCTGGCCCTGCATCCGGCGATCGAATCACTGGTGTCGGGGCTGGGGCTGCGGCTGCCGATCATCGAGACGCCGTTCGGCACCTTCGAGACGGCCAGCAGGGTGGCAGCGACGCGCGGCCGGGTCACGACACGATCGCAGCGCAAGGTCGACACCGCGCTGGCATTGATGGAAACCCATGTCGACACCGCGGATCTGTTGGCGCAGTTGGCGATCACGATTCCCTCGGCGGTCACGCCGCAGATGTTCACCCACCGGCTGCTCGACCGCGCCCGATCCGACCGCAAGCACATCGTGCTGCCCGAGGGCAACGACGATCGCATTCTCCAGGCTGCGGGCCGACTGCTGCAGCGCAGTGTGGCCGACCTGACGATCCTCGGCGAGGAGGCCGAGGTCCGCGGCCGCGCTGCTGAACTCGGTGTCGACCTGTCCAGCGCCACGGTGCTCAACCCGCAGACCAGTGAGCTGTGCGACCAGTTCGCCGAGCAGTATGCGACGCTGCGCAGCCACAAGGGGGTCACCGTCGAGCACGCTCGAGAGATCATCCACGACGTGTCCTACTTCGGCACCATGCTGGTGCACAACAACATGGTCGACGGCATGGTGTCGGGCGCCAGGCACACGACCGCGCACACCATCCGGCCGTCCTTCGAGATCATCAAGACGGTGCCCGGTGTGTCCACGGTCTCCAGCATCTTCCTGATGTGTCTGGCCGACGAGGTCCTCGCCTACGGCGACTGCGCCATCGTTCCGGACCCCACCGCCGAGCAGCTCGCCGACATCGCGATCTCGTCGGCGCGCACCGCCGCGCAGTTCGGCATCGCACCGCGGGTGGCGATGCTGTCGTATTCGACCGGGACGTCCGGAACTGGCGCCGACGTCGACAAGGTCAGGAAGGCAACGGAATTGGTCAGATCGCGCGAACCGGAGCTGATGGTCGAGGGCCCCATCCAGTACGACGCGGCCGTCGAGCCCTCGGTGGCGGCGACCAAGATGCCCGACTCGAAGGTGGCGGGCCACGCCACAGTGCTGATCTTCCCCGACCTCAACACCGGTAACAACACCTACAAGGCGGTCCAACGCAGCGCGGGCGCCATCGCGATCGGGCCGGTGCTGCAGGGTCTGAACAAGCCCGTCAACGACCTGTCGCGCGGTGCGCTGGTCGAGGACATCGTCAACACCGTCGCGATCACTGCGATCCAGGCCCAGGGGGTCAGTGCGTGACACGGTCAGTGCTGGTGCTCAACTCGGGCTCCTCATCGGTGAAATATTCGGTCGTGCAGCCGGATTCGGGCGCGATGGTGGCCGACGGCATGATCGACCGCATCGGTGAGGACATCGATCCAGGCTCGGGAGACAAATCCGTGGCCGACCATGCCGCGGCCATCGATGCGGTTTTCGAGGCGTTGGCCGCCGACGGGCATTCCCTCGAGGATCTCGACCTCGCGGCGGTGGGCCACCGGGTGGTGCACGGCGGGCCGAACCTGTTCCGGCCCACCGTGGTCGATGACACGGTGATCGCACAGATCGAAGAACTGGCTCCGCTTGCGCCCCTGCACAATCCGCCGGCGATCCTCGGTATCGAGGTGGCCCGGCGTGCGCTTCCCGACGTCCCGCACGTTGCGGTGTTCGACACGGCCTTCTTCCACGACCTACCCGCTGCCGCAGCCACTTACGCCATCGACCGCGACGTCGCCAGCCGGTGGCACATCAGGCGGTACGGTTTTCACGGCACATCGCACCAGTACGTCAGCGAGCAGGCGGCCGCCTTCCTCGGGGTGCCACTGGACACGCTGAGCCAGATCGTGCTGCACCTGGGCAACGGTGCATCGGCGTCTGCGATCGTCGGCGGCCGCCCGGTCGAGACGTCGATGGGGCTGACCCCCATGGAGGGTCTGGTGATGGGGACCCGCTCCGGCGACGTGGACCCCGGCGTCATCACGTATCTGTCGCGCACCGCCGGCATGAGCGTCGAGGACATCGAGACGATGCTCAACCGGCGATCGGGGGTGCGGGGACTCGGCGGCGAGGTCGACTTCCGGGCCCTTCGCCGCCAGATCGAAACCGGCGATCCAGCAGCACAATTGGCCTACGACGTGTACATCCACCGGCTGCGGAAGTACATCGGTGCCTACCTCGCGGTCCTCGGCACGGCCGGCGTCATCACGTTCACAGCGGGAATCGGCGAGAACGATGCAGCAGTACGCCGCGATGCGCTCTCCGGACTCACCGCGTTCGGCATCGAACTCGACGAGCACCTCAACGACAGCCCGGCCAGGGCGGCCCGGCGGATCTCCCCCGAGGGTGCTCCGACGACGGTGCTAGTGATTCCCACCAACGAGGAGCTTGCGATCGCCCGTGCGTGTGCGCAGGTACTTGCCGGCTGACGGGTCGCGCGCCACGGGGAGTTCGCGTGCCGGGTCGCAGATCGTGAGCAGGCGCCAGACGTGGGGGCCCGCCAGCAGCGACCACTCGACGCCGGTGCGGGCGCACATGATGTTGATGTTGGACAGCGCAGCAAATCCGGCGGCGGCGAAGAACTCGACGGTTTGAAGGTCCAGGACGAGGCGAGTCGACCCGGCGATCCTGCGTTCCACGTAGCGGGCCATCGCGCAGCTGTTGGTGGCGTCGATCTCGCCGTGGATCGTCACCAGCACCTTCGACGGAGGCAGCTGGCAGGCGGAGAACGTCGCCCGGTGATGCTCCTCCCGCAGGTCGAAGGATCGCGGGTCCGGACGGTACACCCGTTGAGTACTCGGAGCGCCTGATGATTCTGAACTGGACACGGTGACCTCCGTCAGCCGATATCTGCCGTCAGGGGAGTGGCCCTTGATTCTCAAAGCCTTGCGTTGGTCGCTTGTCGCGCCCGATGCGCCGATGACGTCACCACTTGTGCTGGCTGGTCCATCAACCAGTGTCGAAACGATACTACGGATCCCGTCGCGGAACCAGAAGTTTCGCCGAACTCATCGAACACCACTTCACCTGCGAGTTTGCTCGACAGCGGCGGCTCGATCAGGTGGGTCGGGCGACGCTTTGGTCAATTTTGACGGTTCAGCAACGGATTTCGTCGTTGCTGGTTGATTGGCATAAAACATCAAGCGTGTGATGATTCCGGTCATGACGGGTGCACTCGACGGGAAAGTAGCGATCGTCACGGGTACCAGCAGAGGTGTCGGTGTCGGAATCGCCCACGAACTGCTGCGCGCCGGGGCGACCGTGATCGGCTGTTCGCGGGCCCCGCTCGATGCGATCCCGGGGACCGGTGAGAATCCGGAGTGGGCGCAGCGATCCGCCCAGATGGTTTGTGACCAAGGCGATTACCACGCGATCGACGCCATGGTCACCGAGGTGGCTGACACGTACGGGCGGGTGGACATCCTGGTCAACAACGCCGGCGGTACCGTCCCGTCGCCGCATGCCGAGGACGTCCCCTCCCTGGTCTCGCGCATCCAGGGGGCGCCCGCCTCCGACGACGACTTCGAACGCACGGTGCTGTTCCACGCGTTCGCCGTTCAGATGAACCTGATCAGCCCGCTGTGGTTCGCGATCCGGGTCTACCGGCAGATGCAGCGCCAAGACGGGACGGGCTGCATCGTCAACGTCTCCAGTGGCGCCGGTCATCCGGCCGGTTCTCCCACGTTGGTGTCATACGGGGCGGCAAAATCCGGGTTGAACCACCTGACGAGGTCGCTCGCCGAGGAATGGGGCCCGACGGCCCGGGTCAACTGCGTCGCCCTCGGTCCGACCATCACCGAGAACTTCCGCTCCTTCGTCCTTCCCGAGGACGATCCCACAGGATCCGACTACTTCAGCGCGCTACCGCTGCGACGCGGCGGAGAACCCGCCGAGGTCGGTCGCACCTGCGTCTTCCTGGCTTCTGGCGCAGCGGATTTCATCAACGGCACCACCATCGAGATCGACGGCGGAATGTTGCCCGGGGTGCTGTACGAGGCGGGCCTCAAAACCATCACCGACCTGCTGTGAGGAGCGACAACATGCGTAGGGTCATCCAGTTCTCCACCGGCAACGTCGGTGTGCACGCGTTGCGCAGCATAATCGAGCGCCCGGATCTGGAGCTCGTCGGTGTGCACGCCAACAGCGCCGACAAGGTCGGACGTGATGCCGCCGAACTGTGCGGGTCACCCGTTCCGACCGGTGTGATCGCGACCGATGACATCGACGCGCTGGTCGCGCTCGGAGCCGACTGCATGGTGTACACGTCCCAGGCGGAGACGCGGCCCATGGTGGCGATCGACGAAATCAGTCGATTCCTGCGCGCCGGTACCAATGTGGTCGGGACGTCGTTCGTCTGGCTGGTGGCCCCCGACCAGGCCGACGACTGGCTGCGGGGCCCCCTCGCGGCCGCCTGCGCCGACGGTGGCACCACGCTGTACATCAACGGCATCGACCCCGGATTCTCCGGCGACACGCTGGTGTACACGGCGCTGAGCCTGGCGGCGCGCGCCACCGCGGTGACAGTGCAGGAGATCTTCGACTACGGGACCTACGACGACGCCGAGTTCACCGGCGTCAGCTTCGGTTTCGGTACCCGACCCGATCACACCCCGATCCTGTTCTCTCCCGGCGTGCTGTCCTCGATGTGGGGTGCCCAGGTGCGCAGCCTCGCCGCGGACCTCGGCATCGAACTCGATGAGGTGCGGGAACGGCACGAGAAGTGGGTGACGCCCGAACCGATCGACTGCACGATGATGCGGGTGGAACCCGGTCACGTCGCCGCGATCAAGTTCGGTGTGGACGGGCTGCGCGACGGCCGCCCGGTCGTCACGATGGAGCATGTCAACCGGCTCACTGCGGCGGCGGCGCCCGACTGGCCGTTTCCGCCCGACGGTCATCCGGGTGTGCACCGGGTACTGGTGGACGGCAGCCCGGGAATCGAGATCAACACCCATGTCGGAACGTCGGGTATCGACCACAACCAGGGCGGCGTGATCGCCACCGCGGCAAGGGTCGTCAACGTCATCGACGCGGTGTGCCGCGCACCGGTCGGGTTGCTGGCCGCCCACGACCTGCGGGCTCTCGACCACGTCAGGGGTGTCATGTGGTGACCCGGAGAGCATGACCGCGCCACGGCGCCCGGCCACGGGCGGGCAGGCCAGGGCCGAACGCACCCGCGCGGCGGTGATCGACGAGACCGTGCGATGCATCCTCGAGGAGGGGTTCGCCCCGCCCAGCGTCCGGCACATCACCGACCGCGCCGGGGTGACCTGGGGGGTGGTCCAGTACCACTTCGGTGACCTCGACGGGATCCTGATGGCCGTGGTCGATCAGGGCTTCGGCGAGCTGCTCGACACCCTGGCCGGGCTGTCGCCGGCGTCGTCGCCGGGCGCGCGGGACCGGGTTGCGTTGGTCGTCGACGCGGTGTGGCAGGCGTTCTCCAGCACGACCTCGCGAGCCGCGCTGGAGATTCTGATCTCCACCCGCGGTATGCGGGGCGCCGCGGTCAACGCGCACCTCGCCGAGTTGATGGCCAAGCTCACCGATCTCGGACGGCAGCTCGGCGAGGGGCTGGCCGCGCCCGACGCGACACACATCGGCACCCTCATCTGGAACACGCTGCGCGGGATCGTCGTTGCGCAGATGACCTGGCCCGAGCCGGTGGATCAGTCCCGGGATCTGCAGACGCTGGTTGATGTGGTGAGCACCTACATCGAACTCAGAACGTAGACATCGGCCGCACGCTGTTGGCGAGATCGACCAGCGCGTAGCGGTGAGCCTGGGTGGGTGCGACCCGGGCGAGGTTCCGCAGCGACGCCTCGACACCCAGCTGCAGGCCGTGTTCGGTGAACGGGAACCCCAGGATGTGGTTGGTGCTGGCGGTGTTGTCGGCCAGCCAGTCCATGGCGGTGCCGAGGACCAGGGCCCGGATCTGCAGCACCCGCGGCTCGGTGTCGGGCAACGCCTCCACCCGGCGGGCGGCATTGCGGATGTGCTGCTCGGTGACCTCGCTGGAGGACCGACCCGACAGCAGCGTC